>NZ_NADT01000036.1:0-10040 GCF_003264205.1 Bacillus sp. SRB_8 | reverse complement strand
CATGATTCGGGGTACAGTTCATATATTGTAATGGGGCACTTTTTTATTTGCTATCGATAATGCGACGTTATGTAAACTTCACACGAATATGGTATACAATATAAGAAATACGTTTTTAGGGAGAAGACATATGAATGAAACTACATTAAAAAATAGATTAATTGAACTAAAACAGACAGAGTTTTCTTTTCAAAACATAAATCTTATTGAATTAACTACTTATATGTTAAAACATCTAGGATCCCTTGACTCAGAATTAAGAGATAAACTGATATACAGGACCCTTTGTAAGATGATTACAAATAATTATTTAAGTCAAAGTCATCTAAAACAAATGTTGGCAACTATCTTAGATGATAAATATTTATTTAAGGGAATTGGATTAAAAGAAGACGATTCAGTGTTTACTCGTTCATTTAGTACACTTTTGATTGCTTTAATTCTTGATGCAGATAATCAAAAAGATTTTCTATCACAGGACACTGTATTATTGGTCAAAGATTGTCTTTTGAAGTATATGTTGATGGAGCAAGATCTGAGAGGGTATGTAAAAGATAAAGGCTGGGCACATAGTATAGCGCACGGTGCCGATGTTTTAGATGAGTTAGTAAAAAGTCATAAACTTGATCAAGGTACATACAAAAACATTTTAACTATCATTATAAATAAAGTACACGTATACGAGTATGCATATCATGATGATGAAGACGAAAGATTAATAACTCCAATCATTGCAATGCTACAAAGAGGATTGCCTGAAAATGATTTGATTGAATACATAGAGGGAATTTCAAATTACTTAGAACAGAAAAATAAAGAATTAGCCATTGAAAATTATTGGATTCTTTACGCGAATATTAAATCATTTCTAAGAAGTTTACATTTCCGTATGCGAAAGCATTCAGAGTTTGAAATGATTAAGAAGAGCGTAGGGCATACACTTGATAAAATTAGCTATTTTTGAGTTAAAAAAGTTTTAATTTTACTTCTGATAACGGTAATTATGTAAATGAGCTATCCATATGGACGGCTTATTGTATTTTTTGCTTAGCCTGGGTTTTTTCCAAAATGCTGACGGTACCCCATTTTATATATAATAGTATTACACTTAGTATGGGTTTTATTTTTTTTCAGATAATTCTTTAAAAATATTTTTTAAGTTTTCAGCTTATTAGGTTTATGTGTTAAAATTTTTATATACCTATTTTTCTGACAAGAAAATAAATCTATTCATAGTAAAGATATGTCGAGGTGATTCATGATGGTAAATAATGCACTTGAAACAAATAAGCGTGCAGTCTACAAAAAACGTTTTTTCCATACTATTCTTTCAATTCCCTTACTTGCTTTAGCCTTATTTTTATTAGCTTCAGCAGAATTTGAAATGAATTATTTCATATTAATTACTTTTATTTCTGTAATTATAATAATCTTCCAATTAGTATATTTTTATAAAAAATGGAAGGCTGTATGAACTTAACACTTCAAATTGTCCAACCATGCAAACTATATTCGCTTGTAGCTCCTTATTCTTCCAAAACTAATTAGAACACTAATAATAAAGAACCCTTTTGATTTGAACTGTACACTATAAAGTGGACACCTCAATCAAAGGGGTTCTTTATTCCGCTACCATTTTACAGAGTCGAATACTCCAATCAATTATGCGGCCTTTTTTCTTATATTCGTCTACCTTTCTTCATAAATTTCATCCCCTTTCAAGTTCTTATTTCTTATTTAAAAATTTACTCACACTTTAATTTCAGGAAAAAAACATTATCATATAATTTTAAATAAGTTAATGTATATAAATTATCACTTCAAAAGGTACACCTTTTAGAACGTGTTTAATATTATTAAATCGAAAATGAGTTTTACAAAACTAAGAAAAAAGAAAACTAATAAAAATCAGTTGTATCATGTACCTTATAGGCCTCACCATACATTCCCATCAACTTAAGAGCGGAAACAAAATGAACTTTTGTTCATATGAACTCAACAACTCTTAAAATATTTGATGTCCTTAAAAGTAAGCACACCGAATAAACCCTAACGGGTTTCATTTTTAAAAAATTATGCAACTTTCTTTTGTTTTCTCAATCCACTATACTCATAGACAACACCCATAATATCAAAGACAGTTTTCTTCTCATATCTGTGGGATTTCCGTCCATTCCTCTGTAAAAGGTTGAACAGGCGGGTTAGGATCTTTGTTATCTCTTGGGTGTTTTGCTGTATTGCTTGATACAACAGAAATAGATGATCTTGGATCATCCCAATCGCTTTATATTCGCTTAATTCTCTTTTCTTCTTTTGTAAAAGCAATTGACGCATTTTAAACATAGTAGAGGAACATAGGAAAATAGCGATTAGCTTTCCATATAATTGGCACTCTAATCGTTCCTGTTTTACATTACGATAATGGTCTATCTTGAAGAGTGATTTCCACGTTTTAAAGACAATCTCTATTTGCCAACGTAAAGTATATAATTCATGTACCTGTTCCATCGGAACCCATTCCCAAGGTGTATTCGTCACGTACACGTTTAATCCAGCTACCAATTTACTTTTCTCTGAGTACGCTCTATTTTTAGACTTTTCTTTTTCCGCGATCTTTGCTCGCCGTTTTTGAAGTTGCTTTTCTGTTAATCGATTAAAAATAACACGTGCAAATAGTTGTTGTTTATCACCGATATAAGCATGTTTTAATTCAAATGTTTCTCCAGGCTGTAGTTGGTTTAGAAGCCGTTTCACATCGATCTGTATGTATTCCGATTGCTTCTTAATAGCACCATTTTTAAAGTATTCTGGATCTGGATTTTTCATATATACATTCGTATTTAATTTTAAACGAGACACATAGTATGTACCTCGTTGATCCATCTGGTCTAAGTCTTCCAATGAAAAATAACCTAGATCACGAATACATAAATCTCCTGGTCGTAAGGTATCTAAGCACTCCGTGCCAAATGTTTTGTCATTATTTTTTCCTGGTCCAACTTGAAAGTTAAGAAATTCCCCACTGTGCAGATCATATTCTAATTGAATTTTGATTCCGGCTGTTTGAGCACAGCCTCCAGAGCCTGGATATACATTCTCTAAAGCATTTGGCACCTGAAATACGGTGGCATCTAGGATACGGATTCGTCCAAAATAAGTGAAGAGATGGTTAGGAATTTGCGTTTGTTCACATATTTTTTGTTGTAACAGTAAAGAAAAAATATGTTGTAAAAACAAAACTGCTTTAGCGTTTAAACGTTTATTTAAGCCCTCAGGGCTGAGTAAAGTACCAGTGGCTGCATGAAGCCTACTACATAATCGTACTAGGGGATCACTTGCCACCTGTTGACTGATCCAAATACATATAGTAGCTAAGTCTGACCCAGAAAACTTACGTTTTCGCTTTATAAGTCCGATTTCCCTTGCAAGTTCTTCTAAAAATACAGGTGTAACATATCGTTGTAATTCTTCCGAAAATGGTTTTAGTTCATCTTGAATCGAGAGATTCATAAAAAGCACGTCACCCTTTCTCATTAACATAAGAGAATAGTAACGTGCTTTTAACTTCAAAAATAGTCTAAATGCTTAAATTGATGGATGTGTATAGTGCCCTCAATATGATGAATAATTGTTTGAGGGATATCCAAAAATTGAGGGAAAAACCCTAATCTTTGTACGAATTTTATTAACACTAACAGCCTTAATTGCTGAACATTTCCCCTTGATTTACGTTCAGCCCATTGTATTTCTGTATGTAGCGGTGTGTAGGATCCATCTAAATCCTTTTCTGATAGGTTCCTCCTTTAAATGGAAAACAATTCAGATGTGGTGGGTTATTCTTTGGATCGTTTCCGTACCCCTTTGGGGGGACATCAAAATGTTAGCTTGATGGGAATGTATGGTAACCCTTATTAGTTCAGCAATGACACACATTATCCGTCACAAATAACCAGAAATATACTGTAAATTTAAATTTACAGAAAAAATTTGATGAAATATATTCTTCTGTTTTTTCGACACGATTAGACAAACCATTCCATCTTAATATGATATTTTATGATATGCGAGGTGGAAAATATGCAAAGTAAAGAAGAAATGATAGAGCTTTCGTTAACGGAAGGATTAATTATACCAGCTGCGATATTATGTGGTGAAGGTCATGAAGAGGAGAAAGGACAGGTTTTTTCTGACCTACCATTTGAATATTAATAGGGAGACTATCCCTATTGCTATCAAACTAACGAAAATATGAAAGTTTTTAACTACATTAAAAAGAGAGTATTTCGGTTCTAAAGCAAGGTTTTTAAACTTAAAGAACTGCATTGAGAATGGTCGAATAATATGAAACTATTAATAATTTCTGTAATTCATTGTGCGTTGAAAAAACGAAGTCTTTCCCAAGACTTCGTTTTTATTTGTATATTCATTGCTTGTATTGCTGTTAATTTAAAATAAAGAACGATAATTTATAAAATAGTGTGAGAACAACGATTTACTAAGTAAGGGTAAATGAAAATCTTCTTTCTCTACAGGTAGTTACTTTGAGAAGTCAGCTCATTTTTTCGTTATGGGGATATTTATTTCCCTTAAGTTGATGGGCATGGCCTCACCATATCATTTCGGGAAAATTGTACGTTTAGACATATTTTGGACACAATTTACCCCTTTTACTGTACGTTAAGAGGTATTTGTTCAGAAAATCATATGTTTATGAACAGAGAATAAAACTCAATAATATCAACGTTTTCTAGTTATAACCATGTTCATAAAGTGTGTAAACAAATCAATGTTCAATTAAACTTAGGTTTTTATCTTTTTGAACATGTATTCATCTTGTAATGATAAGGGTTTGTAGGCCTTAGCGTACAATTTTCCCAGAGTGATATAGTGACCCCTTATATATATCTTAAACCTTTTGTAAATCCTTTTATTTAAATGTATAATTGTATTGGAAGTTATAAATTTAAGAATTGAGGTGACCATTATGAAAAGTTTTGGTACGTTAGCATGCTCCGCTTTCTTAACAGCAATGCTGATATTGTACAATGTCCAATCTTTTTATAATAAATTTACAATAGGAAATACATATTACTGGATAAATGTTGTTCTGGTTGTAATATTTCTGATATCCTTTATCATCGATATAAAGAATATCATCAAGAAAAACTACAAAACTTCAGAATCAAACTAAGGAGCCTGTATTGGTTCCTTTTTCTATGCAAAATAAAAAAGCAGCGTATTTCATTAATTTATGTCCAAATTATTTCTAAACGTACAATTTTCCCGAAATGATATAGTGACCCCATGCCCATCAACTTAAGAATCCAGAATTACCCCAAAACGAAATTTTAGCTTGATGGGCATGTGGCGGTACACCTTTAATTAATTTCATTGATAATAAAATTAAAGAATCTTTATAGCGATATTTAATGGTAATATGATAATATAAAGTTTTTTAGAAAATATCATAATAATTTATTATTAGTTATTTTATTTCCATATAAGGAGAGATATTTATGATAAAACAAGATCTGTTGTATGAGAATGAATTGGTGAAAAATTATATTCAAGCTTATTATAAAAACCAAAGCGGGCTTTCAATATTAGCTGGTAATGTGTTTAATAGCCCTAATATACCTGGAACTTTAGTAGCAACGAATATGAGAATGTTTTTTTATACAGAAGTAATGAAAGTAAATAAGGTTCTTATTGAAATTGATTATAAAGAAATAATGAAGATTAATGAAAAGAAACAATCTATTGGGATGCTTAAGACTATCCCTTCAATTGTTGTTCATCATAAAGAAGAAGAAATTTTTTCAACAATGGGAGATTTAGAAGCATTCTCTAAATTAAAATCTTTTTTTAGTGTAATTCCAGTAAATAAATAAGTATAAATTCATATATGGGGTAGGATGCCACATCCATCAAGCTAAAAAATTGTATCCACAAAACGAAAAAAACGCTATTCTTTTTGTAGAAATATACAGAAAGGATGGCGTTTTTGTATGAATCTATCGATTCAAGGGGTACGGAAACGATTATGGGTTTCAAGGGCCACTCTGGAATTAAATACCACGCTGCAATTCTGATAAGTGTATTTGAGAACCTCTAAATCCTTTAAAATCAATAACTTGTAATCTTCTCAATAGAGTACACTCTATTGAGAAGTTTGTTTATGCAATTATATATTTTTTTATTTGCATATTACTAAAACATTTAATTTTGTATACAATTGTAAGGTTATAAAAATTACATATTTTAAAAGGGGATGCCTTTATGAAGAAATTTATAGGTATTATTGATAAATCCAAAACTCCAGTAAATAATTTAAAGAGAAAAATAAAATTATGCATTTGTACCTTTTAGCACCCGAAGTAGCGGGGGGACATGGAGAACAAACAGTTTATGGAACTGAAAAGGAAATTAAAGAAGAAGGGATTTCAGGAAAAGTTCAATTTTTACATTATGAGTTCTATGGATGGCTTGGGGATGATTTGTTAGAATCTACACCTTGTTTTATTGTTTCAGATAAATTTAAAAATGCATTAGAATCTAGTCAGTTAAGAGATTTTAAAATAGAAAAATGTTTGATTAGTCTTTCAGAGGAATTTCAAGAATTATATCCTGACAAGAAAATCCCCGATTTTTGGAGACTTACTCCTATTGGGACAGTAACTACTGAAAATGCGCATTATACTGACTGGTCTGGGCATCATTTTTGTTTATCTTCTAGAGGAGATCTTGTTTTGACAGAAGAAGTTCTCTTATTTCTAAAGTCATTTGCATTAAATTATTGTGATATTACTCCACTAAAGAGAGCTTAATTATTTAGAGTCAAGTTATTTTATGATTTGACTCTTTTTGAATATCTTTCCAGAGTGGCCCCTCATACACAGAATCGTTTCCGTACCCCTAATTGGTAAAGTTGTAGGGAAAATTGGTGACCTTGAAAAGAAAGGAAAGGCACTAGAAGCGGCGGCTAAAAATGTCTCTAATGGTCGTTTTGATGTTGTGGCATATGATGAAAAGATAGCTAAGATGAATGTGAATGAAAAAATTGCTCTAATAAAATCAACGTCCATGGATATTGCAAATCAAAAAGGTTGGAAAAAAGATAATAAACGAACTAAAATGAACAAGAGAGAAGTATATTATGATAAAAAAACAGATACTTATTACGCTATAGATACACAACACGGAAGATTTGAAGTAGTTAATAGTAAAGGGAAACATCAAGGAGAGGTAGATTTCAATTTGAATCAAACGAAATCTGCAGATAAATCTGGAGGGCATGATTTAATAACGAGTTAAAAGAAGGGATTTTTACATCAAGTTTTAAAAGTAATAGATGATGTTACAGCTGTTAGTTTTGATACATGGATATATTCACCAGATATGGGCTATGTCATTGAATATCATCATGATGGTGATATACGTATAGGAAATGTAAAAGATATTATTAAGTAAAAAGAATTTTTATTAACAAACGTAGGAATTATTGATTCCTACGTTTGTTTAGTATTAAGTAAAAAGTTTATTATCTGAAAGTATTGGAAGATAAAGTGATAGTTACTATGGTTGGGGTTTGCTGAAGATACATGTAATTACATCAGGATTGGGACAGGAAAAGAAATTGGACAACTTATCAAAGTTGAAGATGTAACAACAGGTAGGAAATATGGACCAGAAGATTATGGCTGGGGTACACTATCCGTTGTATCAGGTGGTACTACACGTGTAATTGGTAAAGTTGTAGGGGAAATTGGTGACCTTGAAAAGAAGGGAAAGGAAAGGCACTAGAAGCGGCTGCTAAAAATACAAAATTCACGAAATATCCTACCGGTTTTGATGAAGTTGCTAAGTATGTAAAGGAACATAAAAAATTACCGGATAATTATATTACGAAAGATCAAGCTGAGGCTTTAGGATGGGATAGAAGAAAAGGAAATCTCCACGAAGTAGCTCCAGGAAAAAGTATTGGTGGAAATATTTACCGGAATAATGAAGGTCTATTACCAAGTGCTCCAAATAGGACTTGATATGAAGCGGATATTAATTATTTATCAGGATATCGAGGGAATGATAGAATTCTTTATTCTAATGATGGATTAGTGTATAAGACTTCTGATCATTATAAAACATTTACCGAAGTAAAATAGGAAATAGAGGGATTGAATTTATGGAAATAGTAAAATTGGATGGAAGAAAATTCACTAGTAAAGAAGTATTGCACCAAACATTAAAAAAACAATTAGATTTTCCTAGCTTTTATGGGGAAAATGCGGATGCTTTGTGGGACTGTTTAACTGGGTTTATAGGTCTTCCTATAACAATAGAATGGGAATTTTTCGAGAATACTCAAAAAATGTTAGGACCTTATGCAGATTTAATTTTAAAAACATTCCAAGATGCACAAAAAGAAATGCCAGGTGAGTTTTTCATTGTTGTAAAATAACTAAAAAGAACTTAGGTAAACATAAAAAACGTAGAAATAATTATTTTCTACGTTTTTTATTGTATCAATTTGAATAATTTCCCAGAGTGGCCCCTAATACCCAGAATCGTTTCCGTACCCCATCTAAGCAACTAAATAATTAAATGCCATATATATGGCTAGAAATACACCTACTACTAACTCAAGACCAATAATTATATATGAAACATTTAAATACAAATCTCTTATGCTTCTATATATAAACATAATCCCTAATAAGAAGAATGTAACATATAAATATTGACCGATGCTAAAAGCTAAAGTACCAGATAGTAAAATTAAAGTTAGAAACAGCTTGTCTATTGTTTTATAATTAATTATTTTTTGTCCAACAAGTGGTTGCATAAATTCCCTCCTAATATTCATTTTCCTAATTATGGATATTATATCATGAATTTTCTGTTTTTTTGTGTTGTAAATAAGCTATTTATATAAGTTTACATAACATCAATTAGGGGTAAGCAATTAGTCTTGAAACTTACCAAATTCACTTATAACACACACCATATATGAGTTAAATGAACATTATAGCCAAGAAAATAAAAACAGTAAAAATATGGCTAAACGTAAACAGTATGCTTTCATTTGTTATTGAATGCGAGAGCTTGGAATTATGACGAATAATTTTTTTCATTATAAAGCCATATAGGATTGAAATTACTGTAAGTACAAATAGTATAGTTAAAAATTTCATCCTATTATAGTCCACAGTTGTTGCTGTAATAATAGCAGGTTTTATGGCAAAGAAATATGCCATTAGATACATAAAGACATTCAAAGTACAATATACAGAAAAATTTATAATTTTTTTGTTCAAATTGATCCTCCTCATAAATAATCTTGTTTACAACATCTCTTTCAGGATCATTTGGTATGATAACCTTTATATCATTAGATTCTAAATGTGATTTGTAAGCATCCTAATCTAGAATGGGTGTTTTTGCCCATCCCCTCGAAAAGGGAGAATAAGGGGTTCAGCCGAGATATATACGTTATCTTAACCAAGAAAATTAAAATATAAATTTAAAAGGGCCCTTACCTTGAATACATATACTCAACGTAAGGGCGAATTATTTTTGGTTTGAAATAAAGCTTGATTAAAAATAACTTAGGGATCTGTGTAGCCAGTTTCCTTAACGTACAGAAAATTGGCTTGTTGGTTCATTACTCATTAAAAATGTTTGTAAAGCTTCTAGAGGTTAAATCAACTTGCTTTTTATTTGCTAGAATACCATTTAGCTAACCACTCATTCCATTTATCTTTTTGAATAGTAATGGCAAATATAGTGTTTTTATCAGGCTTGTCAGTAAGACATACGGATGTATCATGAACAGATAAATATTGTCCGTGGTTATTTTTTAAAGAGAAGCTTTCAAATCCATAATTAACAAGTGTCCATACTTGTCCATAAGCGCGAAATCCTGTAACGCCCACCTCATCATTTGCTGATGTAAGATAGGTTGCATTTGCTTCTATGTACACCTTGTTAGATCCTTTTTCAATTGGAATAATTGTAAATATGCTCCTATCTTCTGGGATCCA
>NZ_NADT01000035.1:0-58315 GCF_003264205.1 Bacillus sp. SRB_8 | reverse complement strand
AAAAATTGACGTTCACGTTGTTTGTTTCGTTCAGTTTTCAAAGAACTACTTGGTCGCTCATTTGCGACTTCCTTATGTTAACATCTTCATTTTTCGATGTCAACTAAGTTTTTCAATTTCTTTTTTTGCCGTTTTCTGCGTTTCTGCATCAGCGACGTTTATTAATGTATCATATACTTATTCTTAACGTCAATACTTTTTAATAAAAAATTCTTTTTCTTACATAACGAATACATTCTTCTCTATTAGCAACTCTCCGAAATAAACAAAAAATGATTTTATACCTTTCTTCCATCGCCTTTTTTACAACGCTATGTATACGCTCATCTTCAAAATCAAATAAAAGTTCCTCTAACTCTCTCTTCAGTATGTATTCCATTTCTTTTTTCTCTTCCTTCGTCAACATAATCCCAAGCAAATTATCACCCCAATAACTCCTTACGTGTACCGATAAACGCCCCACTCATTTTCAATTATCAATAATGTATCATCAAAAAACAAAATTCTATCACTCATTATATCCACCACTTACGATATTAATCCCTTGTTCTCTTTTTTAAATTTAAAGCATATATGTAACTGAAAAGGATTGGACAAAGGGGCGTAATATTATGTTTTTCTTTTTTATTACGAGTAAAAGAACATTTAAACACATTAGCTTAATAATCGTACTTTCCTTATTTACAGCATGGCTACTCTTTTTAAAAACATATTCACATGAATCTGCTTTTTCAACTGCTACTGGCCCTAAAGTGATTTACAAAGGGGACACTGCAAAAAAACAAGTTGCATTCACGTTTGACATTAGCTGGGGGGACAAAAAAGCTATTCCAATCCTTAATACACTCAAAGAAAGAGAAATTAAGAATGCAACCTTCTTTCTCTCTGCTGCATGGGCTGAAAGACACCCTGATATTGTCGAACGCATCATGAAAGATGGACATGAGATTGGTAGTATGGGCTATAATTACACATCCTACACTTCACTAGAAGCAAATGAAATACGACGAGATCTTTTGCGGGCACAAGATGTTTTTACGAAACTTGGCGTAAAACAAGTCAAGCTATTACGTCCACCTAGTGGCGATTTTAACAAAACAACTCTTAAAATAGCGGAATCACTCGGATACACCATCGTTCATTGGAGTAACAATTCAAATGACTGGAAAAATCCCGGCGTAAATAAAATCATTTCCACAGTCTCTAGCAATTTAAAGGGTGGAGACATCGTCTTATTACATGCTTCTGATTCCGCCCTTCAAACAAATAAGGCTTTACCATTACTCTTACAAAAATTAAAGAGCGACGGATACGAACAAACATCTGTATCACAACTTATTTCCAACACAAGTACAAAAAGTGAAGATATTAAGTAGTTCCTTTCTACATGGTTCTTCACACATAAAAAGCTCTGCTATCTTTTGTTAAGATAGCAGAGCTTTTTTATCCTAGCATTTACAGACGATAAGAATCTGGATAATTAAAAATCCACTCTCCTCATTAAGCTGACTTACTCTTTTGTCCAATTAAACGATGTAATACAAGTAACTGATATGAATTACATAATAAAAGTGGTATCACCATTAAATATAACCAATCTGTATCATTAATCCGGAGCGCTGGTACCCATTCAAGAATTGTTACAACAACCATAAAGAACAGAGCGGGAACAAATGCTTTTTTATTCGTTTCTTTACTCTTTATATAAGCGACAATTGCCCCAAACACAAATAACATCCCAGCAACAAGTATGTTATTCCCTAATGAAACTTCCCCATTTGCAACAAGTACTGACCTTAAATAAACGAAATCAAATAATACGAACGCAATAAAGAACAGTTGCACTGTATTCCATAAAGAAGATGACCGAAACATCCCTAATCCAAAACGATGGATCGTTAAATACGCAAAGAACCCCATTTGACTTATAACACTAAAAATAAATCCTACGCCCATCAACCAAAAGGAAATTGCTAAAATCTCTTTTCCGTCGAAATTTTGAAAAAATTTAGCGTACTTGTCCCACTCTAAAACAAAACCAATAAAGACTGTGCTAATCCCACCAAGAAACAACGTCGTAAAAAATAGTCGTACCCACTTGCGGCTATTCACAACACATCCCCCATTATTCTTATATTTCTAATTAAATTGTAACAATGAAAATTTCAAAAAGCTAGCCATGTTAATGTATAAATTCCTTAAAGAGATTTATATTAAAAAAAGAGAACTTTGCTGAAAGGAGCTCCAACTTATGAAACGGATGCTGCTCGTTTTGATTTCTTCTTTTCTATTTATAGCACTAGCGGCATGTGCACAAGAAAAAGAAGCAAAATCCGAACTTGATTATGATCAAACAAAAAAAATGATTGTTGATATTTTAAAAACCGATCAAGGAAAAAAAGCGATCCAAGATGTATTAACTGATGAAAAAATGAAACAAGCACTCATACTAGATGAAACAGTAGTAAAGAAAACGATTGAAGATGCACTGGTATCTGAAAAAGGGCAACAATTCTGGGAAAAGCTCTTTAAAGACCCTGAGTTCTCATCGAAATTTGCTAAAAGTATGGGAAAAGAACAAACAAACTTAATGAAAACTTTACTAAAAGATCCTGAATACCAATCAGGTGTTATAGAGATTATGAAAAATCCTGAAGTAGAGAAAATCATGTTACAAACAATGAAGAGTAAAGAATATCGTCAATATTTACAGCAAGTACTAACTGAAACTGCCGAAAGTCCTCTCTTCCAAGCTAAGATGATTGACATCATTAGTAAAGGTGTACAAAAAGCCGAAAAAGGTGGGTCTGATAAGAAAGGCGCAGGTGGTAAAGGCGGTTCTCAAGATGGGAACAAAGAACAATAATAAAAATTATAGCAATGAGTGGACAATGTATATATTGTCCACTCATTACTACTTTACTTTTGTGTAACAGCTGTTTTATCAATAACTGTCTCAGCTATCGTACGATAAATGAGACCCGTTGTATGTGTATCTTCATATACTGACGGCGCAAAGTCCTCTTTATTCCAATCAGGTTGTTGAAGTGGAATTCGGCCAAGTATATCCGTTTGGAGTTCCGTAGCCAATTTATCTCCTCCACCTCTTCCAAACACATACTCTTTTTCACCAGTTGCTTTACTTTCAAAATACGCCATATTTTCAACAACACCAAGAATATTATGTTCTGTACGTAAAGCCATAGCTCCAGCGCGCGCTGCTACAAATGCCGCTGTTGGATGCGGCGTTGTTACAATAATCTCTTTACAAGCCGGCAACATCGAATGTACATCTAAAGCAACATCACCTGTACCTGGTGGTAGGTCCAATACTAAGTAATCTAAATCACCCCACTCTACTTCTGTGAAAAAGTGATTTAACATTTTCCCAAGCATCGGTCCTCTCCAAATAACAGGTGCGTTATCTTCTACAAAGAATCCCATTGAGATTACTTTCACGCCTAGACGCTCCACTGGTATTATCTTATCACCTCTTACGATTGGACGTTTTTCTATACCCATCATATCCGGTACACTAAAACCGTAAATATCCGCGTCAATGATACCAACCTTTTTGCCTAAACGAGCTAAAGCAATTGCAAGGTTAACAGAAACAGTTGATTTCCCTACTCCACCTTTTCCACTTGCCACTGCTAAAAATGTTGTATTTGAGTTCGGTGATAATAAGGATTCACTTTTCTCTTCCTCTTTCGGTGGTGCAAACTGAGCTAATTCCTCTTCTGTAAATTCTGCAAAACGAAGTCCAACTGTTGTTGCTCCAAGTTCTTTTACTAACTTTACAATTCCAGACTGCAACTGCATTTGTTCCGCTGTACCCGTCTTTACAATTGCAATTTTAACACTTACATGTTCCTTCTCAGGCTTGACTGTCACCTCTTTAATTGCATTTGTTTCTTTTAACGTTTTATGTATAAACGGATCTACAATCCCTTCCAATGCTTCCACTACCTGCTCTTTTGTTACCATAATTAGCCCAGCCCCCTGTATGAAAAATAACGTATTGTTAATTAAATTTATCTCTCTTTATTTTTGAAATAAATGCGTTTACATTTCCAGTATAACATATTTTCGGAAAACTTCGTTAACGAGAGAAACTCGAAAAAATCCTCCTTATTCTGGAGGATTTCCTTTTTCCGTAAAATAACGTAATATACCACGATATATTGCAGCAGCTACTTTTTGTTGGTATTTCTCCGAATTTAACATATATCTTTCATTCACATTCGATAAAAAGCCAGCCTCAATTAAAGCACCTGGTGTTTTGGCATACTTCAATAAATACACGTGAGGAATTGTTTTAGCAGAACGATTCGTATTTTCTAAGCTTGTTCTCAATTCAGCTTGTATAAATTTCGCAGCCCGTTCATTTTCAATCGAAGAACGATAGTAGAACGTTTGTGCGCCCTTAGATCCACTACTAGTTAGGGCATTTAAATGAATACTCGCAAAAAAGTCTACATCAGGCTTATTAATGATCTCAACACGCTTTTTTAAATCCTCTGCTTTACGTCTACTATATGACTTTGTATCTTTATTAGCTAAATCATAATCTCCTTCACGCGTTAAAATAACTAAAGCACCTTGTTCTTGTAAATAATCTTGTACCTTTTTTGTAATCTCAAGTGTAATATCTTTTTCTACAATATCCTTTCCACCAACAGCCCCTCCGTCTGGCCCACCATGCCCAGCATCTAGTACAATCACTTTCCCTGATAAGGGTAAATTCCAAGCTCGCCACGATTTTGTAATTTGAAATTCTTGTTTAACTAAAAAAAACAAAACAACCGCAGCGAGCGCAAAAGAGATAATTCGAATTCTCTTCATACCTTTCCTCCTCCAGCTAGTCCCTCTAATTACTTATATGGGACAAGAGGAAAGTTTATGCTTGTCTTAGTGTAGCTTTAATCGATATCTTCTTTCGCCTTTTTCATAGCCTTCCTGCCACCACAAGCCGATAAACTGCTGGCAAGATTCAAAAAGCAATTCCTCGTCTTGCAACTTAATTTCACGTATAGTCATACTCGTTAAAAATTGAAATAACGTTTCAGTTAATTGTTGTTCTTCTTCTAAAGCCCTATATTTTACATCAAAGAATGATTCGCCATGATAACCAAATTTACTGTATCTCGCTCCTAATAAATAAGATTCTATCCCTAGTTCAATGCAATAATCTTCATACTGACGATGAAGTTCTTGCATCTGAAAGGCATCACGAATATTTAAACGCAATGTTTTTAATGATAATTCTCGCAGCATCTTCCGCTCGTATTTTAACTGCTTTTCTTTTTGTTTTTCTTGTAAGCTGACAATGACATTCATAGTACTTATAAACCTCCCTAATACGTATTAGTCTAAACTTCTAAAGAAGAAGCATACGCAGGACGGTAGCACTAAAATATTCCAAGCTAAAAAAATTACAAAAGAAGAATTAAACATAAAAAAACCCCAACCAAAATGGTTGGGGTTTGTAGTTCGCAAAAATTAACGTTTTGAGAACTGAGGTGCACGACGTGCGCCTTTAAGACCGTATTTTTTACGCTCTTTCATACGTGCGTCACGAGTTAATAGACCCGCACGTTTTAATGTTAGACGGTATTCTGGATCAGCTTTTAATAAAGCGCGAGAAATACCGTGACGAATAGCACCAGCTTGACCAGTGTATCCACCACCATTTACGTTTACAAGTACATTGTAGTTACCTAAAGTTTCTGTTGCAACTAGAGGTTGTTTCACTACTTCACGTAATGCAGCAAATGGGATATAGTTTTCAAAATCACGACCGTTAATAATAACGCGTCCTTCGCCTGGAACTAGGCGTACGCGCGCTACTGAACTCTTACGACGTCCAGTGCCATAGTATTGAACCTGTGCCAAAGTAAGCCCTCCTTTAATTAATTATCCGCGAAGTTCGTAAACTTCTGGTTGTTGTGCTTGGTGTGGATGCTCTGCTCCAGCATACACGTTTAATTTCTTAGACACTTGACGTCCTAAACGTCCTTTTGGAAGCATGCCTTTAATTGCAAGCTCTAACATTTGTACAGGGTAGTTTGTACGCATTTCTAGAGCTGTTCTTTGCTTAAGTCCACCTGGGTGGTTAGTGTGACGGTAGTAAATTTTATCGTTTAATTTATTACCTGTTAAATGAATTTTCTCAGCGTTAATAATAATTACATGATCACCCGTGTCAACGTGTGGTGTAAATGTTGGTTTGTGTTTACCACGTAAAATGGATGCTACTTCAGTAGATAGGCGACCTAAAGTTTGACCTTCAGCATCAACCACATACCATTTACGCTCAACTTCGTTAGCTTTTGCCATAAAAGTCGTACGCATGTGTTTCCCTCCTCGTTATCTTTTCCATAGAAAAAATCTATTGTTTATCTTAAACACGATTTCCTTCCGGGGCTAATCGTGGTTTTAGAAACAATACCATATGTTATGATATACTTTTGAGTTTCTAATGTCAAGCAAATGTTACACCAGGATTAGTTGTTATAGTTTACCTGCCATAAGTAAAGTCCATGACCTGGAGCCATCTTTCCAGCAAACTGGCGATTTTGTTTCGCTAAAATCTCTGGAATACTATCCGGATCAAGCTTTCCTTGACCTACGCTAAGTAACGTACCAACAATAATTCTGACCATATTATATAAAAATCCATTACCTACAAAGCGAAAAATTAATTCATCGTCTTGCTCAATTAATTCGATTTCATAAATTGTTCGTACTTTATCTTTTTTGTCAGTTTTTGCCGAACAAAAAGAAGTAAAGTCATGCGTTCCAATAAAATAAGGAATCGCTTTTCTTATAGAGTTTATTTCGAGCGGATATGGATATTGATATACGTAATTTCTACGGAATACATCCGCAGTCTTTGATAATAATACACGATAGCGATATTCTTTTTTCTCGACACCGTAACGTGCATGAAATTCTTCTGTTTTCTTCTCTACCCGCCTGATAATAATATCATCCGGCAACATTGTATTTAAAGCATTACTCCATTGCCACTCTTCAAGAGACAAAGGTGTATCAAAGTGTATCACTTGTCCTTTGGCGTGAACGGTAGAATCCGTTCTGCCTGATGCCTGCACACGAACAAGTTCTCCTTTATGCAACTTCTGCAATGCTTTCTCTATTTCTTGTTGAACAGTCCGATGCTGTGGTTGAATTTGGTAACCACAAAAATGAATGCCATCATATGCAACTGTACATTTTATTCTTTCCATTTCTCTATTCTCCATTACGACCGCACCCATGCCAAAATACAAGCTAAACAAAGTAAGCTTACAATTGTTACTGTATCACTTATTTTCCAGCGTAGTTGCCTAAATTTAGTACGTCCTTCGCCACTTTTATATCCACGAGATTCCATCGCAATCGCTAAGTCCTCTGCACGCTTAAAAGCACTGATAAATAATGGAACGAGTAGTGAGATAATAGCTTTCATCCTATCTTTTATCGGTCCCCCGGCGAAATCAATGCCACGTGACGCTTGTGCTTTCATAATTTTACTCGTTTCATCCATTAATGTCGGGATAAAACGTAGTGAAATTGACATCATTAATGCGATTTCATGAACAGGAACTTTTATACGCTTGAACGGCTTTAATAACGTCTCCAACCCATCTGTAATTTCAATAGGTGTCGTCGTTAACGTTAATAATGTCGTCATTAAAATAATAACGAAGAATCGTATAGAAATGTATATCCCTTGCTCTAATCCTTTTTCATGTATCGAAAACCAACCAAGCTGGAATAGTACTTCCCCTTCTTTATTTGTAAAAATATGCAGGAAAAATGTAAAAAGAAAAATCCACAGAATTGGTTTTAAGCCCGAAAGTACATAACGAATCGGCACTTTTGCAAAAAATAAAGCAATGAGTGCATATAAAAATAAAAATCCATATGAAATCGCATTATTTGCTAAGAAAACAACAAATACATATAAAAAGACAATCAACAGCTTCGTACGAGGATCAAGTTGATGAATGAGTGACTGACCTGGAATATATCTCCCAATAATCAACTGCTGCATGATTCATGACCACCTTTTCGTAACACCTGTACAACTTCATGAGTAAGATCCTCTAAAGATAAGGTAGCCTTCGAAATTGAAATACCAAACTTCTCTTCAATTGCACGTTTATACTTTAAAGACATTGGAAGATCCACACCGATTTGTTCTAATTCATCAGCATATGAAAATACTTCCTCTGCTCTTCCTTGCAAAAAGACCGTTCCTTTATGCATGACCACTATTTGATCTGCATACTTAGCGGCATCCTCCATATTATGGGTAACAAGAATGACTGTAAGCCCCTGTTCCTTATGCAAATTGTAAAACATCTCCATGAGCTCGTGCTGTCCTTTTGGATCAAGCCCTGCTGTAGGTTCATCTAACACAAGCACTTCGGGTTCCATCGCAAGTACGCCTGCTATTGCAACACGCCTCATTTGCCCACCGCTTAATTCAAACGGAGAACGTGCTAATAACTCTATGTCCAATCCAACAAGCTGGATTGCATCTTTCGCCTTTTGTTTTGCCTCTTCTTCAGATACACCAAAATTAGTCGGTCCAAAACAAATGTCCTTTTCAACTGTTTCTTCAAATAGTTGATGTTCTGGAAACTGAAAGACAACCCCTACTTTTTTTCGTAGCGGCTTAAGCTTTTTCTCTTTCTTCCCTGCTGAAATTAAATGTTCACCAATTTGAACCGTACCATTTGTCGGCTGCAATAAACCATTTAAATGTTGAATCATCGTCGACTTACCTGAACCAGTATGACCGATAATGGCATAATAGCCCCCACTTGGAAACGACACGTCTACATCATAAAGTGCGCGTCTTTCAAATGGAGTTTTATATTGATAACGATGTTCTACTTTTTGGAATGTAATCTCCAAAGTTCGTTCACCAAGCTTTCCGTTGTAAGATGCGTATTTTGCAAGTGAATTTCATTTCTTTTTAATAATTCTGCTATTTTCACCGAAAAAGGTACATCTAATCCAATCTCTTGGAGCATATGAGAGGATTTGAAAATTTGCTCTGGAGTACCTTCCTCTAATATTTCTCCCTTGTTCAAAATAATAATACGGTCTGACTGTGCCGCTTCTTCTAAATCGTGCGTAATCGATAATACCGTAATACCCTTTTGATCAACAAGTTGTCTGACCGTTTCTACTACTTCACGTCTCCCCTGAGGGTCTAACATTGAAGTTGCTTCATCTAGTATTAAAATAGATGGTTGAAGTGCTAGAACACCTGCTATTGCGACTCGCTGCTTTTGTCCACCAGATAACGAATGGGGTTCTTCATTTAAAAAATCTTCCATACGGACAAGTTGCAGAGCTTGTTCTAGTCTTTCTATCATCTGCTCCCTTGGCATTCCGATGTTCTCTAGGCCGAATACAACGTCATCTTGTACTGTCGTTCCAACAAATTGATTATCTGGATTTTGAAATACCATGCCAATTTGCTTTCGAACATCCCATACTGTTTCCTCTGATAAAATCATTGTATCATTTAAAGTAATTTTCCCTGATTCCGGTAAAAATAAGCCATTCAATAATTTTGCAAGTGTAGACTTCCCTGAACCATTTTGTCCAATAACAGATACCCATTCTCCTTCATATAAGGAAAACGAAACATCTTTTAATGCATAAGAGGCTGCCCCAGGATATTGAAATGATATATTTTCTGTCCGAAGTTTCTCTTTTTTCAATACAAGGCACCCTTTCTTTCGTCAAGTTAGCCTATTTTTATACTTAAAAAAAAAGGGCCATGACCAGTTACTTGAAAAGAACTGTCCTGCCCTTTTAATCATCATTATACTAACTCGATAATTACCATTGGTGCTGCGTCTCCGCGACGTGGACCAATTTTTGCAATACGAGTGTATCCGCCTTGGCGCTCAGCATAGCGTGGAGCTACATCAGCGAATAATTTTTGAAGTGCATCTTGACCAGTCTCAGCGTTAGCAACCTCATTACGGATGAAAGCTGCTGCTTGACGACGAGCATGAAGATCTCCGCGTTTACCTAAAGTGATCATTTTTTCCACTACAGAACGAAGTTCTTTTGCACGAGTTTCTGTCGTTTGGATGCGCTCGTTGATAATTAAATCAGTAGCTAAATCACGTAGCATAGCTTTACGTTGCGCACTTGTACGGCCTAATTTTCTGTATGCCATTCGTAGTTCCCTCCTTTGTTGATGGGTTTAAATCCTCAGTCGTCTTTACGTAAACCTAAACCTAATTCCTCAAGTTTATGTTTAACTTCTTCTAAGGATTTACGTCCTAAGTTACGAACTTTCATCATATCTTCTTCTGTTTTGTTCGCAAGCTCTTGTACAGTATTAATTCCTGCACGTTTTAGGCAATTATAAGAACGAACAGAAAGATCTAGTTCTTCGATAGTCATCTCAAGAACTTTTTCTTTTTGATCTTCTTCCTTCTCGACCATAATCTCAGCATTTTGTGCTTCGTCAGTTAAACCAACAAAGATATTTAAATGCTCAGTTAAGATTTTGGCACCTAAAGAGATAGCTTCTTTTGGCCCGATGCTTCCATCCGTCCATACATCAAGCGTAAGCTTATCATAATTAGCCACTTGTCCGACACGTGTCTTTTCCACTTGGTAAGTCACACGTGATACTGGAGTATAAATAGAATCAATAGGAATTACTCCTATTGGTTGATCTTCGCTTTTATTTGCATCAGCTGGCGTATACCCACGGCCACGCTTTGCAGTTAAACGCATGCGGAAATGCGCATTTTTTGCTAACGTCGCAATGTGTAAATCTGGATTTAAGATTTCAACATCACTATCGTGAGTAATATCAGCAGCTGTGACAATACCTTCGCCCTGTACATCGATTTCCAACGTCTTCTCTTCATCAGAGTAGATTTTAAGAGCTAACTTTTTCAAGTTTAAGATCATCGTCGTAACGTCTTCTACTACGCCCTCAACTGTTGAAAATTCGTGTAAAACGCCATCGATTTGGATAGCAGTTACAGCGGCACCAGGGAGTGAGGATAAAAGAATACGACGTAAGGAGTTACCCAAAGTAGTACCATATCCACGCTCAAGCGGTTCAATCACGAATTTGCCATACTTAGCATCTTCGTTAAGTTCAACCGTTTCGATTTTCGGTTTTTCGATTTCAATCATTAACTAAACCCTCCTTCAAAACGTCGAAACCCCGGTTAAACAAAGGAAGAACCTCTGTTTAACCGAAAGTCCCCCTTAGGCAGTTCCCGATTGTGCACAACAAGCGATGTTTCTGTACGAAATTTCTCGATAATGCATCATATCCATTATAGACAAAAGGGAAAATTCTATACAGAAAAATTACACACGACGACGTTTTGGTGGACGACATCCATTATGAGGAACTGGAGTAACATCTCTAATTGCTGTTACTTCTAGACCTGCCGCTTGAAGAGCACGAATTGCAGCTTCACGACCAGCACCAGGACCTTTAACAGTAACCTCTAAAGTTTTTAAACCATGCTCCATTGCAACTTTAGAAGCAGCTTCAGCAGCCATTTGCGCAGCGAATGGAGTAGATTTACGAGATCCACGGAAACCAAGTGCACCAGCACTAGACCAAGAAAGTGCGTTACCATGAGTATCTGTAAGTGTTACGATTGTGTTGTTGAAAGTAGAACGAATATGAGCTATACCAGCTTCAATATTCTTTTTCACACGTTTTTTACGAGTGTTTGTTTTACGTGCCATTGTTAGTTCAACCTCCTTTACTTATTATTTCTTTTTATTTGCTACTGTACGACGTGGACCTTTACGTGTACGAGCATTGTTTTTAGAGTTTTGACCACGAACTGGTAAACCACGACGGTGACGAAGACCACGGTAAGAACCGATCTCCATTAGACGTTTAATGTTAAGAGATACTTCACGACGAAGGTCTCCCTCAACTTTAATACGATCGATGATATCACGGATACGTCCTAATTCATCTTCCGATAAATCACGAACTCGTGTTTCCGAAGAAATACCAGCTTCTGTAAGAATTTTTTCAGCAGTTGTGCGACCAATGCCGAATACGTAAGTTAAAGAAATAACAACGCGCTTGTCACGAGGAATATCTACACCTGCGATACGTGCCATTTTGAATGCACCTCCTTCTGATTAACCTTGTTTTTGTTTATGTTTAGGGTTTTCACAAATAACCATTACTTTTCCACGTCTACGAATAACTTTACATTTTTCGCAGATTGGTTTAACTGACGGTCTTACTTTCATGTCTCGAACCTCCTTAAAGATTACGGAGTGCTATATTATTTAAAACGGTACGTAATACGACCACGATTTAAATCGTACGGAGATAATTCTACCGTAACTTTGTCTCCTGGTAAAATACGAATGAAGTTCATACGGATTTTACCAGAAACGTGAGCCAATACGACATGCCCATTCTCTAATTCTACTTTGAACATAGCATTTGGCAACGTTTCAAGAACGGTACCTTCGACTTCAATTACATCATCTTTAGCCATTCAATAGTTCTCCCTTCTTCAAATCAGTAACATTTTACACTGCTCTGAAATCCCGGAGAGCCAGCTACTTATAAAGTGGTAAGGATTTCGTATCCTGCTTCTGTAAGAGCAATCGTGTGCTCAAAATGGGCACACCATTTACCATCTACCGTTACCACTGTCCAGTCATCAGATAGTGTTTTTACATATCGTCTTCCTTGATTCACCATCGGCTCAACACAGATGACCATTCCCGGCTTTAATCTAGGGCCTCTATTTGGTGGACCATAGTGCGGGATTTGAGGGTCCTCATGTAAGTCTTGCCCGATTCCGTGACCAACATACTCCCTAACGATCGAGAACCCATTCTCTTCAGCATGTGTTTGAACCGCATGCGAGATATTTGATAATCTTTCGCCTGGTTTTACTTGTTCTAGACCAAGATACAACGATTTTTCTGTGACATCAAGTAGCTTTTGAACAGATTCAGAAATGTTTCCAACTGGATACGTCCATGCAGAATCACCATGGTACCCATTGTATTTCGCACCAATATCGATACTGATGATATCGCCCTCTTCGAGCTTACGCTTCCCTGGAATCCCGTGTACAAGCTCTTCATTTACAGAAGCACAAATGCTCCCCGGAAATCCGTTGTATCCTTTAAAAGATGGCGTAGCACCATATTTTCGAATCGTCTTTTCCGCTATTTGATCGAGCTCTTTCGTTGTAATTCCTGGAGTAATATGTTGTTTCAACTCTTGATGAGTTAAAGCAACGATCCTGCCAGCTTCTCGCATGATTTCTATCTCGCGAGGAGTTTTGCAGATGATCATTACGCTAAGTCTCCGATGAGAACATCGATATCAGCAAATACTTTATTGATATCTTGCTCACCATTAATGCTTTGTAAGTAGCCAAGCTCCTCGTAGAAATCAAGCAAAGGTTTTGTTTGCTTAATATTTACATCTAAACGATTTGCTACAGTTTCTTCATTGTCATCAGAGCGTTGATATAATTCGCCACCACATTTATCGCACACATCAGCTTTTGCTGGCGGATTGAATTCTAAGTGGTAAGTCGCACCGCATTCTTTACAAATGCGACGGCCTGTAAGGCGTTTTAATAACAACCCTGAATCCACATTAATGTTTAAAACATAGTCGATTTTTTTGCCAAGATCTTTCATAATCTCTTCAAGAGCTGATGCTTGTGCAACAGTTCGTGGGAAACCATCTAATAAGAAGCCTTTAATACAGTCTTCTTGGCTTAAACGTTCACGAACAATTCCAATTGTAACTTCATCTGGAACAAGCGCACCTTTATCAATAAAAGATTTTGCTTGTAAACCAAGTTCAGTTTCAGCCTTCATAGCTGCACGGAACATATCTCCTGTTGAGATGTGAGGGATGTTATACTTGGCAATAATCTGTTCGGCTTGTGTACCTTTACCAGCACCAGGAAGCCCCATTAAAATCAAGTTCATCCTTGTTCCCCCTCAGTACATGAGCATGTAGGGAAGACAGTTCTTCCCACTTACTCACTGCTTGATAAACCCTTTGTAATGGCGTTTTACCAATTGGCTTTCTAGCTGCTTCATTGTTTCTAAAGCAACGCCGACAACGATTAACATACTCGTTCCACCAATCTGTGCAGATGGAGGAAGATTTCCCAATTTCGTAAAGATAACTGGTAAGATTGCAATCGCTGCTAGGAAAATTGATCCCACAAAGGTCAAACGATACAAGATTTTTGTTAGATATTGTTCTGTATTCTTACCCGGACGAATACCCGGAACATATCCACCTTGCTTGTTTAGATTCTCTGACATTTGCTCTGGATTAACCTGAACAAATGCATAGAAATATGTGAAGGCTACAATGAGCGCAACATATATGATCATTCCCACTGGGTGAGAATAGTTAAAGTTTGCAATAATCCACTGCGACACATCATGTTTCGGGAAGAACTGTGCAATAGTTGGAGGCGTAATTAAGAATGAAACAGCAAAAATGACTGGAATAACACCCGCACTATTTACCTTAAGTGGTAAATGAGTGTTTTGTGCTCCAGCATGATTCCCATTCCCTCCTGTTACACGCTTCGCGTATTGAATTGGGATCTTTCTAACAGCCTGTTGAATGAAAATAACACCAACAATAACCGCTAGCACAGCTAGTAAAATCAATGCAACTTTAACGATACTCATGAACAATTGATCTCCGATATTTTGAAACTGTTGTTGATACACTTGAGATATAACACTTGGGATCGCTGCGGCAATACCGCCAAAGATAAGAATGGAAATACCATTACCTACACCTTTAGCTGTAATCTGTTCACCTAACCACATTAAAAATGCAGTACCAGCAGTCAGTACCGTAGCAATGTATAAATAAGTGCTCCAACCTGGATTCAAAATTAATTGCCCACCTACCATACCGTTAAAACCGATTGACATACCAAACCCCTGAATAAACGCAAGAACAATTGTAAAGTAACGCGTGAATTGCGTTAGTTTACGACGGCCCATTTCGCCTTGCTTCGACCATTCCGAAAATTTAGGAACAACATCCATCTGCAATAATTGCACGATGATGGATGCTGTAATATACGGCATGATTCCCATCGCGAAGATGGAGAAGTTTTTCAAGGCGCCACCGCCAAATGTATTTAGGATACCTAAGGCATTTAATTGATCTTGTGCTTTCAGTACGTCTCCATTTGTAAATGGCACTGGGATAAACGTGCCAATCCTGAATACGACTAACATCGCTAAAGTGAATAATATTTTACGTCTTATCTCAGCAACGCGCATAAAGTTGGAGATTGTACGAAACATTAGATCACCTCAACTGATCCGCCAGCTGCTTCAATTGCTTCTTTAGCACTTGAAGAGAACTTGTGCGCTTTAACAGTTAATTTTTTCTCTACTGCTCCGCTTGCAAGAATTTTAACACCGTCGTTTAATTTGCTGATAACGCCAGTTTCCAGCAATAATTCAGGTGTTACTTCTGTACCATCTTCAAAACGATTTAACGTTGATAAGTTTACAATAGTAAACTCTTTACGGTTAATGTTTGTGAAGCCGCGTTTTGGTAAACGACGGAATAGTGGAGTTTGACCACCTTCGAAGCCAAGACGAACACCGCCGCCAGAACGTGCGTTTTGTCCTTTATGACCTCTACCAGCAGTTTTACCGTTACCAGAACCGATACCACGACCGACACGGTTACGTACTTTACGAGAACCTTCTGCAGGTTTTAATTCATGAAGTTTCATTCCCAGGCACCTCCTTATATTAATGAGTTATCCTTAAGCTTCTTTTACAGAGATAAGGTGAGAAACTTTGTTGATCATACCAAGAATAGCAGGAGTTTCTTCCTTAACTACAGTTGAATTCAACTTTTTAAGACCTAAAGCTTCTACCGTCGCACGTTGATCTTGCGGACGACCAATTACACTACGAGTGAGGGTAATTTCTAACTTTTTCGCCATTTGTTTTCCCTCCTTAACCTAGTAGCTCTTCTACAGATTTACCGCGTAATTTTGCAACATCTTCAGCGCGCTTAAGTTCGCTTAATCCGTTCACAGTAGCGCGAATCATGTTGATTGGTGTGTTAGAACCAAGAGATTTCGAAAGAATATCTTGTACACCAGCTAATTCTAGTACCGCACGAACAGGTCCACCAGCAATAACACCAGTACCCTCAGCAGCAGGTTTTAAGAATACTTCACCAGCTCCAAAATGACCGTTGATTGTGTGAGGAATTGTTGTACCAACTAATGGTACAGCGATTAGGTTTTTCTTAGCGTCTTCGATAGCTTTACGGATTGCGTCTGGTACCTCTTGTGCTTTACCAGTACCGAATCCAACATGACCGTTTTTATCGCCAACTACAACTAGTGCAGCAAAGCGGAAACGACGACCACCCTTAACAACTTTCGCGACACGATTTATCGTAACTACACGTTCTTCAAGTTCTAATTTACTTGGGTCAATGCGTTGCATCAATTTTCCCTCCTTTGACCATTAAAATTGTAATCCAGCCTCACGAGCAGCTTCAGCTAGAGCTTTAACACGGCCATGGTATAAGTAACCACCGCGATCAAATACTACTTCTTTAACGCCTTTCTCTACAGCACGCTTAGCAACTGATTCTCCAACTTTCGTAGCAGCTTCAGTATTGCTAGTACCGTTAAGAGCAAGGTCTTTATCAAGAGTAGATGCACTTACTAATGTTACACCATTTACATCATCAATAACTTGAGCGTAAATATGTTGGTTAGAACGGTACACGTTTAAACGTGGACGTTCTGCAGTACCAGTAAGTTTAGCACGTACACGTGCATGTCTTTTCTTACGAGTCGCATTTTTAGCAGCTTTAGTGATCATTCTTGTCACTCCTTTCTTTCACCTAACGGGTTTACTTAGCAGTTTTACCTTCTTTACGACGAACAACTTCGCCTTCGTAACGAATACCTTTACCTTTATATGGTTCAGGAGCACGTACAGCGCGGATGTTAGCAGCAAATTCGCCAACACGTTGCTTGTCGATACCTTTAATTACGATTTTAGTTGGTACAGGTACTTCAACTTCAAGTCCTGCTTCTGGAGTCATTTCTACTGGATGAGAATAACCTACGCTTAAAACAAGTTTATCTCCTTGTTTTTGAGCACGGTAACCAACACCGACTAATTCAAGTCCGCGTACGAAACCTGTAGTTACACCTTCAACCATGTTTCCGATTAAAGCACGAGTTGTACCGTGTAATGCACGGTGTTCCTTCTGTTCAGATGGACGCTCAACTGTTAGTGTATTTTCTTCAATTTTGATAGACATATCAGTTTTGAAAGTACGAGTTAATTCACCTTTAGGGCCTTTTACTGTTACAGTATTGTCTTCTGCAACTGTAATAGTAACACCTGCAGGGATTTCAAGAATCTTTTTACCAATACGAGACATGTGGTCACACCTCCGTTCGTTTTAAATATATATTACCAAACGTATGCTACTACTTCTCCACCAGTTTGTAATTGACGAGCGTCTTTGTCTGTCATTACTCCCTTAGATGTAGAAACAAGAGCGATACCTAATCCGTTAAGTACACGTGGTACTTCATCAGCTTTTGCGTAAACGCGTAAGCCAGGTTTACTGATACGTTTTAATCCAGTGATTACACGTTCATTGTTTGCACCATATTTCAGGAAAATACGAAGGATACCTTGTTTGTTATCCCCAATGTATTCTACATCACGAATGAAACCTTCACGTTTTAAAAGTTCAGCGATCTCTTTTTTGATTTTAGAAGCAGGAACCTCTAATTTCTCATGACGTACCATGTTCGCATTACGGATGCGAGTAAGCATGTCTGCAATTGGATCTGTCATCACCATGTGTTTTACCTCCTTCCCATTTGTGGGTTTTACCAACTAGCTTTTTTAACACCAGGAATTTGACCTTTATATGCAAGTTCACGGAAACAAATACGGCAAAGCTTAAATTTGCGGTATACAGAATGCGGACGACCGCAGCGTTCGCAACGTGTATACTCTTGTACTTTAAACTTAGGAGTACGCTTTTGTTTCGCGATCATAGATTTTTTAGCCACGTTTTCGCCTCCTCTACTTAGCGTTGGCTTCCATTATTTTTGGAATGGCATACCGAATTGTGTTAAAAGTTCACGAGCTTCTTCATCAGTTTTCGCTGTAGTAACGATTACGATGTCCATACCGCGGACTTTACTTACTTTATCATAATCAATCTCAGGGAAAATTAGTTGCTCTTTAACACCTAATGTGTAGTTCCCACGACCATCGAATGATTTCTTAGAAACACCACGGAAATCACGTACACGTGGTAAAGAAACTGATACTAATTTGTCGAAGAACTCATACATTTGTTGTCCGCGTAAAGTTACTTTCGCACCGATTGGCATACCTTCACGAAGACGGAAACCAGCGATTGATTTTTTAGCGCGAGTTACAACAGGTTTTTGACCTGCGATTTGCGTTAATTCTTCTACTGCATTGTCTAAAGCTTTTGAGTTAGATACCGCGTCACCAACACCAGTGTTGATTACGATCTTTTCGATTTTCGGTACTTCCATCACAGATTTATAGTTAAACTTGCTCATTAGAGCAGGAGTAATTTCCTTTTGGAACTTCTCTTTAAGGCGATTCAATGAAGTGACCTCCTTTCTTAAGAAAATTATTTATCTAATAATTCACCAGATTTTTTTGCAATACGAACTTTTTTACCATCTTCTACTTTGAAGCCTACGCGAGTAGGTTCGCCTGTTTTCGGATCTAATACCATAACATTAGAAACGTGAATAGGTGCTTCTTTCGTAATAATTCCACCTTGTGGATTTAATTGAGATGGCTTAGAGTGTTTTTTAACGATGTTAACACCCTCAACGATAACACGGTTTTGCTTTGGGAAAGCCACAAGGATAACGCCTTGTTTTCCTTTGTCTTTACCAGTGATTACCTGAACTTTATCACCTTTTTTTACATGCATCTTAATTCTGCACCTCCTTAGCAAGGCAATACCTTAAATTATAGAACTTCTGGAGCTAAAGAAACGATCTTCATGAAGTTGCTATCACGTAATTCACGAGCTACTGGTCCGAAGATACGAGTACCACGTGGGCTCTTATCGTCTTTGATGATAACCGCTGCGTTTTCATCAAATTTAATATAAGAACCGTCCGGACGACGAGCTCCGCTCTTCGTACGTACCACTACTGCCTTAACAACGTCACCTTTTTTAACAACGCCACCTGGTGTTGCTTGTTTTACCGTAGCAACGATAATATCACCAATATTAGCATATTTACGACCAGAGCCGCCTAATACTTTAATTGTTAAAAGTTCACGTGCACCAGAGTTGTCAGCAACTTTCAAACGAGATTCTTGTTGGATCATGTTATGAAACCTCCCTTCGGACTAAAAATTCCGATTCGTCTATTTAGATAACAACCGCTTCTTCAACGATTTCAACTAAACGGAAACGCTTAGTAGCAGAAAGCGGGCGAGTTTCCATGATTTTAACGATATCGCCAAGTTTTGCTTGGTTTTGCTCATCATGGGCTTTGTACTTTTTAGAATACTTAACACGTTTTCCGTACAAGGAATGAGTTTTGTAAGTTTCAACTAAAACTGTAATCGTTTTGTCCATTTTATCAGACACAACACGACCAGTATAAACTTTGCGTTGGTTACGTTCGCTCACTATGCAAACCTCCCCTCAATTTATCGATTAATTCCGATCTCTCTTTCACAAACTACAGTTTTCATACGAGCAATCGCTTTACGCACTTCACGGATGCGAGTTGGATTCTCTAATTGTCCTGTAGCAAGTTGGAAGCGAAGATTGAACAATTCTTCCTTTAAAGCTTTAACTTTTGTTTCGATTTCGGCAGTGGTTAATTCACGAATATCATTAGTTTTCATTAGATTCACCACCATTTTCTTCACGTTTTACGAACTTACATTTCACAGGTAGTTTGTGAGCTGCAAGACGTAATGCTTCGCGTGCTACCTCTTCAGATACACCCGCGATTTCAAACATAATTTTCCCAGGTTTTACTACTGCTACCCAGCCTTCTGGTGCCCCTTTACCGGAACCCATACGTACTTCTAGAGGTTTTGCAGTGTAAGGTTTAGAAGGGAAAATTTTAATCCATACTTTACCGCCACGTTTCATGTAACGAGTCATTGCACGACGAGCAGCTTCGATTTGACGGTTTGTAATCCATGAAGCAGCTTGTGCTTGTAAACCGAATTCACCGAAAGCAATTTCAGTTCCACCTTTTGCACGACCACGCATTTTACCACGATGCTCTCTACGATATTTTACGCGTTTTGGCATTAACATATTATTTTCCTCCTTCCTCAGAAGCTTTCTTTTTTGTAGGAAGGACTTCTCCACGGTAGATCCATACTTTTACGCCTAATTTACCGTATGTTGTATCAGCTTCAACTGCTGCATAGTCAATATCAGCGCGAAGTGTATGAAGTGGAACAGTTCCTTCACTGTAAGATTCTGCACGAGCGATATCAGCCCCGCCAAGACGACCAGAAACCTGTGTTTTAATACCTTTTGCTCCTGCACGCATAGCACGTTGAATAACTTGCTTTTGTGCACGACGGAATGATACACGGTTTTCTAATTGACGAGCGATGTTTTCGCCCACTAATTTAGCGTTAAGATCAGCTCTCTTAACTTCTAAAATGTTAATGTGTACACGCTTGCCTGTTAATTGGTTAAGAGCTTTACGAAGTGCTTCAACTTCAGTACCACCTTTACCAATTACCATACCAGGTTTTGCAGTGTGAATTGTAACATTTACACGATTTGCTGCACGTTCGATTTCTACTTTAGCAACAGCAGAATCTTTTAAGCGTACAGTAATGTACTCACGGATTTTGATGTCTTCATGTAATAACGTAGCATAATCTTTCTCAGCGAACCAACGAGATTCCCAGTCGCGGATAATACCGACACGAAGACCAATTGGATTAACCTTCTGACCCATCGATTATCCCTCCTTCTTTTCTGATACCACAACTGTGATGTGGCTTGTGCGTTTGTTAATTTGGCTTGCACGACCCATTGCACGTGGACGGAAACGTTTCAACGTTGGACCTTCGTCAACGAAGACTTTTTCAACAACTAGGTTGTTAATATCCATCTCATAATTGTGCTCTGCATTTGCGATTGCAGATTTTAAAACTTTTTCTACAACTGGAGAAGCAGTTTTTGGTGTGTGGTTAAGGATAGCAATCGCTTCACCCACTTGCTTACCTCGGATTAAGTCTACTACTAAACGAACCTTACGAGGAGCAATACGAACTGTTCTCACTACTGCTTTAGCTTGCATTGAAGTGCCTCCTCTCATTATCTTCTAGTTTTCTTATCGTCAGCAAGGTGACCTTTATACGTACGAGTTGGTGCGAATTCACCTAACTTATGGCCAACCATATCCTCAGTGATGTACACAGGTACGTGTTTACGACCATCATATACAGCAATTGTATGTCCGATGAACTGAGGGAAGATTGTTGAACGGCGAGACCAAGTTTTAACAACTTGTTTTTGCTCAGATGCAACTAATTTTTCCATTTTGTTCATTAAGTGATCATCGACAAATGGTCCTTTTTTTAAGCTACGAGCCATTTTGGTGCCTCCCTTCGTGATTGGCGTACGGTTCTTGAAATGAACCGTACTACAATCCCATTATTTTTTACGACGACGAACGATAAATTTATCAGACGCTTTGTTTTTCTTACGAGTCTTGAATCCAAGAGTTGGTTTACCCCATGGAGACATTGGAGACTTACGTCCGATTGGAGAGCGTCCTTCACCACCACCGTGTGGGTGATCAACCGGGTTCATTACAGAACCACGAACTGTTGGGCGCTTACCTAACCAGCGAGAGCGACCTGCTTTACCGATTTTGATAAGTTCGTGTTGTTCGTTACCAACTTGACCGATTGAAGCGCGACAAGCAGATAATACTAAACGTACTTCACCAGAAGTTAAACGTACAAGTACGTATTTTCCTTCTTTACCAAGTACTTGAGCAGACGTACCAGCAGAACGGACTAATTGTCCTCCACGACCAGGCTTAAGCTCGATATTATGAACAACAGTACCTACTGGAATGTTGATTAATGGTAATGCGTTACCGATTTTAATGTCAGCTTCAGGGCCAGACATAACTTCCATACCTACTTCTAAAGTTTTAGGAGCAAGAATGTAACGTTTTTCACCGTCAACGTAGTTAATTAATGCGATATTCGCAGAGCGGTTTGGATCGTATTCGATCGTAGCAACGCGTCCTGGAATTCCATCTTTGTTACGCTTAAAGTCGATGATACGGTATTGACGCTTATGTCCGCCACCTTGATGACGTACAGTAATTTTACCTTGGTTATTACGACCAGCCTTTTTGCTTAAAGGAGCAAGTAAAGACTTTTCTGGTCTGTCAGTCGTGATTTCAGCGAAATCATTCGTAGTCATGTTACGACGACCGTTAGTAGTTGGATTATACTTTTTAATTCCCATCTCAATTTCCCTCCTTCTTTAGTAAGAATTAAACGCCTTGGAAGATTTCGATTTCTTTGCTGTCAGCAGTTAGCTTAACGATTGCTTTACGACGACGGCTAGTAAAACCAGCGTGACGACCAACACGTTTTGCTTTCGGCTTGTAGTTCATGATATTTACTTTGTCTACATTAACACCAAAGATCGCTTCTATAGCGTCTTTAACCTCTGTTTTATTAGATTTAACGTCCACGTCGAACGTGTATTTTTTTTCAGCCATCATTTCCATAGAACGTTCAGTGATAACTGGGCGCTTAATGATATCACGAGGATCTCTCATTATGCAAGCACCTCCTCTACTTTTTCCACTGCCGCTTTTGTCATGATTAGCTTATCATGATGAAGCACATCTAGCACGTTTACGCCATCAGCAGTGATTACTGTTACTCCAGGGATATTGCGAGCAGATAACTCTACAGATTCGTTTGCATCAGCAGTTACGATAAGAGCTTTCTTCTCAACAGTTAATCCTTTAAGTACTGCTACCATGTCTTTTGTTTTTGGTGCATTTAACACTAGGTCCTCAAGAACTACAATGTTGTTCTCAACTACTTTAGTAGCTAATGCAGATTTGATTGCTAAACGACGAACTTTCTTAGGAAGTTTGTACGCATAGCTTCTTGGTGTAGGTCCGAATACCGTACCACCACCACGCCATTGAGGAGAGCGGATAGAACCTTGACGAGCACGTCCAGTTCCTTTTTGACGCCATGGTTTACGACCACCACCACGAACTTCAGAGCGAGTTTTTACTTTGTGTGTACCTTGACGTAAAGATGCACGTTGCATCATTACAGCTTCAAATAGTACAGCTTCATTTGGTTCGATACCGAAAATAGCTTCAGCTAATTCGATTTCACCAACCTGTGAACCAGTTTGGTTATATACAGTAACTTTTGGCATTGGAATTCCTCCTTCCTATTGTGAATTATTTGCTAACCTTCACAGCGCCTTGAACAACTACAAGAGATTTCTTAGCACCTGGAACGTTACCTTTTACTAGTAATAAGTTGCGCTCAGTGTCAACTTGAACGATTTCTAAGTTTTGGATAGTAACTTGGTCTCCACCCATACGTCCAGCAAGTTTTTTGCCTTTGAATACACGGTTCGGAGCAACTGGCCCCATTGAACCTGGACGACGGTGATAGCGAGAACCATGAGACATAGGTCCGCGAGATTGTCCGTGGCGTTTAATAACACCTTGGAAACCTTTACCTTTAGAAATTCCTGTTACGTCAACGATTTCACCTACAGCGAAAACTTCAACTTTTACCTCTTGACCAACCTCTAATCCGTCCACGTCTGCATCGCGGATTTCGCGAATGAAGCGCTTAGGAGTTGTAGATGCTTTAGCAGTGTGGCCTTGTTCAGGTTTGTTAGTTAACTTTTCACGTTTATCTTCAAATCCTAACTGAATTGCGTTGTAGCCATCAGTTTCAGTTGTTTTCTTTTGAAGAACAACGTTTGGATTAGCAGCGATTACCGTTACTGGGATTAACTCACCGTTCTCAGCAAATACTTGAGTCATACCGATCTTTCTTCCTAAGATTCCTTTGGTCATGAGTTACACCTCCTACATTTTTAAGTTATATGAATTATAGTTTGATTTCGATATCTACACCAGATGGTAAATCTAAACGCATTAATGAATCTACTGTTTGCGGAGTAGGACTCACGATGTCGATTAGACGTTTGTGTGTGCGCATTTCGAATTGTTCACGAGAATCTTTGTACTTATGAACAGCACGAAGAATTGTGTAAATAGTCTTCTCAGTTGGTAATGGGATCGGACCAGAAACTGTTGCCCCAGAACGCTTAGCTGTTTCTACAATTTTCTCAGCTGATTGATCAAGAATACGGTGATCATAAGCTTTTAAACGGATACGAATTTTTTCTTTTGCCATTATTTTCCCTCCTTCGTTCGCCTATTTCTAAAATAGACCTTCTCCATGGAAATTTCCCCACACCATGCCATGGCAAAGCGGCCGGGTGTGTCAGCAACCTTCCACTTCATCGCAGTCAAAGACCAACATTGTCTATTATACAATGTTATTCGTCTAGATGCAAGCATATTTTTGTTCGCATCTGCTTTTCTCTACTTTTGCTATTATACATGGCACTTTAAAGAATATCAAGTTTTCATCTACTCTTATTCAACTTACAGTTTTTGGGTGTTGTTTTCGTTTTATATACTATAGAAGAAACTCATCCAAAAATAGAAAATACATCTCTTTCTTCTATAGTAATAAGCAATAAAAAAAACTCAAGGGAGAATCCCTTGAGTTTTTAATAATCTAATTAAAGACTACTCAGCAACGATTGTAGCAACTACACCGTAACCTACTGTACGTCCACCTTCACGAATAGAGAATTTAGTTCCCTCTTCGATAGCGATTGGAGCGATAAGTTCGATAGTCATTTCGATGTTGTCACCAGGCATTACCATTTCAGTACCTTCTGGTAATTGGATGATACCAGTTACGTCAGTTGTACGGAAGTAGAACTGTGGACGGTAGTTAGCGAAGAATGGAGTATGACGTCCACCTTCTTCTTTAGATAATACGAAAACCTCAGCTTTGAATTTAGCGTGTGCTTTTACAGAGCCAGTTTTAGCAAGAACTTGTCCACGTTGGATGTCTTCACGAGCAACCCCACGAAGTAGAGCACCGATGTTGTCTCCAGCTTGAGCTTGGTCAAGAAGCTTACGGAACATTTCTACACCAGTTACAGTTGTAGTAGCATTCTCTTCAGCAAGACCGATGATTTCTACTACGTCACCAACTTTAACGATTCCACGCTCAACACGACCAGTTGCAACTGTACCACGACCTGTGATAGAGAATACATCCTCGATAGGCATTAAGAATGGTTTGTCAGTTTCACGTTCTGGAGTTGGGATGTAAGCATCAACTTCAGTCATTAATTCGATGATTTTTTCTTCCCACTCAGCTTCTCCTTGAAGAGCTTTAAGAGCAGAACCTTTAATTACAGGAATATCGTCGCCTGGGAATCCGTATTCAGATAATAGGTCGCGAACTTCCATTTCTACTAATTCTAATAATTCTTCGTCATCTACCATGTCGCATTTGTTTAAGAATACAACGATGTAAGGAACACCTACTTGACGAGAAAGAAGGATGTGCTCACGTGTTTGAGGCATTGGACCATCAGCAGCAGATACTACTAAGATACCGCCGTCCATTTGAGCAGCACCAGTGATCATGTTTTTAACATAGTCAGCATGACCTGGGCAGTCAACGTGTGCATAGTGACGAGTTTCAGTTTCGTACTCAACGTGTGCAGTTGAGATTGTGATTCCGCGCTCTCTTTCTTCTGGAGCAGCGTCGATTTGATCGTATCCGCGTGCTTCAGCACCACCAGCTTTTGCAAGAACTGTAGTGATCGCAGCAGTTAATGTAGTTTTACCATGGTCAACGTGGCCGATTGTACCGATGTTAACATGGGGTTTAGAACGTTCGAATTTAGCTTTAGCCATTCTAAATTCCTCCTTAGTTTATATGGGTTATTTTATATTTAGACTAGAAAGTGAAACTTGCGTCTCACTTTCTAAGCTTACATAAGTAGTTATACTTGAACAATCGATAAAAATCAATTATTCACCTTTATTTTTTTTAATAATTTCTTCAGAAACAGACTTCGGTACTTCTTCATAATGATCAAATGTCATTGAGAATGTTCCGCGTCCTTGAGTGTTAGAACGTAATGCCGTTGCATAACCGAACATTTCAGAAAGTGGAACCATAGCGCGAACAACTTGAGCGTTACCGCGAGCTTCCATACCTTCTACACGTCCACGACGAGATGTTACGTCGCCCATAATGTCACCCATGTACTCTTCAGGAATTACAACTTCAACTTTCATCATTGGCTCAAGAATTACTGGGCTACATTTAGAAACCGCAGCTTTAAGCGCCATAGATGCAGCGATTTTGAACGCCATCTCAGATGAATCGACATCATGGTAAGATCCGTCAACTAACGCAGCTTTGATGTCAACTAGTGGATAACCAGCTAGTACACCATTTTTAAGTGAGTCTTCAAGACCCGCTCCAACAGCTGGGATGTATTCACGTGGAACTACACCGCCGACGATTTTGTTTTGGAATTCAAAACCTTTACCTTCTTCATTAGGTTCAAACTCAATCCAAACGTGACCGAATTGTCCACGACCACCAGATTGACGAGCGAACTTACCTTCAACTTTCGCAGCAGCGCGGAAAGTCTCACGGTATGCTACCTGAGGAGCACCAACGTTTGCTTCCACTTTGAATTCACGGCGCATACGGTCAACGATGATATCAAGGTGAAGTTCACCCATACCAGCGATGATTGTTTGGCCAGTTTCTTGGTCAGTGTGAGCACGGAATGTTGGATCTTCTTCAGAAAGCTTAGATAATGCTGTACCCATTTTATCTTGGTCAGCTTTAGATTTTGGTTCGATAGCTACAGAGATAACTGGTTCTGGGAATTCCATAGACTCAAGGATAACAAGGCTCTTCTCGTCACAAAGAGTATCACCAGTAGTAGTATCTTTTAAACCTACAGCAGCAGCGATATCACCAGCGTAAACTGTTGAAATCTCTTCACGGCTGTTAGCGTGCATTTGTAGGATACGACCTACACGCTCACGCTTACCTTTAGTTGAGTTTTTCACGTATGATCCAGAGTTTAACACACCAGAGTACACACGGAAGAACGTTAACTTACCAACATAAGGATCAGTCATGATTTTGAATGCTAAAGCTGCGAATGGTTCTTCATCGCTAGACTTACGCTCGATAGCTTCATCTGTATCCGGAAGAGTACCTTTAATAGCAGGTACATCTAATGGAGATGGTAGGTAGTCGATAACTGCGTCTAACAGAATTTGAACACCTTTATTTTTGAATGCAGAACCACAGATTACTGGGAAGAATTCTACAGAAGTTGTAGCCTTACGGATACCAGCTTTAAGCTCTTCTACAGTGATTTCTTCACCTTCTAGGTACTTCATCATCATTTCTTCATCAAGCTCAGCTACCGCTTCAATAAGTTTTCCACGGTATTCTTCAGCTAATTCTTTATGCTCTTCAGGAATTTCGACACGCTCGATGTCTGTTCCTAAATCGTTAGCGTACATGTAAGCACACTCTTCAACAAGGTCAATGATACCATTGAACTCATCTTCAGCACCGATTGGTAACTGAATTGGATGTGCGTTTGCTTGTAAACGATCGTGGATTGTTCCTACAGAGTATAAGAAATCTGCACCAATCTTATCCATTTTGTTAACGAATACGATACGAGGTACACCATAAGTAGTAGCCTGACGCCAAACAGTTTCTGTTTGTGGTTCTACACCAGATTGTGCATCAAGTACTGCTACTGCGCCATCAAGTACGCGTAAAGAACGTTCTACTTCTACTGTGAAATCTACGTGTCCTGGAGTGTCAATGATATTTACACGGTGACCTTTCCATTGTGCTGTAGTTGCAGCAGAAGTAATTGTGATACCACGTTCTTGCTCTTGCTCCATCCAGTCCATCTGAGATGCACCTTCATGAGTTTCACCGATTTTATGAATACGTCCTGTGTAATACAGAATACGCTCAGTTGCTGTTGTTTTACCAGCATCGATGTGAGCCATGATACCAATATTACGAGTGTTTTCTAAAGAGAACTCTCTAGTCATTTGGTGTCTTGCTCCTTCCATATATGGATTGGATTATTTTATTTTAAGTAGCAAAAAAGCCACTTTATATTGTTACATATGCCAGTGTCCAGTACCCTCATTATGTAAAACGAGCGCCCAACGAAAGGGAGAGGCATTCTCCCTCTCCACACTTCCATAAGCGACAAATAAAGCGGTTTATGCTTACATTTATTTTACGTTGAATCCTACCAACGGTAATGAGCAAATGCTTTGTTAGCTTCTGCCATTTTATGAGTGTCTTCACGTTTCTTAACAGATGCACCAGCGTTGTTAGCTGCATCTAAGATTTCGTAAGCTAGACGCTCTTCCATAGTTTTTTCACCACGAAGACGAGCATAGTTTACTAACCAGCGAAGACCTAAAGTTGTACGGCGTTCTGGACGAACCTCAACTGGAACTTGGTAGTTAGCACCACCAACACGACGAGCGCGTACTTCAAGAACAGGCATGATGTTCTTAAGAGCTTGCTCGAATACTTCCATTGGTTCTTTATCTGAACGTTCACGAACGATATCGAAAGCGTTATAAAGAATTGTTTGAGATTTACCTTTTTTACCGTCAACCATCATTTTGTTGATTAGGCGTGTTACAAGTTTAGAATTGTACATTGGATCTGGTAACACGTCACGTTTCGCAACAGGTCCTTTACGAGGCATATTGAGTTCCTCCTTTCATTATAAGTTTATTATTTTTTAGCAGGTTTTGGTCGCTTAGTACCATATTTAGAACGTCCTTGCATACGTTTGTCAACACCAGCTGTATCAAGCGCACCACGAACGATGTGGTAACGTACCCCTGGTAAATCCTTTACTCGACCACCGCGAATTAATACTACGCTATGCTCTTGTAGGTTATGACCGATACCTGGGATGTAAGCTGTAACTTCAATACCGTTTGTTAAACGTACACGAGCGTATTTACGTAACGCTGAGTTCGGTTTCTTCGGAGTCATTGTACCAACACGAGTACACACACCACGTTTTTGAGGTGCAGAGATATCAGTTGATTTTTTCTTTAAAGAATTAAAACCTTTGTTTAACGCAGGTGATTTAGACTTCCATACTTTATCAGTACGACCATTTCTCACTAATTGGTTAATAGTAGGCATTTGATTATCCTCCCTTCGCATGTTTGTATGACCACATATCCAGGTGGTTCATTATTAGTTGAAAACAAAGTTTTTGCAAGGAAGAGCAAATGCTCTCTCCTCACAAAAACAGTTTTAACTTATTATTCCTATTGCTGAAGCTCCCACTTGAATCCCCGAAACTTTTCCAAGCTTACGAACTGATTCAACTTTGGTTATGGGTATGTTATGTTGCAAGGCAGTACGAATGATAACATGGGTTAACCGCACATCAGCATCTTCCGCAATAACAACTTCTTTAACTATACCATTTTTGATTGCTTCCAATGTTCGTTTATGACCAACGACTACATTTTCAGCATTTGACACTTTTTGATAAGACATTTAAATATCCTCCAAAGCATCATTCAGGAGCAACCTTGATTATAGTAACATTTTGTCTCATACAATGTCAACTAGGATCAGCTGTTTTTATACAAAATTTACGACGGAAAATTTTACTGTTCCACATAAACTTCATCGTTTTCTACATTCATGTTATCTTGTGTTGTTTTTACAAGATCCACTTTGCGATAACGATTCATACCTGTTCCAGCAGGAACAAGCTTACCGATAATAACATTCTCTTTCAATCCTAGAAGCTCATCGCGTTTACCCTTAATTGCTGCATCTGTTAGAACACGAGTTGTTTCTTGGAATGACGCCGCAGATAAGAACGAATCTGTCTCAAGTGAAGCTTTTGTAATACCAAGTAGAACTGGTCTAGCCGTTGCTGGTTGTTTACCTTTCAGTAACACCTTCGCATTCGCATCAGTAAACTGATGGATATCTAGTAATGTTCCTGGTAATACATCTGTTTCACCCGCATCACTTACACGAACTTTACGTAGCATTTGACGTACCATTACTTCTACGTGTTTGTCACCAATTTCTACCCCTTGCATACGGTATACTTTTTGAACTTCACGTAATAAGTATTCTTGAACTGCTGTAATGTCCGTTACTTTTAGTAATTCCTTCGGATCAATAGAACCTTCTGTTAACTCTTTACCGTGGCTAATTGGCTGTCCTAGAGTTACTTTCAGACGAGCACCGTAAGGAATAGCATACGTACGAGCTTCAACTTCACCCTGTACAACTACTTCTTGGCGATCTTTAACATCGTTGATCGCTGCGATAACACCGTCAATTTCACTGATAACTGCCTGACCCTTCGGATTACGAGCTTCGAAGATCTCTTGGATACGAGGTAAACCTTGTGTGATATCATCCCCGGCAACCCCACCTGTATGGAACGTACGCATCGTTAACTGTGTACCTGGCTCACCGATAGATTGAGCTGCGATAATACCTACCGCTTCTCCTACTTCTACGTCTGTACCAGTTGCTAAGTTACGACCGTAACACTTCTTACACACACCATGGCGAGTATTACACGTAAACGCTGAACGAATGTTTACAGTTTCAACACCCGACTTTTCAACGATATGAGCAATATCTTCAGTAATTAATTGATTTTCAACAACTAATACTTCACCTGTTTCAGGATGTTTTACAGTTTTTCTTGCAAAACGTCCAACAAGACGATCATATAGTGACTCAATAACTTCATTACCCTCTTTAATCGCACCAATTAGTAAACCGCGATCTGTTCCACAATCATCTTGACGAACAATTACATCTTGTGCAACGTCTACAAGACGACGTGTTAAGTAACCAGAATCGGCAGTTTTAAGTGCTGTATCGGCAAGACCTTTACGCGCACCATGCGTAGAGATGAAGTACTCAAGTACTGTTAAACCTTCACGGAAACTCGATTTGATCGGAAGCTCAATGATACGACCAGATGGATTGGCCATCAGACCACGCATACCAGCAAGCTGAGTAAAGTTCGATGCGTTACCACGGGCACCGGAATCACTCATCATGAAGATTGGGTTGCGTTTATTCAAGGATTTCATCAGCTTTCCTTGGATAACATCTTTTGCATTACTCCAAATAGAGATAACGCGATCGTAACGTTCTTCTTCCGTGATTAAACCGCGACGGAATTGTTTAATTACATTATCTACTTTTGCTTGTGCTTCATGGAGAATTTCATCTTTTTCACCTAATACAAGAATATCTGATACCCCAACTGTAATACCAGCTTTTGTAGAGTATTTAAATCCTAAGTTTTTCATACGGTCAAGCATGCGAGACGTTTCTGTAATTTGGAAACGTTTGAATACTTCCGCAATAATATTACCAAGGATTTTCTTGCTAAATGGTGCCACTTCTTCGCGACTAGCAATAATTTCTTTAATGTTCGCACCTTTTTCAACGAAATATTCCGCTGGTGTTTCTTTTTCAAGGTTTGAGTTTGTTGGTTCATTAATATAAGGGAACGACTCTGGTAAGATTTCGTTAAATATTAATTTACCAACTGTTGTTAATAGAAGCTTACTCTTTTGCTCTTCAGTAAACGTTACATTATTTACCGAACTCGCAGCAACTGCAACACGTGTGTGCAGATGTACATATCCATTTTGGTATGCAAGTATTGCTTCGTTTGCATCTTTGAAGACCATACCTTCACCGATTGCACCCTCGCGCTCAAGTGTTAAGTAATAGTTACCTAATACCATATCCTGAGATGGAGTAACAACTGGTTTTCCGTCTTTTGGATTCAAGATGTTTTGTGCCGCTAACATAAGGATACGAGCTTCTGCTTGTGCCTCTGATGATAACGGAACGTGAACCGCCATTTGGTCACCGTCAAAGTCCGCGTTGTATGCAGTACATACAAGTGGGTGAAGACGGATTGCACGACCTTCTACTAGTGTAGGTTCAAACGCCTGGATACCAAGACGGTGAAGTGTTGGTGCGCGGTTTAGAAGTACTGGATGCTCTTTGATCACAGATTCTAAAACGTCCCAAACTTCAGGGTGTACACGCTCGATTTTACGTTTAGCACTCTTAATGTTGTGTGCTAATCCTTTTCCAACTAACTCTTTCATAACGAAAGGTTTAAACAATTCAAGTGCCATTTCTTTCGGCAATCCACATTGGTACATCTTTAAGTTCGGTCCTACAACGATTACAGAACGGCCAGAGTAGTCAACACGTTTACCTAATAAGTTTTGACGGAAACGTCCTTGTTTACCTTTAAGCATGTGAGATAGTGATTTTAATGGACGGTTACCTGGTCCAGTAACTGGACGGCCACGGCGACCATTATCGATTAATGCGTCTACAGCTTCTTGTAACATACGTTTTTCGTTTTGAACGATAATGCTTGGTGCACCTAAGTCCAATAGACGTTTTAAACGGTTGTTACGGTTAATTACACGACGATATAAGTCGTTTAAGTCAGAAGTAGCAAAACGTCCACCATCTAACTGTACCATTGGGCGTAGTTCTGGTGGGATAACTGGAAGAACCTCTAAGATCATCCAAGATGGGTGATTTCCAGAGTTACGGAATGCTTCTAATACTTCTAGACGTTTAATAGCACGAGTACGGCGTTGTCCTTGTGCTGTTTTTAATTCTTCTTTTAAGAAGTCTACTTCTTTATCTAAATCGATGTCTTGCAGTAATTTTTTAATCGCTTCTGCACCCATAGCAGCATGGAATGTACTGCCATATCGATCACGATATGCACGGTATTCTTTTTCAGAAAGTAATTGCTTCTTATCAAGTGGTGTATCTCCACTTTCTGTTACAACATAAGAAGCGAAATAAATTACTTCTTCAAGCGCGCGAGGGGACATGTCTAAGACAAGTCCCATGCGGCTCGGGATACCTTTGAAATACCAAATATGAGATACAGGAGCAGCTAATTCGATATGACCCATACGTTCACGACGAACTTTTGCACGCGTTACTTCAACGCCACATCGATCACAAACTACACCTTTATAACGTACACGTTTATATTTCCCGCAATGACATTCCCAGTCCTTTTGTGGTCCGAAAATACGCTCACAGAACAAGCCATCTTTTTCAGGCTTTAACGTACGATAGTTAATTGTTTCTGGTTTCTTAACTTCACCGTATGACCAAGAACGAATCTTGTCAGGTGAAGCAAGTCCAATCTTCATATATTCAAAGTTATTTACATCTATCAAGGGGCCTACCTCCCTTTTAGTCTACAGGTTATCCCAATTATTCCTTAGTTGTCTCAACTTCAACATTCAATTTATCTGCTGATTGATGATCATCGTCATCTTCCGTATCACGCATTTCAATTTCTGTATCGTTGATAGACATCATTTTAACGTCCATACCTAAACTTTGCAGTTCTTTAATCAATACTTTGAATGATTCAGGAACGCCTGGTTCTGGAACATTTTCACCTTTAACAATTGCTTCATACGTCTTAACACGTCCAATAACATCATCAGACTTCACTGTTAAGATTTCTTGAAGAGTATAAGCAGCACCATAAGCTTCAAGTGCCCAAACCTCCATCTCACCGAAACGCTGTCCACCGAACTGAGCTTTACCTCCAAGAGGTTGCTGCGTTACAAGTGAGTATGGTCCAGTAGAACGAGCATGAAGTTTATCGTCAACCATGTGCGCAAGTTTGATCATATACATGACACCAACAGATACACGGTTATCGAATGGCTCACCAGTACGTCCGTCATACAGGATTGTTTTCGCGTCATTTGCCATACCAGCTTCTTCAATTGTGCCCCATACATCTTCCTCACGAGCACCATCGAATACCGGTGTTGCAATGTGAATACCAAGGTATCTTGCTGCCATACCAAGATGAAGCTCTAATACCTGACCGATATTCATACGAGATGGTACCCCTAATGGGTTTAACATGATATCGATTGGCGTACCATCTGGTAAGTAAGGCATATCTTCTTCCGGTAAAATACGGGAGATAACACCTTTGTTACCATGACGACCGGCCATTTTGTCACCTTCAGAAATTTTACGCTTTTGAACGATATATGCACGTACAAGTTGATTCACGCCTGGTGGCAATTCATCGCCATCTTCACGGTTAAACACTTTTACGTCTAAGATAATACCGCCACCACCGTGTGGTACACGTAGTGATGTATCACGTACTTCACGTGCTTTTTCACCGAAGATTGCATGTAATAGACGTTCTTCTGCCGTTAATTCTGTTACACCTTTTGGCGTTACTTTACCAACAAGTAGATCTCCATCTTTTACTTCAGCACCGACGCGAATAATACCGCGCTCGTCAAGATTACGAAGTGCATCTTCTCCAACATTCGGGATATCACGTGTAATTTCTTCTGGTCCAAGCTTCGTATCACGAGCTTCTGATTCATATTCTTCAATATGGATAGAAGTGTACACATCATCTTTTACAAGGCGCTCACTCATGATGATCGCATCCTCATAGTTATAACCGTCCCATGTCATAAAGCCAACAAGCACGTTACGTCCAAGCGCCAGTTCACCTAGTTCCATAGAAGGACCATCCGCAAGGATTTCACCTTTTACAACTTGGTCTCCAACACTTACGATTGGACGTTGGTTGTAGCAAGTTCCTTGGTTAGAACGAATGAATTTTTGCATTTTGTAGCGATCTAAGTCGCCTTTTACTGTTTGACCGTCAACGTCTACATAGCGACGTACCCAAACTTCACGTGCTTCTACGCGCTCAACAACACCAGGCTGTTTACAGATTACTGCAGCACCTGAGTCTTTTGCTGATACGTACTCCATACCTGTACCTACAATCGGAGATTCCGGATTTATTAACGGAACCGCCTGACGTTGCATGTTCGCTCCCATAAGTGCGCGGTTAGAGTCATCGTTTTCTAAGAACGGAATACAAGCTGTCGCTGCCGACACTACTTGTTTTGGAGATACATCCATGTAGTCGATGCGTTCTTTATTTGTGACAATGTTTTCACCACGGAAACGAGCTACGATATCTTCATCAAGGAATTCCCCTACTTCAGATAATTTCATATTCGCTTGGGCTACAACATAGTTATCTTCTTCATCTGCTGTTAAATAATCAACCTGCCCTGTTACAAGACCAGTTTCTGGGTCAACACGACGGTATGGCGTTTCAATGAAACCAAACTCATTTACTTTCGCAAACGAAGATAATGAGTTAATCAAACCGATGTTTGGTCCCTCTGGCGTTTCAATTGGACACATACGACCATAGTGAGAGTAGTGAACGTCACGTACTTCAAAGCCTGCGCGCTCACGCGTTAAACCACCGGGTCCTAATGCAGATAGTCTTCGTTTGTGAGTTAACTCTGCTAATGGGTTTGTTTGATCCATGAACTGAGATAACTGAGAACTTCCGAAGAACTCTTTAATAGATGCAATAACCGGGCGAATGTTAATTAACGCTTGTGGTGTAATTGCATTTGTATCTTGAATCGACATTCTCTCACGAACAACACGTTCCATACGAGAAAGACCGATACGGAATTGGTTTTGTAGTAACTCTCCTACAGAACGCAGACGACGATTTCCTAAGTGGTCAATATCATCTGTATCCCCTACTTTATATAACAAGTTAAAGAAGTAGCTAATAGAAGCAAGAATATCACCTGGTGTGATGTGTTTTATATCACGAGTAATATTTGCATTCCCAATTACGTTTATAGATCGTTCGCCTTCTGATTCTGGAGCATAAATCTTAATAGATTGCAGCTCAACATCGCCTGCTACCACTCCACCCATTGGTTTCGCTGTTTTGAATCCAATGTTTTTCTCTAAGTAAGGTAGAATGCGATCCAGTGTACGACGATCTAAGACTGTTCCTTCTGCCGCTAAAATTTCACCAGTTTCTGGATCCACCAGTGTTTCAGCTAAACGTTGGTTAAACAATCTGTTTTTAATGTGTAGCTTTTTGTTGATCTTATAGCGACCTACATTTGCTAAATCGTAGCGCTTCGGATCAAAGAAACGAGACACAAGTAAGCTCTTTGCATTTTCTACTGTTGGTGGTTCACCAGGGCGTAGACGCTCATAAATTTCAAGCAATGCTTTCTCTGTGCTATCTGTGTTGTCTTTTTCTAACGTATTGCTTAAGTATTCGTTATCACCTAAAAGCTCGGTGATTTCTTGATCAGAGCCAAACCCTAATGCGCGTAACAAAACAGTTACAGGAAGTTTACGCGTACGGTCAATACGCACATATACAACATCCTTAGCATCTGTTTCATACTCTAACCAAGCTCCGCGGTTTGGAATTACAGTAGCAGTAAAACCACGTTTTCCGTTTTTATCCACTTTGCCACTATAGTATACGCTTGGAGAGCGAACTAACTGGGAAACGATAACACGTTCTGCACCGTTAATTACGAATGTTCCAGTCTCTGTCATGAGTGGGAAATCTCCCATGAACACATCTTGTTCTTTTACTTCACCAGTTTCCTTGTTGATTAGACGCACTTTTACACGAAGTGGTGCTGCATACGTCACATCACGCTCTTTGCATTCTTCTACAGAGTATTTAGGTTCACCCAAGCTGTAGTCGATAAATTCAAGCGATAGATTTCCCGTAAAGTCTTCGATCGGAGAAATGTCTTGGAACATTTCTCGCAAACCCTCATCAAGAAACCACTGATAAGAAGAGGTTTGAATTTCGATAAGATTTGGTAACTCTAATACTTCACTAATACGGGCATAACTTCTTCGTTGGCGGTGGCGTCCGTATTGAACTAGTTGACCTGTCAACTGCTTCACCCCTCAAATCATGAGTATTATAAATGCACAAAAAAATTTGTGCAAAATCACAAATAAATACAACTACTGCTATTAGCGTAGTTTTTTTCTCTTAAAGATAGATACGTTGAGTCTTTCTACCTGCTCAAAAAAGAAAAATGGCTTCTATAAGAAAACCATCATTCTGTTTCATAATCTGCTGATTTTACTATCTTTTCCAAGAGAAGCAAAAATATACATCTTTCTCAACGCAGAAAATCATATATTGGCATTGTATAATGTTAACATAGCCAAAAATAACCGTCAACGCTTTTTTGATTTTATGATATAATATCCTTTTTTCTTTTCTACAACTTCAACTTCAGAAAATACTTCTTCTAGTTTTTTCATCGCAGATGGCGCACCTTGTTTCTTTTGAATAACAATCCACAATTCTCCACCTGAAACTAAATACTCCACAGCCTTTTCTAAAATCTCATGCACGATATCTTTACCAGCACGAATTGGAGGATTAGATAGAATAACAGCATACTTGCCATCTACATTTTCATAGACACTACTTTGCAAAATACGTATATTTTCAATTCTGTTATTAGCGGCATTTTCTTTTGCAAGTCCCAAGGCCCTTTCATTCACATCCACCATGTGAATTTCACGATTTTGAAACTCTTTCGCTAACGACAAACCGATTGGACCGTACCCACATCCTACGTCTAACACATTACCTTTAACATCTGGCATTTGAAACGCTTCAATTAAAAGACGAGAACCAAAGTCCACTTCGTTTTTCGAGAACACCCCATGGTCAGATAAAAAAGTAAATCGAGATTCACGAAGTGTAACTTCCCATCGTTTACGATCACTTTTACTAGAAGGGTCGTTAGAAAAATAATGGTCTGCCATATGGCCACCTCTTTTCTTTACAGTTAAAAAAAAAGCTCGCATAAGAGCGAGCTTTTTTTAAAGCACCAAAAGTTAATTACTTAACTTCTACAGCAGCGCCAACTTCTTCAAGTTTAGCTTTCATTTCTTCAGCTTCCTCTTTAGTAACGCCTTCTTTGATTGCTTTTGGAGTGTTGTCAACTAATTCTTTAGCTTCTTTTAAGCCAAGACCAGTGATTTCACGTACAGCTTTGATAACTTTGATTTTTTGAGCGCCAGCACTTGCAAGTACTACGTCAAATTCAGTTTGCTCAGCAGCAGCTTCACCAGCGCCACCAGCTACAGCTACAGGAGCAGCAGCAGTTACGCCGAATTCTTCCTCGATAGCTTTTACTAAGTCGTTAAGTTCTAATACAGTCATAGATTTAACTGCTTCAATGATTTGTTCTTTAGTCATTGTAAATATCCTCCCTTAAATAGGTTTGTATTGTTTTATAGATAACAAGTAATTATCTTTTAAAAAATTAAGCGCCTTGCTCTTCCTTTTGATCTGCAACTGCTTTAGTAGCAAGTGCAAGGTTACGGATCGGAGCTTGAAGAACGCTAAGAAGCATAGAAAGTAAGCCTTCACGTGACGGAAGAGTAGCGATAGCTTTAACCTCATCAAGTGTTACAAGTTTACCTTCGATTACGCCCGCTTTAATTTCTAAAGCTTCATGATTTTTAGCGAAGTCGTTTAATACTTTCGCAGGAGCAACTACATCCTCGTTACTGAACGCGATTGCGTTTGGTCCTGTTAAGAATTCGTTTAACTCAGCCATTTCAGCAGACTCTGCAGCACGACGAGTTAAAGAGTTTTTGTAAACTTTGAACTCAACGCCAGCTTCACGTAAGTTTTTACGTAATTCTGTTGCTTCAGAAACTGTTAAACCACGGTAGTCAACAACAATTGTAGATTTACTCGCGCGAAGTTTTTCAGCGATTTCAGTTACAACTTGTTGTTTAGTTTCGATTACTTTGCTCATGTTATTACACCTCCTGTAGATTATATAGAAGATGTACCGAAAGTGCACTAAAAACCTCCATGCCCAACTTGTAGACATGGAGGCATATAGTCACAGAAAAAAGATTCCGCTTCGTATATTAACACCTAGGTAGGAAATTAAGTCGAATCGACTCCTACTGTCTACGGTACACTATTAAAATTCACAACATAAATGATTATATTAAAACTTCTTTATGAAGTCAACTTCCAATTTTTACGCAAGTGTAGAAACGTCTACGCGTACGCCAGGTCCCATTGTAGAAGCAACAGTTGCGTTCTTCATGTAAGTACCTTTTGCAGCAGCTGGCTTAGCTTTTTGTAGCGTGTCAGCAATTGTTTTGAAGTTTTCTACTAATTTAGCATCTTCGAAAGATACTTTACCGATTGGAACGTGGATGTTACCAGCTTTATCAACGCGGTATTCAACTTTACCAGCTTTGATTTCGTTAACAGCTTTAGTTACATCGAAAGTAACTGTTCCAGTTTTAGGGTTTGGCATTAAACCTTTAGGTCCTAATACACGACCAAGTTTACCAACTTCACCCATCATGTCAGGAGTTGCTACTACTACATCGAAATCAAACCAACCTTTTTGGATTTTACCGATGTAATCAGCATCGCCTACGAATTCAGCGCCAGCAGCTTCAGCTTCTTTTGCTTTTTCGCCTTTAGCGAATACTAATACACGTTGTACTTTACCAGTACCGTGTGGAAGAACAACTGCACCACGAATTTGTTGGTCAGCTTTCTTAGGGTCAACACCTAAACGGAATGCAGCTTCTACAGTTGCATCAAATTTAGCTGTGTTTGTTTTCTTTACTAATTCTACTGCTTCTGTTGCAGAGTAAGCAGATGCACGATCAACAAGCTTCGCAGCTTCAACGTACTTTTTACCTCTTTTAGCCATGTTTGTTTCCTCCTTGAATGTGGTTTTAGCGGAATAACCTCCCACGTTTACGCCTTCATTCCGGGAACCCCCGAGGATGTGCGCCCATCCATTTATTTAAAAATGATGATCATTTACGATAATAAAGGTTGCGAATTGGAATTCCAGACCCGCAACCTTTTTTACAAAAAACAAATCGAATTAGTCTTCGATAACGATGCCCATACTGCGCGCAGTACCTTCAACCATACGCATTGCAGCTTCTACGCTAGCAGCGTTTAGGTCAGGCATTTTAGTTTCAGCGATTTCGCGTACTTTATCACGCTTAACAGTTGCCACTTTATTACGGTTTGGTTCACCAGAACCAGACTCAATACCAGCTACTTTCTTAAGAAGAACAGCAGCAGGAGGAGTTTTAGTAATGAAAGTGAATGAACGGTCCTCAAATACCGTAATTTCAACAGGGATGATAAGACCAGCTTGATCAGCTGTACGAGCGTTAAACTCTTTACAGAAGCCCATGATGTTAACACCTGCTTGTCCTAATGCTGGACCAACCGGCGGAGCTGGATTAGCTTTACCTGCAGGAATCTGAAGTTTTACCATTTTAATTACCTTTTTAGCCACGAGACACACCTCCTTAAGTCCGTGATGTGGTCAATTGGGCAGTGATTTGCCCTCCCACTTCATATTTTATCATAATGATAAAATCTTTTTCAAAAAACGTCTCCGTTACCGAAGACGTACTGACTTAAAAGATATTATCACTTTTTACAATTCATTTCAAGTTTCATTTTATAATTTTTCAATTTGATGGAAATCAAGTTCAACCGGAGTCTCGCGACCGAACATGTCTACAAGCACGCTAACTTTTTTCTTTTCCACATCAATTTCTTCAATCGCACCTGTATAATCCGCGAATGGCCCCTCGTTTACACGCACTGTTTCATGAAGTTCAAATTCGAAATCAACCACTTCATTGTCCATTCCCATATGCTTCATGATGGTAACAACTTCCTCTTCTAATAGAGGCGATGGTTTAGATCCTGAACCAGAAGAACCGACAAAGCCTGTTACACCTGGCGTATTACGAACAACATACCAAGAATCATCAGTCATGATTAGTTCTACTAATACGTAACCTGGGAACACTTTTCTTTTCGTTATTTTTTCTTTACCATTTTTCATTTCTACTTCTACTTCTTCCGGGACAACAACACGGAAAATTTTATCTTGCATACCCATTGATTCTACACGTTTCTCTAGGTTTGCTTTTACTTTATTTTCATATCCAGAATAAGTATGGACAACATACCAACTTTTTTCCATTCATTTAGGACGAGCGTCCTTCCCTCCCTGACGTACATTTTTTTGCGCAAATGAAAAAACCCGTTCACCGGGCTTTTACACAGTTCTTATAAATAACATTATATCATGGATAAGTGCTTCTTATTCAAGAATTAACCAAGAATTAACCGAATTAAAGAAGAAATGCCCATATCAACCACTGCGAAGAAAATCGCAAAGAACACAACTGTCGCGATAACAGTCGTTGTTGATCGGAGTAATTCATCTTTTTTAGGCCAACTTACTTTTTTCATTTCGCGACCTACATCGCCGAAAAAGTTCGTTAAACGCATCTACGGGACCTCCAGTTTATTATTTCAATTATTTATTTTGTTTCTTTGTGAACTGTATGCTTATTGCATGTTTTACAAAACTTCTTTATCTCAAGTCGCTCTACTGAGCTCGTATCTTTCATCGTAGAGTAGTTTCGATTTTTACACTCTTCACATGAGAGTACAACTTTTTTCCTCATTAGTTACACCAACCTTGTAACATTGTCCCTAAAAATGTATCATACAACAAAAGACAATGTCAATGTCATGACTTTCACTCTCTTAACAAAAAGAAAACAGGTGAATTATTTTACACCTGCGGCACTTGCTATGAATTTAAAGTTGTGCTCTCTCTCATCTCCATATATCTTTCTAATTTCCTTTTTACACGCTGCAATGCGTTATCAATAGATTTCACGTGCCTGTTTAACTGTTCTGAAATTTCTTGATAGGAACGACCATCTAAGTATAAAGAGAGCACTTTTCTTTCTAAATCGCTTAATAATTCAGATATTTTAGATTCTATGTCTGTATATTCTTCCTGACTTATAATCATCTCTTCTGGATCAGTTACTTTCGATTCCGAAATAACATCTAATAATGTTCGATCAGATTCCTCATCGTAAATTGGCTTATCTAAAGACACATACGAATTTAACGGAATATGTTTTTGCCTTGTTGCTGTTTTAATAGCGGTAATAATTTGTCGAGTGATACACAGTTCAGCAAATGCTTTGAACGAAGACAGCTTGTCCCCTTTATAATCACGAATAGCTTTAAACAATCCAATCATGCCTTCTTGAACAATATCTTCTCGATCGGCACCCACTAAGAAATAAGATCTTGATTTCGCGCGAACAAAGTTCTTATATTTGTGAATTAAATATTCTAGAGCGTCAGTATTACCTTTTCGAACTAACTCAACGATTGCCTCATCCTCTAAATCACGAAATGTAACGTCGCCTACACTTACGAAGCCTGCTTCCACCCTGATCCCTCCGACCGCTATATATTTAGCAATATTATACAGTAAAAAGATAAAGAGCGTCAATGCTTCAACGCTCTCCTCTTCTTAATTTTTCTAATTTTTCTGTAATATCTTCACTAAATATCTTTCGCATGGCGGGTTGCTTTTCTTTCGTGTCTTTTGTACACCTTCTTACTTGTTGTTCCATCGCTTGCACTTCTAACTCTAATTCACGCGCAGATTTTCGAAGTGCACCTTGCGCAAATATAATCCATTGCTCCGTATAATCCGAAGTTGCAACGTATATTTGTGTATTTATATTTCTAAGCTCAATCGCAAGTTGTTCTATCTTTTCATCTGCAGTTTGATTTTTTCTCGTGAATATTACTTCCACCCGTGATTGTTTCATCTTTTTTTCAATACCATAGACTGTATAGGCATCAAAGACAATCATTACCTTTGTGCCTGTATAGCCTTGATAATCCGCCATCTTATCAATAAGTGCGTCTCTTGATGACTGTAAATCTACATCCCGCAGTTTCTTCAAGTCTCCCCAAGCCCCGATAATGTTGTAACCGTCAACGATTAAAATATCGTTCATTTTTTATTTACCAATTTCGTGACGTTTACGATATACCTCATACATTAACAAACTTGCGGCTACTGAAGCATTTAAGGATGTAACTTTACCGACCATCGGTAAAGTAATTAGGAAATCACACTTTTCACCAATAATACGACTCATACCTTTTCCTTCACTACCAATTACTAGTCCGATTGGCATATTACCATCTAAATTACGGTAATCTGTTTTCCCTTTGGCATCTGTACCAGCAATCCAAAGTCCACGTTCTTTTAATTCATCAATTGTACGCGATAAATTTGTTACACGTGCAACAGGAATATATTCAATTGCCCCAGTCGACGCTTTCGCAACTGACGCTGTAAGCCCCACCGCTCTTCTTTTTGGAATAATAACCCCATGAGCCCCTGTTGCATCCGCAGTACGCATAATTGAGCCTAAGTTATGTGGGTCTTCAATTTCATCTAAAATTAAGAAGAACGGATCTTCATTGCGTTTTTCTGCTAATTTAAACAAATCCTCTAACTCAGCATATTGATATGCAGCTACTTGAGCAATTACACCTTGATGATTACCCTCAACCAATTGATCTAATTTCTTCTTTGGTGCGTGTTGCAAAATAACCTTATTCTCTTTTGCTAATGCTAGTACAATTTGCACTTGTCCTTTGGCAGCACCTTCCGCTACCAAAATTTTATTAATATCTCGCCCCGCTCTTAAAGCTTCAATTACAGGGTTACGTCCGATAATATATTCACTACTCATGATGATGTGCTCCCTTCCTTTTCTTCCAAAACGTCAATCGCCTTATATACAATCTCGTCCAATCTTTCACGATTATTCAACAAGTGATGATAACCGATCAGCGCTTCAAAGGCTGTACTGTGTCGATATGTTTGTACATCTGTATTTTTTGGAACAGTACCCGAATTCGCATTACGCCCTCTTCTTAATACCGCCTCTTCCTCTTCTGTCAAAAATGCCGTTTCTAATAAATGATAAACAACTTTCGCCTGTGCTTTTGCCGAAACAAAGCCCGTCCCTAAGCGATGTAATTGATTAGGGCGAACTGTCCCCTTTTGAAGGAGGTGATAGCGGATATATTGCTCATATACCGCATCACCCATATATGCTAAAGCTAAGCTGTTTAATTGCTTTGCATCAATCATTCTTATCCTCTTTTCCATCTTGTACCTTGAGCGGTATCTTCTAAAATAATATTACGTCCTTTTAAATCATCGCGAATTTGATCAGATAGTGCGAAGTCACGATTTTGACGAGCTTCAATACGCTTTTGGATTAGTGCTTCAATTTCTTCATCAAGCAACTCTTCTTGTGCTAATTCTAATCCTAAAATACTAAATAATGTTTCAAGTTGTTTTACATACGCTTCAATTACAACTTTAGAAGTATGTTCTTCTAACAAATATTGATTTGCGTGATTTGCTACGTTATATAATTCAGTAATCGCATTAGCCGTATTGAAATCATCATCCATCGCTTCTTCGAATACAACCTGGAACTTTTCCATTTCAGCTAACCATTTTTCATTATGGTCCGTTAAATCCGTACTACTTTCCATACGATGCTTTAAGTTACCGTAAGCTGTTTTAATTCTTTCTAGTCCATTATTAGTACTTTGCAATAAATCCTCGCTAAAGTTAATTGGGTGACGGTAATGTACCGATAGCATAAAGAACCTGATTAACTGTGGATCATATTGTTTAATGATATCGTGAACTAAAATGAAGTTTCCAAGCGACTTAGACATCTTCTCGTTATTAATATTAATATATCCGTTATGCATCCAATAACGTGCAAATGTTTTTCCAGTCAACGCCTCAGACTGCGCAATTTCATTTTCATGATGAGGAAATGCTAAATCTTGACCACCAGCATGAATATCAATTGTATCCCCTAAATATTTACGCGCCATTGCTGAGCATTCAATATGCCACCCTGGGCGTCCTTTCCCCCAAGGGCTTTCCCAGAAGATTTCTCCTTCTTTCGCAGCTTTCCATAAAGCAAAATCAAGAGGGTCTTGTTTCTTTTCTCCTACTTCAATACGTGCACCGTGACGTAAGTCTGCAATCGGTTGATGTGATAATTTACCGTAACCTTCGAATTCTTTCGTTTTAAAGTACACATCACCTTCTGATTCATATGCATACCCTTTATTCACAAGTTCTTGAATAAATTCAATAATGATATCCATATTTTCCGTTACACGTGGATGAACCGTTGCATGTTTGCAACCTAGTGCCGTTACATCTTCAAAGTAAGCTTCAACAAAACGATCTGCAATTGTTGGCACATCTTCACCTAATTCGTTTGCCGCCTTAATTAATTTATCATCCACGTCAGTAAAGTTAGATACATACTGCACATCATATCCTTTATATTCTAAGTAACGGCGTACTGTATCAAACACCATAGGTGGTCTTGCATTCCCAATGTGAATGTAGTTATACACTGTAGGTCCGCACACATACATCTTTACCTTATTTTCTTCTAATGGCATAAACTCTTCTTTTTGACGCGTTAACGTATTATAAATGTGAATAGTCATTTTTATCCTTCCTTCCTACCTTTACTTCAAGTTGCTTTCTCAATTTATCAAGTTCTACTTCCATAACCTTTAATTTATCAAAAATCGGATCCGGAAGATCAGAATGATTTAATTCTTGACCAATCTTTACTCCATTTTGAATAACGACTCGGCCAGGTATACCTACAACTGTAGAATGCGCAGGAACTTCCTTTAACACGACAGATCCTGCTCCAATTTTAGAATTCTCTCCAATAGTAATAGAACCTAGTACTTTAGCACCTGTTGCAATTAATACATTATCCTGAATTGTAGGGTGCCTCTTTCCTTTTTCTTTACCTGTACCACCTAATGTGACACCTTGATAAATTGTTACGTTTTCGCCAATTTCACACGTTTCTCCAATTACAACCCCCATTCCATGATCAATGAAAAAACGACGACCAATAGTTGCTCCTGGATGAATCTCAATGCCAGTAAAAAAACGACTAACTTGCGAAATCCAACGTGCCATAAAGAAAAAATTCCTTTTATAAAAAGCATGTGCAATTCGATGGGCCCAAACTGCATGTAATCCAGAGTAAGTTAAAATGACTTCGAAATAACTTCTTGCCGCTGGATCCTGTTCAAAAACGACTTCAATATCTTCCCGAAGCCTCTTAAACATCGATGTTCCCTCCCCTTTATGGGCTGCTTTTTTCGAGTGAACTAACTCCCCACTTCCCCCTAAATCTTTATACAAGGGGATAAAACTTATACTCACACCATTTACATGGTATAAAAAAAAGACGCCTCTGTCATATAGACAGAGACGCCTTATAAGCGCGGTTCCACTCTGTTTAGGCTAAAGAAGCCTCAAACTCATCCATGATAACGGTTTACACCGCTTCTGTTTACTTTGCGCCCTAAGACGTTCCGCGAAATACTTCGCTGTTCAACAGAAGACTCGAAGGGGCATTTCAAAAATCCGCTTATAAACCACTTCCAGCCTAAGGGTGGTTCTCTCTGTAAAAAGCCTGATTTTCTACTTCTCCTTCTCGTCGCTTTTCCTTATTAGATTTTAGGTATACTTATTATATTGCTAAACCTAGAAAATGTTAACCAATTACTTTTTGAATACGATTTAAAACTTTTTCTTTTCCAAGAAGAGCAATAGCGTTAGGAAGCTCTGGACCATGTGTTTGTCCAGTAGTAGCAACACGGATTGGCATAAATAGGTTTTTACCTTTATGCCCTGTTTCTTTTTGAACTGCTTTAATAGCCGCCTTAACTGCCGCTGGCTCCATTACTTCTAAAGCTTCTAATTGATCGGCAAATGCACGAAGTACTTCAGGTACTTGTTCACCTTTCAATACTTCTTGTCCCTCTTCTTCATGATCAACATGATCTTTAAAGAACATTTCAGAAAGCTCTACAATTTCAGCTCCAAAGCTCATTTGGTCATGATATAAAGCAATTACATCACGAACCCACGCTTGTTCTTGTTCGCTTAAGTTTTCACCTACGCGACCCGCTTTCACTAAATGCGGTAAGCTTAGTTCAACAACCGTATCTAAATCTTGTTTTTTCATATATTGGTTGTTCATCCATTTTAGTTTTTGGGAATCAAATAATGCAGGTGATTTTGATAAACGAGCTGCATCAAACATTTTGATAAACTCATCTTGAGAGAAGACTTCTTCTTCACCTACTGGTGACCAACCTAGTAATGCAATAAAGTTAAAGATTGCTTCTGGAAGATATCCAAGCTCTTTATATTGCTCAATAAATTGAATAATAGATTCGTCACGCTTACTTAGCTTTTTACGGCTTTCGTTTACAATTAAAGTCATATGACCGAACTTCGGGATATCCCAACCGAAAGCTTCATAAATCATCATTTGTTTTGGCGTGTTTGAAATATGATCATCACCACGAAGTACGTGTGTAATCTCCATTAAGTGATCATCTACCGCTACCGCAAAGTTATAAGTTGGAATTCCATCTTTTTTCACGATAACGAAATCACCAAAATCATTTGAATGGAATGCAACTTCATCTTTTACGAGATCTTTAAACGTGTAGTCGCTATCAGCCGGCACACGGAAGCGAATACTTGGAATACGGCCTTCAGCCTCAAATCCTTTAATTTGCTCCTCAGTTAAATCACGGTGGTTTCCTGCATAACGCGGTGTTTCACCACGAGCGATTTGACCTTCACGCTCTGCTTCTAGCTCTTCTTCTGTCATATAACATTTGTAAGCTAAATCACGCTCTAATAAATCTTTATATAATTTTTTATAAATATCTAAACGCTCTGTTTGACGATATGGTCCAAATTCACCACCAACATCAACACCTTCATCCCAGTCCATACCGAGCCATTTCAAGTATTTTAATTGGCTTTCTTCTCCACCAGCAACATTACGTTTCACATCAGTATCTTCAATACGAATAATAAACTTACCATCTTGATGACGAGCAAATAAATAATTAAATAATGCCGTACGCGCATTTCCGATATGTAAGTGTCCTGTTGGACTTGGCGCATAGCGCACTCTCACTTGCTTTTCCATAGTTGGTACACCTTCCAATCTTAATGTCAACACATTCTATAATTGTACACCAAAAAAACGTGATTATCCATCTTACGAATTAAAAACCACTATTTTTTCTGTAATAAAACAACCGCTTGAGAAGCAATCCCTTCTTCTCTACCTGTAAATCCTAATTTTTCTGTTGTTGTTGCCTTTACATTAATATTATCAATAGACGTTTCTAATAGTTCACTAATGCGTTTACGCATGCTTTCAATATGCGGTGCCATTTTTGGCTTTTGGGCAATAATTGTACAATCTAGGTTCCCTAGCTCATAACCTTGTTCACGCACAAATTCCCAAACCTTTTTTAACAATACGGCTGAATCCGCATCTTTAAAGGCAGGATCTGTATCGGGAAAATGTTTTCCAATATCTCCTGCTGCAATTGCTCCTAGACATGCGTCAGCAATCGTATGTAACAATACATCTGCATCCGAGTGACCGATTAATCCTTTTTCATGAGGAATTGTAATTCCACCGATAATTAACGGTCTACCTTCCGCAAATTCATGTACATCAAAACCTTGTCCAATTCGAAACATTCTTTACATCCTCCTCAATCTAAACTACTTTATGAATTCTATATTATATTGCTATCTCTATAAAGAAAAGCCCGGCAACTGCCGAGCTTTTCTTTACTATAATACCATCACTTCTATTTCTTCTGAACATGAAGGAAACTTTCAGCAATTAGTAAATCCTCTGGAGTCGTCACTTTAATATTATAGTAACTCCCCTCTACTACGCCTACTTTCTTCCCTACACGTTCTACGAGACTTGCGTCATCTGTACCAAGAAAACAACTTTGCTTTGCACTTCTATGAGCTTCTAATAAAAGAAGAACAGAAAATCCTTGCGGTGTTTGAACCGCTTTAAGCTGAGAACGTTCTACCGTTTCAACAACAACACCCTGTTCTACTTTCTTAATGGTATCCTTCACTGGCACCGCACAAATGGAAGCACCATATTTCTCTGCTGCAGTTAATACATCTTGCATCATCTTATTCGTTACGAACGGGCGCGCACCATCGTGTACGAGAACATATTCAACACCACTCACATACTGAAGCGCATTATACACACTATCTTGTCTTTCGGCCCCGCCTTGAATAAATTGCACCTGCTTTTCAACCGGGTACTTCTGCATTAACTCCTCAAAATAAGGGCGTTCCTCTTCGTTAATTGCCATGATAATACGTTTACATGCTTTATCTTTTTCAAAAGCACGTAATGTATGCACAATGATAGGTACTCCATTTATAAGTAAGAACAACTTGTTTTTGCCAGCACCCATCCGTTTCCCTTGACCCGCTGCTGGAATAATTAACGTATACATATTAATAATCCTCTACTTATAATGCTTTTTCTAATAATTTACGTTTTGCGAAAATCATACGACCAGCCGATGTTTGCAACACACTTGTAACTAGTACATTAAGTTGCGAACCGACATATTCTCTACCGTCTTCTACTACAATCATCGTGCCATCATCTAAATATGCCACACCTTGATTTTGTTCTTTACCATCTTTCACAACATAAACACTTAATTCTTCGCCAGGGAGTACGACTGGTTTAATTGCATTTGCTAAATCGTTAATGTTTAATACTGTTACTCCTTGTAATTCAGAAACTTTGTTTAAGTTGAAATCATTTGTTACAACAGTTCCACCAGTGATTTTAGCTAACTTTACAAGCTTGCTATCCACCTCTTGGATATCCTCAAAATCGCCTTCATAAATTTCCACCGGAATTGGTAGCTCTTTTTGAATACGATTTAAAATGTCTAATCCTCTGCGACCACGATTACGCTTTAAAGCATCAGAAGAATCGGCAATATGCTGAAGCTCTTCTAATACGAATTGTGGAATCACAATTGTTCCTTCTAAAAACTTCGTTTGGCAAATATCCGCAATACGTCCATCAATAATTACACTTGTATCGAGAATTTTCCAATGAGTTGTAGATTTTTCTACCTCTACCTCTTCGTTCTCGCTATTGTTTTTCTTCTTACCTCCACGCTGGGGTAATGTAAATAATCCTAGCAATTCATTTCTCTTTTTAAATCCTACTTGGAATCCTAAATAACCAAGTAAAAGAGTAAAGAACACTTGTAATACTGTACTAATGACTGGAATCGTGAATTCACGAATTGGTATCAAAATTAAATATGCAACAATAAGACCAGAGATCAACCCTAATGTACCAAATAAAACATCCGCTACCGGTGCCTTTACAAGGGCTTCTTCGATATGTTTAATAAGTTGAACAATATAATCCACAAGCCAAAATGTTGTTAAAAATAAAATAATTGCACCAATAATTGCACGAACATACGATCCCTCAAGCAAAGGAACAGCACCAACGTCCAATACATTAATAACTTTTGGGATTAGAAAAATCCCTAACGCTCCCCCGATCACTAAAAAGAAGAGCTGTACGATCCTTTTTAACATCCAACCACCTCCTACTCATTATTAACCATTGTTTTGCTAATCAAAACGCCGAATGCAAAAGCGGACGTGTTTTTTTGTAAATAGTTTTATTTACCAATATACCATATCATATAACAAAAATGTTCTAGTGTCGTTATATTATGGAATCAATGTAATATTCTTAATTGTGTCTACTCATATAGAGATGCTCTTGAATTCTTTTTAGGCCCTCTCGTATTTTCTTCGCCCTAACTTCCCCAATTCCTTCCACATCATCCAATTCATTAATAGTTGCACGACAAACACCTTGCAATGTTTTAAATCGATTAATTAAATTTTCAATGATAAGTGGTGGAACACGAGAAATTTTGCTTGCGATTCGGTATCCCCTCGGTGTCACGCTTTCTTCTAAGCTCATTTGCCCTGGATAGCCGAGCAATTTAACTAAATCGCTATCCTCTAAAAGCTGTGTATTTGCAAGATCTTGTAACTTTTTCAAAATTTGATGGTGATCCTGCGTTTTTTCTTGATAATAATCCTTAATTAATAACGCTGCCTCTGCTTCTAAGTCGGCTAGTAATTCTGTAAGTTGTAAACGAATTAACCTTCCTTCCGTTCCTAACTCATGAATGTAGCTCACTATTTCATTTTTAATACGCAGTACCATTTCAACACTATGTAAAACGTGGACTACCTCGGACATTGTAACGACCTCTTCAAATTCTAGAATGCCCAAATTCGTAATCCCATCATTCCATACAGCTTTATATTTTTCTAACGTTTGAATAGCTTGGTTTGCCTTTGTTAAAATTACCCCTATATCTTTTAGTGTATAACGTAAGTTCCCTTGATATAGTGTAATTACGTTACGTCTTTGTGAAATAGCCACAACAAGGCTAGCCGTCTGCTTTGCTACACGCTCTGCCGTTCGGTGACGCATACCTGTTTCAATAGAATCAATGGATGGATCTGGAACTAATTGTGCATTTGCAATTAAAATTTTGCTCCCAGTTTCATTTAAAATAAGTGCCCCATCCATTTTTGCTAATTCATATAAACTAGCCGGTGAGAATGCACAATTAATGTGAAATCCTCCATCAACAATACTTTTAATCTGCTCATTATACCCAAGAACAATTAGCCCTCCAGTTTGCGCACGAAGTACGTTATCTATCCCTTCGCGTAGTGGTGTTCCTGGGGCAACAAGCTGTAGAATATTAATCATACTTTTGACACGTTGCTTGTTTTCCTCCATAGCCTAGCCTCCTAATGTCAAACGAAGCGCTTCTCCTAAATTAGAAACACCTACTACCTCAATCCCATCTGGAATTGTCCATCCTCCCAAATTTTTTCTAGGAATAATAGCACGTTGAAATCCTAATTTCGCTGCTTCTTGTACACGTTGTTCAATTCTTGATACTCTTCTTATTTCTCCAGTTAGGCCTACTTCTCCTATTACCGCATCGGCTGGTGCAGTAGCTTTATCTCTGAAACTTGAAGCAATACTTAAGGCGACAGCTAAATCGATTGCTGGTTCATCTAATTTCAAGCCACCCGCAACTTTTAAATATGCGTCTTGATTTTGCAACAATAAACCTGTTCTTTTTTCTAGCACTGCCATAATAAGTGAAACGCGGTTATGATCAATTCCCGTCGCCATTCTTCGAGGATTTCCAAAACTAGTAGGGGAGATTAATGCTTGTATTTCTACTAAAACCGGTCTTGTTCCTTCCATTGAAGCAACCACTGTGGATCCTGCAACTCCAACTGGACGTTCCTCAAGGAAAATTTCAGAAGGATTTAGTACTTCTGCAAGACCTAGTTCCTTCATTTCAAAGATACCCATTTCATTTGTGGAACCAAAACGGTTCTTCACAGCTCGCAAAATACGATATGTATGGTGACGATCTCCTTCAAAATAAAGAACTGCATCAACCATATGTTCTAGCATACGTGGTCCTGCAATTGCCCCTTCTTTTGTCACATGTCCGACGATAAAAATAGGAATCCCTTTCGTCTTTGCAAGTTTCATTAATTCCGCTGTACATTCACGTACTTGCGTTACACTCCCTGGGGCTGACGTCACTTCAGGTAAATGTATCGTCTGAATGGAGTCAATAACAACAAAAGCTGGATTCATCTCTTCAATGTGCGCTGCAATTCTCTGTAAATCAGTCTCTGCTACAACAAATAGATTACTACCCTTTACATGCAAACGATCTGCACGCAGTTTGATCTGCTTTGCTGACTCCTCACCTGATATGTATAGTACATCATATGAAGAATCTGCTAATTGCGATGAAATTTGTAATAACAATGTTGATTTCCCAATCCCAGGGTCTCCACCAATAAGTACTAAAGATCCATCTACAATCCCGCCACCAAGTACACGGTTAAACTCTTGAAATTTCGTTTCAATACGCGCCTCAGACTTTGTTTCTACCTCTGTTAAGCGTCTTGGTTTTGTTACTTCTGATTGAATTGCATTGGCATAATTAAGGCGTCTTGATGATACAACTGGTTCCATCTCTTCAACAAGCGTATTCCATTGACCACATCCAGGACATTTCCCCATATATTTTGGCGACTGATAACCACATTCTTGACATGTAAATTTTGTTTTCTTTTTAGCCATATCTTTTATAGTTCACTTCACTTTCATCTACAAACGTTTATCCTTCTCGTACAAGAAAGAGGGCTATCGCGTAGCCCTCTTTGTTTGTCTATACTTATTTTACCTTTTCCGCACTATGAATGACAAATGATTCTCCTTCTATATCAAAGATAACTTTTTGTCCTTTCTCAATAGCACCTTTTAACAGTTCTTCTGATAGTCTATCTTCTACATGTTTTTGAATTGCTCTACGAAGCGGACGAGCACCGTACTCTCGATCAAATCCTTTATCAGCAATTGCTGAAATTGCTCCTTCTGTTAAGTGCAATTCAATCTCTTGTTCTTTTAAGCGTTTCACTAACTGATTCACCATAAGAGTTACAATTTCTTGAATATGTTTTTTCTCAAGCATATGGAACACGATAATTTCATCAATACGGTTTAAGAATTCTGGACGAAATGCTTTTTTCAATTCATCCATTACTTTACCTTTCATATCTGAATAATCGCGGCTCTCATCTTGTACGTTAAATCCAAGATGTTTATTACGTTTTAATGCGTCTGCACCAACATTAGACGTCATAATAACAATTGTATTACGGAAATCAACTGTACGTCCTTTAGAATCTGTTAAACGGCCATCTTCTAATACTTGTAGTAAAATATTAAACACATCAGGATGAGCTTTCTCTACTTCATCTAATAAGACAACTGAATATGGCTTACGACGAACTTTCTCTGTTAATTGTCCACCTTCTTCATATCCAACATATCCTGGAGGAGATCCAACTAAACGAGAAGTAGAATGCTTTTCCATGTACTCAGACATATCGATGCGGATCATTGCATCCTCATCACCGAACATAGATTCTGCTAATGCCCTTGCTAGTTCTGTTTTACCTACACCAGTAGGTCCTAGGAAAATAAATGAGCCAATTGGACGTTTCGGATCTTTTAATCCCGCTCTCGCACGACGAACAGCTTTTGCCACAGCTACAACTGCTTCATCCTGCCCAATTAAACGATCATGTAAAATTGATTCCAAGTTTAATAATTTATCTGTCTCTGTTTGTGCAAGTTTAGAAACTGGAATACGTGTCCATGTGGAAACGACATTTGCAATATCTTCTACTGTTACTTCTGAGTTTTCTTGTCCTTGTTTCTCTTTCCACTGACGCTTTGTATCTTCTAACTTTTCACGTAAACGTTGTTCCATATCACGTAAGGAAGCAGCTTTTTCAAATTCTTGGCTTTGTACAGCTGCATCTTTTTCTTTTCTAATTTCCTCAAGCTTCACTTCAAGCTCTTTTAAGTTTGGCGGTGTTGTATAAGAACGTAAGCGCACTTTTGATGCAGCCTCATCAATTAAATCGATTGCTTTATCAGGTAAAAAACGGTCTGTAATGTAACGATCTGAAAGTTTTACAGCCGCATCGATTGCATCATCTGTAATAGATACGCGGTGATGCGCCTCATAACGATCACGTAAACCTTTTAAAATTTGAACTGATTCTTCTAAGTTTGGTTCATCAACATGAATTGGTTGGAAACGTCTTTCTAATGCCGCATCCTTTTCAATATATTTACGATATTCGTCTAAAGTTGTTGCACCAATACATTGTAATTCACCACGTGCTAAAGATGGTTTTAAAATATTCGATGCATCAATTGCACCTTCCGCCCCTCCTGCACCAATTAACGTATGAAGCTCATCAATAAATAGAATGATGTTACCAGCTTGGCGAATCTCATCCATCACTTTCTTTAAACGATCCTCAAATTCACCACGATATTTTGTTCCAGCAACAACTGTACCCATATCTAATGTCATAACACGCTTATCTCTTAAAGTTTCAGGAACTTCATTATTTACAATTTGCTGTGCTAATCCTTCCGCAATTGCTGTCTTACCTACACCAGGTTCTCCAATTAATACTGGATTGTTTTTTGTTCTACGGCTTAACACTTCAATTACACGTTGAATTTCTTTACTACGTCCAATAACAGGATCTAAACGATTTTCACGTGCAACAACTGTTAAATCACGTGCTAGACTGTCAAGTGTAGGTGTATTCGCATTTGTTGATGAACCACCCTGGTGACCTGAACTAGCTTCATTACTTCCAAGGAGTTGTAACACTTGTTGTCTTGCTTTATTTAGGCTTACACCTAAATTATTTAAAACGCGTGCTGCTACACCTTCACCTTCACGGATTAAACCAAGTAAAATATGTTCTGTTCCAACGTAGGAATGGCCTAGCTTACGAGCTTCGTCCATAGACAACTCAATAACTTTTTTAGCACGAGGTGTGTAATGTACTGTTTGAGAAGCTTCTGTTCCACGTCCAATTAATGCTTCTACCTCTTTTTGAACTTTCTCTGGACTTAATCCAAGAGCAATTAACGCTTTTGCTGCAATTCCTTCACCTTCGCGTACAAGCCCAAGTAAAATATGTTCTGTTCCAATATTATTATGCCCAATGCGAATTGCTTCCTCTTGAGATAAAGCTAATACTTTCTGTGCTCGTTCTGTAAATCTTCCAAACATCATAGAAATCGCCTCCTACTTGCGCTTAATTTTGTTCAATTCGTAATCGCTCACGGATTAAGGTTGCTCTTCGATAATCTCTTTCTTCTGGTCCTAAAGGTCCTCCTGCATATTGTTGCAAAATGCCTGGCTGAGTAAGAACCATTAACTCAGTTAAAATATTTCTCGATATACCTTGTATATATCCTAAGTCAATACCAAGCCGTACATCTGATAAGCAAGTGGCTGCTTCTGCAGATTGAATTAAACGACTGTTAGCTAGTATTCCGTAAGAACGATATACTTTATCTTCAAGCTCAATGCTTGAATTTTGTACAATTAATTCTCTAGCCGTTTTTTCTTGATGGATGATTTGTTGAATGACACTCTTTAAATCTGCAATAATATCTTCTTCTGATTTCCCTAGTGTCATTTGATTTGACACTTGAAATATATTACCTAACGCTTCGCTACCTTCACCGTATATTCCTCTTACTACTAACCCTAATTTTTGAATTACTTGTATAATACGGTTAATTCTTTTCGTTAAAACCAGTCCCGGCAAATGAATCATTACCGAAGCCCTTAATCCTGTACCGACGTTAGTGGGGCAACTCGTAATATATCCAAGCGATTCATCAAAAGCATATTCAACCTGCTCCTCGATCCAATTATCTATTTGATTGGCACTTTGAAGCGCCTCTGATAACTGTAAACCTGAAAATAGGCACTGAATCCTAACATGATCCTCTTCATTAAGCATGATACTTATATGTTCACTTTCTGATAGTAGGCATGCTCCGTATTCTGTTCCTGCAAGATTTGGACTAATTAAATGCTTCTCAACTAAAACTCTCCTTTGAAGAGGATTTAATTCATTCATTTTTAATAGTTCAAACTCCCCAAAAGGTTCTACAGGTTTTTTTATAAACTTCTTCTTAAATAACTCATGAATCTGCTTAGCTTCTTCCTCGTTTTGCATAGTAGAGAATTGATATTTTTTAAAATTACGAGCCAAACGAATTCGACTACTTAAAACAATATCAGAATCAGGGCCATCTCCCTTCATCCATGGACTAATCGCTTCATTCATGATTCTGTCCAGTGACATAGAACTATTCCCCCTCTCTATGCTCACTAAGCTGATTTACAAGACCTCGAATTTTATCTCGTACTTCAGCCGCTTTCTCAAATTCCTCTTTCTGTACATATTGTTTCAGATTGAGTTTTAGTTCATCTAATTCTTTCTTTAAGTAGATATTTCCTTCTATACGTTCAGGAATTTTTCCACAATGATCCGTATGCCCACCGTGAAGACGTTTTAACAACGGTTTTAAATGCCCCTTAAATGTATCGTAACAAGAAGCACATCCAAAGCGTCCCACTTTTGTAAATTGTTCATATGTCATCTTACAATTCGGACATCTTGATATATTTGTATTTGAAAATGCATCTTGCCCTTCTTCAAACATTGCCGGTTCACTATGCAATAATCCGGCTAATAGGTCATGGAATGAAAAATTAGACTGCGGTGATTGAAAGAAAGACGTATAGCCACTTTGTTCTGCACATTGCTCGCAAAGATGAACTTCCGCCTTTTTTCCGTTGATTACTTTTGTATAATGTAAAGTTGCTGGTCTTATATTACAGTTTTGACAAGTCATCGCTATCCCCCACCTTTACAACAGGAACGATCTATCTCATGATACTTTTCATACATTACTAGATTGTTCTCTTTCCTTAATCCATTTAGTAAAAGCACATGTCATCTTTCAAAATCCCTACAATATTAAACTGCATTATCTTAGCTATCATTCTTAACAAAAGTTATATTTATTTATATTTCAGTGTTCTTAACATTGCGCATAATATTCGAGCCCTAAGTTCATCTCGAGAAGGAACATCCATTAATAATACAGAACGATCTAGTACGCTTAACATAAGTTTAGCTTCACGATTTGTTATAATTCCTTCTTCTATTAAACGTATAATCATACTTTCAGCATTTCCTTGTGCAACGCTATGATCAATCATATGAAGCATTTGATCAATAATGTCTATATCATCATGCAGTTTGACTTTTATAATGCGAATGTAACCTCCTCCACCTCGTTTACTTTCTACTACAAATCCTCTTTCTAACGTAAAACGGGTATTGATTACATAGTTGATTTGAGACGGCACACAATCGAATCGATCAGCGACCTCATTCCTCTTGATTTCAATCGCATTATTATTGCTTAAGTCAATAACTTGCTTTAGATATTTCTCAATGATATCAGATATATTTCTCATTTATCCGCCACCTTTATTGACTTTGACTATCTTTGACTTTAATTATATACGTATTAAAAAAATTTGCAACTCTTTTGCTTATTCACTATCCTAGCCACATTTCCCTGTCTTTAATCAAAAGGACGATTCTTTAAGTAAAGATTTTTTAAATTACTATGAATTGTAAAAAGAAACACGAAAAAACACAAGTCAAAAGACTTGTGTTTTTATTTTGCTTGGCGACGTCCTACT
>NZ_NADT01000034.1:0-13210 GCF_003264205.1 Bacillus sp. SRB_8 | reverse complement strand
TGAAGTTTTCGCACCAGAACCTTTTGGAGTGTTTGCACCAGAAGCAGTTTTGCTTTTCCATACTAATCACGTCCTTTTTTAAAGTACTAGTATCAGTATGTCCAAGTTTCAGAGATTCGTTACATGAGCCTTATAGTTTTTGCACCAGAACCATTAACAATACCGTTTGACTAATTCAATACAACTTAGCTACTCCATATATTTTCTAAAGGCTGCCGTATCTTTAACCATTAACTGTTTATTCCCAATTGATGTAATGAATCCCAAGTCTTCAAATTTACTAAATTTACGACTGATTGTTTCCCTTGTCATCCCTATATAATTTGCCATCTCTTCTCGTGTTAACGGTAAATTTATAAGTATTCCTTTGTCAGTATCCTTACCATACTTTTCACAAAACTCTAGAATTATATAAGCAATTCTAACTTCTGGATCATTCGTTGCTAGATTGTGCGCTAAATTCTCTGTTTGCGCTAATCGTTTTGTAACAGTCTTTAATAATTTTAATGCAATGCTTGGATTTCTCTCCATAATACTATCCATATCAGTTTTTGTTAACATACAAATTTTCGTATCTTCCATCGCATATGCACTAAAATTACTTTCTTCCTCGGAATTAAATATGTTTAATTCACAGAAACATTCACCACTTGTTAATATATGCAAAATTTGTTCTTTTCCTTGTAGAGTCAATTTAGATAACTTTACTTGCCCCTGATTAATAATAAATAATGTATCTGACTTCGCTCCTTCATAAATTAATGATTGTCCCTTTTTAAACTGTTTATGTTTTGTCATTGAGGCTATTTTTAAAATTTCCTCATCAGATAAGGACTTAAAGATTAGTACCTTTCTAGGACAAGGTAGTACCACATTTTTTAGATAACAATTTTTTTGCATATTTCCTCATCTACCCTTTCTTCTTTCGCTAAATTTTGAACAATAGTATTTAAATTATTATATCTTGTCCTAAAGAATACACTAGTGACTCAAATCACATCAAAAAATTCTTTTCATATAAAAAAGTAACGAGAAATTATACCATCTTCTCGTTACTTTTTCTTTTTCTATTCTTCTACTGGTGCAAAGTGTTCAGTATCTTCTCCACATACTGGACATACCCAATCTTCTGGTAAATCTTCAAAACTTGTTCCTGGTTCTATATCTTCATCCGGATCTCCAATTACTGGATCATAAATATAACCACATGGTAAACAAATATATTTTTTCATTATAATGCCCTCTTTCTATTATCATATTAAGATTATAGTTTCTCTTTTACCTTGCTCATTATTTCACTTATATTCGTATTTTTCATATCAATCTCTTCTAATGATACTTGTTTTTCAATAGCAGACTTGTAAGGGATGGATGCAACTACTCCTTCCAATGAGATAACACCCACTATTTTATTATCCTTGATAAATAATCTTGTATACTTCTCTTTGTCATCTTCTTCAACGATAGTTGTATCACATTGTTTTTCATCAACGAATCCAATTGAAAATAAAGATACATTGAATGCATTAAAGATAGTAGTTGGGATTGCTTTCTTATAAGTTGCAGGAATAGAAGCCATATTACTTCCTGCTATTTTCCCTTGATCCATTGCTCGTCCCCATAGCCCGTCAGTTTCACCATTTACCTCTGCTACATCACCAGCAGCATAGACAGATGCCACATTCGTTTCCATCTTCTCATTGACAACAATACCTCTATTTACGTGGATAGGAGTATTATTCACTAGTGAAATGTTAGGGGTGACTCCAATTGAATAAATAACACTATCACAAGCGATTATTTGATCACCGTTCACTTTAATTCCAGTTACTTCTTCTTCTCCAAGAATAGAATCAATAGTAGTATTTAAATATACTTTTACTCCTGCACTTTCAATTTTTTGTTTTAATAGAAGAGAAGTTTTTTCATCTAATTGTCTTCCCATTAGTGTAGCGGCAACTTCTACAATGGATACCTTTTTACCAGCTTTCATAATAGACCAAGCTGTTTCTAATCCTTGTACACCTCCGCCAATGTTTACAACATTCTTTCTATCTTCTAAACATGTTTTAAAGTTATCCGCTTCATGCATGTCTCTAATAGTAAAAACATTTTTTTTATTTATTCCATCTACTGGTAGCCTTTTATTATTTGCACCTGTACAAATTAATAGTTTGTAATAAGAAATTTTTTCATTATTTGATGTAACAATATGTTGCTGCTCTGTATCAATGTTTACTACCTTTTTATTTGTGAAAACTGATATATTATTATTTTGGTACCACTTTTCTTTTTTAATTAAAACTTTTTCACTGTGCAAATCTGAATATAGCTCTTTTGATAGTTTAATTCTGTTATAGGGTAAAGATGATTCTTCACCAAAAATGAATATATTTGAATCCTTGTCATCGTCTCTAACTGTTTTTGCAGCATTTACAGCAGCTACTCCGCTTCCGATAATAACAAAATTCTTTTCCATGTTTTCACCTACGTTTTTCTATTAAATAGAACTTAATAATAAATCTGTGACAAATGTTGTTGCATGTTTAATTCTTTGTGTTTTTTCTTCATCCTTCGGAGAGAACCTTATACGAATAGGGAATTCAACATGAGTCATACCTGTAGATTTAATAACATTTGATGTACTTTGTACATTCATGTTTGTCTCATTTAAATAATCTTGTATTACCTCAATTGCTTCACCACTCCAACCATACGACCCGAACGCAGCTGCAATTTTCCCTTCTAAGTTTATTTCTTTCATTTCTTTTAAAATTTCTTCTAAGTTTCCAATCATATCTGCGTATTTAGTTGAAGACCCAAAGAAAATTGCATCTGCTTGTTGAATGCTTTCTAGAATTTCAGCTTTATCTGATTTATCAGCATTAAATACTCTTACTTTAATATTCTCTGCCTCAAATGTTTCTTTAATGATATTCGCCATTTTTTTAGTATTATTTTTAATTGTTGTATATACAATTGTTACTTTTTTACCTTGAGTTGTATCTTTGCTCATTTCTGCATATAAATCGATATATTTTTGTACATCTTTCCGTAAAATGTATCCATGGGATGGAGCAATCATTTTTACGTCTAAATCTTGTAGTGCCTCCATTAACGTTCTAACATATCTTCTATGTGGATGAATGATTGCATTATAATAGCCAATAAAATCATCTATAATATCCTCATTCACTTCATCATTAAACATTTCATTATTTGCTACGTGAGTACTAAAAATATCACATGGAAATAAAATTTTATCCTCTACGCAGTAGGTAATCATCGTTTCTTCTGTATGGAGATATGGAGTTTCTTTAAATTTTAATGTTTTTCCACCAATATCTAATGTATCACCATCTTTTACAATTAAAAAATTCCGATTATGCAGCTTATACATTTCTTGTATTTCAGGTACTGCAATTTCTGTGCATACAATTGTAGCATTTGTAGCTCTTGATGCTAATGCTGCCAAGCCGCCTGAATGATCAGGCTCTGTATGATTCACTACGATATACTGAATTTCTTGTGGATCAATTAATTTGCTTAAGGATTCTACAAATTCTCTTCCGAACTCTATATCAACTGTATCAATCACTGTTGGTTTTTCAGTTTTTAGAAGATATGCATTATAAGTTGTTCCTTTTGCTAAAATTAAACGATGAAACGGAACCTCTCTATTATCAATCTTTCCAACCCAATATATATCTTCTGTTAGCTTAATTTCTCTGTTCATATTTTTTCATTCCTCCTAATTGTCATCTGTTAACAACAAATTTATTATAAATATTCTCCTAAGATAAAAAGAGGACTTGAATCACATTTTGAAAGAATAAATAAAAAATACCTTAGTAAAAGAAAAAATTCTTCACTAAGGTATTTTTTATTTGATATTTATTTTGTAGCTACAATAACTAATGCTGGGCCATCAGATGAATATGCTTTTTTCTCGAAATTTGCATATGCTTCTACTGACTGAAAACCACACTCTGTTAATATTGGCAATAATTCTTGTTTTGTAATAGGATATAATGGAATACTATTTGAGACTTCTTTATCATCGACATTCAATGTTGCAGTAAATAATACTTTTTCTCCTTCAATTGCATAATCTCGCTTAAATGAGAAATGTTTCTTCTTAATAACTGGAAAAATGAACTTTTTTTGATTTAATACTTTTTCATAATTTATAATTTGAATAATCAATTTCCCATTTTTTTTTAGTTTTTCAAAAGATTTTTGAAGAAAATCAGTAATTTCTTTCATATTATCTAAATGAACAAGGGTATTTCCAATACAATAAATACCATCAAATATCCTAGGTACATTGTCTATTTGTTGCATTCCAAATGTATTTACCTGAAATTTCCCTTCGTGGATTGCAGCTTTCTCACAAATTTTAGCAGCCATCATCTTCTCTGGCTCCATTGCCGTAACAGTAAACCCCTTTTCAACTAATGCTTTGGCTACATTTCCTGTTCCTGCACCTACATCAAGTACAGAATTTCCCACTTGTAAATAAGAGGTAATAAAATTCAGTTGGTTTCCATTTACCGGAAAAATCTCATCATAATAAGGCATTAACATTTGATAAAATGTCATTATTTATACAGTCCTTTCAGTATTTAGTATTTGAATAATTATAAATATATGAAAGAAAATTTAATTCCACTTTGATTTAAATCAAAACACCTTAAGACGCTTCTGTATTTTAATAATTGTAAGAAACTATTAGCTTTCACCAATCGAGATTTTACGAGATAAAAAATTCAAATACTAATATTGTTGCAATAAAAAAGTAAATAGAATTTATAATCTCTAAAATACCCACTTTTAAAATCGAAATATTTCTACCATAAAAAACTATAGACCGTATCAAACTTGGGATAAAAATAATGGTAATCCATGGTGATACAATTAAAGTAGCAATCACAAGTAAAGAATGATACCACCATGAAACAAAGCGATACGTTGGATTCTTTTTTTCACGAATCATCGTTTTTACATAAAACGTACTTCCCATAAAATATAAAAATGATATAGTCGCTATCATCAATATATTCTCATCAATTGTTTTCATTGTGAAATAATAACTAATGATTCCCCCTATACAAAACAAAATAATAGCACATATATCATTTAGTAAAGCTCGTTCGTTTTTTTTGCGAGAAAAATAAATATTAATGAAAAAAAATGGAAGCATAATAATAGAAAAGAACACTGTACGCCATTCATATATAAGAGCAATGATCGCACACACACAAGTCACGCTAAAATACAGAAAGAAACAATGTAAGTAATACTTCTTTCTTGGTTGTTTTACATACATTAACAAAGGATATGTAGCCAAGTATACAAATAACCATGCTAACAAAAGGGATATATGATACCATGTCCATTTACCAATTAAAATACCCAAAACAAAAGGAATAAACAACATTCCCCAAGCTCCATGCTGCTTTGGAATAATTAATTTCATTCTTTCAACACCTCACACTCAAAGTTCTTTATTAACAATTTGATATACCAATGCTAACCAAAAGAATGCAAATCATTAACTCTATAAAGTGAAACTTCTATCAGTGGAGGTTCTTCCCTCACTGATACTCATCCCCCACCCATCGGAGTATTACTATTCCCGAATAGCGGAATAAAATAAATTTTTCATACTCACTCTTCTCTTAAATGATAAACTATGCTGAAAAAGGATACTGTGAGTGAAATCACTGCATTCTGTTTTTTTATACCTTTTATTTTATAAAGTGAAAATTTTATCAGTGAGTTTTCTCATCTCTGTTGATTATCCTGCACTCTGAAAATCTAAGATCAGGAGATTCAGAGCGGGGAAATAAATCTATATAAATCTAGTTTGATTTTTCGACAGATAAGCCATGGCTATAGATACCAAAAGGTGACCTGCACTCATTTTCTCTTTTTATTTTTACTTCGCATGAACAGAAAAGAATCTGACCGCTTCTATAGAAGACCGAATGCTCTCTCCCTCCTAAAAAGAAGGGATTTATATCATTTTTTAAATTTATATTTATATAAACATACGAGTTTCCAACACTATATTACTTTATAGATATTATGTTTTTTAGTATCATTGCAAAATCAATCTATATGTAGTATTATTCAATCGTCCGAAACACAATATATCGAATAGGGGTGAGTTGAATGAATCCATCAAACAAAACACAACAACCGTGGGAGTGGGATGATTTATGGACAACATTTCACACAATTATACAGAATAACGATCAAGATTTAATGCAAGAAAATGCAAATGTGGATGGTCGATCTCCAATGGGAATAATGGGAACATTTGCATCGGAGAGTGCAAAATTTTATGCAATGGAACATTTGCTTTCTAAGCAAGAAAAAAAAGCAATCAATCAAAATATTTTATATCCACATGATTTAGATTTTTATACGACAGGCACGACAACGTGTTCACAAATTCCTTTAGCGCAACTGCTTGGAAATGGATTCCACACAGGACATGGCCATATGAGGCAACCACAAGATATTAAAAGTGCGTTGGCACTCTCTTCTATTATTCTTCAAGCAAATCAAAACATGCAGCACGGTGGTCAATCCTTTGCCATGTTTGATATCGATTTAGCACCATATGTGAGAAAAACATTTGAGAGAAATAAGGAAAGACTAGGGGCGTATCCGTTAACAAAAAATCAAATAGAAGAGTTTGCATGGAAAGAAACAGAAAACGATACGTATCAAGCGTGTGAAGCATTTATTCATAATTCCAATAGCATGCATAGCCGAGGTGGTGGACAAGTAGCGTTTATTTCGATTAACTACGGAACGGACACATCAAAAGAAGGGAGATTGTTAATTAGACAATTATTACGGGCGACGCAGGCTGGCTTAGGAAAAGGGGAAACGCCTATTTTCCCAATTCAAATCTTTAAATTAAAAAAAGGTGTTAATTTTGACGAAAGAGATCCAAATTATGATTTATTTGAACTTGCTTTAGAAACGACAGCGAGACGATTGTTCCCTAATTTTTCATTTTTAGATGCACCATTTAATGCGGTGCATTATGATGGTCGCCCTGAAAGTGAAGTATGTTATATGGGCTGTCGTACCCGCGTAATGTCTAATATTCATGGAGAAGAAACAGCGATTGGAAGAGGAAATATATCATTTACATCTATTAATTTAGTAAAATTAGCTTTAATAAGTGAATCAAAAGAAGTATTTTTTGAATCGTTGAACCATTATATCAATCTCGGCATTCATCAATTGTTAGAAAGATATGCGTATCAGTGCACAAAAAAAGCAAGAGATTTTCAATTCCTATATTCACAAGGGATTTGGCGCAGTGGTGAAAAATTGCAACCAGGAGATTCAGTTGCTGAAATTTTAAAACAAGGAACGTTGAGCATTGGTTTTATTGGACTTGCGGAATGCTTAGTTGCTTTAACAGGAAAACACCACGGAGAAGATGAACATTCATGGAAACTTGGTAATGAAATCGTGACCTTTATGAGAAAAAAAATGGACCAAGCAACAGAAGATCATCGGTTGAATTTCTCATTAATTGCAACTCCTGCAGAAGGGCTATCAGGGAAGTTTATCAAAAAAGATCGAGCTGAATTTGGAATCATTACAGATGTAACAAATCATAACTATTATACGAACTCATTTCATATTCCGGTTTATTATCCTATTCAAGCAATTGATAAAATCCGTTTAGAAGGACCGTTTCATGCCCTTTGTAATGGTGGCCATATTACATATATTGAATTGGACGGAGTGGCAATTCATAATCAAAAGGCTTTAAAACAAATTGTACAGGCAATGGCGCAATATGGGGTTGGATACGGCTCTATTAATCACCCGGTGGATCGTTGTAAATGTTGTGGCTATAATGGAGTAATTGAAGATGGATGCCCAAGCTGTGGAAATGAAGAAGAACATCATATTGAAAGAATCCGCCGCATAACTGGATACCTCGTTGGGGACATGTCGAAATGGAACAAGGCAAAGCGTAGTGAAGAAGCGGATCGAGTAAAACATAAATGAGAGTAATGAACATTATTCATGATAGTGTAGTAGATGGTGAAGGGCTACGGACAGTTGTGTTTTTTGCGGGCTGTTCGCATCATTGTTTAGGCTGCCATAACCCAAAATCGTGGAATCTTTGTAACGGTACCGAGATGAGCGTGGAAGAAATAATAAAAGAAATTGCCAAAAATCCACTAACTGATGTAACATTTTCAGGTGGTGATCCATTTTTTCAAGCTGCCGAGGTCAAAAAGGTGGCAAAAGCTGTGAAAGGTTTAAACAAGAACCTATGGATTTACACTGGTTATACGTTAGAAGAAATCCAGAATTCTCAAAACAACGATAGGGCAGAGTTATTACATTATGGAGATGTTTTAGTTGATGGGAGATTTGAACTCGAAAAAAGAGATTTGACACTTCCCTTTCGTGGGAGCTCCAATCAACGCATTATACGATTAAAATAAATGTACTGTACTTTTAAAGTGAAACTTTTATCAGTGGAGGTTTCTTCATCCTCCACTAATTATTAACCCTCACCAATTGGGCTGTACCTCCTGCCTATTTTTAATTGCTCTTTAAATTTTGAAAAGGAACTATTACCGTTCCCCCAATAGCAAGACAAAAGAACTGATGATGAAATTAACACATAACAAGTGGTGTATATCATCACATAGATTCAAAAATATTGATATTCTTGATTTAAACTTTATGGCGGCACTCATATGGAACATACATTTACTGAGACTTCTATTATTGGTGATATTGTTACACAATTCCCAAAGGCTAGTGATCTTTTTAAATCATATAGAATAGATTTTTGCTGTGGTGGTAATAGACCACTTATTTATGCTATTAATGAACGAAATTTATCAGCAGTAGAAGTTCTCACAAAGTTAAATGCTCTTTATCATGAAACAAAACTATTAAACGAATCTGAAATTGATTGGAAAACTGCTTCTTATCGCGAATTGATTGACTATGTTGTGAATAAGCATCATCGCTATTTAAATGAAGAGTTACCACTGTTAAGTCCATATGTTACAAAAGTGTTACGCGTTCATGGAGCAGATCAACCTCATTTAGCTCAAATTCACAAGTTATTTCATGAATTAAAAACTGAATTAGAACAGCATTTAATTAAAGAAGAAACAGAAGATTTCCCATTAATTTTAGCATTTAAACAAAATCCAACTGATGAAAATTACGCAAAGTAGTGGACGAATTGGAAAATGAACATAGCCACGCTGGTAATATTATTAAAGAACTTCGTAAGGTTACAAATGACTTTACTCCTCCTGAAGATGCTTGTGGTACTTATCGTCTTGTTTACCAACGACTGGAAGCCCTTGAATCTGATTTATTCCAGCATATTCATTTAGAAAATAGTATTTTATTTCCACGTGCAATTGCAAAAGCTTAAATAAAAAACGGGACATGAGTAAAAAGTGCTCATGTCCCGTTTTTTATACGTTTTTTTTCTGTTTTCGTAATGCTTTTGGAATGTATACACAGAAAGATTCACTTTCCATGTAATCTCCCGTCATCGCAAATGCTCTGGAACGAGATCCTCCACAAACATATCGAAACTCACAAACTCCGCACTTTCCTTTATACTTGTCCGGATTACGTAAGTCTTGAAAGACGGGGGAGTTTCGATAAATATCAGCTAGTGGTGTTGTTCTAACATTACCGGTTTTGATAGGCAATAACCCACTTGGATATACATCTCCAATATGAGAAATAAATACAAAACCGTTTCCATCATTCACCCCTTTTGGAGCACGCCCAAGCCCATCAATTTGCCCCGTCATCCCATTCATCAATACATCCTGATATTGAATAGTCTGATCCGTTTTTTTCTTTTCTTTCATTTTTTGTTGAATAACAACGCGTCTATAGTGCTGAGCAGCTGTTGTTTTAATATCAAAAGAAACCTTTTTACTGAGCTGATATAGCCATTGGAATACCCTTTCATGTTGAGCTGGTGAAATCATATCTGTTTCCTTACCACGCCCCGTTGGAACTAAGAAAAATACACTCCACAGCACACAATCTAATTCTTCTACTAAAATTGCCATATCTTCAAGTACATTCACATTATAATTAGAAACAACAGTATTAATTTGAATAGGAATTTTTAATTCATGCAAATAACGAATCACATTCATTGTTAATTTAAATGACCCCTCTGTCCCTCGAAAATAATCGTGTATTTCAGCTGTCGGTCCATCTAAACTAAATGCCCATCTAGCAAGCCCTACTTCTTTTGCTTTTTGAATCGTTTCTTTTGTAACGTTTGGAGTAGCACTTGGTGTCATGGATACCCGAACACCTTTTTTTACCGCATATTCCGCAATATCATATACATCTGGACGCATTAATGGATCTCCACCAGTAAAAACAAGCATTGGATTATCCATTTCATATATATCATCAATTAGTTTTTTACCCTCTTCAAATGTTAGCTCAAGAGGATGACGATGATACTGAGCTTCCGCACGACAATGAAGACATTTTAATTGACATGCTCTTGTTAACTCCCATATCACAATAAATGGATTTTCATTAAAATCACGATTAATCAAGATTAAACCCTCCCATTGACTTATATTCTATATTGTAAAGTGATATAGGCATTCATGTTGTGAGATACATCACGCATGAAATTCCCAGTATAAAGCAAAAATTCTCTGTGGGGTTCCTTCATTCCCTGCTGATTATTCCTTCCACCAATCAGGCTTTTATGGGCAGTAATACTCCTTCCCAACTTCTTTATTTTCACCGATTTTTGAGGTGAAAGTATTACTGCCTGCAAGTAGCAAGATAAAAATCCCTCTTTATCACAGATAGTGTTTCTCTTTTGAATTTTATACCCTAACATTTCTTTTTACGCAGCGTACTCCACTAATGCTCCCTAGTTTTCTCTTCAAGTTTCTACTTGAATTAAGCGTAATAATGAATTGAGCTCTCCAAAATCATACGTGTGATTTGGCTCACACCTTACTCATTATTTCTATGTTACATTGTTATTGAGAATTAATATCACTAATTTTCGAGGTGAGAATGATGACAAAGATGATTGACTTTAGTCAAACAGTTTGTGATTTGGCTACCCAATACCCTGAAATCATCCCTATTTTAAAAAAGCTAGGCTTTGAACATATAACGAACTCCGGCATGCTGCGAACAGCCGGCCGTGTAATGACTATTCCAAATGGATGTCGGATGAAAGGAATTTCGTTCGATATCGTAAAAAAAGCTTTTGAAACTAATGGATTTAAAATTAAAGAATAGAGGAGAGTCCTTATGAGTGAAATAATTAACAGTCGTGAACAAGAAAATATGAATAAATTTGAACGTCAAACAATCTTAAAAGAGATTATTAAAAGTCTTCATAATGGAAAAAGCGTGGAAGAAGTAAAGGCGCAATTTGAAGAGGCTGTCGGTAATATTACCATTGCGGAAATTTCAAAGCTAGAACAGGCACTTATGGAAGAAGAAGGAATTCCAGTAGAAGAAGTACAACGTTTATGCTCCGTGCATACAGCTATATTTAAAGGTTCCATTGAAGAAATCCATAGATTTGATAAACCCGAAGAACAACCTGGGCATCCAATTCATACGTTTAAGCTTGAAAACAAAGAAATCGATATGCTTGTTAACTTCAAGCTTCAGCTTCACTATGAACATTTCGAAAAAGAAGATAGTGAAAAAAACGTCTATAAACTCATAGAAGATTTAAATATGTTGCTAGATGTAGATAAGCACTACAGCCGTAAAGAAAATCTGCTTTTCTCTTATTTAGAAAAATACGGAATTTACGGACCGACACAAGTAATGTGGGGAATCGATGACGTCATTCGTAATGCCATTAAAGATGTTAAACAAAAATTAATAAACTATAACGGAGATAAACAGCCTGTTTTAGATGGTGTTTACTATGTCATCTGTGAGGCAAGTGAAATGATTTTTAAAGAGGAACATATTTTGTTTCCGATGGCACTTCAAACTCTTACGGAAGACGAATGGGTTAAAATCGCTCATGAAAGTGAGGAAATTGGCTATTGCTTAACAGGTCCTGCAGGTGTATGGAAACCTGAAAGAAAGGTGATGCAAGAGGAAGTTATATCCGAAGGATTCATTCGTTTAGAAACAGGAATACTATCTTTAAAACAATTAGAATTGATGTTGAACCACTTGCCTGTGGATATTACGTACATTGACAAAGATGATGTTGTCCGCTATTTTTCTCATGGAAAAGAACGAATCTTTGCTCGTACAAAAGCGATAATTGGTAGAACAGTCCAAAACTGCCATCCTCCAAAAAGCGTTCATGTTGTTGAAAAGCTCTTGGAAGACTTCAAATCTGGAAGCAAAGATTGTGAAGATTTCTGGATTAAATTCAAAGATAAATATGTATACATTCGCTATTTTGCTATACGCAGTGAGGATGGAGAATACATTGGCACTCTTGAATTCACACAAAACATCAATCCAATTCAAGGAATTCAAGGTGAAAAACGCATTCTCTCATAAATTATGAGTGTCACAAGTTCTTTGATTTTAAAAAATAAAATTGGTTCTGTTGCAAATACTTCCTATAGACTCAGACGCTTTTTAAAATCAATATGATACAGCCTTATAAATTATTAGGGCATTAATTCAGCAATTGTAATAGTTCCTTTTGGTTTACCCGAATAAAATCCAAAATCTCGCCCATACTGTAAGAAGGCTGTTGATTACAGTCAAACCCTTTTATTATTTTTGAGCAGTTAGCTTTTGCTAGCTGCTCTTTTTTCTTCTGGTATAGCATGTCTTAAAAACTCACTAGCAGCCAACCACTTAGTTTTATCATCACAAAACTCAATGCGAATGATTTGATCTCGTGGGTTTATAATCCGTGCTATACCGCATAGTTCCGGATAATCTGGATGAACTATCATTACAAACTTCTCTTCTTTAAGCTCCATTTACAGCACCTTATTTCTCTACAATGGGTCACCATACACGCCCATCAACTTAACAAAAGAGATGATTCCCATAATAAGAATTTTGTTTCATGGGTACTTGAACTACCCCCACTTTCACTTCGTTTAGAAGAGGGGGATTCCTAAGTAAAGAGTTCTATCGAACTCTAATTTATTAGGCTATCTCCACAGTCCTTGCGGTTAGAAGCCTT
>NZ_NADT01000033.1:0-53750 GCF_003264205.1 Bacillus sp. SRB_8 | reverse complement strand
CCATTTTATAGGGTACAGTTCATAGCAGATAGGCACCTTTCCTTTTCAACTTAAATATAATCTACATGACTCACCCTGAATCCCTTTTTCTCTATCTTTTCAATTAATCGCTTTAATTTTTTTTCATTTAACTCATCCGATATATTTACGATAACACGGCGAATATATTGATCACCGTTATCAAGAGTAAACAGTCCACCGATATTATATGCTTTTAATAATGTCCCAAGCTCTTTAATTGTTCCCTTACAATCTTGTGTTGCAATTGTTAATATATAACCACCCGTCCGCATACCGAACGAATCCTCAATGACATCAAATACATTAGAATGTGTTAAAATGCCGACAAATTCATTATACTCATTTAAAACCGCTAAAAACGGGAGACGACGAATAACGTAAAAAGCTCTAAAAAAAGAATCCTTTTCAAAAATAAACGAATTTGGACTTTCCAGTACATCTTCTGTACTTACATCCTCTAATCTGCTATTACACTTCTTTTCTAAAAGATCTACTTTATAAATAATCCCCGTGAATTCCTTCTCATTTTCTGCTAATACAGGAATTGCGCGAAATCCCGTTTCATTCATAATTTGTAACGCCTTTTCACCAGAATCATTCGTTTTGCAAAATGTCACCTGCTGTTTTGGCAGAAAATGATATTTAACTCGCAAAATATGTTCCTCCTTACATGTCAACATGTAATCTATATATAATAAGGAGACCTATATTTTATGAGTAAAATCTCTTTTTAAAACGCTTTCATTTTTAAGGGATGATAATCTCTGTGAATACATCTTTATATAACAGAACTTTTTGCCCCTTTTATCATTAAAAGCTTTACGTGATAGTTCATTAAATACTCTATACCTTCCAACCATTTTTTCGCTTCTTCTGGAGTTTTCCCCCACACGATCATTCCGTAATTATGAACAAGGACTACTCCTCCACCTTCAATAAAATTCGGAACATTATTTTCTAATAAATTAGCGAATTTCTTTTCATCTTCTACAATTGGAATTGTCATTTCTGTAATACCGTCTTTTCCAAAAACACGTTCCACACTACGTTTTTCGAATGTTACTTCTCCTTCTTTCCCATATAGCTCTGACATTAAATGACTATCTACAGTCTGTACTTGTAAAATGCATTCTGCACTACTTTTTTTATAAATATCCGCATGCATAAATGACTCTATAGCTGGTTTTTCTTCGTTTTCAAATACTGGCTCACACATGCAATTTACGACAATAAAATCTTCTTCAGAAAATACCCCTTTATCTCTTCCCTCTACATTCACTAAAAATGTTAATGGCTCTTTTGACGTACACATCGATAAACTAATTTTCGTACCATAAAACCAATCGCGAAGTGCCAATTCTGCTTTCACATCTTTTAATTCGTTCCATTTTTTCAGAAAAAATAACATTTCGTCACCCCCGGCGTAATATTAATATAATATTCAAATCCTTTCTATATAAAAGGAATGTTTTTTGATTATTCTAAAAATTTAATTGAATTATCACACGAGAATGCCTTTTTGTCAATATGGTTTCAGCACCTATCGGAAAAATAGGCCTATCACATGTAAACACTCCTGTCTATTTAGCATTTGATTTTGTACATATAAAAAATACGTTATTCTTCTTATTAAAGAATAACGTATTTTTCTCATTTATTATTTTTTTATTGCCCTATACAGAAATTGCGCATATTGCTCACGTGTTACGAAATCATCCCCTAAAAAGTTCCCATTCCCGTCACCTTTTGATATATTATTATCGACTAATGCTTTCACATATCCTTCTGCCCAATGACCTGTTGGTACGTCTGTAAAGTTCTCCAAATTATTTTCATTTTCATTTAACTGAAATACTTTTTGTAATACTACTGACATCTCGTACCTAGTTAATACTCCTTCTGGACGAAACTTACCTGTACCATCTCCTTGCATAATTCCAGCTTGTGCAACTGTAGCAATATCTTGCTCAAACATATGCCCTTTCGTATCAGTAAACATCTCTTTCTGCTCTACTTTATTTTCTAATTTCAAGTACCTTTGTACTAAAGACGCAACTTGTCCACGAGTAATACTATCCCCAAATCCAAATTGTCCATTTCCATATCCCTTGAAAATATTTTCTTTCGCTAAATAATGAATTGCTTCTTCTGACCAATGTCCTTTTGGTACATCTTTAAATTCTACTCCCTCTACTTTCTCATCTTCTTTAGAAGTATTGTCTTCTTTAGAATTGTTGTCCCCTTTACTTTCTACTACATTTTGAATTACAGATCCTGTAAAGAAGATTCCTGTATCCGCAAATGGATCTTTCACTCCAAATTCATATACTTTCTCACCTGGTGTACTCCATTTCACTACACCATTACTATACGTACCACCATCACTCTTCAGACGGATTTTTGTAGATACCTCGCCGTCTTTTTCGTATATAGGTACTTTTACTTCTTTATTTACTTCTGTATCCTCTAAAAAGACTTTTTGGTTTTGGACATTAATATAAGCTTTCTTACTTAGTTCTATTACTGGTCTAACATCGCGGATTTCATTTGCAACAAAACTTAAATATACTAACTTATTCAACTTACTAACTGGCGATAAGTCTGAAATATAATTTGCTTCTAAATCAAGTTTTTGTAAGTTTACTAGATTTGATAATGGAGTAATCTCCTTTAACTCATTATTAGGTAAATCTAATTCTGTAAGCTGAGTCATTTTAGCAAGTGGTGTCACATCTTCAATTTGATTTTTACCGATAAATAATTTATTTAATTGATTCATTTGATCAATACCCGATAAATCTTTAACCTTATTACGCGTTAATACTAAGTCCTTTAAAGGTAATGAATATAACGGTTTAATATCTTCAATTTGATTACCTGCTAAAGTTAAGTATGTTACATTTTTCAATGCGCTTAATGGAGCAACATCCGTAATTTTATTATTTGCTAAATTCAAGTAATCTAGTTGTTCCATTTTCGCTAATGCTGTTACATCTTCTATTTGGTTGCCTGATAGATATAAACTTTTTACATTTTTCATTTCAATTAGTGGTGCAACGTTTGTAATTTTATTATTACTCAAATCAAGAGATTCTAAATTTTCCATCTTAACAAGTGGTGTTACATCTGAAAATTCATTACCACGCAAAGCTAAATGATTTAATTGCTTTAAATTCGCAAAGAACGACGGATCTGTTATCTTCGCATTCGCAACTGTTAAAGATTTTAAATTTGGCATATATTTTAATGCACTATAATCCAGAATCTCATTCGTGTTTAAAAACAAGTCCTTTACTTGTAATAACTCTTCTTTCGTAATTGGTGTATTTAAATCTTTTCTATTAAATACTTTTTTATTAACAAGTTCTCTTAATTTGTTATCTGTTATCATATTTTGATTATCAACTGGATTATCTGTTTCCGTATTGCCTGAATTAGAGTTATCATCTGGTTTCTCTGTTTCTTTTTCACCTACAGTTGGATCTTTAATTTCAAATTGAACTTGATATTTGTGATCATATCCAATAGCCGGAATAAATATATGCATTTGCATATTGTGCTTCTGCTCAAATTCGCCAATTTCAAATTGGACTACTTTCGTTCCATTTTTTCTTTTATCTTCTGACAGAACTTTCACATCATGAAATACACCAGGTTGATTTCTATCTTCTATTCTAAAATATTGAAAATAATCGCTATCTTGTATTGTTACAGTAACGATTTTTTTCCCATCTTCAATTGCTACTTTAGGATTTTTTATGTACTGAGAAACCATAGATGGCTCATCTTTTTGATCCTTATATATTTTAATCTCAGTATCATACGTGCGATCACTGGCTGCTGCTAACGCTGGAGTAGAATACGCAGCAAATGGAATAGCTAATGTTGTTGCTACTACTAGAGCTTTAATATAACTTTTTTTCAAAATAATATCCCCTTATCTTATATATATTCCAATTGATAATTACTATCAATTGCTAACATAATAAATGATAATGAATCTCATTATCATTGTCAACAAGAATATTACATTACGTTTATATTTCCATAGATAAAAAATAAAAAACCCTTTACTCAAAGGGCTTTTTTGCCTATCGTATGAAGGATTTCACTTTTTTCTTTTTCATTAATAACACCAATTTTTTGCAAAATGTTTGCATACAATACAAGTTTATTATATATCCGTTCCGACATACTTTCCCTTCTTTCCTTCGACCAACTTTTTTTGTATTGGTAAATTATATGAACGAGATGAGAAAATGTGTCCACTTTTTGCATAAATACAAAGCTTTTATTTTTTTACTTGCTGATAGTAAAACTCCCACCTAAAAATTAGGTGGGAGTTTAAACGTATTCAATTCATTTAGCAAACTGTCCATTGAATATTATGCTTTTTGACTTCTTCTTCAAAACTATAGGGCATTTTCTTATCACAAATAATATGTTGAATACGAGAAAATCCTGCTATTCGGTAGTTCCCTTTTACGCCTACCTTTGTATGATCGCATAAAATATACGTTTTCTCAGCTAATTTCATCATCGCTTCTGACAGTTTCGCCTTTTCTAATTCAAAGCTAGAAACCCCAAAACCTTGCAACAACCCATCAATCGAAACGAATGCTTTATGAAAATGAAATTGATGAATTACTTGCTGTGAAATAGACCCCGACACACGTGAATGTTTTGGAGATACTTTCCCGCCTATAAATAAAACTTCACCGTGAAACATCTTTTTATTAATAGAAGAAATTAATTGTGTTGCTACTGGAAATGAACTTGTTACAATCGTTAAATTTTTACGATGAACAAGATATGGCACCATTTGAAGTGGTGTACTTCCATCATCAATCGCAATAACATCTCCATCTTCCACAAACGTTGCTGCTTTATACCCAATTCTTTTCTTCTCTTCTATATGCAGCATCTCTCGTTCTAACATCGGTGCCTCTATCCCAGCTCCCGGAAGTTGAACGGCTCCACCGTACACTTTCTTCAATTTTTTTTCACGATCTAATTCTTCTAAATACCGACGAATCGTCTCTGTTGATACTGCGAACTCTCTCGCTAATTCTGAAACTTTTACTTTTCCTTTAAACTCTACCTTCTCAAGAATTGTCCTCTTTCTCTCTTCACCTACTACAGACATAGCCTCACCCCATTTATATCTACCTCATAAACTGTCTTACTTATACAAAGTTATAATTTTCTTTTTCAGTGAAAATCTCTTCATGAATATAAATACCGCGCTTTTCTAGTTCGTCAAAAATAATTTGTGGATTTTCGAAAGCTTCTTCAGGAGTAATAACACCGACTTTATTAACTACTCCTTTTGCAATTAACTCTGTAGCGATTCCAAATGGGATACCAACATTTCTTGTATAGGCCCTTAATTTCTCCCAACCTACTACAGAACCGTCAGATAGCGGATGCGTATGGTATAACACATGCCTTTGTTCTTGATTATTTTTCATACCTACTACTTCTACATGAAGTGCATAACCATAAAGCTCTGTTGCTTGTCCTTCTTTCGATTTTAATAGATACTTCGAAATACAATCCATAATACCAATTTCTTTACCGTTTATTTCAATTTGATCATTACGCAATATACCATAATCATATAAAGCACGAACGAGCTGCATATTTTGCTCTGGCCAAGTTCCTCTTGTTTCAATAAGTTGTACACCTTTATCTTCCAGTGCCTTCGCTAACGTAATCGTTTCTGAATGCGGGATTATATACTGCATTGTTTTTCCGTAAGGTGCTGGTAATTCAATTTCTCTCGGGCGCGCAAACGGAGGTACTTGCTTAAATTCACCTTCCTCATACACTGTACGCGTCGGCAAATGTGGATCATATTCATATGTCGTTGTCTCTGTAATTGATGCAGAAAAAGCAATTGGACGATACGAGCCATGACTTACTCGAACTGACTCTACAGTATCTAACTGATTTGCTGCATACATGGCCATCATTTGCGTTACACCTGGTGTCATACCAAACCCAGGTAAACATGTTGTTCCATGTTGAACAAATTTGGAGTGGGATTCATTTTCTTCACCAAATCCATTTAAGTTCACACCGTGACAACCGGCATCTGCGATACAGCGAGTAGACAATCCATTTAACTTTATCGTCGTACCATCCATTACAATGTTATAGCCCTTCATTTTTGCGACCGTATCCTCATGATTTGTCACATCGACTTTCACAAAATCAACACGAGGATCATTTAACCACTCTACTACTTTTCGGCCTTCCTCTTCATTAAAATCGGCTACCGTAATCGTCTCAAAAGATGAAAATTGAACTAAATCTAAAATTGCTTCACGACAAATTTTACCTGCTCCACCTAAGCAAAATACTTTCACCCTATAACAACCCCTTTAGCAATACTATCAACTAAGCGATTAATATCGTCTTCATGTACATCACCGATATTTCCAATGCGGAACGTATCTACTTTCGAAATTTTACCTGGATAAATAACAAATCCATATCGCTTTAATTCATTATATAGCTGCAAAAATTCAAATCCTGCTTCTGGATAAATGAAAGATGTAATAATAGGAGATTGATATTTTTCATCTACTAATGGCTTAAAGCCCATTTCTTTCATTTTGTGCACTAGTAGTTTTTGATTGCTATAATATCGATTGTAACGGGCTCTTACCCCGCCTTCTTCTTCTAATTCAAGTAATGCCTGATAAAAAGCATGTACAACATGTGTAGGTGAAGTAAAGCGCCATTTCCCATTTTGCTCTTCCATCGTTTCCCACTGATCATATAAATCTAATGATAAAGAACGAGCTTGCCCTTTACATTTCAATAGTTCATCACGATTTGCGATGACAAAACCGAATCCGGGAACACCTTGAATACATTTATTCGCACTACTAATTAGAAAGTCAATTTGCAACTCAGCGATATCTATTTCAATACCACCGAAACTACTCATTGCGTCAACCAGTGTAACTTTTCCGTATTGTTTTCCCAATTTACATACGTCTACAATTGGATTAATAATACCTGTAGTTGTTTCACAATGAACAACTACAATATGCGTAATCTCTTTATCTTGTTGTAATAACTGTTCTACTTCTGCAATATTAGTAGGCTCCCACTCTTCTGTTTGACTGACCACCACATCTATATGTAACATCTCTGCCATTTGTACAATCCGCTTACCGTACGCACCATTTGTACAAACTAGCAGCTTTCCGTTTCTAGGAATAACAGAACCAATTACTGCTTCAACCGCAAACGTACCGCTTCCCTGCATTAAAACTGTTGTGTACTTTTCTTCTTCCTTTGTCGCTAACGATACAAGCCTATTTCTTACATCTTGCACCATAGTGTTATATTCAACATCCCACGTACACCAATCGTATAACATAACTTCTTTTACAGTTTTTGTTGTCGTTAATGGTCCTGGTGTTAATAATAAATAGTGATTTTCATTCATGATCGTGTGCCCCCCTTTATGAAATAATAAGTTCTTGTTTCTCGATATGTTCAATTACGTTTTCGAGCTCCTGCATCGTTTCAATTGTAAAATGAGCCCCATTTTCAACGAAACGATTACGAACTACTTCTATTTTTTCACGAAGATCTAACGGATCCATATTCTCAACTTCCTCTTCCGTTAAACCGAGCTCACTACTACCGAGGATTACACCAACTGTCCACATTCCAGCATTTCTGCCCTCTTTCATATCTGACACGGTGTCTCCAACTTTTATCATATGATTCATTGGGTATACACAGAGTTCCATCGCATTTTTATAACACATCCACGGATATGGACGACCTGCTGGAACATCATTTGGCGTCACAAGAAAATCAGGTTTATACCCTTGTATTTCTGCTTCTTTTGCAACAATGTCCATCATTTCTCTCGTATAACCAGTTGTTGATCCAATTTTAATACCTCTTTCACGTAGTGAAGAAACCACTTCTTTTACCCCATCAATTGGCGTGGCATAGTACGGTAAAATAGCAAAGAGAATTTCTTCAAACTCTTCATACATCTCATGAATATCTTCTTCTGTTGGTAATTGTCCGAAGACATGCTTCCACTCATTCGAAATACGGGGCATTTCCGTTAATACCCTAACATGATCAATCTTCAATAACCCCATTGGTTTGCGAGCTTCTTCTGCTGTAATTTCAACACCGCGTTTATGAAAAATCTTCATGAATACTTCTAATGGTGCAAAACATCCGTAATCAACTGTCGTACCTGCCCAATCAAAAATAACTGCTTCAATTTTCATTCTATCCATCACCCTTCTTACTTATCTTTTTTGCCATTGTGACGTTCGGTTACGAAGTGCTTTCGTTCCCCATTCATATACAACCCTCACTACAATATTTGTAACAACAATAAGTACACTCATTGCAGCTGCTGGTGCTACATTTCCTGCATCGTCCATATTTACAATTGATACAGCAGCTAGTTTAAAATCAGCCGCATATAAGAACACTACTGCCGATACAGTCACCATTGAATTTACGAAATAGTACATAACCATTTCTAAAATAGCTGGTAAACACATCGGTACTGTTACTCGAAAGAAAGTTTTATAAAACGGTACGCTCATCGACTGTGAAACAAGTTCAAACTCTCGGTCTAGTTTCTTTAAAGCAGTCGTTGCGGTAACAAACGTTACAGAGTAAAAATGAATGATATTTACTAATACTAAAACAGCAATTGTGCCATATAAGGAATGAAACGGATTTGTTACTGAAAGTCCTAGAATTTGAATTGTTGGTTGACTAAAGAAAAAGACATATCCTAATCCAAGTACTAATCCAGGAATCGCTAACGGTACAATAGAGAAAAAGTAGCCTACTTTTCTGAAAAACTGTAGCTGTTCTATTTTTTCAATCGCATAAGCGAACACAAATGTTAAAATCGCCCCGATAACTGCCGTAATAGCTGAGACAATTACACTATTTTTAAATGCTTCAATTCCGTCTCCTGTCAAACTTGAAAAATTAAAATGCTCAAGTGTAAAACTCATATTATATGGCCATACTTTCACACTTGCAGCAATACCAACTGCCACAAATAAAAGAATGATCATAAACGTGACTACGCTACAATATACGAATGAAATAACATCTCTTTTCTTATTATTTATTATTCTGTAAGGTACTGCTTTTGAAGATAAGAGATTCGCCTGTTTTCTTTGCGTAATACGATCAACTGCAAATGCAAAAATAGCTGGGATCAATAAAATCATTCCGACAGTTGCGCCCATGGACATATTTTGCTGTCCAATTACTTGCTTATATACGTCAGTAGCAAGTACGTTATATTGTCCTCCAACAATTTTAGGTGCCCCAAAATCAGTGAAACTAAGTGTAAATACAACGAACATCGCACTAATTAATCCGTATTTCACACTAGGTAAAGTAACCGTAAAAAACTGTTTCACTTTACTTGCACCCAACATATTAGAAGCTTCATATAAACGATAATCAGAACCTTGGAGAGCAATTAATAAAATAAGGAATGCTTGCGGAAATGTATACATAACTTCAGCCATTACAATTCCTACTGGTCCGTATAACGGTATTTGTATTCCTTCAAATAAACCAAACATTCCTTTTGTTATTAACCCTTGATTACCAAATAAATATGTAAGCGCAATACCGTGCATCATCGTTGGTGCGAATAATGGTAATAATGCTATGTATTGAAATACGCGCTTTCCAAAAACATTTGTACGAGCGATCGCATATGCGTAAGCGAAAGCGAGTGTAACCGAAATAATTGTTGTAGCGCCCGAAATCCATATCGTATTTTGTAGTGATTGAACTAGCGTTGGTGTTGTGAAATATTTACTGAAATTCGCAACACCAACAAAAGCTCCATCTTTATCATAAAAGGCTTGTGTAAACAGTTGTAATAAAGGCAATACAAGCATGATAAAAAACGCGAGAAGCATACCAATAATTAATAGTCTTTGTATCCACTCTTCTTTACCGATACGTCTCTTAATCTTTTTTTTTGTACTTTCTGCCTTAAAGTTTTCTAACATCTCCATCTATACAATGACCTTCTTTCCATATGACAACATATGATTTTCTGAGAAAGAGATTTGAATTGGCTTTCCTTTTCTAATAGCAGTTTCCTCTACTTCTGATGCCAATATATCCACTACAATTTTCTCATTATAAAGGTGTGTTTTCTCTTCTATGACCCGCACTTCCGTCCGGTATACAGAACCGCGAAATTCCATGCTTTCTACAACTGTTTTAATACCATTATTTTGTACAACTGTTACATGTTCAGGACGAATCGCATGTTCTTCGTTATTTTTCGAAAAGAAATTAATAGAACCAATAAAATCTGCCACAAACGGATTGGCTGGTCTTTGATAAATCTCCTCTGGTGTTCCAATCTGCATAATTTCCGCATGATTCATTACAACAATTTTATCAGCCATCGTTAATGCCTCTTCTTGATCATGCGTTACCATAATAGTTGTTACTCCCACTTTTTCTTGCAAATCACGCATTTCTCTGCGCAACTTTTCACGCACTTTTGCATCTAAAGCAGATAACGGCTCATCAAGTAACAAAATATCGGGAGACAGAGCGAGCGCACGTGCAAGTGCTACTCGCTGCTGTTGTCCACCAGATATTTGAGCAGGATATTTATCTTTTACATTCAGCAAATCCACAAGTTCTAACGCCGATAGCGCTTTTTCTTTTACTTCTGCTTTTCCATATTTTTTTGTTTTTAAGCCGTATTCAATGTTTTCAAGTGCAGTTAAATTCGGAAATAATGCATACGATTGAAAAACCATTCCGAAGTTCCTCTTTCCAGGTGGTAATGCTGTAATATCTTTTCCATTCACAGCAATACTACCTGTTGTTGCCTCTTCTAGCCCCGCTAAAATTCGGAGCAATGTCGTTTTCCCACAACCACTTGGGCCTAATAAACAAACAAACTCATTTTTTTTCACAGTAAAAGAAATATCCTTTAACGCTGTAAATGCATCAAACTGTTTTTGGATGTGTTGAATTGATAAATATTCGCTCATTTTTCTCTCTCCCACTCACTTACTTTTTCGGTTCTGCTTTTTGGCCAAACTCTTTTTCCCATTTTTCTAAAATTTTGTCACGATTTTCTGCTGCCCATTTAAAGTCATTCTTTTTATATAACTTTTCTGTCACATCTTTAGGGAATCCATCTGGAAGTTTATAATCATTTTTAATTGTCGCAAATCCATTTTTCTCGAAGTATAACTTCATTACATCATCTGTAATTGCCCAATCTAAAAATGCTTGCGCTAATTTATCATTTTTAGCATTATCTTTTTTAATAAGTGCGTTCGCTTCTACTTCCCAGCCTAATCCTTCTTTCGGCAGTACAACTTCAACTGGTGCACCTTTTTGTTTCTCTTTCAAAGCACTATAAACCATTGATACACCAACTGGATATTCACCTGCACCTGCTAATTTCGCTGGTTTTGAACCTGAATGAGTATAAGTTGCCATATTATCATGAAGTTTCTTCATGTAATCCCAGCCCTTATCTTCTCCCATAATTTGTAGCCATGCAGAAACTGTTAAAAATCCTGTTCCAGAAGAAGCCGGATGCGGCATAACTAGCGTTCCTTTATATTCTGGTTTCGTTAAATCTTCATATGATTCTGGCATCGGTAAATTTTTCTTCTTCAATTCTTCTTTATTTACAGCAATCCCCGTCATAAATGCAGTATTTCCTACCCATTTTTCTGGTTTTTTATCGTCTTTAAATTGCGAAAGGACACGATCTGCTCCTTTTGGAGAGTATCCTTTTAACATATCTTTTTTCTCTAAAGCTAATAGACTAGACGCTGCAGTTCCCCATACAACATCTGCTTGTGTATTTTTTCCTTCAGCTAGCAATTTCGCTGTAATAACTCCTGTTGAATCACGAACAATGTTCAACTTCACGTCTGGGTACTTCTGTTTAAAAGAATCAAGATAAATCGGTACAAGCTCTTCTTCAATCGCTGTGTAAACAGTTAATGATCCAGATAATTTATCATCTTTTACTTTTGCTCCAGCACTTTCTTCTTTCTTTGCACCACACCCCATTAATAACGAAAATACCATTCCAGTTGCTACAGCTTTAAAGATTGTTTTTTTCACTGTCTCTCTCTCCTTTTACAAATCTTATGTACAACTCTAATATAAACAACTAGTGTAAAAGCAGTATTAAACCAACATTAATCTTTTGTTTGTTGTTTGTTTTTGTGTAATACGTTGCTACTTCTATGTTTTTTCGCATTTTTCTGCTAATATCAAACGTGAAATTTACAAATAATTAAAAAAACCTTTATAATCCCACAAAAAAATGAGGCGTTTGTAAAAAACGCCTCATTTTTGTTTACCTTTTTTTGAATTACGATTTGCATACTTCGCACTATTTTCTCCTTCATACTCTAATGCAAATTCTGCATCTGGTAAGCTTTCTTTCGGAGTTTTATTATTATTAATTGCTGCATTTTGTTTTACTTTTCTTTTTACCAACATACTCACCTGCTCTCACGAAATAACTTTCTATTCTAGTTTGAAACAACTTACAGTAATTATTACTGGGAAGTGTTAACAAGTACATAAGAGCTTATAGATGGAAATACTACATACGAACAAGCCATTACAAAAAGGAGCGATTACTTTGAAAGAAAAAGAAACGATACAATCGCCAATTTTAGACGAGACGCTCCCTCATCAAATGAACTTTCCTTCTTTTAAAGGCACAGGCAAAAAGATGCAACAACCTTTTATAAATCAATATGATGTTGTAATTGGAGACAGTAAATACGATTCCACTAACAGTCCTCTTAATAATTGGAGTGATGAGGTAGATCCTGCCATTATGGCTGGGGAAGAATGGATACATCCTACAAATGATATCGGATGGATTTCAGAAGAAAATCAAGAACTACTTAAAAACGAAGTTGATAAGAAAAATGATGCTTTTATGCATCCTCAATTTGGAATTAACGACTAAAAAACCATTCTACCTAACATAGGTAGAATGGTTTCATACTATCCAATAATAATTCTCTCTTTCGGATATTTATAGCGAGGCGGTTGCTCTCTTCCGCCACTAGCTAATATAAATGTTAAAATACCGACGCGTCCGATAAACATAAGTACAATGAGTACAAGTTTACCAACAGTTGTTAAATCAGGAGTAACACCTGTTGATAGTCCCGTCGTTCCGAAAGCAGAACAAACTTCAACGATTAAGCTCATAAGCGGTACATTTTCCGTAATAGATAAAATGAATAGCGCTGAGGCACATAATAAAATCCCCATCGTCATAACGACAGATGCTTTCAACACGTCCTCTTCATGTAGCTGACGTTTGAAAACTCGGACTGTTCTCCCGCCTCTTGCAAATGTATATAACGATAATATACTAACTGCAAATGTTGTTGTACGTATTCCGCCCCCAACTGAACTTGGAGATGCCCCAATGAACATTAATATACTCATAAATAAAAGCGTTGGTTGTGATAATTCACGTATGTCCATTGTAGCGAGTCCTCCACTTCGCGTCGTCACAGATTGGAATAATGTATAAAATACAGTTTCATGCCATGACTTTCCTACTAAAAAATGATTTCGTTCTAATAGAAAAATCATAATTGTTCCAACAATAACGAGTACAAAAAATGTCGTTGTCGTCAATTTTGTAAATAACGAAAAGCGAAATAGTTGTTGTCGCTTTTTACTAAGGAATTGTTTTACTTCCATTAACACTGGGAAACCGATAGCTCCTAAAATAATAAGCAACATATGAATCATTTGAACAATATAATCTTTTTTGTACGGAATAAGTGATTGTCCTGTTAAATCAAATCCTCCGTTCGTTGTTGCGCTCACAGCGGCAAAGAAACCGTGAAAATATGCTTCTTGCCAAGTCGGGAAATATAGTAAGAACCTTGTACCTAACAGTATTGCTCCAATGAGTTCTATCGAAATAATTACAATTAAAATAGAACGCATCAATTCTACAAGGCCCGATAAATTCCCTTGGTTATGGTCTGCCATAATTAATCTTCTTCTTTGCAAACCAATCTTTTTCCCCGTTATAATCCAGACGAATGTACCAAGCGCCATAATTCCTAATCCGCCTAATTGTAAAATAAGGGCTAAAACAATAATTCCTGCCGTTGTAAACGTATCTGAAATCGTAACAACAGACAGTCCCGTAACACTTACCGCACTAACAGATGTAAATAGTGCATCGATAAATGTCCATTTCACTTCAGGCTTCGTAACAAATGGTAAACTAAGCAAAATTACCGATACGACTACTGCTAGTAAATAAAATACAACGATAAGTTGTACGGGACGTAACTTTTGTAAAAACTTTTTTATATTTCTCATTCCATCACTTCGCTACCTTTTTTCTATCGATTAAATAAAGAAAAATCATCACTTTCTTCATTTGTAAATAACTGCTGAAATAGTTTCGCAAATACCATTCCGTATACAGTTCCATTTCCCCCATACGGCAGTGCGTAATATAAATTATGTATTTTTTTATCTTCTTTTAAAATAGGAAGACCGTCATGACTGCCACCAAATGCTGCTGCCCAATAGTATTCTGCCCGTATATTTTTATACTGCGGGAACATTTCTTTTACAATGTTAATAAGAAGATCACGCTTATGCAATAATTTCGTATCGCCGATTTTTTGAATTTTCAGCGCCTCATCTAATCCGCCTATAACAATGCGGTTTTGATACGTTCGACTATACAAATACGGACGTGCTGTTTCCCAAATTAACGATTGCTCATGCCAGCCTTCAAAATAATCTATCTTATTTGTCACAACGGCATAAGACGTTTCTACTGTTGTATTTTTTTCTTTCTTTCCAAAAATTGCTTCATAACCTGTCGCCATAATAATATTCTTTGCTACTATTTTATTTCCTGTATTCGTGTAACAAATTAAATCATTTTGGATTTGTTTAATATGTAATGCCTCTGTATGTTCGTATATAGTAGCGCCCATTTGTTTCGCTTTATGCAAAAGACTATGCGCTAATAAATACGGATTCACTTCTGCATCACCGCTTGTATATAACGCTGCTTGTTTTGCAAATGAATAACGTTTCTTAATATCAGACTCTGTAAAATATTCAACCGGAAATCCATAATGGCGTAACGTATTATATTCTTCTTGTAAAAATGAAACATCCTCATCTCTACTTGCATAATACAAACTATTTCGCGGAATAAAATGGGGATCAATATCGAGAGTTGGCACAACCTTCTCCATTGTTTGCAGCGCTTCATAACAAAGTCTATATGCTCGTACCCCTTTCTCTTCACCAAATGTATGAATAAGAGAGGTTAACGATTTATCATGAACAAATTGTAATAATCCTGTATTTGCAGCTGTGCTACCACATGCAATTGCTCTTTTTTCAATGAGCATAACACGCATTCCAATTTTAGCTAACGAATACGCTATATGAGCACCTGCTTCTCCACTTCCAATTACTAGTACATCACATATCATATCATTTTCTAACGTTGGATAACAAGGCACAGAAACTCCAGCACTCCAAAACAACTTACCAGTCATAAGCTTCATATATTATACTCCTACCATGTAATTTTCTCCTTTCTATGTTTCGTCATTTTCCATAAAAAAATCCAACTAACATACGCTAGTTGGATTTCTTCTCTTTAATTAGAACGCTCTTCAAGCCAATTTCCAACCGTCGGATATGTTTGCTTTACAGCCGTTCCACCATACACAATAGACATATGTCCTGTCGGTAAACATACATACTGTTTATCTGTGCTAGAAATATGATCAAGTAAAGCTTCTACTTGACATGGCAGAGCGATATGATCACGCTTCGCAGAAATATTTAAGACATTCGCCTTAATATTTGCAAGGTCTACCTTTTGTCCGCGAATAACGAGTTCACCCTTCACTAATTTATTATTTTGATAAAAATCACGAATCCATTGTCTATACGATTCACCTGGGAACGGAATACCATCGCCTACCCACTTTTGAACTAATTTCCAACTTTCGACGAAGCGCTCATTTTCTGAACGATCGACTAAAGCAACATATGGACCGACAAAGTTTGTAATTGGTTTTAACATCTTATTTCCGAAATCAATCATTTCTGGCGGAATATTTCCGAATGTATCAACCGCTTTATCTAAATTGAAATATTTCTCATCTAATAAAGGACCGTATAATCCTGTTTCAGAGAAATCAAAAGGACTTGTCATAAAAATCAAGTTACGAATTGGCATGTCCGGATGAAGCGCTGCATAAATAGATGTTAACGTTCCACCCATGCAATAACCAAGTAAAGAAATCTCGTCCGATTTTGCAGTTCTCATTACTTTTTTCACTGCTTTTGCAATATAATCGAACACGAAATCATCAAACTTCAAATGACTATCTTCTAAACCGAATGTGCCCCAATCAAGCATATACACATCAAAACCACGATCTACTAAGTATTCCACTAAACTATTTCCTGGAGTTAAATCCATAATATACGGTTTATTAATAAGAGCGTATATTAATAAGATTGGAACTCTCTGTGTTTTTTCTTGTTTTGGAATGTAACGATACAGCTTCGTTTTATTCTTCGTCCAAATAACCTCTTTCGGTGTTAAACCAACTTGTGGTTCTGGTTCGCGTAATAAAACTTCGCTCGCTCTTTTCACACGGCGATATGCTTTACGATATTCTTCTGGGTACAACTCCAATTGCTTTTCCCATTCCGTTACGAATGTAGTCATTTTTCCTATCTCCTTTTTGGTCAATTTCTTTCTAAAAAAAGAAGTGCATTCCTGCTATGGATATGCACTTTTTTCTTACTTCATTACATGTATAATCCGCCGTTAATGTTTAATTGCTGACCTGTGATATACGCACCGTCACGGCATAGATATACTACACCTTTTGCAATTTCATCAGCTTGACCAAAACGTTTTTTCGGGATTTTCGCAACGATTTTTTGACGCACTTCTTCTGGTACTTCTGCTACCATTTCAGTATCAATAAATCCTGGGCAAATTGCGTTTACAGTTACATTTGTTCTTGCAAGTTCTAACGCTAATGATTTTGTAAATCCTAGCATACCTGCTTTTGCTGCTGAGTAGTTTGTTTGTCCAAATCCACCAGCTTGGCCAATAATAGAAGAAATACTAATGATTCTTCCTTCTTCTGCTTCCGATATGTATGGAAGTACCGCACTTGTCGTATTAAATACACTGCTTAAGTTCACGTCAATTACGCGCTCCCAATCTTCACGATTTAATTTTTTGAATGTACGATCTCTTGTAATACCAGCATTATTAACAAGAATATCAACTTTACCAAAATGATTCACAGCTTCTTCTACAAGTCTGTTTGCATCTTCTACTTTAGAAACATCCGCTTGAACTGCATAAACGTCATGTCCTTCTTTTCCTAATTCATTTACTAAGTTTTTAGCTGCTTCTTTACTGCTGTTATAGTTAATAACTACTTTTGCTCCCTCTTCTGCTAATGCTACTGTAATTGCTTTTCCAATTCCTTTTGCCCCACCTGTTACGATTGCTACTTTGCCATTTAATTGAACCATTTCTTTTCCCCCTTAAATGAATTTGTGAACGATTGTTATGAATCATTTTGGTACTCATACTATTGAGTCCATATATTAATTATGTTTCGTTGTTTATACATGAAAAGAGATTCTCCCTCTCTCTTTTACAAGTTATAAACAAACGCCATTATCATTTTTTATTTTCTGGCTTATTTACAGGCTTTACTTCTTCTTTTACAGGTACTTGTAGTTTAGCTAGTACTGCATTTTGCTTTTCTAGCAATTCTAAAATTTGATCAACTTTCGTTTCTAACGTGCGCATATCTTGTTTTACTTTCGTAACATCACGCTTTAATGTAGGAGCTTGTCCTAATGAATCCACTTTCTCTTCTAGAATTTCCTCGATGTTATCAACTTTATTTTCTAAGTTAATAACAAGCGTAGCTACTCTAGCGATATCCTCTCTCGTCGGCACATTCACCTGTTCTAAATAATTTTTTGTCGTATCATTTAATGCTTTTTGATAAAACAAATTCAAATCTAGAACGCTGCCCATCCAAGCAGAATATTCTTCTGTTTTAATTGTTTCATTGAGCGCTTTTCCCCAAAATGTTTCGGTTTGTTCATAAGCATTTTTCCATGCTTGCAATGGATCGAATTTTTGATCAATCACTTCGACTACACTCCCTTTTTCGTTTTTGAAACAATTCAACCTATTCACTATTTTCTAATATTCCGAATAAAACTTCAAGTATATATTTTATTTTTCTTTATTTTCTAACAAATGTATTGACATTAAAAACAGATAGGTGTAAATTGCACTTATAAGCAAAAAATTCCATCTAACTGATTCATGAGGTGATGCACAATCATGCTACATAATGAACCAGAACACCCAGAAAGTTTGGAAAAAAACCAAGCGAAACAACCAAACTCCATGCCAAAAAACTTCTTAGTTCCTTTCTTACTTCTCTGTCTAAAAGACTGGAGTCTTCATGGTTACAAACTTATTCAAATGCTAATGGACATCGGCTTTTCTTCTGTTGACCAAGGTAATGTGTATAGGACACTACGCAAATTAGAAAAAGAAAATCTTATTTCTTCTACTTGGGATACAAGCGAAGGCGGGCCAGCGAAACGAATTTATTCTTTAACAGAATATGGAGAGCAATATTTAACAACATGTGCGACTTCTTTTGAACATTATCAAAATATGTTGCGGACGTTTTTCACGTTATACACCAATGCATTCTTTCCATTTTCTACTTCTCCAGAAAAGGATGAAAAGGATTCTTCATCTTCACCTGGTGGTACAGCAGAGTAATCTGCGTTCACAATATGCAAAAAAACATTTGGAGGTCAAACAATGGAAACTAAGCCATACGAATTAGTCGATGCATTTTGGAAAAACTGGTCTCAATCTCTTTCCCTCTTCTCTTCAGCTGGGAAACAATTAGAGCAACTTACTTTAGAAACGTTAAAACAACAACAAGACGCTTTGCATAAATTAACATCAGGAGTAGATGAACTAGAAAAAGAACTACACCAATTCACTGCTCAGTTCAATAACCAATATACAGACTATGTGAAGCAATTAACTGGAAACTCCTTAAATGATCAAATTAACGAGTGGCAAGAAAAGTGGAATGAGCTTTCTAATCAAATGCACCAACTTACTGTTTCGCCTACGAAAACATCTTTGTCTATTCTTACTCAAACTAGCGGCCAATTTGAAGAAACAACTAAACACTTTATCGAACAACAACAGTCGCAGCGTGAAGAGGTTCAAAAACAGTTAGAAGTTTTTTTGGGAGAGTTCAAGTCCAAACAACTAGAACTCGCAAAGCAGTTCGAGGAAAACTCAAAAAATCTATTTACTTCCATCAAGTAAGAAAAATGTGGCAACTAACTGCAGCACAAACAAAACTCTTTCTTCCTCCTACTACATCAAGATGGTTTACATTTTTCGATATGGAAAAGAAGGAGGACAAAATGAATCCATTTCAAGAAGCACAAACTGTTCCGGAGCTTCGTTACGATGAGATTCAAGTCGGTGATCAAGCATCACTTACAAAAAAAATTACGGATGAGGACGTTATCAATTTTGCAAAATTGACTGGAGATGTAAATCCTATTCACATTCTAGACTCTTTTGCAAAAACGACAATGTTCAAAGAACGTATTGCCCATGGCATGCTCGTTTCAAGTTTTATTTCTACCATTCTTGGAACGAAACTTCCTGGAAAAAATACGATTTATTTATCACAAAATGTTTCATTCCGTGCTCCTGTCAAAATCGGTGATACACTTCGCGTTGTGGCAGAAGTTATTAAAAAACGGGACGATAAAAAAATTATCACATTGCAAACAAACATATATAATCAATCTGATGATATTGTCGTAGAAGGTACAGCGACAATACTGAAAAAAGAGTAGCAAATTTGCTACTCTTTTTTCTATCCAAGAACTTCTAATCACACCGTTTACTTCCGTGTATGAGTACGTCGTTTACACATAAAATAACATTACCAGATAGCACTTAGCTAAACTGGATTACTCTTTAAGGATGTGTATCAACATGGTGAAAACAAACAAATTACTAGTTCCGGGTGCAGAGCAAGCACTTGAACAATTCAAATATGAAATCGCACAAGAATTCGGTGTAAGCTTAGGATCTAATACAGCATCTCGTTCTAACGGATCAGTTGGCGGTGAAGTAACGAAACGTCTTGTTGCTTTAGCTCAACAACAATTACGCGGATAACTATATAACCTATGGCTTAGAGGCAGATATTCTCTGCCTCTTTCTTTTTTAACATACATAATAGTGCTTCTTCACATACTAGTAAGAGCAAATCGAAAGGAACGATATGTGAAATGAAACGGATTAACATTAGCATGAGTCCTCCCCGTGTTCTTACTGTATCTTTTATTATGCTATCAATTATCGGTACATGCCTATTGAAATTGCCAATTGCTACAACAACGTCTATTTCATGGCTCGATGCTTTATTTACAACGGTTTCTGCTTGTACGGTTACAGGGCTTGGTGTTGTGGACACTGGTAAAGTATTTACCTTATTTGGCCAATGTGTCATTTTAACACTTATACAAGTTGGCGGGCTTGGCATTATGAGCTTTGCTGTTTTAATCGCAATTATGCTCGGTAGAAAAATCGGCCTTCAAAACCGGATTTTATTACAACAAGCATTAAACCAAACAAATGTCGGCGGAATCATTCGTCTTGCAAAAGCATTATTTTTATTTTCTTTTACTGTAGAATGTATCGCTACTTTACTTCTCTCTTTTGAATGGGTACCAAAATACGGGGTTGCCAAAGGTATATATTATAGCTTTTTTCATTCTATCTCAGCCTTTAACAATGCTGGGTTTTCTGTGTGGAGCGATAATTTAATGTCGCACTCCCATAGCATTCTCGTCAATCTCGTTATTTCTTCCCTCATTATTTTAGGTGGGATTGGTTTTACGGTTATCGTAGATATAAAAAGAAAGAAAAACTTTAAAAACCTTACTTTGCACTCAAAGCTTATGCTCTCTTCTACTCTAATCGTCAATATTATTGCTACAGCTTTTATCTTCATATTTGAGTTCCATAATTCAATTTCCATGAGAGGTTTTACACCATTTGAAGAAGGTATGGCTGCTTATTTTCAAGCGGTTTCAACACGTACTGCCGGGTTTAATACTGTTGATATCTCTGCATTATCAAAACCTTCACTTTTATTAATGATGCTTCTTATGTTTATTGGTGCTGGCAGTGCTTCAACTGGTGGTGGGATTAAGTTAACGACTTTTTTGATTATGTTTTTCGGCGTATTTAAATTTTTGCAAGAACAAGATGATATTGTCGTGTTTAAAAAATCCATTAAAGATACGCTCATTGTCAAATCATTAACGATTACTATTATTTCAATTTCGTTTATTTTTCTTTCCATTTTAATTTTAAGCATCACTGAGAAGGTTCCTTTATTAATGAGTGCTTTTGAAGTATTTTCAGCATTTGGAACTGTCGGCCTTAGCATGAATTTGACGCCACACTTAACAATCATCGGCAAAACAATTATTATCTTTATGATGTTTTTTGGAAAGATGGGGCCTTTAACATTAGCCTTTTCATTTGCACGTAAAAAACAAAGAAAAATAAAATATCCCAACGAAGATATTTTAACAGGTTGACAACCGTATAAATTATCCATATAATGAGAGTACAATAGCATATCTCCAAAGGGGAGTAGCGTCCAAGAACTATTTCTTGGAAACAAAGTCGTCATTACGTAGAACTTAGTTCTTCCGGCTTTGTTGGCATTTTCATTACATATGTCTAGCAAGACCTTTGCCTATCAACGGCAGAGGTCTTTTTTGTTTTCAAATTCCTTCCACCGTTGATACGCAGGAGTATGGGGAAACTAAACAGTGGGGAACTTCTTCACTTGTTTAGTCTTTATAGAAATGAGAGGAGAATGTACATGGATGTATCATTATTATTGGAGTATGGTTGGGTATTACTCATCCTAATTGCACTAGAGGGGATTTTAGCGGCTGATAACGCTCTCGTTCTCGCAATTATGGTAAAACATTTACCAGAAGAAAAACGAAAGAAAGCACTATTTTATGGATTAGCAGGAGCGTTCGTTTTCCGCTTCGGATCACTATTTATGATTTCGTTCCTAGTAGATGTATGGCAAGTGCAAGCAATTGGTGCGATTTATCTTATGTTTATCGCGGGGAATCACTTATTTAAAACGTATGTTAAAAAGAATACACATGAAGAAACAGAAGAAAAAGAAGCAAAGAAAAAACAAGAGAACTTTTGGTGGACTGTATTTAAAGTCGAAGTTGCTGATATCGCCTTCGCAGTTGATTCAATTTTAGCTGCTGTTGCATTAGCAGTGACTTTACCGAAAACAGGATTAGGTACGATTGGTAGTCTTGATACAGGTCAATTTATCGTTATCTTTACAGGTGGACTTATCGGATTAGTTATAATGCGATTTGCAGCAACTGCTTTCGTACAAATATTAAAACGTAAACCAGGACTTGAAACTGCAGCATTTTTAATTGTAGGTTGGGTTGGTGTAAAATTAACAGTTTATACGCTAGCACACCCTGCTTTAAATGTCCTTCCGCATTCATTCCCAGAATCCACTCCGTGGAAGCTTACATTCTGGATTGTATTAGTTGGAATCGCAGTTTGCGGTTGGTTCTTCTCGAAAGAAGTAGAAGTAAAAGTAGAAAAGAATTTAGACGAAAAAGCGCTGTAATTACAGCGCTTTTTCTTTTTTCTCGTTTCAATTCCCCTCTCTATTTTTAGAAAAAATTCCATTATACTACCTTTTGTAAACGCTTCCTTTCTAGATGTATGTCCTTTTTGTGAAATATTGCACAAACTTATTGAAAGTATGAACAAATCCATGTACCTTATTCATATAAGGAGTATTTATAGACGATGTATTAAAGGAGCGTATTACTCATGCTAGAACAAGGATTAGATTACGTTGTAAAACTGGCTAAGAGCAAAAAACAAATGCTAGATATAAATCCAATGCAATATTTCATTCGTGCTGCACTTGCGGGCATTTATATCGGTTTTATTATTGTACTATGTTTTAAATTAGGTAACTTTTTTCATATTGCAGATTCACCAGCAACATATTTAGCTTCCTCCATGTTTTTCGGAATTGCTCTCGTACTTATTATATATGGCGGCGCTGAATTATTTACTGGCAATACAATGTACTTCACAGTGGCAACTTTAAGAAAAGAAACAACGATTTCTGATACACTTCGTAACTGGGTTGCTTGTTATGCAGGTAACTTAGCTGGCGCTTTATTCTTTGCCTTACTATTTTACGCAACTGGAATTTTCGAAGCAATTGATCACAGTCATTTAATGAATAAAGTTGTTGAAGGAAAGATGAATACACCTACAATGCAATTATTCTTTAAAGCGATTTTATGTAACTGGCTCGTATGTCTTGCCTGCTTCTTACCTTCTCAAGTGAAAGGTGACACAGCAAAAATATTAATGATGATGATGCTCGTTTTCACTTTCTTTTTATCTGGTTATGAGCATAGCATTGCAAACTTATCACTGTTTGCTTTATCTTTAGTATCACCACATCCTGAGACAATTTCTTTTGCGGGCGCTATTCATAACTTAATTCCAGTTACAATCGGTAACATTATTGGCGGATCCGTATTTGTCGGTATGGTATATCATTACTTAACAAAGAAAGCACCTGTTGTTGAACAAGAGAAAACTCAATTAGTTGGAGCTCAAACGGAGGAAATTATTCCTTTACAAGCACATATGAAACATTAAAAACTCCAAAGTTTTACTTTGGAGTTTTTAGCTCCCTACATATTTCAAGGCAATATAAGGATTAATTTCCCCGTTTTCCTTCCCTCTCTCTATGCTCTTTTTCATCTGATGCATACCGATGACATCATTTGTATGAAGGTGAATTTCATTAACATATAAACCTTCGTTGCAGAAAGCTTCTACGAAATCTAACCCACTTTTTTGTCGCCATCCCATATTATAATCGAGGGAAATAATATTCACCTCATTATCCCTAACAATTTGCAAGGCAGATTCTACTGTAGTTGCCAAAACATATCCGTATGGGCAACTTCTTTGATCATCCATATATACATTCATTTTCTATCTCCTCTCTATTTTGCATATGTGACCAACACATAACATATTGCTCCAAGGCTAATAAAAGGTCCGAACGGAATTGGAGTTCTTATGTTTATACATTTTAGCGCTATACCTATCCCGAAAAAACAAAGACTAAAGCAAGATGCTAAAAATAAAGTTATAAAAACCCCTTTCACTCCGACTATACATCCGAGTAACGAAAGTAATTTTACATCACCTCCGCCAAGACCATCTGGATAAATCTTTTGCATGCAATATAACAAAATGAATATAGTTCCACTACCAGCTAAACTATCTATCCAAGTAACTAACGGTACAAAAATACATTCTAAAATAAGCAAAAGCGCAAACCAAATTAAAATACGATTAGGTATTAGCATATATACTAAATCTGTAACTGAAATAATTAGAAGTAACGAAAAAAGCGATAAAATGATGATGAGCTCTCTTTCCATTCCAATTACATATACAGTAAGAAAAAATAAACTGCCTGTAACAAATTCAAATACTATGTACAAACTTGAGATTTTGCTCTTACAATTCGTACAACGCCCTTTTTGTATACAAAATGAAATGATTGGAATAAGTTCTTTCGGCTGTAACGTATACTTGCAGTAATGACAGTACGAACGCGGTGTAATAATAGATTCCCCTACTGGAACTCTCATCGCAATCACCATAAAAAAAGAACCAAACACCATACCTATTAACAATGCATATAAATAAGTGAACATCCCTTCCTCTCCTTTCCAAAAGAACATAACAAAAAAAGGAGAGAACTTCTACTTCATATTATCTTTATTCTATTAAAAAAGCAGGCCGTTTTCCGGCCTGCTTTCCCCTATTTTATACGATGAAATATACCGCTTTTAACGGCCCGTGTACTCCGACAACAAGATTCATTTCAATATCCGCAGAGTTACTTGGTCCTGTAATAAAGTTAATACAAGACGCGACTGCTTCACCTTTTTCCACACGAGAGTTCATATGTTGAACTGCTTGTGTAATACGCGGTACAAGTGTTTCACGTGGAATAATAGCAAAGTATACAGTCGGTAAAAAGTGTAAAGAACGCCCTTGTCCTTTATGACTTTGTACAACAATCGTACCAGATTCAGCTAAAGTATAATCACTAAATGCAATACCGATATTCGCTTTTTCCGCTATACGCATATTCTCTTCTTTTTTCTGAGGATCCCATACATTTACCTCAACATTTTGCTTTGGAAGCTCTTCTTTAAATAAAGAAGTCAATCCATAGGAATCAAAACGTTCATCTGCTGATAATATAATAGGTCCTCCGCCGTTTTCAACGATTACTTTTTGAATATCTTCACGTAAGCGGTCGTTTGTCGTTTCCACAACAGTTGTATGAATGTTTGTACATTGCTTTTTAAATACTTCTAACAATTCTTCTTGTGAATAATCTTTTAACGTTTCTACATTCACATTACTTTTCCATGCTGGACGTTCTACGCCTTCTGTTTTACGCGCGCGCCCAAGTTCTTTTGCGATATTATCTAGAAAGGACTCACGGTTTTGAATTAATCCTGTCATTATTTGTCCCCGCCTTTCTTATGATCTTTATACCAATCACGGAATCGTTCTTTACTTGGAGCTGGGAATTCACGAATATCCGTCCAGTTTTTAAGTGGTCCAACACCTTTTGATACACGGTTACCAGATGTAAATGGACTCATTGCTGCCGGTGCCATTTTCGATCCCATTTTATATAAAGCTGCTGAAGAAGCACCCATACTAAACATTTTCATTGCTAATTTTTCTGCAAGTGGGGCACGACCTTCTTGCTCAACGATGACTTGACGATGTTTTAATAATAAATCATGTAATGGAATTTTTACTGGACAAGCTTCTGTACATGCTCCGCATAAACTAGATGCATAAGGAAGCTCTTTGTAATCGTCATACCCACCTAAAAGTGGTGTTAATACCGCACCGATTGGTCCTGAATAAATAGATCCATACGAATGTCCACCAACGTGACGATATACGGGACATACGTTAACACAAGCGGCACAACGAATACATTGCAATATTGAACGGAATTCCGATCCAAGAATTTGAGAGCGGCCATTATCAACAACGACTAAATGAAACTCTTCTGGTCCATCTACCTCTTCCTCTTGAATTGGTCCTGCTACTGTTACATAACTTGTTAATTTTTGACCTACCGCACTACGACATAGTAAACCAACTAAAACATCTAATTCTTCCATTGTCGGAACCATACGTTCCATACCCATTACTGCAATTTGTGTTTTCGGAATCGACATGACAAGATCGGCATTACCTTCGTTCGTCACTAAACAAAGAGAGCCAGTATTTGCAACAGCGAAGTTACAACCTGTCACACCAATTTCTGCATCCATAAATTTCTCACGAAGTTGTTTACGAACAAACTTTGTCATTTCGTATGGATCATCAGAATTTTCATATCCAAGTTTTTCTTTAAATACATCACGAATTTGCGTTCTGTTTTTATGAAGTGCAGGCGCAATAATATGTGATGGTGGATCGTTATCTACTTGCAAGATATACTCTCCTAAGTCACTCTCTAACACTTCACAACCAATCTCTTCAAGGGCATGATTCATACTAATTTCTTCAGTTACCATTGATTTTGATTTTACAACTTTCTTCGCTTGTTTCTTTTTTGCAACGTCTTGAATATACTTTGCTGCATCCTCTTTCGTTTTCGCAAAGTAAACGTGACCGCCTCTTTTTGATACATTTTCACTTAACTGCATTAAATAATAATCAAGATTTTCTAACGTATGTTGACGAATTTGTTCACCTAGTTCACGCCACTCTTCCCAGTTTCCCAACTCGTCAGCTGCTTTTAATCGATTTGTATATAAACGCGTTTGTGCAGAAGATACCGCTCCGCGCATAAACGAATCTTGAATTCCATCGCCAACGCGATCATTAAATTTTTTCTCACTGATTTTCATAGACATAGCTTATGTTCCCCCTTCATGAGCGACTATTCAAGACCTCAGCAATATGCATTACTTTTACTTCTTTTCCTAAACGCTCAATACGTCCGCCAATGTTTAACAAACACCCACAATCTGCACCGATTAAATAATCAGCACCTGTTTCCATTACACTATCTACTTTTTCATCTACCATTTGCTCAGAAATTGGAGTCATCTTAACTGAAAACGTTCCCCCAAACCCACAACAATTTTGCACGTTCGGCAGTTCTCTCACAATTAATCCTTTTACGCTTGATAATAAAATTCCTGGTGCCTCTTTTACTCCAAGCAGGCGTGTCATATGACAAGATTTATGAATAGTAGCTATCCCTGGTAAACTTGCACCAACATCTGTAACTTTTAAAACATCTACAATAAATTGTGTAAATTCATATGTTTTATCAGCAACCTTTTGTGCACGTTTAGCCCACTTCGGATCATCTTTAAAAACATGCGGATACTCATGAAACATTGTCGCACAAGATCCAGATGGCGTAACAATATATTCTGCATCTTCGAAAGTTTCAATCATATGTTTCATCGCTTCTTTTGCTGCTTCTACATGGCCGCTATTATAAGCAGGCTGACCACAACAAACTTGTGCTTCTGGAAATTCAATTTCACAACCTAAACGCTCCAATACTTCAACTGTTGCTTTACCGACGTTTGTTTCAAACATATCGACTAAACAAGTAACAAATAAAGTAACTTTCATAACTATAATTCCCCCTCATTACAACTCCGCCAAAAATCATATGGTCATCAGATGACTAAGATTAGAAGAAGTAGGCTCAACCATGGCCTATCCTCTCCCTCTTCTAAAGAAAACGCTTACTTAATCTCTCTCTATTTTATCAGAAAATTAGATTTTTAAAAGATTAAATTACGAATTTATATCGCTTTTACCTGTGACAATATGTTCTACATTTGTTAAATGATCTAGCATCGCTTGCTGCGCTAATTCCACATCTTGCTTTAACACCGCATCATATATAGATTGATGCTCTTCTAAAAGTCGTTCTGATGTTGTTTGTTCACCATATAAAATAATGCGTCTTGATTCACCAATCGTTTCAGCAATCATCTCTGAAACATGATTCATGAGCTCAAGCAAGATGTTATTATGCGAAGATTCTGCAATTCCCATATGAAAATGAAAGTCTGCTTTTTCGCCAGCCTTCTCATCTCCAATGCTCTTTGCCATTTCATCTAACCACTGCTTCATATTTTGCAAATTAGCTTCCGTACGTTTTGCCGCTGCCGCTCGAACTGCCCCCACTTCGAGCACCTTCCGTACTTCTAATAAATTCAAAATATCCTCTTTCTTCATTAATAACTTGTTATTTAGTGATTTTGTTAATGAAGAAGGATCGAAATTCCTTACATATGTACCTTCTCCTTGTTTCATTTCAATTAAGCCCATTGCTCTTAGCGCACTTAGCGCTTCACGAACAGCAGATCTGCCAACTTGAAACTGCTCAGCTAATTGATGAACAGGAAGTAGTTTGTCACCAGGTTTTAACGTACCATTTTTAATCATTGTTAAAATAGCTTCAGATACTTCTTCGTAAATTTTTTTCGGTTTAATAGATTTGTACTCCAGTTAAATCACCTCAGTATCTTCCAAACAACAATTGTAACGTTTTATAAGAACTTAGCATCCATAACTATTTTAGAACGAATTAGTAAGAAGTACAAATGTTTTGTTCATAAAATAGTCAAATTTTTGATATTTGTTTGATATTAATTAATACATTTACGCGTAACTATTTACCTTCAATATGAAGAGCATATTCCAAAAGTTAGAATATGCTCTCCTCATCTTGTGCTTTTAATTTAATACTAACTGTCGTGCCCTTACCTTTTTCACTTTCTATTCTCCACTCACCGTCATGTATATGAACAATTTGCCTTACAATTGCAAGACCTAAACCTGTTCCACCGTGTTGACGACTTCTCGCTTTATCTACTCGGTAAAAGCGTTCCCCCAGATTTTCTAAATGCTCTCTATCAATACCTATTCCTGTATCTTTTATGTGCAATTCACAATAATCATCGATTTGCTTTAATGTTATTATGATATCCCCGTTTTGATTTGTATAACGTATCGCATTATCTAATACATTATGAAGTACTTGTTGCATACGATCCTCATCAATCATTACGATAATTTCAGGATTTAAATTCGTTGAAATACGAAGGTTTTTTTCTACAAACTGTAACTCGTACGTATTTAGTACATCTTCAATAAGCTGTGAAAAAACGATAGGTTGTTTCTTTAATGGAAAGTGTTCACCTTCTAGCTGCGCTAGATCTAATAAATCATGAACGAGGCGCTGCATGCGACCTGCTTCTTTATGAATAAGTTGCGTTACTTTTTCCTGCTGCGGTCCCTTCGCTACACCGTCTAAAATAGCTTCACTATATCCTTTAATATAACTAAGCGGTGTTCTAAGTTCATGCGAAACATTAGCTAAAAATTCCTTACGCTTTACATCTTCTGTTTCTAAGGAATTTGCCATTTTATTAAAGGCTTTTCCCAATCGTCCAATTTCATCTTCTGAAGAAATTGTAATCCGCTCTGAGAAATCTCCAGTAGCCAAATGATTTGCAACTCGTTCCATTTGCGAAAGCGGTCTCGTAATGGCGATAATAATTTTTCTACCAATCCATATTGTAATTAAAATCATTGCAAGTGCTAACGGCGCTAAAATAAGACCCATATCAAATATTAAGTCTTTTATACTTTTTAAAGGAATATAAGAGTATACAATACCAACTAATTTTTTATTATCTAAAACAGGGATGACAACACCCATAATATTACGATCAAAATGTTCTTCATACCCTATCTTTGTCACTGTTTTCCCATCTAATAGCGCCTGTCTATCCCCTTCACTTATAAGAGAATGATGGTGAACATCAAAAGGCAAACATGCGCTTAAATCACGCGGATTGTATACGAAAAGGACATCTGAACTAGATATTTGATCATATGCCCTTACTTTCTCTTCAAAAGTGGATACTCCTTCACGTTTATCATATTGCGTGGCAAGACGTTTCCCTTCCATTACTAATGAATCTTTTAAATTATCAACGTATAACTTTTCATATGAGTATAAAGATACAAAATAAAGAAAGGAAACTGTTACACATACTGCACATACTACTGTAAGCCAAAGCTTTTGTACCATCGTAAACATACGTTACACCTCAAATTTATAACCTACACCCCAAACGGTTTGAATGTAGTTTCCACTTTCTCCTAGCTTTAGACGCATCGTTTTCACATGCGTATCTACCGTTCTTGTACTTCCTGCATAATCATATCCCCACACCTTTTCAAGCAATTGTTCCCGGCTAAATACTTGTCCATTATGTTGACAAAGAAAATATAGTAAATCGAACTCTTTTACCGTAAGAGGAATCGTCTCACCATTCGTCTCGACCCTCCTACTTTTTTCATTAATAAGAATCGGTCCAAATTGAATCTCTTCTTGCTGTTCTTGCTTTGTATATCGTCTTAAAACAGCTTCCATACGAGCAATTAGTTCCCCAGGACTAAATGGCTTTACAATATAATCATCTGCTCCCATACGTAAGCCGTTCACCCTATTCCACTCTTCACCTTTTGCTGTTAAAAATATAATAGGTACATCCGACGTTTTTCGAATCTCTTTACAAACTGAAAGCCCATCCATCTCAGGCATCATAATATCTAGTACAACGAAATCGTAATGATCCGTCTCTAATTTTCGAAGTGCCTCTTTTCCATTTTCAGCTTCTCCCCACTCGTATCCGAAGTTATCTAAGTACATTCCGACAAGTTGCCTCATATCACTTTCGTCATCTACGACTAGCACGTTATATTTACTCATTGTCCTTCCCCTTCTCTCTCTATGAGTTGAAACGGTCCTTTTCCGACTTTAATTGTTTGTTTTATTTTCATATTCTTCATATCCATTACGCATACTTCATCGCTATCATAACTAGCTACATATCCTTCTGCACCGCTTTTCAAAAATGCAAATGGATTAGATCCTACTTCTGCAAATCCTGCCTCTTGATACGTACTTGCATCAAACTTTCTAAGCGTATTTGAACCGTGACTTAGCGCATATACATACTTATCATCCTTTGTTATATTCACAGGCATAAACGGAGCATGTAAAGAACGCATCATCTCTCCGCTCTGTAAAGAATACACTAATACTTTCTCATTCACTTGACTTCCATCACCATGTCCACCAATCCATATTTCTTTCCCATCAGCGCTAACCGTTGCTCCTGTTGATGCTGGTGGAATCATAAAGGACTGTATCACTTCTTTTTTCTTTGTATCAATGGTCGTTAGTTTCGTATCATAAAAGTTGAGTACAGATAACTGGTTATGATGCTCTACCATCGTTATCGGCCCTTTTCCTGTTGAAACACTCCCTGTCTCTTTTCCTTTTATCGTAAAGAACCTTACCTTTTGTTCATTTTGATCGGCAGCAAATAATTGTGTTCCATCATCTGATGCGATAACATTAGCAATTCCTTTTCCAATCTTATACTTGTCCACTTGTCTTCCTTCTGCTAATGAATATACATACATATATTCTAATTGCTTACCATAAACAAGTATTTCCTCGCCATTTGGAAGTAGCGTAACCCCCGCAATCGGCTCATTTAATTCCCATGTTGTTAATAGCTTCTTTGTTTTTTTATCAATAAAACTAATACTACCTTCCTTTATATTCGTTGTTATAATAACACTTTTATCTTTAGCAATCGGTGTATATGAACTTCCTTGACACCCTACTAATAGAAATAAAAAACAGAGAAGAAAAACATACTTTCTCAAAAGATTCCCTCCATCTTCGGATGATTTCGTTATAATTGTAAAATAACAAATAAATGTGTGGAAAATGTGAAATCTTCCTTTATTAATAAACTTACATATATAATGTACAACAAATAGAATTTGAGGTGTGTAAATTATGCTTTTTCCTGATTTAGCGAATAAAATTGTACGTGAAGTACGCAGATTAATTACTGAAAACATTATTATTATTAATATACAAGGCGTTATTATCGCAAGTACAGATGCGGAAAGAATCGGTCAATTTCATGAAGGTGCACTCCGCTGTGCGAAACAAAAGAAAACTGTCATTATTACAAAAGATGATGAACGACGACTGCAAGGTGTAAAAGCTGGGATGAACCTTCCTTTACTATTCCATGACGAAGTAATCGGCGTGATTGGAATTACAGGAGAACCTGAAAATATTTCACAATACGGAGAAATATTACGTAAGATGACCGAATTATTAATTCATGAAAACTACTTTTTAGAACAACTAGAACTTGAGCACCGGTCTTATGAAGCATTTGTCTTTGATTGGCTTCAAAATACAGACTGGTCTCCAAGTTTTCTCGATCGTGCAAAAACGCTTGGCATTGATTTATATAAGAAGAAACAACTTATTTTATTATCAATCGCCCAAGATAATACGATGCTCCAGCGTAAAATTTGGCAACATATGCGCAACATTTTAGCAAAAGAAAATTTATTTGTTCGCTGGGGAAATGATCGGTTTATTTTGTTTACAACAATCCAATCCAAAGAGCAAACCTTTCAATTTTTAAAACGGTTAAAACAAGACTGTGAAACTTTATTTTCTATTACTTTATATATCGGGATTGGACAGACAGTTACGCCAAGCAATATGAATTTATCGTACGAACAAGCATTACGCGCCCTTTCAGTATCACTTGAAACGAAAAAAATTGTATTTAATGAAGATTTACGTTTAGAAATGTGCTTACAAGATATTTCTACTGAAACTCGAGAACAGTTTCTAGAGCGTACCATTGAAAACTTAGTATCATCTCCTGAGCTTATGCACACTTTACGTTTATTTATCGATTATAACCAATCTTATAAGCAGACAGCTGAGCAATTACATATACACATTAACACATTGCATTACAGGCTAAAAAAGATTGAAGAACATACAGGACTTGACCCGAAACAATTCAAAGATTTAAATATTTTATACTTCGCACTCCTCTTATTAGATAATCATACAAAAAATAACGATAAAACAGATTAATCTTTAGGTGATTGCACATAGAAAGAATCCTCCAACTTTTTTATCATTATAATGAAAGCACTGTTACAACGTTTTTTATTATGACGAAATACGTTAACAGTTTGAGGGGGATTTCCAATGTTAGAAAAGCAAATTATTGATTCATTCGTATCTATTGTTGGCGAAGATAATGTAGATACATCCAATATGGGGCGTTTAACTTATAGTTATGATGCCACTCCAAACTTCCAAGCGATGCCTGATGCAGTCATTGCTCCTCGTAATACAAATGAAATAGCAGACGTGTTAAAAGTGTGTAACACTCATAAAATCCCTGTATACGTTCGCGGGTCTGGAACAAATCTTTGCGCTGGAACTTGTCCACTTGAAGGTGGTATCGTCCTTATTTTCCGCCATATGAACAATATTTTAGAAATTGACGAAGAGAATTTAACAATTACTGTACAAGCTGGTGTTATTACACTTGATATTATTAAAGCAGTAGAAGAAAAAGGTTTATTTTATCCACCAGATCCAAGCTCTATGAAAATTTCTACAATCGGCGGTAACATTAATGAAAACTCCGGCGGATTACGTGGTTTAAAATATGGCGTAACACGTGATTATGTAATGGGGCTTGAAATTGTTTTACCGAACGGCGATATCATTCGCACTGGTGGTAAATTAGCAAAAGATGTAGCTGGTTATGATTTAACTCGTTTATTTATTGGTTCTGAAGGAACACTTGGTGTTGTTACGGAAGCTATATTAAAACTTGTCCCTATGCCTGAAACGAAGAAAACGATGCTTGCGCTATATGAAGATATTAACGAAGCTGCTCGAGCTGTTTCTGCTATTATTGCAAATAAAATTATTCCGGCGACACTTGAGTTTTTAGATCAACCAACAATTGAAGTTGTAGAAGAGTTTGCACAAATCGGTTTACCAACTGACGTTAAAGCAATTTTATTAATTGAACAAGACGGCCCGCCCGAGGTTGTCAATCGAGATATCGAAAAAATGGCTAACGTTTGCCGTGCTATGAATGCGGTCGATGTTCGCGTTGCAAAAGATGAAGCGGAAGCAGATGCGCTTCGTACAGCACGCCGTAGTGCACTATCAGCACTTGCAAGACTAAAACCGACAACAATATTAGAAGATGCAACTGTACCACGTTCACAAATCGCTCCAATGGTTGAAGCAATTAATGCAATTGCAAAGAAATATAATATTCCTATTTGTACTTTTGGTCATGCTGGTGATGGTAACTTGCATCCGACTTGTATGACAGATGCCCGTAATGAAGAAGAAATGCATCGTGCCGAACAAGCTTTTGCTGAAATATTTGCGAAAGCGATTGAGCTTGGTGGTACGATTACTGGTGAACATGGTGTTGGCGCAATGAAAGCTCCGTATTTAGAAATGAAATTAGGTAAAGAAGGTATCGCTGCTATGCAAGGGATTAAACAAGCCTTCGACCCAAACAACATTATGAATCCTGGAAAGATGTTCGCGAAAGACTCTCGTAAAAGAGTGGTGGTTGAGCGATGAACACATTAAATAAAGAAAACATTCAAAAGGAATTTAAAGAACGATTAAGTGAAGATGAACTACTAAACTGTATGCGATGCGGCTTTTGTTTACCAACTTGCCCTACTTACATTCAATCTGGGTATAAAGAATCACATTCCCCACGCGGACGTATCGCCTTAATGAAAGCCGTCGTTGATGGTTTAATTGAGCCGGATGAAGATGTTGAAGATACATTAAATGTTTGCCTTGGCTGCCGCGCTTGTGAACCTGTTTGTCCATCTGGTGTGAATTATGGACATTTATTAGAAGAAGCTCGTGATATTATTAATCAAAATAAAAAGTTCTCCATGCCCGTGAGAGCTGTTCGTAAAGTTGTTTTTGAAGGACTATTCCCACATCAAAACCGAATGCGAACATTAACAGGACTAATCGGATTTTACCAGCGTTCTGGTTTACAAACGCTAACACATAAAACAGGTATTATGAAGTTATTCCCTGAAACACTTGCAACGATGGACCTCGTTTTGCCAAAAGTCCCTAAAATGAAAGCAATGAAAGATCGTCCTGAATTTTTACCTGCTGAGGTGGCAAAGAAGAAACAAGTTGCATTCTTCACAGGCTGTTTAATGGATACGATGTTTTTAGAAACAAATAACGCAACGATGAAACTTCTTCAACTTGCTGGTTGTGATATCGTTATTCCGAAAACACAAAGTTGCTGCGGGGCATTACATGGGCATGCTGGTGAAAAGAGTGGAGCAAAAGAATTAGCAAAACGAAATATAGAAGCATTCGAAGATTTAAACATCGACTATATTATTACGAATGCAGGTGGTTGCGGAGCTTACCTCGTAGACTATGATTATCTGTTAAAAGATGATCCCAAATGGGCTGAACGCGCAAAGCAATTTGTTTCTAAAATTAAAGATATTACTGCTATACTAGTAGAACTAGATTTCCATAAACGTAATGACTTACGACTCACGCCGCAAATCATTACGTATCAAGACTCTTGTCATTTACGCAATGTTATGCGAACATCTTCGGAACCTCGTATGTTACTAGAGGCCATTCAAGGCGCAACATACCGCGAAATGAAAGATGCGGACCGTTGCTGTGGTTCTGCTGGTATTTATAATATTGTCCATTCGGAGTTATCAATGGAATTTCTAGATTACAAAATGGACCGTGTACATGAAACAGATGCAGCGACAATTGTTACTGCAAACCCTGGATGTCTATTACAAATGAAACTAGGTATTGAACGCGAAGGTCTTTCTCATAAAATGAGAGGAATTCACATTGTTGATCTATTATTAGAAGCAATTGAAACCAACTCGTAACATACGTAATAATAGGAAAACGGCTATCTCCTTCGTCTAGGTAAAGAGATAGCCGCTTTTTTGTCCGCTACAACATTAAAAATATGTTACTTTATTATAAAAAAGAACAACAGAAACATTACAGTTTTGTAAAAATACATCCAGTATATTCCTCAAAAAAATGCTAAAATCATTGATACAATAGGATTCTTCATTTTTAATATAGGTACATTTATCCAAAAACCCCCTCTTAAAACCAAGTATAAAAATGCTAAAAATTCCTTTTATACTCTATGTTTCTCTTATTTCATCCCTTTCCTCTTCTTAGGATAAATTAGGAAAATTTTAAGTCTATGAATTTTTTTCCATCTTTTTTCTCGCAAATTGTATGCTACGATGAATTGGTCAGTCAGACAGGCTGTCAAAAACAAATCGTGTGAAAACAAATTAAAACTTTATATAGGGGGACACACATCATGAAAAAGCGTGTTTTATTATCTGTAGCTGCTGCAACAGCTCTTACTTTAGGAGTATCTTCTTTAGATGCACAAGCTGCAACAGTACAACCATCTAACATAAAGGTTCAAAATATTCAGCATTCAAAAATGATGATGAAGCAAATGAGCCAACAAGAATTACAAGCATTCTTACAATCTATGGGAGTTGAATCATTAGCACAATGGAACCAAGGACAATTCCAACAAGATTGCTTCATTCCTGGTCAACAGCCTACTGAAAATGTTGTTACTGAACAACCAACAGCTAAGCCAGAAGCTCAAAAGCCTGCTGAGGAAACTCAAAAACCAGCTGAACAAAAGCCTGCTGAAGAAGTTGCTAAACCAGAAGCTCAAAAACCAGCTGAAAACAACAATACTCAAAACGAAACACAAAAACCTGCTGAGCAAAAGCCTGCTGAAGAAGCAAAATCTTTAAGCGAATTCGAACAACGCGTTGTTGAATTAACAAACGCAGAGCGTACAAAACAAGGCTTATCAGCATTACAAATCGATACTGAATTAAGCAAAGTAGCACGCATTAAGTCTGAAGATATGCAAAAAAACAACTACTTTGATCATAACAGCCCTACATACGGGTCTCCGTTTGACATGATGAAAAAATTTGGTATTTCTTATAAATCTGCAGGTGAAAACATCGCCCAAGGACAACGTACTCCAGAAGAAGTTGTACAAGCTTGGATGAACAGTGCCGGACACCGTGCAAACATCTTAAATAGTGGCTTCACTCATATCGGTGTTGGCTATGTAGAAAGCGGCAACTACTGGACACAACAATTTATTACGAAGTAAATAAAAAGAGAGTCTTCTAGAAGAAGACTCTTTTTTTATGTTTCATAGCTTTCTAATATGTATGCGTATAAAATGTAGAACATAAACAAAATAGACCCGCAGCTTATTACACTAATTAACAAGTAAAACCCCCACTTCAGGCTCAAAAGCAACGAAAATAATATGCTGCATGCCATCACTTGAAAGATTCGCCTACTAACTAAACGGATTTTTTGTAATTTGATCGGTTCTTTCTCTCTATCCTTCACCTTTTTAAACACTTTACTAAACATAAAAAGAAACATACTAATTCCAATCGTTAGTCCTGTCTGAAAGGATATAATACTTCCCAAATTAATAAAGAGAATTAGTATATGGACAAATATCATAAATAAAGTAATACTCTTTATAAATCCATTTATAATGAAATACTCCCCTTCATTAAACTTATATATATTATGTAAAATAACATATACTAATCCATGTAAAATAATAATAAGGACAGGGATAAATAATACGACAACTTGTTTACTCATAAACTCGTTCGCTCCACCATTCTCGTTCCAATGCACTGCCATACGAGTTGGTAAATATGGATAAATACATAGAGTAAGTAAAAGACAAGCGAAAAATATCCCTAGCATATATTTATATTTGATCAAGTAATTCTCACCTCTCTTTTCTCTTAACGGCTTCGCCTCTTTCAGAGAAATCCCTGCAAAAATCTACCTTTTTCAACTTTAAACTTACACTTTACCTATTTTCTCTTTCAAATTTTTTCATTGTATCGTTTAAATTTGTAGGGAAAGGTACGTCAACAACGATCTCTTCTTTCGTAATCGGATGCAAAAAATTAATCTTCATCGCATGTAACGCTTGCCCGGACATATATGTTGTTTGCCCACCATATAATACATCCCCAACTAATGGATTTCCATTATAGCTCATATGAACGCGAATTTGATGCGTTCTACCGGTTTCTAACTGTAACGTTACGAGCGTCGCATTTTGTTTTTTAAAATATTTCTCTACTTTATAATACGTTATAGCTTGGTCTCCCTTTGGAGAAACACGACGCCTTGTAGCATGATGTCGATCTCTTCCGATAGCTGCATCAATTGTCCCCTGCTTCTTTTTTACTTTTCCTTCAACAAGTGCCATATACGTTCTTTTGATTTTCCGTTCCATTAATAAACGATCCATAATTGCACCCGCAATTCTATGTTTTGCGAATACAACCCCACCTGTCGTATCTTTATCTAATCTATGGATATGCCGAACCCTCGTCTCTAAACCTTGCATTTGAAAATGAAAAGCAACAAGATTGGCAAGTGTTCCCGTCCCATTTTTTTCAGAAGGATGTGTATCCATTTGCCCCTGCTTATTTACAATGAGTACGTGATCGTCTTCAAACACTACATTTAATTCACCATATTCCGGCTCTACGCCGTACTCCTCCTCCATAAACATATGAACTTGTAACTTATCTCCTTCTTTTAAAAGTTCATTCCATCTCCTTTGTTCTCCGTTAACCGTAACACCTTTTTCCATACGAAGCTGATGTAATAACTTTTTTGGTAATTCCCATTCTACTTTTAACAACGACTCAATACTTATACCATTCCACGTCGCTGGAACCGTAATTTCGCACCATTCGCCCTTTTTCTTTGTTTCCATACTATAATCACCTTATTTCTATTGATTCTCTCATTGTAACGGAAAACATAATTTGATGCACCGTCAAAAATAGAGGACAGCCTTATAATCGACTGTCCCCTCACGCTCTAAGCCTTTTCATTTCCTGCAACACTTCTTCAGCTTTTTGTTCATACAATAAATCTTTAAAGAAATCCGCCAATCGTTTATAGTCGTTGTACGTATCTAATAAGTCGTCTATTTTCTCTCCTTTCATAACTTGTTGCTTTTGCTTCATTTTTACTGGATAGCGATACCCCGATACTTCTTGTATTTTGTAATACTCATCCTCTACTTGAATGACTTTTACAAGTTCCTCTTCTTCCGCATCCATCGTATACCCGTCAAAGTCTCTAAGCAGTTCATAAATAATATGAGTCCATTCATCTTTTGGGTAAAACCCTTTTTCCAACCGATAACCGACAATGCGATACATATGCCCATCGTTTTCAGCAAACTGTACTGTATCATTTAGCTTAAACTTAAAATAACGAAACATTGCCTTCACCTACTTGTATGTAATGTTCTTATCACATACTATGCGCAAAATATGGGCCCTGCTATTCATAAAAAAAACTCATCTTATAGATGAGTTTTTTTTACGATGATTTTTCTCTTTTCTTTCGAAATGGTAGCCACCAGTTCCAATCCCCAAACAATTTCATTAAACTTGGTACGAGCATAAGACGGATAATTGTTGCATCAAGAAATATTGCTAATGCAACCCCAAGCCCCATCTGCTTTACTGGTAAAATATCAGTAAAGGCGAACGCACCGGTAACAACAATCATAATTAAAGCGGCGGACGTAATAATCCTACTTGTCGAAACAAGCCCTTCTAACGTTGCTTGATCGTTATCTCCTGTTTCTTCATAAAGCTCATGAATACGTGAAATAAGAAATACTTCATAATCCATGCTAAGCCCAAATACGAGGCCGAAAATAAAGATTGGTAATACAAATAAAACTGAACTCTCTTCTAATCCGAAATGACCACCTTCAAATAACCAAATAACAATTCCAATTGTTGCACTTAAACTAAGTACGTTCATAATAATAGCTTTAATTGGAATGAGTATAGAGCGGAATGCGAATAATAAAATGACAAAGGTTGATCCAAATATAACAGACATACCAATTGCAACTTTATCTTTAATTTCATCTTCTAACTCTTGCTGGAACGTCGTCATACCGCCCAAATAATAAGTAACATCATTTTCTTTATAATTCTTTTTGAAATCACGAACCCATTGTTTTGCGGTTTCTGTACTTGGCTTCGTATCCAAAAAGACTTCCATTGTTGTTTTATTCCCTTTCGTATACGCTTCAAATACAGGAGCTATTTTCGCAGCCTCTGGCGACTGTAACATTCCAGCAACTTGATCTGCTTTCATTCCATTTAGCCCGTCATATACACTTTTCACCTTATATACTTGCTTATCGTCTTTTAACTTTTGAACAACAGCTTCTATCTTTTGTAAACTTTCTTTTTCTGTTATATCTTTCTTCGTCTCTACTACTAATGTCACATCAGCGTGTGTTTGGACAGTTTTATTAAAGGCTTCTTCATACTTCTCAAATGCAACTCTCGTATCACTCTTTTCAGGTAACGCTTCAACACCAGGAAACTGCAAGTTAGCTGTACGTAGCGGTAATAAACAAATAACAATAAATGTTGTAACAACAATAATCATGACGATTGGATGTTTCATTACAAACTGTGCAAATTTACGCCATACATTTGATGGCGTAGGCGCCGCCTGATTCTTTTTTAATATCCTTTTACCAATTAAAGATAATAGCGCCGGAAGAAGTGTGAGCGAAAACAAAATGCTCATAATAACGACAATCATCCCGCTAATAGCAACAGACTGAATATAATCTATCTTAAAGAAAAATAAGCCTGATAAACCGACGAATACACATAACCCTGAAAATACGATAGCACGCCCTGCCGTTTGATACGTAATCGCTATCGCTTCTTTCACTGTTCTCTTCGCAACTTCCTCTCGAAAACGATTTACAAATAACAGTGCGAAATCAATTGATAATGCGAGTCCAATCATCGGTGCAACATTTAACACGAAAATAGATAGCTCTTTATCACTACCTATAAAATATAAAATCCCCATCGTACTAATGACACTAAGCGCGCCATTTACAATCGGTAAAATAGACGCAATCAGACTACCAAATGAGAATAATAGTACGAGAAAAGCAATAGGTAATCCAATCATCTCTGCTACTTTTAAATCATTTTGCGTTCTTTCATTAATCTCTTGATTAATTTTCGGATATCCTGTCGGTGTTACTTTTAATACGCTATTACTTTCCTTCTCGATTTTCCCGGCAAATTGTAATGTCTTTTCCATTCGTTCTTTATTTGTTTTCCCGGAAAATAAAATCGTCGCATAACCGATATCATCTTGTAACATCTCTTTATTTTGCATTGGATGATGGAAAGATTCGTATTTTTCTTTCTCTTCAATTTGATTTATTATCCCCTCTATACGCTTTTGGAACTCCTCATGCGAAGTATCCTTTTCCTTCTCAAAAACGAGTAAAAGTGTATCTTGAGACTGCTTAAAATCTTTATCTAAAATTTCTTTCGTCTTTTGATAATCCCCTTCTGTTTGGAAACCATCACCGCCCAGTACTCCTGGAAGTTTTGGAGCAAAAATACCGAGCACTATCGCAAGTAGTAGTAATGCTACAATTACTGTATAACGAAATTGATACAAAAAAGTTCCTAACTTCCCCCACTTATCAATTTTATGTACATTTGTCTTCACACATTTTCACCTACTTTATATAATTCACTTGTCATTTATACTGTATCACATCTCCCCGTAAACAAAAAACGTCTAGAAAAACTATAATACTAGTTTTTCTAGACGTTTTTCTATCTCTCGTTATTAAGTCCCAATCTCTCGGTAAGTAAACGATGACAATAAATTGCGATGATTAACAAAATGCCACCTACGCAGTAACCTGCTAAAATATCGGTTGGATAATGAACATTTAAAATGACTCTACTTAATCCAATCAATATAATTAATATGCCCATTGAAATCGTAATACCACATTTTCCAGCTACACTCTTCAAATTCGCAGCAATGATATAGGCAAGAAAACCAAATGTTATAATAGATAGCATTGCATGTCCACTTGGGAAGCTATACCCAAGTGCGTCAAGTGCCTCATTTAATGATGGGCGGTCTCTTTTTGCAATTTCTTTTATTCCCTTATTAACAAGGTGTGTCATTAATATAGCCATTGGGTACACAATCATAGCAGCATAATAACGCTTTTTCCAAAAAACGAGCAAACTTATAATTAGTGTCGTTATAACTCCAATTGCAGATCCTAGCTTTGTAAAATAGGAGAAGAATGTAAGTGAGCTTTCCGTTTGCAATCCTTTTACCATATCACGTACGTATGTATCCATCATTGTAACACCACCTACATATACCCTCCAAGCGATGATACTAAATAGAACAAACAACAAAATGATACACATTAATTCATACTGATGTAACTTTTTCTTCAATCGATTTCCTCCTACTATGAAAAAATGCGATTTCTACTTTAGAAACCGCATTTTCTTACTTATTTACCTTTTGTTTTCAGCTCTGTCCAGTAGCGATCGTAGTCTTTTAACTTATCGTCTACATCAACAAGCCACTCTGTACGATCTAATTCTTCTTTTGTTAAGAAGATCATGTGATTATCACGATATTCTTTACTATGAAGAGGATGAGCTTTTTCATTTGGATTACTGTAACCAATTGACTCGTAGTTTTTCACACTTACTTTTTCATCTAATAAGTAGTTCATAAACTTCTCTGCAAGTTCTTTATTTTTCGCACCTTTTGGAATTGCTAACGTATCAGCCCAAATTGTGCCACCTTCTTTTGGTACAACGTATCCTACATCTTTATTGTCTTTCGCAATGAATGCTGCGTCTCCAGACCAAACTGTCCCGATCCAAGCATCTTCTGTAATGAATTTTTGTTTAATGTTATCTGTATCGAATGCTAATAAGTTTGGAAGTAGCTTCTGCAAATCAGCAGACGCTGTCTTTAACTGTGCATCCTCTTTCGTGCTATTAGAGAAACCGTTTTTCTTAAGTCCCATTCCTAATACTTCACGAGAATCGTTTAATAAAGTAACATGTCCTTTATATTTCTCGTTCCATAAATCATTCCAGCTTGTAGGTGTTTCTTTCACATACTTTTTATTGTATGCAATTCCTGTTACACCCCAAGTATATACTAGAGAATACTTATTCTCTGGATCAAACGCAGGTGTTTTAAAGTTAGAAACAAGGTTCTCGATGTTCGGGATATTCTTCTTATCTAAAGGCGCTAATAAGTCCATCTTCGCCATCGTTTTCACCATGTAATCAGATGGCTGAATTAAATCATATGTCGCGCCACCAGCTTGTAATTTCGCAAGCATTTCTTCATTACTTGCATATTTATCGTAGTTAATTTTCACGTTATATTTCTTTTCAAAATCTTTTAAAACTTGCTCATCAAAATTGTCAGCCCAGCTATAAATGTTTAATTCTTCTTTTTTCTCACCACAACCAGCAAGTACACCTGCAGCAAGACTGAAGCTAATTGCTATACCAGCTAATCTCTTCACTAATTTCATCGGTTTATTACCTCCTCGTTCTTTCTATATCATTCGTATTATAAAGGAAGGTGTCCTCCAGAGTTCTCTTCACCGTCTGCACCTTTATTACGGAAGATTTCCGATAGCACCATTAATCCTACAATTACAACAATTAATATTGTAGAAAGAGCATTAATTTCAGGCGATACTCCACGCTTAACCATACTATAAATGTATAATGGCAATGTTGTTGATCCTGGTCCTGATACGAAGAAACTAATTACAAAATCATCAATCGATAATGTGAATGTTAATAATGCGGCTGAAATAACTCCTGGTGCAATTGCTGGAAACGTTACATAACGAAACGTTTGCCACGGCGTTGCTCCTAAATCGTTTGCAGCCTCTTCTAAATCACGTCCCATACCAGAAAGACGTGCCGCTAAAATAACAACAACAAATGAAATACTGAATGTAATGTGTGCAATAATAATTGTTGTTTTTCCAAGTTCCATACCTAATTGACTAAATAGGATAAGTAAAGATAATCCCATTAAAATATCAGGAATTAAAATTGGTAAATATACAAGACCGTTAATGGCCCCTTCAAAACGATATTTGTAACGGTGTAATGCAATAGCAAAAATCACACCAAGAACTGTCGTCACAATTGTCGTTATAACAGCAATCGTCATACTATTTACAAACGCATCAATAACATCTTGTTTTTGAAATAAATCTGTATACCAATGGAGTGTAAAGCCCTCCCATTCCGCATTAATGCGAGAATCGTTGAAGGAATATACCATTAAAACCATCATTGGAAAATACAAAAACAATAAGATTAACCAAGAATAAGAAACTAAAAACTTCTTCATTTTTGCCTATTCCCCTCCGTTTCCATCATATTTATATACTTTCGTTGCACGATAATATAAGTAAATTAACAGAACAGAGAATAGAACAACAATCATAGATAACGCGGAACCAAACGGCCAGTCACGTGAACCTAAGAATTGGTTTTGAATTACGTTTCCGATTAATGCTACTTTCGATCCACCCATAACGTCTGATACAACAAACATTCCAATAGAAGAAACGAATACTAAAATAGAACCAGTAGTAATCCCTGACATCGTCATCGGTACTGTTACATTCCAAAATGCCTTTACTGGTGTTGCTCCTAAATCATAAGCCGCCTCTAGCTTACGCTTATCAAGCTGCTCAATTGCTGCATACACTGGTAAAATCATAAATGGTAATAAAGAATATACCATTCCGAGTATTACAGAAGGCGTATTATATAGCAGATTTAAAGGTTCACTAATAATACCTAGTTTCAATAGCAATGTGTTTACAAGACCTTGTGAACGTAAAATAACAATCCATGCGTATGAACGAACAAGAAAGTTAATCCAGAACGGAATCGTTGCCAATAATAGAAGGATAGAACGATATTTACGATCAACAATTGTAATTGTATAGGCGAATGGATAACCGATTAATAAACATAGTACTGTCGTAATAACAGCTATCTTCACTGTTTCCCATAACGTCCCCATATATAATGGATCAAACACACGTGCTATGTTATCTAATGTAAATTTCATTTCCACTGTCCCGTATGCTCCGCGCTGCATGAAGGCAAATGCTAATACGAACAGAAGTGGAATTAGGAAGAAGAGTAACAGCCATACGACTGTAGGTAATGCGAGTAATTTCCCTTTCTTCAATTTAAGGTCACCTCGTCCTCTTGCTCCCAGCCTACATATACATTATCTCCAATGCTCCACTGCGTTGCTTCTTCAGCAGTTTGGTATGCCATTAGTAATTCCGCTGTTTTCTCCTCACGTACATATAGCTTTTCCATATTTCCAACAAATTCAATATCTTCAATATGTCCAAGATGGTATTCTTTTAAAATTGGCTCTTCAACCGAGCGAACTTTTACATTTTCAGGGCGAACTGCTACGTAGTTTTCCCCATTTTTCACGATATTATTTTCACCGATGAACGTCGCAACAAACAATGTTTTCGGCTTATTGTAAATTTCCTTAGGCGTGCCGACTTGTTCGATATGCCCTTTATTCATAACGACAATACGATCACTCATACTCATCGCTTCTTCTTGATCGTGCGTTACATATATGAACGTAATTCCTAAATTACGTTGTAAGTTTTTCAATTCACGTTGCAAATCTTTTCTTAACTTAAAGTCAAGCGCTCCAAGTGGCTCATCTAATAGTAATACACGTGGGTTGTTTACAATTGCTCTTGCAATTGCTACACGCTGCTGCTGTCCACCAGAAAGCTTCGAAGGTTTACGATTACGGAACTCAAGTAACTGCGTTAAACGCATTGCCTCTTCCGCACGTTCTTTCTGTTCTGCTGCTGATACTTTTTGCATTTTCATACCGAAACAAATATTTTTTTCAACATTCATATGTGGGAATAGTGCGTAATGTTGGAACACTAAATTCATATGACGCTTGTATGGCGGCAAATCGTTAATCTTTTCATCATCTAATAAAAGATTCCCTTTAGTTGGGGTTTCAAATCCTGCGATCATACGAAGTAAAGTCGTTTTCCCGCAACCACTCGGTCCTAAAATTGTTAAAAATTCTCCTTCTTTAATATCTAAAGAAAGAGGGGGGATAATCACTTGATTTCCAAAATGTTTTTCTACTGCTTCAACTTTAATAATCTTTTTCATTTTCCCGTCCTATCTACCTTAAATTTTAATTTTTATATTCATGAATAAATATTTATGTTCTATAGACTATTTTTTTGTTTCGATCCAAACAAAAATGGTTGTTTAGCAGCGTTCTCTTCTATTCTTTATGTAGTATGTTTGATTCATTTTCGCATGATACATATGTCGAACAGAAAAACCCCTTCAGTTGCGAAGGGGTTTTTATCATACGGCTACGCCTACTGATAAACACCATCATCATTTTAACAACTTTCGTATGAATTTTAAAGCACTTTTTGTAGAAGAGTAACGAATTTTCATGTCGAATGCTGTAGATTGGGACAAAATGCTTTTATAATGGGAAAAAGTCCGAAAACTTTGTTCACCATGATAGCTGCCTAATCCACTACTTCCAACGCCCCCAAAAGGTAAATATGGCGTTGCAAGATGATATACGACATCATTTATACATCCTCCGCCATATGAAATATTACTCGTCACTTTCTCTTGCACTTTTCTATCTTCAGAAAATACATATAGTGCTAACGGCTTTGGATGGTGCTGAATCGTTTCAATTACCTCTTCTATTTTGTCATATTCTATAATTGGTAAAATCGGCCCAAAAATTTCATCTTCCATAACAGCACTTTGCCATGTAACATTCGTTAACACTGTCGGCTCGATGTGTAATGTTTCTTTCGTATAATTCCCGCCAATCACAGGTTTACCATCTTGCAAAAATGTACATAAACGTTCAAAATGACGCTCACTCACAATTCGCACATAATTGTCATTTTGCAAAGCATCTTTTCCATATTGCTCTGCGATTTCATGTCTTAATGCCTCGATTAACTGCTCTTTCACTGAAGAATGAACGTACATATAATCAGGTGCTACACACGTCTGCCCAGCATTCAAAAACTTGCCCCAAACGATACGTCTTGCGGTTACATCTAGCTTTGCATCTTTATGTACAATACATGGGCTTTTCCCGCCAAGCTCTAACGTAAGAGGCGTTAATTTTTTCGCCGCTGCTTCCATCACAACTTTTCCGACACCAACACTACCTGTAAAGAAAATATAGTCAAACGGTTCCTTTAAAAGTGCAGTGCTTTCCTGAGCGCCGCCTTCTACTACCGATACAAGCTCTTCTGGGAATAATTCACCTAACATTCTCGTAAGCACTTTTGAAACGTTTGGCGTTAACTCTGACGGCTTTAAAACAACTGTATTCCCAGCTGCCAGCGCTCCTACTAGAGGTGCAATTGCTAACTGAAACGGATAGTTCCACGGTGCGATAATAAGCGTCACACCATACGGTTCTGGTACTACCTTCCCCTTCGATCCGAAATGAGTTAGTGCTGTTCGAACTCGCTTCGGTTTACTCCACGATGACATATGTTTCAATTGAAAAGAAATTTCTTTTAATACATACCCCACTTCCGTTGTAAACGACTCATGAACTGACTTATTTAAATCTAATTTCAATGCTTGAAATATCTCTTCTTCAAAACGCTGAATTCCATCATAAAGCTTTTTCAAATTATTTTTTCTTGTTTCTATACTTCTCGTATATCCATTATAAAAATATTCCTTTTGTTTATTTACAATAGAGGAAATACTCATTCACTCACCTTCTCCCACTATGTTTATCCAATTCTTTCATTATTTATATAGACTTCATATGTAACAAATTTCTATTCTTAAAGTTACATTATATATAACTTTTCCCTTTATATAAAATTCATTGCTCACAAAAAACTACCGAAAGAAAATCTCCCGGTAGTTTTACTGTATTAACGGTATAAACGAACAGCACCTGCAGAATTATCATCAGCTTGTCCTACTACTTCAAACTTCAGACCAAGCTTCGGTAAAATACGTCCTGCATCTGGAATCTGCTCATTAATATACTTTTTAGAGTCATCGAACTTCGGTACCCCTGGTAATCCATCGTATACGAATGTTCCACGCGTTGGAGATACAACTTTCCAAGCTGGCGTTTTGTCGAATGAGAACGCCGCATCAGCAATTTGGAATCGCGTACTGCTTGTAAATGTTGGTTTGCCATTTAAAGTTCCTGCAATTGCTTCTGGATGAGAGTCAACTACACCAAGGAAACCATGTCCTGGATGTATGCCAACCCAGTTATCTGTGTAAGCTGAATCCGCATACCATACAACCATACCAGTGTTATATACTGGACCGCGAGCAAATTTCAATGCGTTATCTGAACCCGCATAGTTTCTCCACTCTACATAGTAGTTATGCTTTTTCTTATCCATTCCGTTAGATGCAACGAAACCGTCCAATTTGAATTGTGGTGTACCTTCTGCATCATCAGAGAATGCAACATTTCCATCTACAGTTAGTGACGCATTATCAAGTGTAAATCCATTTAACGCCAATCCACCGTCTGTAATATATTCAAATACTAGTTTCACTTTCTTACCTTTGAATTGACTTAAATCATATGATTTATCAACCCATTTTCCATTTGTCGTAGCTGCATTTCCACTATTTGCTTTCTCACCAATTCTTTCAATCAACGTTTTTTGTCCATCTTCTGTTACAGCGTGTACTTCAAGGAAATCGTACTCTGCTTCGATTTCATACAATGACTTATAATCGAATTTTGCAGTCGTTGCTTTCGTTAAATCGAATAGTGGCGTTTCCATCGTTGTATGAAGGTCATCACCTTTTGTGCTGTAGTAATACTGTTTACCAAATGCAGGCTGAATTCCTTTTACATCTTTATCTGGTAAGTTAACACGAATCAGACCTGGACGATCTGACTTCGTAACACTTTGGTCTAAGTATGTTGCAAGACCGATACCTTTATTTAATTTCTCGTAATCTACTTCTACGATATTCGCCCAGTTACCACCGATTGTTTTTTGGAAAAACTCTTTATTTTGTGGTGATAAACTCGTTGGCGTTGTTCCTGCGATTTTACCAGCCCAGCTTCCGCCACTCATAATAGACCAAGCTTCAACCGGTTCACCATCACCGCTATACTGTGTATCATACTCATCTGGAAGACCTAAATCATGGCCATATTCATGTGCGAATACACCAACCGCGCCATCTTCTGGTTCAATTGTGTAGTCGAATGCTGCCATATTTCCGCCCCAATATGGAACTTTCGCTTGTGTACCTTCAATTGCGAATGGTTTTGGTCCAACTGTCCAGCGATGTGACCAAATTGCATCATCACCTAATTTACCACCGCCAGCTTCTTGTCCAACACCCGCATGAATAATCATTAAGTGATCGATTAAACCGTCCGGTTGATTTTGATTCCCATCACCATTTACATCATATTGATCGAACTGATCAAACTGTGATAAATCAAGTCCGCTATCTACAGCCGCTTTTAATGCATCTTTTACTAGATCACGTGGTCCTTTTGGTCCTTTATTATCATGACCTGTACCAGCATCTGCACCGTAATCAGCAGCTTTACCTGGAACTGTTAACCATTTTGTGACTGTTCCGTCCACTGTGTAACTACCACCTGATTGCTCTTCGTAATATTGTTTAAACGTTTCGATTTTGCTTCCATCTTCTAACGCGAATGGCTCATTACCGAATAACATTTTTTCATAATGTTCTTTGTTAAAATCGTTAGAATACATGTAGCCAGGCTCTTTATCAATATTGTTATGCTTGAAATCAGCGTACTCTACAAGTAAAACAAGTACTTTATCTTTACGAACTTCACCGTTATACTCTTTTTGCTTAGCAGGTGAAGTTGGTACTTTCCCATTTAAGCCTCCTCTAACTGGACCTGTTCCTGCTGTAGTCCCGTTTGCTGGCTGCTCTGATTTTTCTTTCGTATCTGCCTTTGCATCTTTCACTTTCTTTAAAAAGTCAGATGCATCTTTCGTAAGTTGGTCCCCACTTGCCGCTTCTTTCCCAGGATTTTCACCCTTCTTTTTCTCTACATACTTTTCGACAGCTTTCTTTGTTTCTGTCCCTGAAGCAGATGAATCAATTACCCCACGTTTTTTTAGCGCATTTGCTAATCTCTCTTCTGGGATTAAGTGATCATCAACTGGGCTTGTAGCTGTCTTGTTCTCCGGCGTTTCAGCATATACAGACTGGCTTCCAGCACCAAACGACAAGCCTAGAACAGCTGTCAAAGCAATTGATGATAACACTTTAAATGGTTTCTTTTTCATCCCTTATTGCCTCCCCTAATATAAAATATGTATTACACACTCTATATTATTAAAAATTCAATATATTTTCAATATTTAGTTATATTATGTAATTTTTTTAATATATTTGTAAAAATTTCATAGTTAGTATACGAATATATCACAATTCAACAATATTTTCAGAAAATATTGAAAATATTTGTCAGAAACTTTATAATCGCCATAGAGGGAATTTAATGGGGATTTTATCTTTGTTTCATCTACAAAATATTTGATAATTCACTATATAAAATACAAAATCCGATTGCATTATCATATATTCTGTAGCAGCAATTATGACCACTAATTAGGGAGGAATTACATTTGTACAAAGATAAGGCTGACTCACTAGATCAAGAATGGATTGATTTAATACTTGAAGCTCTAGATGCTGGCATTGCCCTGCAAGATATTGAACACTTTTTTCAACGTATGAAGCATACGAGCCAGGCTCAATAGCCTCGTTCTTTTTAACGAATTTTATGTTATAATAATCACATCATAAGACGACTACATATTGATAGAAAGGTGCGCAAATATGATAGGAGAACGTATAAAACGCCTTCGTTTACAAAAAGGCATTTCATTAACAGAACTCGCCGAAAAAGCTGGTGTCGCTAAATCTTACATTAGTTCTATAGAACGGAATTTACAAAAAAACCCTTCTATTCAGTTTCTTGAAAAAATTGCAGCTGTTCTACAAATTCAAGTTGATACTTTACTTCACGATGAAACAACAACGGAGGGTCACCTAGACTCCGAATGGACACAACTCGTTAAAGATGCAATGAGCTCTGGTGTCTCAAAAGAACAGTTCCGTGAATTTCTAGAATTTACACAGTGGAAACAAAATCAAAAATAATATATATGAAGGAGCGTATAAGACTAGCGCTCCTTTTTTCTTTATTAAAAAAAAGCGGGAGATACCCGCTTTTTTTTATTTATTATCTTTCTTCGCCCGCTTCTTGGTTAGCATTGAACGTCCATTCTAAGTTTAATGAATCACCTTGGAATTTATTTTGATCTTGACCATTCTCTTCGAATACAAATTGTACCCATAGATAGTCCTCTGTACCAGCTTCTAAGCCACCTTTTTCTCCCCACTCAGGAGCAAAGATGTCTTTAGCTAAAAGATCTGGATCAGCATTTTGTAAATCAGCTAAAGTTGTTTCATATACAGGCTCGCTTTGTTTATCCCAGTTCCAAAGGAATTTCACTTTAATATGCTTACCGAAGTCTTCACCAGCATTATCACCTTTTGCATCTTTCACAGTATACTTTGTCGCTAATTTAACGTCTTTAATTGTTAAATTACCGTCGTTCTTTAATAAGAACTCTTTCTTAACAGAATCCCCTGGTTTCAAATCTTTAATATCTACAAGCGTTTTAGGGTTTAATGTAAGATCTAACGTCCCGGCTGCAAATGTATTGTTTGATACTTCTTTATCGCTAAAGTAAGCGAATGTTCCTCCACCAATTAAAGATAACCCCAATGCTGCTGATGCAACTCCCATACCTAATTTCTTTTTCAGACTCACAATCAATTCCCCCTAGCTGTTTTTTGTATTTTTATCTCTTATTTCAAAATAAGAGGTGTAACTAAAACTATATTAGCTTAGCTAATATTTGTTCTTTTTTTAAAACCTTAAGTTCATTATAACGAACAAGACTATATAAATACAATATATATTTTGATTATTTTTATTTCTCAACATTTTTTCCTTTTTTTCAGAAAAGTATTGAGAAATAAAGTGAAACTTTAATCAGTGTTTTTCTGTCCATCCCCACTGATCATTAACCTTCACCAAGCGGTGGGCTTCCAACTAACTTCCTCGCATTCGTTAAATTTTTAGGTGAAGACCTTATACCCACGAATAGTGAAATAAGAAAAACAAAGCAAATAGGTGAGTCGTAGGGCTCTCTCACCTATTTGTCGTATCATTGTATTTATTCCTTCCGAAATGCTGCTGTATTTTACTTACTATTCCTTCTTTTCTTCTTGCTTCTTACTCTCTTCTAGTTTTTTCGCCTCTTCCTGCTTCTTACTCTCTTCTAGTTTTTTCGCCTCTTCTTGTTTCTTACTCTCTTCTAGCTTTTTCGCCTCTTCTTGTTTCTTGCTCTCTTCTAGCTTTTTCGCTTCTTCTTGCTTCTTACTCTCTTCTAACTTTTTCGCCTCTTCTTGTTTCTTGCTCTCTTCTAGCTTTTTCGCTTCTTCTTGCTTCTTACTCTCTTCTAATTTCTTTTGCTTCTCAGCCTCACTCACTTGCTTTGCTGTTTCATCTACTAATAATTTTTCAAAAGCTTGAATTTGTTTATCAATCACCTGTAAATTAACCTCTTTATCAACATACTCACAGTGCTCTTTAACTATATGAAAACCAGCATTCACATACGAGAATACTTGCTTATTAGATTCACTTTTATTTCCCTTTAACTCTTCTTTCACTTTGTTATAAGGATTTTCTATTGATGCATATACCTTTTGTAACAGTTCCCTCTCAGTAACAATTTTCTCACGTCCTTGCTTCCACGTAACAAGCGCCTGTTCTAATTCTTGAGTGGAAGTGAAAGTTACTTTCGATTTCATCTCTTCATACTCATGCAAAATTACTTCCTTATGTTGCTTAGCTTGTTCTGTCAACTGATCAACTGTTTTTGGAAAAATACTTGCTGTAGAAATAGTAGCCTGCACTTTCGTCTCATGAATGAAAGCTGCCTCTGTATAAGTCATCATTTGAGAACCTAAATAAAAAGTAATAGAGCACAAACATGGCAATATAAGCATCTTTTTGAATTTGCGAGGTGCCTTCAGCATTTTAATCTCTCCTATCGAACAACTTGTTCTTTATCAAGAACTATACCTTTATTATAATAAAGTGAATTACAAAATGATATAAAAATTATGTTTCTTTTTACATTTCTCTTTTAACACAAAAAGAGACTACCACTTTTGTGGTATTATCCCCTTTAGGTAGACAGTGTAAAAAAGACCATGTGCACACATGGATGTTACACTATTACTTGGA
>NZ_NADT01000032.1:0-58361 GCF_003264205.1 Bacillus sp. SRB_8 | reverse complement strand
AAATTGACGTTCACGTTGTTTGTTTCGTTCAGTTTTCAAAGAACTACTTCGCCGCTCAATTGCGACTTCCTTATGTTAACATCTTCGTTTTTCGATGTCAACTAAGTTTTCCAAATTTCTTTTTTGTCGTTTACTGCGTTTCCGCATCAGCGACGTTTATTAATATATCACGCAGTATATATAGGGTCAATACTTTTTCTGAAAAAATTTCACATCCCGTTAAAAAACTAAATTAACTATAGAAAAAAATTACTACTCCTCTTTTATAGACATGCTCCTTCCACCTAATCTCTTTCTGTATTGCATCTTAAAAGAAAACACTACTGTTCTTTAATAAGTGATAAATTTAATCATCACCTTCGTTTTCATAAAATATTCTAAATTGTGTGTTATATTATTTTTATAGGAGTGTGGTGGGAATGGGTATTAAATATTCGAACAAAATTAATAAAATCCGAACCTTTGCATTGAGTTTAGTATTTATCGGCCTCTTCATTGCATACTTAGGTGTCTTTTTTCGCGAAAACATCATTATTATGACAACCTTTATGATGGTTGGTTTTTTAGCTGTCATCGCTAGCACTGTTGTTTACTTTTGGATTGGTATGTTATCTACAAAAACGATACAAATTATTTGTCCAAGCTGCGATAAACCAACAAAAATGCTCGGTCGTGTCGACGCATGTATGCATTGCAATCAACCTTTAACACTTGATCGAAATCTAGAAGGAAAAGAATTTGATGAGAAATATAATAAGAAGAGTTATAAATCATAGGTATATGGAGCTTACAAAACTAAAGAAGTTTCATCTCATTAAAAAGGTGATTTCTTAACTAAGAAATCACCTCTTGTATTTGTTCTTATTAAATTTGATTCTTCACTTAACATTTTAAATCCTCATGAGTCTAACACGATTCCCATATATAATAAAGAAAGAGGTCGACGTATAGCCGTCAGCCTCTTTCTTTATTATATATTACGCCTTATGACACTCTGGACAAACGCCATAAATTTCTAAGCGATGACTATTAATAACGAAGCCTGTCGTTTTTGCAGCTTCCTCTTCAAGCTGTTCCAATCCTCCATAAGGAAAATCAACAATCTTACCACATTTTTCGCAAATCACATGATAATGTTGACTTGTAACATAATCAAATCTACTTGAAGCATCCCCATAAGTTAATTCCTTTACAAGTCCAACTTCTTTAAACACACGTAAGTTATTATAGACAGTTGCAACACTCATATTCGGAAACTTACCTTCTAATGCTTTATAAATGTCATCCGCTGTTGGGTGCGTCATAGATTCCACAAGGTACTCTAAAATAGCATGACGCTGTGGAGTAATGCGTACACCCGTATTTTTCAGCATTTCTAGCGCTTCTTTTAATTCTTCTTTGACCACCGTCATGCACCCCGATTCTATACGGATTATTATTTTATAATTCTTATAAAGAGTGTACTCCTTTTCTTATAAATCGTCAATATTTCTACTATAAGTATGTGGTTTATTTTCGTATATAGCCTTATTCTTATGTATCTTCCCCCATTCCCTATACATTTACATAGAAAAAAGTGCGACATAATCGCACTTGGAATACTATCATCTGAGGAGGTATGCCCTACACTTTCACTTTATGTATCGCAAGAAAATATGTATAGACGCATGCCTTACATATGTATTTTTTCTCCTCATTAATATAGATTTATTTTATATAAGAAAGAACATCCTCAATATGCCCTTTCACTTTCACTTTACGCCACTCATTTACAAGCTCACCGTCTTTATTAATAAGGAATGTAGAACGCTCAATTCCCATGTACTCTTTTCCAAAGTTCTTTTTCAACTTCCAAACATCGTACAATTCTGCTACTTTATGATCTTCGTCTACTAAAAGTACAAATGGAAGCTCATGCTTCTCAATGAATTTCATATGTCTATTTGCTGAATCTGGACTTACACCAAGTATAACCGTATCCTTCTCTTGAAATAATCCATATGCATCACGAAAATCACATGCTTCGGTTGTACACCCTGGAGTCATATCTTTCGGGTAAAAATATAAAACTACATTTTTACCTCGGAAGTCAGCTAAGCGAATTTGTTCTCCGGTACTTCCCTCTAATGTGAATTCCGGTGCTATTTCTCCTACTGTGATCATTGTTATCACTCCTTTTCTTTTCTATTACTATAACAAATGCTACCTTATTTTTCATTGTCCATTACAGTCCTTACCACAAAAGCAAACGGTAATGTATATCCAATTAGTGCTTCTCCAATTGCAATCCATCTTCCGATTCCAATCGGAGCTATATCACCATATCCAACGGACAATAAAGTAACCGCGCTAAAATATAAACATATTTCAACGAGTTGAAAGGAATGAGCACTTAGCCTATCCCCATCTTCTTTTAAAACCGCAAAACCCATTTCCTCTAGCACAACATAGCTTAATCCAAACGCAATCAGTACCGTTGTATAAATTAAAAACAACGTAGCTAAATTGTACAGCGAAAAGAAACGATTGGAATTTGAATATGAACTCCATAATAATTGGACACTTCTCAAAATAGCGATTGCCGCAATTAATAGAATAAATCCCCATAACATGTCCTCCACCTCATTTTATATGTATGAGGACTATAGCTGATTTATCCCTTAGAAACGAACAAGCTTCTATAATTAATTCCCCGCACCACGATATCGTTTAACCCCTTGATTCCAGAGGGTAATTGCAATAGTAAAACAGATAACACCGACAATTGGCGTTGCGAAAGCATAGCTATTCCACTCTGTTTTTCTTAAAAAGTATGCTGCTGGATATACCCCAACAAATGCAAACGGTAAAACAAACGTTAAAACAAAGCCAATAACACGGTTATAAATATCAACAGGATAGCGTCCATAATTCCCTATGTTATACATAAGCGGCATAATGGAACTTTTCGCATCCGACCAAAAGCCAAGACTTGCAAGCGTAACAAATATCCCGCCGTACACAAGTGCCCCTCCCCCTACCATAAGTAGGAATAAGAAGAAATCATACCAGTAAAAAGATAATTGCAGCTCCATTGCTGCATAACCCATCACAATAATCCCCGTAATGGCTCCAATTAAAGATTCAAGTTCCATTCTTTCTAATATAATTTGAAATAAACTATGAATCGGTCTCGTTAATATACGATCCATTTCTCCTTTAATAATGTAACGATCATTAAAATCCCATATATTAAAGAAAGCTGAAAAAATGGCAAACGGTACTAAAAAGAAACCATAAATAAAGATTACTTCTTCTCGGCTCCACCCTTTTAGTGCTTGGGTATGTCCAAACACAACGAGAATGAAGATTAAATTAACAGCTTGTAGTGATAAATCTGAAAGTAATCCGACGATAAAATCGCCACGATACTCCAATTTTGTTTTTATATATTGACTTGCATATTGCAAAAATAATTTTATATATATCATCTCATCATCCCCCTTGTACGATTAGACGTTTTCTCGCCGTTTTCCACATCAGTACAATTGGAATAATAAGTATAATTGCCCAAATCACTTGAAATAATAAAGCTTCATATAACTTACTTCCTTGTATACCTTCAGAGAAAATCATACTTGGAATATAACTAATTGCTTGAAACGGTAAAAACACCATTGCTTTTTGGGCCCATAACGGATAAAAACTAATCGGTAATAATAAACCAGAAAATAAATCGATAACAACACGTTTCGCATACATAATTCCACTATTATTAAATAAGAAGAATGTAAGCATTCCTGTCATTAAATTTATTTGTGTATTAATGATAAAACTAAATATTAAAGATAGGAAGAAATATAACCACGTTTGAAAATTCGTTGTAATTTGTAATGAAAATAATAACGTAACAATAACCATGCCCGGAATCGAAAAGAAAGCGAAACGAAATATCCCTTCTCCAAGCCCTTGCATAACTTTCATACCTAAATAGTTGTACGGACGAATTAGCTCTACCGCCACACGTCCTTCTTGAATTTCCATCGCAATTTCTCTATCTATATTATTGAAATAAAAAGCGCGTGCCATCCATGCGATCGCAATATACGTAGTCATTTGTGAAATAGATAAACTTTCAATATTCTCTTTCCCGCTATAAATTGCTTGCCATAAAAAATAATACGCACCAATGTTAATCGTATAAATTAAAATCCCGCTGTAATAATTTGTACGATAAGCAAGCATCATTAAAAAGCGAATCCGAATCATTTCAATATACTTACCCATGCATAATACCTTCTTCATAAATGTTACGAATAATTTCCTCTGTAGACACTTCGTTAATTTTCAAATCTTTAATTTGAAAGGCTTGTACTACTTTAGAAATCAACATAGAAATGATAACTTCTTCATTCGGTATTTTTGCAACCCATGCGTTTTCTTCTTTCGCTTTTAACCAAACAACATGGCTATCTGGCATAACCATTGATAACTCCTGGTATGAAACTGGGGCAACAAACTGAAAATGTATTTCCTTCTCTACTCCCCACTGCGTACGAAGATTATCTAAAGATCCGTCATACATAATATTCCCTTCATCAAGCATGATGACGCGTTCACATAAAGCTTCAATATCAGTAATATCATGTGTCGTTAATAAAATTGTTGTTTTATAACGTTCATTCATCTCTTTTAAAAATTCTCGTATTTTCAATTTCACAAGAACATCTAGTCCAATTGTTGGCTCATCTAAAAATAATAACGGCGGATTATGAATTAACGCCGCTGCCAATTCACAACGCATTCTTTGACCAAGAGATAATTTCCGTACCGGTTTATCTAACAAAGGACCGATATCTAACGTTTCAATAACATGTTCCATATGTTCCTTATACTGAGCGTCTGATACACCGTACACTTTCTTCAATAAACGAAATGATTCTTGTACAGCAATATCCCACCAAAGCTGGGAACGCTGACCAAACACAACGCCGATTGTTCTTACAAATTCTTCTCTCTGTTTGTGTGGATTCATTCCATTCACTGTAATTTGTCCTGATGTCGGAGTCAAAATCCCTGTAAGCATTTTAATCGTCGTTGATTTACCAGCACCATTCTCACCAATATAACCAACCATTTCACCTTGCTTTACAGTAAAAGAAACATCATTTACTGCTGGTACTATTTTATAATTACGATTTAATAAATCGCGAAATGCACCCTTTAATCCCGGACGACTTGAATAAGCTGTAAACTCTTTACGTAACCCTTGTACCTCAATTACCGATTTCATAATCGGACCCCCTTCCTAAATGTCACAACGAATAGTTTACCCAACTGCTCCTTCTATCACAAACAATACGTCTTTTCAAAAAACATGTTAGAATAATACATAGATTTTTGTAAGGAGATGAATTGTAGTGAATTTCACAAAATCAGAAGCGTTACATAAAGAAGCTTTAGAACATATCGTTGGTGGTGTTAATAGTCCTTCCCGTTCTTTTAAAGCAGTTGGAGGCGGTTCTCCTGTTGCAATGGAACGCGGAAAAGGTGCTTATTTCTGGGATGTAGATGGAAATAAATATATCGATTATTTAGCAGCGTATGGCCCTATTATTACTGGACATGCTCACCCACACGTGACAGAAGCAATTAAAACAGCGGCTGAAAACGGCGTACTATACGGTACTCCAACAGCATTAGAAGTAAAATTCGCAAAAATGTTAAAAGAAGCAATGCCCGCTTTAGATAAAGTCCGCTTCGTGAACTCTGGTACAGAATCCGTTATGACAACCATTCGTGTTGCTCGTGCTTACACTGGCCGCACAAAAATTATGAAATTCGCTGGTTGTTACCACGGTCATTCCGATTTAGTACTTGTAGCAGCTGGCTCGGGTCCTTCTACTCTTGGAATTCCTGATTCAGCGGGTGTGCCACAAAGTATCGCTCAAGAAGTTATTACTGTTCCATTTAATAATGTAGAAACTTTAAAAGAAGCGTTAGATAAATGGGGACATGAAGTAGCAGCTATCCTTGTAGAGCCAATCGTTGGAAACTTCGGTATTGTTGAGCCAAAACCTGGCTTCCTTGAAAAAGTTAACGAACTTGTTCACGAAGCTGGTGCACTAGTAATTTATGATGAAGTTATTACTGCTTTCCGCTTTATGTATGGCGGCGCTCAAGACTTACTTGGCGTAACCCCAGATTTAACAGCACTTGGTAAAGTTATCGGCGGCGGACTTCCAATTGGTGCTTACGGTGGTAAGAAAGAAATTATGGAACAAGTTGCACCGCTCGGCCCTGCATACCAAGCTGGTACAATGGCTGGGAACCCTGCTTCTATGGCATCAGGGATTGCCTGTCTAGAAGTACTTCAACAAAAAGGCGTATACGAGAAATTAGATGCACTTGGCGCAATGCTTGAAAAAGGAATTTTAGATCAAGCTACAAAACATAACATCGATATTACAGTAAACCGTCTAAAGGGTGCATTAACTGTATACTTCACAACAAATACAATTGAAGATTACGATGCAGCCAAAAATACAGATGGTGAAATGTTCGGTAGATTCTTCAAGCTGATGCTTCAAGAAGGTATTAATTTAGCACCTTCTAAATATGAAGCATGGTTCTTAACGACAGAACATACAAAAGAAGATATTGAATATACAATTGAAGCTGTTGGCAGAGCATTTTCTACCCTAGCGAACAATAAATAATCTCTTCATTACAAAAGGAAAAAAGAAAGCCCATCTTTCTTTTTTCCTTTTTTCTATTTCATAAATCCCTCATTAATAGTATAATTATTCATAATTATCTGTTTTATATTCTTTTATATCCTTACTATCCATGTATACAAGGCAGTTCACGCCTTAAATAGTAAGATTATTCAAAATTCATTTTCCAGAGGGGGGATTGACGGATGCTCAACAAAAAAAATAAATGGACACCGTCTTTATTTCGGAATTATAAAAATGCAGAACACGATGCGTGTGGAATCGTTTCCGTTATGGAAAAACGAAGAATTCCTACAAAAGAAAACATCGATCTTTGTATACAATCGCTAGTCAAAATGAATCATAGAGCTGGTTTCATTAATGGCGAAGGAGATGGTATCGGAATTCATATCGACATGCCAAAAGCACTTTGGAATGAAAAACTGAAAAGTAGCGGATATAATCCAACGATTGTGGATCATCCCCACTTTATCGTTGGACATTTTTTTCTAAACAAAAAAGAAAACATTGCTGAGTTAAAAGATTACATTCGCACGCAACTAAACAATGAAAGCTTTACAATTGCTCTCGAAAATGATGATGTAATAAACTCAGATGCACTCGGTCCTCTTGGTAAACAAGAAGAACCTTTATTTTGGCAAATTGCCCTTATCGCCGAAAGTGAAGTTAAAAATATTGAACAAACATTATTTTCTGTAACAATAAAAATCGAAGAAAATGAAGCAATTCATGTTGCCTCATTAAGTCATGAACATGTTGTATATAAAGTTCTCGGTGCTGGCGATACACTCGTTGCTTATTACAATGATTTACAACACCCACTTATCGCTTCAACTATGACACTAGGACATAATCGCTATTCTACTAATACGTTATCTAATTTTTTTCGTGTACAACCATTTAGCATTCTCGGGCATAATGGCGAAATTAACACGATTGCAAAATTACGCGATCAAGCTGAAATGATTAATGTACCACTTACTGCCGGGGGCAGTGATTCCCAAGATTTAAACCGCACCTTAGAAACCCTTCTCGTTCAGTATAACTACAGTTTATTTGAAGCAATGGATATATTATTTCCACCAATTATTAATGAAATAAAACTTTACGAAACAAACTTACAAAACTTATACACTTATATACGTGAGGCTTGGGGGCATTTCGCACAAGGTCCAGCTGGTATTATTTCACGTTATAAAGATGAAGCTGTTTTCAGTGTCGATTCCCTTGGATTACGCCCAGTTTGGAAAGTAGAGACAGAGAGCTCCTATATTTTCTCTTCTGAACCTGGCGTTGTATCACCAACTGAATATGTAGCAGAGCCGAAACCACTCGCTCCTGGAGAAAAAGTTGGCTTAAAATGGAATCAACAAGATGAGCTCGTTCTCTATGAATACGACAATTATCAAATTGAAGTATATAACCGTTTTAAGAAACGAATCGATGTTACCAATTATCATGTAAACTTATCTATCCCTGAAACGAAAGAAACTGAGGGATTATGTGATTCGGTTCAAGTTGAAACGAATCAATACGTCGCTTTCGGCTGGGATCGAGAACATATTCAGCTCCTTGAACAAATGGCGACAAAAGGCGTCGAACCAATTCGGTCACTTGGGCATGACTCACCACTTGCCGCACTTGATACAGATAGACGAAATATTGCTGATTTCATTAAGGAAAGTGTAGCCGTTGTTACAAATCCAGCAATCGATCGCGATCGCGAAGTTGAACACTTCTCCACACGTACTGTACTCGGAGAGCGTCCGGGTTTATTAGATAACTCTAAACAACCATTTGTAATCGAGATGCTTTCACCCATTATTTTAGAAGGGAATTTAGCTCAATCTATCGCGGCAGACTTACACACGATTACGTACGAACAACTTATACAGCTATTCATTACTCATAGCTCTGTCTCTACAATTTCTGTTACATTTAGTCCATCAGAAACTCTACAAATCGCATTAAATCGAATTAGTTCCGAAGCGATAGCAGCCGTTAAAAATGGTGCTTCCCTACTATTATTAGATGACGCTAAATCTCATCAAAATGAACTGTTATGGATTGACCCACATTTAGTTACTGCTAAAGTACATCAAGCATTAACTGAAAATAAATTACGCCGGAAATGCTCTCTCGTTATACGTTCCGGTGCCCTTCGCTCCTTACACGATATCGTCACGCTATACGGATTAGGGGCAGATAGTATTAATCCATATTTATTGTTCGCAACGGTAAATGATGAAACAAAAGTACCAATTACTAATTTGTATACCGCACTTAATAAAGGACTAGAGAAAGTAATTTCAACGATTGGAATTCATGAATTACGCGGTTACGGTCGCCTCTTCTCCTCTATTGGATTACATGAGGAAATCACAAATATATTACAAATTACAAACTTCTGCGGTTCAAATAATTTAGCTTTTTCACTTGAATCACTTGCTGAAGATGCAAAAATTCGAGCTGAGGATTTTAACAATCCAAAAGTTAGAATGCGAAAATCATTTCATATATTCCCGCGGATTTGGAAAGCAATTGGTGATGTTGCAAAAGGAAACTCTTATGATGATTACCGCGACAAGTTAAGTGAATTAGAAGAAAACACTCCCATCGCAATCAGGCACCTTGTTCAAACAAAACAAGCACAGCATGTAGTTCCGACTGAAGAAGTGTCCATCGGCATTCACAATCATGATTTACCATTTATTATTAGTTCTATGTCATTTGGTTCTCAAAATGAAATTGCCTTTCGCGCGTATGCAGAAGCTGCCGATCAGCTAAATATGATTAGTTTGAACGGTGAAGGCGGCGAAATTAAAGATATGATTGGTAAGTACCCACATACACGCGGACAACAAGTTGCATCTGGCCGATTTGGAGTAAACGCTGAACTACTAAATTCATCAAATTTAATTGAAATTAAAATAGGTCAAGGAGCAAAGCCTGGTGAAGGTGGACATTTGCCTGGTTCAAAAGTGACTGCTAAAATTGCGGAAGCACGTAATGCTACAATTGGTTCGGATTTAATTTCACCTTCTAACAACCATGATATTTATTCAATTGAAGACTTGGCTCAAATGATTACAGAAATTAAAACGGCTAATCATCTTGCAAAAGTAGCTGTAAAAGTTCCTGTCGTTCCTAACATCGGAACAATTGCTGTCGGTATCGCAAAAGCTGGCGCTGACTTTATTAACATTAGTGGATTTGATGGCGGAACAGGTGCTGCGCGTATTCACGCATTGCAACATGTTGGTCTTCCTGTAGAGATTGGTGTTAAAGCTGCTCACAATGCGTTACTAGAAGCAAATATGAGACATAAAGTAGAGATTTGGGCAGATGGCGGTATTCGAAGTGTAAATGACGCCTTAAAAATCATGCTCCTCGGAGCAAACCGGATCGGATTTGGCACATTATCAATGATTGCAATTGGCTGTACAACTTGCCGTGGTTGTCATCTTGATACGTGCCACGTCGGAATTGCAACACAAATTGAATCTGAAGCTCAAGCGAAAGAACATGGACTGCGCCGTTTCGTTCCACGTGAATTAGAAAGCGCAGTTACAGGGCTATTAAGCCTATTCACTACTTTCGGTACAGAATTGAAACGTTTAACAGGGCAGCTCGGTTACACAAACTTACAAGATATTATCGGACGATCGGATTTATTAGAACAAACTCGAGGCAAGGACTTATTAGACTTACGTAATTTAATACAAACGATAGAAGATTCATCTGTGAAAATAACGGCATCTGTACAAGAAAAACAATTTGAAACAACAAATTCTCTCCAGTCAAAAGAATTAGTAAGCGTCGGCGTAGAGCAACGCGTAATGGGCGGTCTAGAATCCTGTTATCGTATTCGTAGCAAATTATATGAAAACACTCATCTTGAACCACTTACATTAAAGTATACAAACGGATCTGTTCCCGGAAACGGATTAGGCGCGTACAATAGCGAGAACTTATTTATACACGTAAATGGTGGCGCGCAAGATGGAATTGGAAAAACTTCATTTGGCGGTGGCATTTATATAACGAAAGCAAAAGGAACAGATGGAACATATTATAACGGTTCTGTCGGAAAAGGATTTGGATACGGCGCTCAAAAAGGTGCATTATACGTGCAAGGTAACGCTGATGCTCGTGCTGGCATTCGCCTTTCTGGAGCAGATATGATAATTGGAGGCAGAATTACAAAACCACTCCGCGAAAAAGAACACGGAAATATCGGAGTATATTCTAATATAAAAGGATTTGCTTTTGAATATATGACAAATGGTCGCGCTCTTGTTTTAGGAGATCCTGGTCCATGGATTTGTGCCGGCATGACTGGTGGTGTTGTTTATTTACATCATGAGCCAAACTTAGGTTTAACAGAACACGCTTTAAAAAGCAGAATTGCTAAAGGTGCAAATGTAACATTGCAGCCAATTAGTAAAAATGGTTTGCAAGATGTGAATGAATTATTATTAGACTACATTCGTGTATTAAATGAGCACGAACAATATGAAGAAGTCGCTTTGTTAACACCATTATTAGATGATATCCAGCTTCACTTCTATGAAATTATCCCGAAAAAAGAACAGGCGGATCCATCTATTTCAACTGAATGATATGTACAATATTTATTTTCATAAAAAAATTGACGAAGCGAGCATCGCATAGTAATCTAGAATAACAATTTGAAACCTGCTGAAATTCAGCAGGTTTTTTTATTAAAGAATAGATGTTTAAAGAGAATTTGGAGAAATTATAAATTGATTGGAATTTATTTATTAAACTTTTTAACGTCACTAAAATATCACTTGCTAACATATTGTAATGAATGTATAGTATCATGTTGTACATTCATTATGACAAGAGAAAGGATATCAATAAGGGTATGAAACTTGGTGCTCGCATTTTAAAAACGGGTATTGCCATTACATTAGCTTTATTTGCTTGTATTTTACTTCAATTACCGAGTCCTGTATTTGCGGGAATCTCAGCTATCTTTGCTGTTCAACCGTCTGTATACCGCTCGTATTTAACTGCTCTTGAGCAAATTCAAGCAAACGTAATTGGTGCTGTATTCGCTATCGTATTTGCTACTGCTTTTGGACATAATCCTTTTATTATTGGATTAACGTGTATATTAGTAATTGCTCTTACTTTACAATTACGCTTAGAAAAAACAATATCACTCGCTTTAGTAACAGTTATCGCCATTATGGAGTATCAAGGCGAAGATTTCTTTAATTTTGCCTTACTTCGATTCGCGACGATTATGATTGGAATTATTGCGGCTTCGCTTGTAAATTTAGTATTTATGCCGCCAAAATATGAAACAAAACTTTACCATCGCATCGTTGATAATACAGAGGAAATTGTTAAATGGATTCGTATGAACAGTAGGCAAGCTTCTGATTTTACAACGCTAAAAACCGATATTGATCGCATGAAAGAAAAAATGATAAAACTAAATCATTACTATTTGCTGTATAAAGAAGAAAGAAGCTATACGAAAAAAATACAATTCGCGAAAATTCGTAAGCTCGTTTTATTCAGACAAATGTTAGCGACAACAAGCCGCGCTTTAAGCACGTTAAAATCATTACATCGCACCGAAAATGAACTGCGCTATATGCCAGAAGAGTTTCAGGAATCTATTCAAAACGAACTTGATTCATTAACGCATTATCACGAACAAGTGTTATTAAAATTTATTGGTAAAGCAAAGAAACAACAATCCGTTGAGATGCTTGATGAAGTTGAAACCGGTAAACAAGAATTGATTGATATCTTTATGGATTATCAAAATAAGGACGATGAGGAAGCATATAAAATATGGTTACACCTCTTCCCTCTTATTTCTTCAATTATTAACTACAGTGAGGAAGTAGAGCATTTAGATTTACTTGTGGATAGCTTCTACACATACCATAAACCAGAAAGCGAACTCCAAATCGAAGATAAAAAAGAAGACGAATAAAAAACAGCTCCTTTTACGCTAAAGGAGCTGTTTCTGTTATATGCTGAAGTTGATATAGATTGTAATAAAATCCCCTCTTTTTCATTAACTCTTCATGAGAACCCTTTTCTTTTATTACACCATCTTCAACATAAATAATTGTATCAACATGCGTAATCGTCGCTAATCGATGTGCAATAATAATTGTTGTCCGATCTGCAGCTAACGTTTGCAGTGCCTCTTGAATATATCGTTCATTTTCTAAATCTAAAGCGGAAGTTGCTTCATCTAATATAAGTAAAGACGGATTCTTTAGAAAAACCCGTGCGATTGCTACACGCTGTCTTTGTCCACCAGATAATTTCACACCACGTTCCCCAACGACAGTATCATAGCCCTCTGGCAACTCTGTAATAAAATTATGAATTTGTGCAGCTTTGGCAGCTGAAATCACTTCCGCCTCTGTAGCTTTCGGATTGCCATATAAAATATTAGCCCCGATTGTATCGCTAAATAATAAATTATCTTGTAGCACAATTCCAATATGACTACGTAAATTTTTCATATTATACTTTCTTACATCTACCCCGTCTATATAAACTGCACCTTCAGAAACATCGTAAAAACGCGGAATTAAACTAGCAAGAGATGACTTTCCTCCTCCGCTTGCCCCTACAAGCGCAACCTTCTCTCCCGGGCGCATAGTTAATGACAGATTATGCAATATTTCTTTTTCATCCGCATTATAACGAAAAGAAACATTATCAAATATAACTTCCCCATCTAGCCTTTTCGTTTGCACCGCATTTGGCACATTAACAATATCGTATTTTTCATCCAACAATTCAAACACTCGATCCATCGAGGCGAAAGACTGTGTTAATGTTGTAGATGAATTAACAAGGCGACGAAGCGGACTATATAAACTATCCATATATCCAACAAAAGCAACCATCGTACCCAGTGTTAACGACCCTTGAATTACCTCATATGCCGCAAAACCAATAACAAGTAACGGCCCTAAATCCGTTAACGTATTCACTACCGAAAACGTTCTCGCTGTCCAACTCGTATGAGTTAGTGCTTTCGTTAAAAATTCATTATTTCTCTTTTCAAACTGTCCTCTTTCATACTCTTCTAATGCAAAACTACGTGTCACTTGCATCCCTTGAATACGTTCATGTAAATACCCTTGCATAGTTGCTAACGCTTGCGAGCGCTCTTTCGTCAATTTTCGAAGGCGCCCGAAAAAATATTTCACTGCAACTACATAAATAGGTAAGATTAATAAAGCAACAAAGGTTAATTTTATATTCATAGAAAACATAACGATAATGGCAATAACAATTGTTGCAGTATCTAACCAGACATTCATAAGACCAGTAATTACAAAGTCCTTCGTTTGTTCTACATCATGGATTACACGTGAAATAAGCTCCCCTGTTTTTGTGTTCGAATAATAACGTAAGCTCAATTTTTGCAAGTGCCCAAAAATGTATTTTCGTAAATCGTATAGTATTGTATTGGCAATGCGCTGCGCGAAATATTGACGATAATATTCTATCGGCGGTCTTACTACTGCAAAAATAAAAAAAGCAATCCCAATTGCGGTTATTAATTGAGACGTTTTTTCTTGAAGCGATCCCGTGCCTTGAATAACATCATCAATAATATACTTTAATAACCATGGCATAATAAGCGGGATACCGAACTTCACAAGACCAATAATAATTGTAATAGCAATAAGCCATCGATATGGTTTAACAAATTGTAAATATCTTTTTATACCTTGCACATAATCCCCCCTCTAATAGGACAAACCTGCCGGGAAATTCCCTGCAGGTTTGTTTTAATTTCTGTACATTAAATATCTTTCGTACCACATATCTACGAAATCCGGTGCGAATGGACCTTTTCTTTGATGAATCCACTGTGTTAAATGTGCTACATTTCGTTTTAAAATTGTATCAATAACAGGTGGATACTGCATGATTTGACTATGCTTCTCATACTCATCTTCATCTAAAAGTGTATATGTCATATCCGGATACACTTTAATATCTAAATCGTAATCAATATACTTTAATGCCTCAGAGTCATATGCAAAAGGAGAACTTAAATTACAATAATAATATACTCCTTCTTCTCTCAGCATTCCAATTACATTAAACCAATAATTAGCATGGAAGTAACAAATCGCAGGTTCGCGAGTAACCCATGTTCGACCATCTGATTCCGTAACTACTGTACGATCATTTGCTCCGATCACAAGGCTCTGCGTCCCTTTTAAAATTGTTGTCTCTTCCCACATTCTATGAATGGAGCCATTATGTTTATAACTATGTATTTGTACCTTTTCTCCTTCTTTGGGAAATCCCATATATGCTCCCTTCTTTCAACCGCAAATGCTTTTCTTAAGTTGTCTTAACTACCCCTTGAACTGCATTCACTTTTTTTCTATTATAACTTTTTTGTCAAAATTTTAAAACTAAAGCGATAGGACACTTGTTTTCATGAGGAATATAATGAAGTTTGTATTATTGAATACCACATCACTAACCCTTTTAACGAAGGAACATTTCCTATGAATTAGCAATACGTATTTTAGAAGATTAAACGAAGATATAACAAAAAGAAAAGCCCCCTCACCTCTGTTTAAGAAAGGACTTTTCACCTAAAATCAACAACATATCTCACCCTTAATTTGAAATTATTTTTTCGGTTTCAAAAGATTGAATCACATTATTCGTTTGCTGTTCAAATTTTTCATGCAAAAGTTTTAATGCTATTTCTGTTCTGTATATTTCTTGACGGATAAAATGCAATTCTTTTTTATCGCACGTATCCCTTCCACTCATTTCAATTTGCTGATACTTCTCTAAATGTGATTGTAACTTTAAAAGCTCATCCATCGTTTCCAACTGCTCTCCTACCAACTTATCAAAATCGTTCATCACTTACCCCCTTTTTGATTCATTCGCCAGTTATAATTCCTATTACATATTTTCTAATCGTGAACTTCTTTCTCCTTTGACTATATTTGTTGACTTATTAGAAGTTATGTCGTTCCCTTTATTTTCATTACAGTGACACGCACACAAAGAAAACACTTCTCTCGAATTGGAGAAGTGTTTTTCTTTCATTACTCGTTTGAACTAGAAGATTGTGATTGTTTTGCAGCTGATTGTGCATTTTGTTTTTTCACTGCATGCACATCTGTTTCAGTTGCAAACTCTGTACCATAACTAGCATTTGCACTTTGAGCAGCAGAAGCTTGTGCTTTCTGTGCCTCTGATTGTGCGTTCGCTTGTTTTACTGCTTGTACATTCGTTTCAGTTGCAAACTCTGTACCATAGCTAGCATTTGTACTTTGAATGCTAGCACCAGAAGTTGCCTTATTATAACCTTGTTGTTTTTTACTCATCTTTCTCACCTCCACAATCAATAATGTAACCAATTCACTTAGAAGTTATCCCTAATTTTCTTTTTAAAAATTCACGTATATATCTCTTATCACTCATTCAAACTACATATGATGGAGGTGGGAATATGTATACTGGACGTGATATGACTGAGCTAACTATGATTTCCAAAAATGAATGGAAAGAGGATGAATTAGCTTATTTTCATCATTCATTTCAGCAAATTATGCCTTATCTAAATGTAGAGGGACAAACGATTTATAAAGAAGTTGTGAAAGAAATCGAGTCACGGGGCGGATTATAAACGCGTGGATTTTCAACCTCAAAATACAAATTTATTTTCAATATAAAAAAACGTGTTCCAAAGTTCTGGAACACGTTTTTATTATTTATCCCGCTATTTGCCGGGCAGTAAGACCCCACCTCAAAATGCAGCGAAAGCAAAGAAGTTAGGTTGGGGTCGGGCTGCCCATAAAAGCCCGATTGGTGAGGGCTAATAATCAGTGGGGGATGAAGAAAACCCCCACTGATTAAAGTTTCACTTTACTGCATTGTAATTTTCTCAACACACTTTTCGTAAATTGTACGATGTGATTTCGAGAAAGGTAACTGTTCAAACGCTTCTTTCGATACAAACTTTAATGTATCCGTTTCGACAATATTACCTGTTACTTTTCCGTAAAATATGAAGATATCCCAAGTACGATGTGTAAAAGTATGTTGTACATTCATCGCGTATTCATCAATAGAAACAGAGAGATCAAAGCTCTCCTTCATATAATCCGTAAGCTGTTGTTTTTGATTACGAATACCTTCACTTAGTTCAATATTCGGGAACTCCCACATATTAGCCAGTAATCCCGTACTTTGGCGTTTATTAATTACGTAACGGCCATCTTCAGTTTGAAGTACTCCCGCAACGAGCGGTACCATTGTAGGTGCTTTCGCTTTACTCTTCACTGGTAGTTCTTTTTGAACACCTTCAGCATACCCTCTGCAATGTTCACGTACAGGACAAAGTAAACAAGATGGATTTTTCGGTATACAAATTAATGCCCCTAATTCCATCAAACCTTGGTTAAAATAAGATGGATTTTCTATAGAAATAATTTCACGCACAATCTCTTCAAAAACTTTTCTCGTTTTCGGTTTTGCAATATCATCCCACACTGATAAAATACGAGATAATACGCGCATAACATTTCCATCAACCGCTGGCTCTGGTATGCCATATGCAATACTTAAAATGGCACCTTTTGTATATGGTCCCACTCCTTTTAATTTTTCAATTTTCTTTACATCGCTCGGTACTGTCCCGCCGTATACTTCTTTTACCTCTTTTACTGCAGCATGTAAATTTCGTGCTCTAGAATAATAACCTAAGCCTTCCCATGCTTTTAATACTTCTTCATCATCGGCAGTTGCTAGCGCTTCAAGCGTAGGAAACTTCCCCATAAAATTTGCGTAATATGGTTTTACAGCCTCTACCCTTGTTTGCTGTAACATAATTTCTGAAACCCAAACACGGTATGGATCTTTATTTTTTCGCCACGGTAAATCACGTTGTTCTTTTTCAAACCAACCAATTAAATCATTTTGAAACTGTTCTATGTTAAACTCATTTAATATTTCAAGTGTCAAACTTGATCCCCCTCATTTTTTTGCATATACGTACTATTATAAAGATTTTAGGAAAAAATTTAAGTAAGATGACATAGGAAATAGAAGGCAAAGGACTTGAGGTATCGAATAAAAAGAGTTACATTAATAAAAAACGGAGGTGGATTTCTATGGACACAGCCACTCACCTTGTTATGGGCGTTACTCTAGGCAGTTTGGCAACATTAGATCCAGCTATAGCACAAAGTGATATTGGGCCACAAGCAGTGATGCTTGCAACAATTGCCGGTTCCAATATTCCTGACATCGATACAGTTTTAAAATTGCGTAATAACGCTAAATATATAAGAAATCATCGCGGGATTACTCATTCCATCCCTGCAGTGATCCTTTGGTCACTCCTTATAAGTGGCATCTCTTTCGCCTTCTTTTCAGACGCTCCCTATCTGCATCTACTACTTTGGTCATTTATTGCCGTCTTTCTTCATGTCTTTGTGGATATTTTCAATGCCTATGGTACACAGGCATTAAGGCCCTTCACAAAAAAATGGGTAGCGCTCGGCATAATTAATACGTTTGATACTGTCATTTTCTTTATCCATATACTTGCTATCGCCTGTATGCTTGTCGGAGCACATAAAGGCTATACTGCTTTAGCAGCGTATATATTAATGTTTGTTTACTATATCGGCCGCATTATGATGCATCGAAATATTAAAAGTGTAGTATACAAACGTTTCAAAAATGTAGAGAAAGTAATTATTTCTCCTTCTTACAAATTTTATCATTATCATTTAGCCGTCGTTACAACTGAACATTACTACGTCGCAAGATGGCACCGCGGTAACATCCTTGTATACGATAAATTCGATCGCGTACTGTTCCCGAATACCGCCATTATGCAAGCCGCTGTGCGAGATGAAAATATATCTGCTTTCTTATCTTTCTCGCCTGTATATCGCTGGGATATTTTCGATTATGATAACTATTATGAAGTTCGATTTATTGATTTGCGGTATCGAAGTAAAGATTATTATCCATTCGTCGCAATCGTTCAGCTCGATCAAAATTTAAATATTATTAGTTCATATACAGGATGGATTTTCAGCGAAGAGAAACTTCGAAAGAAACTGGAATTGCTTCCACATTAAAAAAAGCGACCTACGTCGCTTTTTTTAATGTTTCAAATGATCTTCTTGATTGATTAAATGGCTATACTTCGGATTATTTGTACGCATTTCATGAAGGCGCCCTCCATGATTATTAACCCATGTTCGTACCACTTGTTCAGTCATTTCCTCACCTTGGTAACGACCTGATTTAGCATAAGTTGTTCGGAAGTCTTCCCACAATAATTCAACCCATGCACGAGCTTGTGCGTAAGAAAGGTTGTCATTTTTATCTAATAATTCTTTCGTTAATGTTTCATAAATATCATTCATGTTCTATTCTCCTTTTACCTATTTATTCCCTTAATTTCTAAAGGATAGTTTCTTCTATTTTGCACATTCTATAAGTGATACTTCTTAAAGGGGTATCGACTGATAATGAGGGGGCGTTCTTAATGGGTAGACAAGCCGAATTTTGGTCTGAGTCAAAAAACAACAGCAAAATCGACGGTCAACCGAAAGCGAAATCACGCTTCGCTTCGAAACGACCTAACGGCACAATTAACACGCACCCACAAGAGCGTATGCGTGCTGCAAATCAGCAGGAAGAGTAGTACAAATTAAATTCCTACACGAGGTGATAAAGATGAGCTACCGTGACCATTTAGATCGTCGTTCTGAATTATTTAACCATACGTGGACTCGTCCAAAACATGCGAAGGCGCAAGTTAACGGACAGACGCAACAAACCCAGTCTCTCATTATACTGGCAAACGAATGTAAAAAACGCCAATTTTAGAATCTCCTATCTCCTTTAACGCCTACCAAAGATGAAAACCAGAGAGATTCGCTCTCTGGTTTTTATTTTTCTTGTAGCAAGGAAATTGGTATTCCAATCTCTTCATTATCATGTTGCTTATATCCCCAAGCAAATACCCCATTGAAATACGTAATTTTAAATACCACACCAGGTTCTTCTACTAATTCATATGTCTCACCAATATGGAATTTATTTATATCTATCATATAAGCACGAGCCATAGCCATTTTTCTCATTAATACATCGAATTCATTTACAATTCCAAGTTGCTCAGCCTTTACTGCTTGCTCCTTCAAAACCCCAATTTCTTCCCTTAGCTCATGTGGTGTCATTTCACTGTAGCGTTTTGGCGTACCCATCTTATTTCCTCATCCCTCTTCACGTTTCATTTGTAAAAATATATCTATCTCATCAATAGAGAATCCTTTTCGATATAACGCTTGCTTCACCTTATTTTCGAATGTCCAACCATCATACTTCTTATATTTCTCATAATATTTATTCCCATGATAGTGTAACGCTTCTTGTTGCTGTTCGTCATCTTTTTCGTCTTTCAATTCTTCCAAGCAAATTTGAATCACATCTCTAGAATATCCTTTACGAACAAGCATTTCATCTAACTTTAGCTTCATTTGTAAAAATGAATGCTTTTGATAAGATTTTTTCTTCTTTTCTATAAGGAACAAAGCATTCTCCATTTGCTTCTCCTTTGGATACTCTTGTAAACTATGTGTAATGATTAAATCCTGAACACCTTTACTTAATAGCCCTCTCCTAATAACAGTTGGACCTTTTTGATTCACATTACTTTGCGTTCGCACGTATGAAATAGCGTACTCTTTATCATTAATATATCGATCATGTAATAATTTCGAAACGACTTCAGAGATGATGGCCTGTCCCACTTCTTTTTTTCGTAAGAAATCTTCTATTTCTTGTTTTGTTCTCATTTGATAGGATAAATAGGAAATCGCTTGTAAATATGCTTTTTGTACCTCTTCATTGTACAAAATATTCCCTAACGCTACTTCATCAATTTCTAAGCCTTTTTGTAACCCATGTTTCATTAAGATTGATTGATTCACACTAAACCCGTACTCTTCGCCTTGACCTTTATCAATATAAATATTAAATCGTTCTTTCGATCGTTTTTGCACTTCTATTTTTGTAATGACAGTCATACTCTCACCTCTCTATTATTTTAACATAGTCAAGGAACGTTTTTTCTTTTCAAGAATATATATAATGAGGAGGAAATAATTGTGAAAATCGCAATTTCTGGTGGCTCTGGCTTTATAGGCAAATCCCTTTCTAGTTTTTTTATTCAAAAGGGATTTACTGTTTACATTCTTACTCGAAAAAAAATTGCTGAAACTTCACACACTAACCTTCAATACGTACAGTGGACACCGGATTTACAGACCTTCCCTCTCTCCTCTATCGATGTAGTTATTAATCTAGCTGGAGAATCTATTAATAGTAGATGGACAAAAAAACAAAAAGAATCAATTTTAAACAGTAGAATTCAAACAACAAAAGGACTCATTAAACAATTACAAACCCTTGAAACAAAGCCACACACATTTATTAATGCAAGTGCCATTGGATACTATGGGACATCTGAAACCGAATCTTTTACAGAACAGCAAGAGACTCCAGGAGATGACTTTTTAGCAAACACAGTATATTTGTGGGAGCAAGAAGCATCTAAAGTCCGCTCCATTGGAATAAGAACTGTCTACACAAGATTTGGAGTCGTATTGGGCGCAGATGGAGGAGCTCTTCCAAAAATGCTACTTCCCTATCAATTATATATCGGCGGTACACTTGGATCTGGAAACCAATGGTTATCATGGATTCATATAGACGATGTCGTTCGCATGATTGATTTCATCATTCAAAAAAAAGAAATTGACGGACCTTTTAATATTACAGCGCCAACGCCAATACGGATGAAAGAGTTCGGTGAAATTATTGCCACTATAACTAGGCGACCTCATTGGCTACCTGTTCCTTCATTTGTACTTCGCGCTTTACTCGGTGAGATGAGTATACTTGTATTAGAAGGGCAACATGTATTACCCAATAAAGCTATTAAACATGGATATCAATACACATTTCCAACAGTTAACCATGCATTACAAAATATCCTCTTGCATACAATGTAGTACTTTTAAAATACAGTTTTACGGGTAGTCTATCTCCTCCAAGACTTCTTACTTTTTAAACACCGGAGCATTACTACACGAAAAACCTTTCAGTTACTTTGTCTAAACCTATTCTACACATTACAAGGTGACGGAAATGAGGTCTCTATGAAAATATTGCTCAAACAAGCCATTGTATATCCTATTACATCCCAAAAGTTTCAAGGAGATGTACTCGTTATAGGAGAACGCATTGCCGCGGTCAAACCTCATATTGATACTACTCAGGATATGACCGTTATAGATGCACGAGCTCTTCATCTCTTGCCTGGATTTATTGATGTTCATACTCACCTTGGCCTCTACGATGAAGGTACTGGTTGGGCTGGTAATGATGCAAATGAAACATCCGAAGTTTCAACACCACATATCCGTTCTTTAGACGGGATTCATCCTTTTGATATTGCATTTCAAGACGCTGTACAAAATGGTGTTACGACTGTTCACGTGATGCCCGGAAGCCAAAACATTATCGGCGGTACTACTTGCGTAATAAAAACTGCTGGAACTTGTATTGATCATATGATTATTCAGGAACCTGCTGGTTTAAAAATTGCCTTTGGAGAAAACCCAAAAAAGTTCCATAGCAACGGTACAAAAGAATCAATAACACGTATGGGAATTATGGGGTTACTTCGTGAATCATTCTATGACGCACAACACTACGGGCATGAAGCTGATTTTCGAATGCTACCTATTTTAAAAGCACTCCGCCGAGAAATACCGGTACGTATCCACGCTCACCGCGCAGATGATATCACTTCAGCCTTACGCTTTGCGACAGAATTCAATCTTGATTTACGTATTGAACATTGTACAGAAGGACACTTTATTGTTGAAGAGCTTTCGAAACACAATTTAAAAGTTTCAGTTGGACCTACTCTTACGCGACGTTCGAAAATCGAACTTAAAAACAAAACGTGGGATACTTATCATATTTTATCGAAAAATGGAGTAGAAGTTTCTATTACAACCGACCACCCTTATACACCCATTCAATATTTAAATGTTTGCGCTGCCATTGCAGTAAGAGAAGGATTAGATGAGAAAACAGCGTTGGAAGGAATCACTATTTTCCCAGCTCGAAATTTACGTTTGGAGGATAGAATTGGAAGCATTGATGTTGGAAAAGATGCTGACCTCGTGTTATGGACACATCATCCTTTCCATTATTTAGCCAAGCCTGTACTCACTATGATTGACGGAAAAATAATTTACAAAAAAAATAAAAAAAACTAGTTTATTTTTTTGACTAGATACAGTATTATACGATTATAAACTGAATGAAACCATAATCAATTTGTGTCGTGATTATCATTTTCAAATTGATGAATGGGGAAGGCAAATGGTGCGCCACCAGCGTTAGAAACTGGTTCTAGTGGGTTCGATTCCCACCCCGAAATTTTTTAAAGATTGATATAAAAATTTCGAGGGTGGGTGCTTTTTCGTCATGCTACCCTCGTGTGAGGAGGAGTTAGTGTGTTGAAAAAACGCGACTTACACGACAGCCACGTTCTATACGAATTAATGGTGGATCCTGCTGTCTTCCCTTTTGTGCGTCAAAAGGCCTATTCTTATGAAGAATATTTATTTTTAACGAAACAAACAATCGAAGCCGAAGAGCGTGGAGAATTAATCTCACGCACAATTTTAGATGAATGGGGTAACCCCATCGGCACAATTACTTTATTTGATGTGCAAGAAAAAGCTGGATTCCTCGGAACTTGGCTTGGCAAACCATATCATGGTAAAGGATATAATAAATTGGCGAAAGATTCATTTTTTAGCGAACTTTTCTATGAATTAGATATTGAAACGATTTTTATGCGTATTCGTAAAATAAATATTCGGTCTATTAAAGCTGCCGAAAAACTACAATATGTAAATCTAGCAAACGAAACAAGAAAAGCCGTTTATGATGAAATTAACGCGCATGAAGAAGTATATAATTTATATGAAATTCCAAAAGATCAGTATACACTTGCAACAATGCGAGATACAACATTCCAAGAAGCACACCAATTAAAAGAAGCGTAATCTAAAAATTCAGAAATGATAATTAATCATTACTAGTTTGACATATATGTATATCACCCCATGTCTTTGGAAACGATAGATAGTGACTTTAGGACACGAGGTGATTTGTAATGGATAAAAAGAAACGTGATAAAGCAAAAAACACATTATCTAGTACACAAGAAGTTCTCTATCAGCGAGAATTTCGAAAAGCAGATCGTGCAGCGGGCTATCGCTCAAAAAGTATTTAAAGTGAAACTGAATAATTAGAAGGTTTCCCCCCTAATTATTCAGTTTCATTACATAAGATTTTCCAATAAATTAGTAAAAAAGGTTCCTTATTTATAAGGAACCTTTTTTGTGGACAACCTTATCCACAAAAAACGTAGAATTGTGCATAAATTACAAAAGTATTTTACGAATTCATTTATTTAAATGAATTCGTAACGTGAGAATTGTGGATATTTTTCTAAAAATTGTGGATTATGTGGATATAGCTGTTAATATTCCGATTTTACTGTCTAATGAAAGCGTAATCCCTTGTGGATAAAGTGAAACTTTAATCAGTGGGAGTTTTGTTTATCCCACTGATTATTAGCCCTCACCAATCGGGCTTTTGCGGGATAAGTTAATAATTCACGTTTATTTTTTTACAACAATAAAAAAACCCTCTTTAAATGCTTAAAAGAGGGTTTCATATTAAGTAAAAGATTCGGCAAGAACTGGTGATTTAATAGGTATATGATTCGGCTCTGCATGATTTTCTGCCAAAATTGTATCCACAATATGACCAGCTGGCTCAGGACGATAAATACTTTTCATTGCTTCTTTCATCTGAAGAAGCTTCATATCATCTTGTAATAACGCCTCTGTTTTTGCAAAAACTTCACTATCATCACGAATTACAACTGCAGCCCCTTTTTTTTCAAAATACAACGCATTTTCATTCTCTTGTCCTGGGACAGGTTTATATAAAATGACAGGTACTTGTAATGCTGCTGCTTCGCTTAATGTAATACCACCTGGCTTCGTAATCATACAAGAAGTAACACGGAACAATTCATCAATGTTTTCAACATAACCAAATACTTTTAAAGCATCAGAACTTTGTTCCTGTAGTTCCATTAAATCCTGCTTTAAAGCTTCGTTTTTCCCACAAACGACAACTACTTGTAAGTTTGGTACTGACATAAATGACTGGCATAGCTCTTTTACACTCCCTAGCACACCATGAGCACCTGCTACAATTAGTAACATCTTTTTATCCTTACATAACTGATATTTATTATATATAATTGCTGGATTTATCTTTAGCTCAAAACTGCTACGAATCGGAATCCCTGTTTCAACAATTTGTTCTGCAGGTACACCGATATCAACCATCACCTTTTTCACATGATCGGTTGCTACAAAATAACGATCTACTTCTCGATGGATCCATATTTTATGCACGCAAAAATCCGTTAATACGTTATAAACAGGAATAGAAATACCTATTTGCTTTTTCAATTCTGGTACAGCGATGATTGGAAAGGTATTAATAACAATATCCGGTTTCTCCACCTGTAATAGCGTCTTCAAACGCTTTCTCCCAAAATTCGCATACCAAGATGCTATTTTTTTATCATAAATTTTCTCTACACCATAATAAAACAAACGATATAATTCTTTTCCTACCGTATAGCTTTTTAAATATAAATATTTTGTAATATCGGTTATAACTGGATGTGATTCTCCAAACAAGTCGCATACAATTACATCTTCGATTCCTTTTTGGCGAAATGTTTGTTCTAATGTTTTTGCCACTTGCACATGACCGTTACCGTAATGTGCAGTTAATATTAAAACCTTGGGGTTTTTTATCAAACAAATCCACTCCTAGCTTTTTGTTTCTCCATATTGCATATACGACAATAGGAAAAACATTTTCCTTAAAAACTACATACTCGGATTCTAATACTTTCCTGTTAGCTATGTATCTGTCGTGGATATGCAAAGCATATAAGATTGACCCCTTAATCCTATCTGTGCTCATATCTTTACATTATACTTTCCTATAAGAGCTTTCGCAATAACTTACAAATGTTCTATATTCCATAATACTCACTCTTTTACTTCTTAATTCTTTTTACTATTTTGATTTCCCTTTACAATTATGTAAATTTCTCCGCTTATTCTTTACAAAAATATGGATATTCCCTTTTCAGTATACTCTTTTCTAAATATATACTCTAGATTTTATTATGAAGAAACAAAAAGCCTAACCAAATGTTTAGGTTAGACTGCTTGTAAAATATGTTTTGCATGTTCAACATTTTCTTCTGTCGGTGGATTCACATCCGCAAGTGGATACTTATGTCCAAGTGCCTCCCATTTATAAACACCGAGCTTATGATATGGCAGCACTTCCACTTTCTTAACATTAGATAGACTTTGAATAAAGTTTGATAATTTTTGCAAATCCTCTTCACCATCGGTAACACCGGGAACCAATACATGTCTTACCCAAATTGGTTTCTTTCTATCCGATAAATAACGAGCAAATTGTAAAATGTGTTCATTTGGTTTCCCTGTTAATTTACGATGTTTCTTTGAATCAATATGCTTCAAATCCAATAAAACTAAATCTGTATACTTCATTAAAATATCTAGCTTATTTTGGAATTCTGGTTCTTCAGAATAACAACCGCCAGAAGAATCGATTGTTGTATGGATACCAGCTTCTTTGCACTTTTTAAACAACTGGGTTAAGAAGTCTAGCTGTAATAGTGGCTCTCCACCGCTAACTGTTATACCGCCTCCAGAAGCTTCAATAAATGGAAGGTAACATGTCACATCCTGCATCACTTCTTCAACTGTTATTTCTTTACCTTTACCGATTTCCCATGTATCAGCATTATGACAATATTGACAACGTAATAAACACCCTTGTGTAAATATGACATAACGAATCCCTGGGCCATCAACAGTACCACAAGACTCTACAGAATGTATTCTTCCTTTTACCATGTTACTTCCTCCTTTATTGAAACAGCCTCCCTCCGCTATATATTAAAAGCGGAGGGACACTTTTTTCACTTACATGCTTTCATGCATTGTACGGTTTATTACATCAATTTGTTGTTCACGAGTTAATTTAATAAAGTTAACAGCGTAACCAGATACACGAATTGTTAATTGTGGATATTTTTCAGGATGCTCCATTGCATCCATTAATGTTTCACGGTTAAATACGTTAATATTTAAGTGGTGTCCTTCTTTTATTGCATATCCATCAAGCATAGATACTAAGTTGCGTACTTGTACATCATCTTCTTTACCAAGTGCTTTTGGAATAATAGAGAATGTATTTGAAATACCATCTTGTGCATCTTCATATGGTAATTTAGCTACAGATAATAATGATGCTAATGCACCTTTTGTATCACGGCCATGCATTGGGTTTGCGCCCGGTGCAAATGGTTCTCCAGTACGACGTCCATCTGGAGTGTTACCAGTTTTCTTACCGTATACAACGTTAGATGTGATTGTTAAGATTGACATTGTATGAACAGAATTACGGTATGTTTTATGTTTGCGAATCTTGTTCATAAATGTTTTCACAAGATTTACTGCGATTTCATCTACACGATCATCATTGTTACCGTATTTAGGGAAATCTCCTTCGATTTCAAAATCAACTGCAATACCATTTTCATCACGAATTGGTTTTACTTGTGCATATTTAATTGCACTTAAAGAGTCTGCTACTACAGATAATCCAGCGATACCTGTTGCCATTGTACGAAGAACATTTGTATCGTGAAGTGCCATTTCAATACGTTCATAGCTATATTTATCGTGCATATAGTGAATTACATTTAATGTATTTAAGTATAGACCAGCTAACCATTCCATTGTCATATCGAATTTACGCATAACTTCTTCATAATCTAATACTTCAGAAGTAATTGGTGCGTATTCAGGACCAACTTGTGCTTTTGACTTTTCATCTTTACCACCGTTAACCGCATATAGTAATGCTTTCGCTAAGTTTGCACGTGCTCCGAAGAACTGCATTTGTTTACCAATTCTCATTGCTGATACACAACAAGCAATACCGTAGTCATCACCGTAGTCAGCACGCATAATGTCATCATTTTCGTATTGAATTGCTGATGTTTTAATAGACATTTTTGCACAGTAGTTTTTAAAGTTCTCTGGTAATTGTTTAGACCAAAGAACTGTTAAGTTTGGTTCTGGTGCTGGTCCTAAATTATCTAATGTATGCAAGAAACGGAATGAGTTTTTTGTTACTAACGGACGACCGTCTAACGCCATACCACCGATAGATTCAGTTACCCAAGTTGGGTCTCCAGAGAATAGTTCATTATAATCAGGTGTTCTTGCAAATTTCACAAGACGTAATTTCATAATGAAATGGTCAACAATTTCTTGTGCTTTTTCTTCTGTTAAAGTACCATTTGCTAAATCTCTTTCAATGTAAACATCTAAGAATGTAGAGGTACGTCCAAGGCTCATTGCTGCCCCGTTTTGCTCTTTAATTGCTGCAAGATAAGCAAAGTATAACCATTGGAAGGCCTCTTGTGCATTTGTAGCTGGCTTAGAAATATCGAATCCATGAGAGGCAGCCATCTGTTTTAACTCTTGAAGTGCACGCATTTGCTCAGATAATTCTTCACGTAAACGCATTGTATCTTCGCTCATTACACCGCCAGTTAAATTATAATCAGCTTTTTTCGCTTCAATTAAATGATCTATACCATATAGCGCTACGCGGCGATAGTCACCGATAATACGTCCACGTCCATACGCATCTGGAAGACCAGTAATAACACCTGATTTACGAGCCGCTTTCATTTCTGGTGTGTATGCATCAAATACACCTTGATTATGAGTTTTACGCCAGTCTCTGAAAATCTTGCTAAGTTCTTTATCCATTTCATATCCATACGCTTCACAAGCTTGTTCTGCCATACGAATACCACCATATGGTTGTAAAGAACGTTTAAATGGTTTATCAGTTTGGAAACCGACCACTTTTTCAATATCTTTATTTAAATATCCTGGTTCATGTGATGTAATAGAAGAAACAATTTTTGTATCCATATCAAGAACGCCACCGTTTTCACGTTCCTTTGTTGTTAAATCCATTACTTGATCCCAAAGTTGTTTCGTTGCTTCAGTTGCTTCCGCTAAGAAAGAGTCTTCTCCCTCGTAAACGTTTACATTATTTAAAATGAAATCGCGAACATCAATCTCTGCTTTCCATTTTTCACCTTTAAAGTTTTCCCACGCGCTTTTTACATTTTCTAATACTTGAGTCATCCTAATCTCCTCCATTTTTGATTAGTACAGGACTACGATTTTTTATATAACAGCTTACACACTTAGAATACTACTTTTTTTCGGAAGTGGACGAAATAGTTGTGACATGTTTGTGAAATGTTGAGCAAACTACTACATGCATAGTGTTAACCTCATATAAAACTCTTTAGAATTAACCCTTTCTTTAATTGTATTTTTTTGGTATTCTTATATACGAGTCCTATTTTGTAATATAAGAACGATACCCATTGTAGAGCTGTAATACTCTTATCTCCTAATCTGTTATAGTTTTTATAACAGAGCAAAAAAGTGTACATACGTTGTACACTTTTTTTGTTACCACTATAAAACATCTCTTTTTCTATTTCCATCGTAAAATCCACCACGACTGTTTGTTAATGCAATTAATTGCTCTAATCCTTCTATATGATCACCAATAATTCGAAGGACAGCTGGAGGATGACCTATTTTTGCGAAATGTTCACTGGGACGAATACGGTTCATCTTATCAACATCGACACGACTTACACAAGCGATTTCAAAACCTGAAAGTACAGCTTTCACTTGTGCTACACAAGGTGACAATAATGATTTATACCCTATTTCCTTCAAACAAGTACGACTAAACGCATTAGGTACAGCAATAAGAGAGCCTACTCCTAAATCTTTTCTATCACAAGCTAAATTTAATGCATATTTAAATGCTGTTACAAGATGAAGTGGTACTCTCAAATCTAAATAATGATTTAAATCATTTAATGCGACATCCGTTCCATCTGCAATAGCTTTTGCAAAGGGATATAGCTCACTAGCTGGAATAACAAAATCACCGTCTATAAATAAAACAATTTCTCCTTTTGCAAAATAAGTTCCAAGCGAACGCCCCACATCGTTTCCAAGTGCTTCTTTATACACAATTGTTGTTGCTCCCTTGTCTTTTGCAATTGTTGCCGTTTTATCGGACGAACCATTTACAACAACGATGATTTCAAAAGGTTCAATTTTGCGAAGCTCTTCTATAACGTTTCCAATTGTTTTCTCTTCATTTTGCACAGGAATAATTACCGATAATTGCTCTCCTTTATACAAATTAGATGTAACGCCCCATCCTTGATAAAAATCTTCAAAATTTAGAGTATGATAGACACTCTCTCTTTTCCTATTTCCATCATAATATCCTCCGCGCCCATCGCTGCCTAATATCCGCTCTGCTACAGCTTCTATATGATCACCTATCATTCGTTTTTCAGATTGAGAAAGATCCGTGCCATATGCAGCATGCTCGAATGGACGAAATTTATTTGGCGTAATAACGTCAATTGCACAATGACGACTAATTCTCCATTTACTTTGTGCTAGGCGTAGATGAGCCACAATAGGATTAACAAAACATTCGTCTTCAATACTTTGCACAACTTCCTTCGTCAGCGCATGAGGTACAGATAATAAAGAATCAATTTTTAATTCTTCACGCTCTAACATTGCATTTAATATTTGGCGCCATACTGTCACGGAGTACGGTTTTTGTTTCTTTAAAAATAATGCGTCCAAATTATTTAAAACGATGTCCGCCTGATCATGTAAAATCGGATTAAGGAATAATTGTAATTTTGAAGTTTGAATAGCAAAATCTCCATCTACAAACAGTAATACATCACCTATCGCATGTTTTGCACCAACTGCGCGTCCAACGTCGTTACCAAGTGACTCTTTATGCTGGATTACTGTACATCCTAAGCTCTCAGCAATCGCTTCTGTACCATCATTACAACCATTTGCTACTACAATAATCTCTACTGGATTCAATGGTTTTACCGATTGAACCACATCTGAAATCGTATCCACTTCATTACATACGGGAATAATAACTGATAACGACTTAGCCATTGTTTTCTTCACGAAACCATTTAATAGTTTCTTTCAATCCTTGTTCCCACGTTACTTTCGCTTGAAACTGAACGAGTTCTCTTAATTTCGTTACGTCTGGTCTTCTATTTGGAATCTCTTCAAATCCATGTGGATATACTTCCTCAAATGGAACGTGCACAATTTTGGAAATAGACTTCGTTAACTTTTTTATATCTTCCGCTACTACCCTTATATTTTTTTCATTCTCAGAACCTATATTAATAATTTCACCATTTACCTTCTCATCCATTGCACGAATTGTTGCCTCGACCGCATCACTTACATACGTAAAGCAGCGTGTCTGCTTTCCATCTCCATACACGAGAATATCGTCACCTTGCAAAGCCGCACGAATAAATCGTGGAATTACTCCTGCGTACGGACCATCTTTCGCTCTTGGACCATAAATATTAAAATAACGAACAATCGTTACAGGTAAACCTTCTAATGCGTACCCTAAACATAATGTTTCCTCTAACGTTTTACAAATTGCATAACTCCAACGTATTTTGGAAGTTGCACCGTATAAACGATCTCCTTCTTCAGAGAATGGCGGCTCTCCCTTTCCATATACTTCAGAAGTAGATGCAAATACTACTTTCTTCTTCCCTTTTAACGCTGCTTGTAAAATATTTCTCGTTCCATCGAAATTTGTTTCAATAAGCTCTACACTTTTTTCCATTGTAGTTTTGACTCCCAAAATTGCAGCTAAATGAAACACCACATCATGTTGATTCACTAATTCATAAATTGAATTTTTATCTAAAACGCTTATTGGAATAACCCGGAGCTCTTTCATTAACTCATTATGATATTTATTTTTTCCTTTATAGAAGTTATCCACAATAGTAACTTCATAACCTCTTTTCACCAACTCTTCAGCTAAATGCGAACCAATAAATCCTGCTCCACCTGTAATTAAACATTTTTCACTCATACACTCACCTTCTTTACGATTCCACGTGTATCTATTAATCGCTCAATCCCTTTAAAAAGATTCCAATCGATGCTAGAGTGATCCGTTACAATTAAAATACAATTTGCTTGTTTAATTCTTTGTTCATCTAATGGAACAGATTGATATAGTGTATCTCCAATTTTCGCTGTAGAAATATACGGATCATGATATTCTATCTTGTATCCTTCTTTTATTAATAATTGAATAATTGGCAACGCCGGTGATTCTCTCAAATCATTTACATCTTTCTTATATGCAATCCCTACTATTAAAACCGTTGCGGGTGATTGCACCACACCTTTTACTTTCCCGATTATTTTCGCTGGCATTTCTTCATTAATTACATGTGCTGCCTCAATTAATTGACTAATTGCTCCAGCCTTTCTTATTCTCCATTGAAAATATAAAGGATCTACCGGAATACAGTGTCCTCCTATTCCTGGTCCTGGCCAATACGGAGTAAATCCAAACGGTTTTGTAGATGCCGCTTCAAGCACCTCATAAAAATTAATATTCAAACTTTCACAAAGTATATTTAACTCATTTACTAATGAAATATTAACTAAGCGCTGAATGTTTTCAAATAGCTTACACATCTCCGCTACTTTCGGAGAACTAACTGGAACAACTACATCAAATATAGTGCTATACAAATCCTGTACTTTTTGTTTACACTGCTCGGTTTGTCCACTAATAACTTTTGGAATTGTTTCAACTGAATACTGGCTATTCGCTGGATCAATTCGCTCTGGAGAATACCCAATATAATAATCTTCTCCTACCTTTTTACCTGTTTGAGAAATAATAGGAATGATAACTTCCTCCAGTGTACCTGGATATGTGGAGCTTTCAAAAATGAAGGTTTGTCCTTCTTGAAGGTGTTGTTGTATATAATGGGAGGCTGAAACGAGTGCACTTAAATCGGGTTCTTTATTCTCATTAATTGGCGTAGGCACAGTCACAATAACATACTCACTATTTTGGAACTCCGCAAAACCTTTATCTGGTGTATTTACTATTAATTTTCTCTCGTTCAATAAATTTTGTAATACGTTAGAAGAAACATCAGGAATATAACTTTCTCCTTTAATTATTGATTCTATCTTCCTATTATCTTTATCTAATCCAAGTACAGCATGTCCTCTTTCTGCAAAAAGGACCGCTAAAGGAAGGCCAACATATCCTAATCCAATAATGGTTACTTTACTACTAGCATTCATCTATATTCTCTTCTTCCCTTCTCAGTTGTAGTATTATATCTCTATCCCTTTCTCCGTCTGTAAAACTCCCGCGCCCATTCGTATGTTGTAATAAATAAGCAATCGCCTCAAGCTGATCACCGAAAATACGATCGAATGCAGGAATTCTTCCATTTACAAACCCATGTTGCTCTGGACGTACTCGATTTGTTTTTATAACATCTACAAATTCCACTGCTGTAATAGAGCATTCTTCTAAAATAGCTTTCATTTGAGCTAATGGTGGGATGATAAGGGAATCATATCCAATTTTCTCTATTACCTTTTTATGCATAGCATGTGGCACTGCCGTTAATGAGTTGTTCCATAAATCTGGTCGTTTCGCTACCAAATTCACGAAATATTTCCCCATACTAATTGGATCTGCCGGGTGAAACATATCTAACAAACATTGCAAATCATTTAACGCCACATCATTTCCGTCTTCAATAGCATGCAAAAATGGAATTAGCTTTTTTGCCGGAATAGCAAAATCACCATCAACAAATAAACAAATATCTGCCGTAGCATGCATAGCCCCTATCGCTCGTGCTACATTATGTCCAAGTGCCTTCTCGAATTCAACTACAATAACATTCTCTAGCTTTGCTTGTTTAATTGTCTCGGCATCTGCTCCATTCGCAACAACTATAATTTCATCTACACCTGCCTTTTTCACTTCCTGTATGACAGATCTTATAGTCATTTTTTCTTCTGATACGGGTATAATAGCACTGTATTTCGCTTTTTCCTTTTGTAATAAAACTGGTTTATACTTCCCTATAAACTCTCTATCCCTGTTTCCCTCCGAAAAACCGCCACGTTTACCATATGTTTCGATTACGTATTGCAAAGCACACAAATGATCACCCATAATACGACTAGTCGCCTTCGGATAAGGAGAACCAGGTGATGTACCCGTATGCACAGGACGAACCTTATTCGTGTGAATTACATCGACCGAAGCCATATCGGCAATATCTACTCCTCTAGACATCGCCATCGCTTGAAATAGTGCTGGATCTGCTAAATTCCACCACCCAAGATTCTCAATAACATCCCGATTCATCGCATGTGGAATTGCGATTAAAGAATCAACAACAAGCTCTTTTTTATTCAAATAACGATTCAACATGAATTTTCCAACTGTCGTATAGTGTGGTCTCATCTTTAAATAAACAGACCATGTTAAATTATTCACAACAATTTGATGCCCTTGCTGAACTCCTTTCACGAAACTTTGTAGCTCTTTACTCTCAATAACGATGTCACCATCTAAAAACAATACAATTTCACCTTTTGCTTCTCTAGCTCCAATTGCCCTTCCTACATCATTACCAAGAGAATGTTTATAATAAATTACATGGCAACTATGCTGTAATGCGACTTCATTCGTTCCATCTGTCGATCCATTATCTACTACAATAATTTCATACGGCTTCAGCTTCTCCACTTCTACTAAAACTTGTGATAAAGTACTTGCTTCATTATGCGCTGGAATAACAACTGATATTCTCATACTTGTATCACTCTTACCCTTCCAAGCGAACATAAGCAATAATAGGAATACGCACAAGTACATCTTCAGGTGGTCCATAAGAAGGAGATGTACGAACACTTACTGCCCCGTCCGTAACAGATAAAAGAATACCTGCAACAATTTCAACAGCTGTCACAACTTGCACTAATTCACCAACATGGTTACGCAATTCATCAGTAAATAACATATATAAGTCTCCTTTCTTACACTTCTTTCATTGATATAATACTTGTAAATGGTAATAAAACTTCAGTTCCTATTCCTTCTTGCAGCGTTAAGAAATCGTCACCAACTGCTACAATAACACCTGTTAACTGTCCAACTGTCACAGTAATTTCTACGTTTTTCCCTAAATATTGCTTTGCAATTTCTTTAAAAGGTGATGTATTACATTCTTTTAAAATGTTACAAATAATAGATTGAAATTGACTTGATTCTATAAACTCTTCCGTAGCTTGCTTAGAATTTCTTTGAATAAATCTCGCGAAGTTTTGCGAAAATAAAAGTCGTTCCACAGCAGGCAGTAACTTGTCATCTAAAAAATAACCTAATTGTCTATTAAACAGTCTGGATAATTTGTGCCAATATTTTCTGAACAGACACATACGCTTCTCCTCCTATTATTTTTAAAGTATAAAAATTTATATCCATACATCTTAATTTATACAAATCAGACTTTTTTTGTGATAGGTAAGGCATACATTTTCTAAAAGAAATAATTGTTTCAGGGCATAAAAAAAGATAGATGGTTTCCCATCTATCTCTTTGCTAATCTTTAATTTTTAATTGTCACAATGGCAGCTACGCCGTAATATACCGCTCTTGATAATTCTGCTTGTCCGGATATAGAAGCTGTAACAAGGGATCCACCACTTGCCGAAAAATATTTTGCAGCTTCTAACGGAATACCATCTTCTTTCACATCAATATGTGTTCCATCTTGCCAGTCTATTTTCTGCATTGTTGCTGAAAAGTCCCCAGTCACTTTACCAATTTCCTTACCATTCATCTCTAAAAATATCCATTCCCATTTTGTTAAACTTAGTACTTGTTTCAACTCTCCAATTTTCTTTCCATTTACACTATAAAATATATAGAAGTTACGCACGCCCATCTTCTTTTGAACACGCAGCAATCTTTCTCCCGATTGATTATATAAATAAAATTGTTGCTTATGTAGTCCCTTAAAAAGAAAAGAAAGTGCACCTTTCCATATACTTTGAATAACGGAATTATACTCTTCTTTTAAAAACCCTACTGCACTGCCATCTAATCCAAAGTACGTTATTACTTGAAATACCCCTACCTCTCTACGAACAACGAACTTTTGTTGTTCAAATAATCTAGAGCTCCCTATATTACAATTATCCTGTCTAAGCATTTTTGCTCTTCGTTTTTCTATAAAACTATATATTAGTAATCCAAACGCTGGTAGCAAAATACCTATTAATTTCAGAATTTCTTTATCTGAAGTGAATATTGTTCCTTTTTTATATTCCATAACTAATCCAATTACAACGATAATCCATACAATGATAGCTATAAACAAAGTTCGTTTCGCATTGCGTGCATGATGCTTATGTATACTCATAAACCTCCCCCTTTTCCATTTATTTCATTATCGCACCGCACATATATTTCCTCAATGCAAAAAAGACTATCCAAAAGGACAGTCTTTTACACTTCTATATTTCGTAACATCGTATAAATGTCGTTATTCACTTTACCAAATGATTTAATGTTATTTTGAATGTTAGATAATAAAACCACATATACACTACCATTTTTACTAAAACCATTTAAGCAATTCCAACCTGGCATTACACCGTGATTTGAATAGCTTCCTGGATCTACATACCAGCCAAATCCATAATCCTTTTTCACGGCTGTAAACATTTGATTATAACTCTCTTTTGAAATTAATTTTCCAGAAAAGAGTGCTTCATTAAATAAATATAAATCATGCGCGCTCGTATATATATCACCACAACCATATAGTTGTGACATGCTCGGAATATTAGGTGTTGTCATATTGTTATTCACTATTTTATAACCCGTTGATGGGAATCTTGTTTGTTCCAACGCTGTACCGAAACCAGAATGTTTCATACCCGCAGTCGCAAAAATATGTTGTTTTATATATTCTTCGAGCGACTGTCCACTTACCTTCTCAGCAATGTAAGCAAGTATAGAGTAGTTCGAATCGGAATACTTCCATTTCTCTCCTGGACTCCCGATACGCTTTTGATTTCCTATCCGCTTTATCAGTTCTTCATGAGAAATATCCTCTTTTCCCTGCTCATATTCCGGAATGCCTGATGTATGTGTTAATAGATGTTTTAACTGAATGCTATTACCTTGAGGAAAGTCTGGAATATACTTTGCAACTGTATCCTCTACTTGTAATTTATTTTGATCTTTTAATTGCATAATAGCAGTCGCCACAAATGCTTTTGAAATAGAACCAATATAAAAGGTCGTCTCTGAATTATTCGGCACTTGCTTCTCTTTATTAGCCATGCCGTATCCTTTATTCACAAGAACTTTCCCATTCTTCACAATAACAGCTGTCCCACTAAATCCCATGCTCTGTAAATATTGATCCAATTGAGCGTTTTCATTAATTTCTTGAGGCGGTCCTTCAGTAGGTTTCTCTATAACTTGCGCCTGTTTTATCTGTTCTTCCTGTTCTTTTTGTTTTCTTTGTTTTTCAGCTTCTTGCCTTTTCACTTCTTCTATCTTTTTTATCTCTTCTCGCTTCTTCATTTCTGCTGCTGCTTTTAAAGTTTCTTCTTTTTTATTATGCGCAACAATTTTTGTATACATGAAATATACAAGTGAAAATAGTAGGACGAGAATGATTGTTCTTTTTATGTATACAATCGGACGACGTACTTTCCCATTAACAGTATTTTTTTCCTGATCCATGATTACCTTTTTCCCCTTATTTACCGATAATTTAATTCATCTACACAAGACTTTCTCCAAATCATTTCAGTAGATTATAGACATTCCATTCTATATCATCCCTACTTTATCATGCGCTGAACATATTACCAACCTATATGTATAAAAAAGAAAAAGAAAATTTACAAAAGTAAGATTCCCTTTAAAATTTCAACATAATAAAAGAGGATATCCTGTAAAAGACTGGTGTTATCAATCTTTTTGGATATCCTCTTATCTAACTATTTATACGTGTTTTTTCATATCATCGGCAACAGATTCAACATTTGTACCTACGATAACTTGTACACTTGTGTTACTTAATTTCATAACGCCTTTTGCACCTGCGCGTTTTAATGCTGGTTCATTTACTAAACCTGCATCTTTCACTTGTAAGCGTAAACGCGTTGCACAGTTATCAATAACTGTTAAGTTTTCTTTTCCGCCTAAAGCTGCTACGTAAGTTTCACCAATTGAACCTGCAACTGGTGCATCACCCTCTTCAGCTAACTCATCGTCATCTTCACGACCAGGAGTTTTTAAGTCGAACTTCTTAATTAAGAAGTAGAATACTACGAAGTAAATTGCTGCGTAAATTAAACCGATTCCTGCTAGTAACACTGGTTTTGTTGCAATACCAAAGTTTAAGAAGTAATCAATTGCACCGGCACTAAATGTGAAACCATCGTGAATGCCAAGTGATGTTGTTACGAATAAAGATATACCTGTTAACACGGCATGAATACCATATAATAATGGTGATAAGAACATGAATGAGAATTCAATAGGTTCTGTAATACCAGTTAAGAATGAAGTTAATGCTAGGCCACCTAACATACCTGTAACCATTTTACGTTTTTCTGGTTTAGCAGCTGCAATCATTGCAAAACATGCTGCTGGTAAACCGAACATCATAACTGGGAAGAAACCAGTCATAAACATACCTGCTGTTTTATCCCCTGCAAGGAAGCGAGCGATATCACCATTTACAACATTACCTGCTGCATTTGTAAAGTCACCAAATACGAACCAGAAATATGTGTTCATTACATGGTGTAAACCAATTGGGATTAATAGACGGTTTAATAAACCAAATAGACCTGAACCAACTGCACCTAAATTAACAATTCCATGAGCTAATGCATCGATACCATTTTGAATTGCTGGCCAAATTTGTGCGAATAGAATTCCTAATATTAGCATTACAACCGATGTAACAATCGGAACAAAACGTTTTCCAGCAAAGAAACCTAACCATTCTGGAAGTTTAATTTTATGGAATTTATTATAAAGGAATCCTGCTATAACACCGACAATAATACCACCTAAAACTTTCATATCCACTTTAGTCGATAATTCGGCTGCCTTAGATACTTGTGTCATTGTATCTGCAAGCTTAGATGGATCTACATTTGCGCTATTTCCTATTAAATCTTGGACTTTACCTAATTTATCTTGTAATTCTGCAGTAGAATATCCCTTACTAAGTGCATCAATACTGTTTTTCATAACTAGATAACCAATTGCACCTGCAAGACCTGCTGCACCACTACCATCAACTGAAAGACCGATTGCAATACCAATTGCAAAAATAAGTGCTAAATTATCAAAAACCGCTGCGCCGGCCTGTGCCATAACAGGAATATTAAATACATCTGGTTGCCCTAAACGAAGCAATAATCCTGCTGCTGGTAGTACGGCGATTGGAAGCATTAACGCTTTACCAATACGTTGTAAAAACTGCAACATCTTAATTCCCCCTATCAAATTTATGAAATCGTTATCATTATAAGTACGCTTTAGAAAACGCTTTCTATTACATAACCATAATAACATATAGTTGTATAGATGTGTAGTTTTTATTTCCGAACTTTTTATGGATAAATCTCCTATTTCCAAACTGTTATATAAAAGGAAAATTTTCCTTTTATAACACGGAATAATCGAAACTGAAGACTCACTATAGAACATTCAACTTTCGTTTTATCATTCCACTTTTTCATGTTATTATTTATTTCCGAGCATATCGGGAAAAGTAAACTTAGCTAATTCGAAATAGGAGCGTTGGTACTATGCAGTGCATTGAAACAAACAACTTACAGCAGTTGTTAGAACAAGTAAAACCATATACGAAAAAAGGAAAACTTGCTACTTATATCCCCGAACTAGGAAATGCAAATCCAGATGATCTAGGGATTGCTATTTTTCATAAAGAAACAGAATATATCCATGCTGGTAACTCACAAACACTATTTACTCTTCAAAGTATTTCTAAAGTAATTACACTTGCCCTTGCCCTTTTAGACCGTGGTGAAGAATATGTATTTTCTAAAGTTGGAATGGAACCAACTGGTGACCCATTTAATTCTATTATTAAGCTTGAAACGACAAGTTCTTCCAAGCCTCTTAATCCAATGATTAATGCGGGTGCATTAGCTATTACAAGTATGCTAGCTGGTAATGATAACGAGGAGAAGATGGAACGCATTCTTCAATTTGTGCGTGATATAACAGACAATCCTACTATTAGTTATTCTTCTAAAGTTGCCACTTCTGAATTAGAAACAGCTTACTTAAACCGTTCACTTTGTTACTATATGAAACAAAATGGCATCATCGATAACGATATTGAAGAACTTATGGATTTATATACGCGTCAATGTGCAATTGAGGTTAACTGTATCGATCTAGCACGTATTGGTTTAATCTTTGCAATGGATGGATATGATCCTTATAAAAAGAAACAGATCATCCCTAAACATATTACGAAAATTTGTAAAACATTTATGGTTACTTGCGGGATGTATAATGAATCTGGTGAATTTGCAATTCGTGTTGGAATCCCTGCAAAAAGTGGTGTAGCGGGCGGAATTTTCGGCTGCGTAAAAGGCGAAATGGGAATCGGTATTTTCGGACCAGCTTTAGATGCAAACGGAAATAGTATCGCTGGTTTTAAAATTCTTGAATTACTTTCTGCCCAAGAAGGTTGGAGTATGTTTTAATTTAGAAGTTATCCTGCTATATTGGCAGGATTTTTTATTTCACAAAAATCCGTTCTACTAGGCATCAACACACTTCAAAAAACAGTAATAAAAGTTCTCTTTATTATGCATATTTGCTCCCCCCTCCTGAATAATATAGTACAACCTAGCGCTGTATGTGGAGGTGTAAAAGATGAAACTCATATTTCAAATGGAGAAACAACCTGTTCTCGAAAAAACAATTCTTCTTTTCATATTGAGTATTGTAGAAAGTTTGAAACTAAAAGTTGTTTCACTCGATGAAGCTCACCGATACATATTCAATTTAGAAGTGCTTGAACTATTAATGGATCGGAACATCGATGATCAAGTACTAGAACTTATTCATTTCGGAATGGGACTTGAAGACATTTACCATGTACTTCCCGAAGAACTTGAGCATAGTATCGAAGAACTGAAATGGCTTTGTATTCAAGTTTTAAGTGAGTACAGTATGCATGATGATGAATGTGCACAACTAATTGAAGATATACGCTAAAAAGCACCTATGCAGGTGCTTTTACTTTTTTAAACCTTTTTACACACAAAGATTTGTATAATACTTACAATCTTTCATTACCGTGAAAAGATTTCACGTCGATATATGCAATTTCTTAGTGTATTTCCAAGGAAATACTCGAATACTGTTTTCCCTATCATTCTTACAACAATTGATCAATTCCAATAAGAATTAATAACACACCTGCAATTACAGTTGCCCATTTCCCTAAGTATTCAGCTAAAAATCTTTTACCAACATACGTAAAACCACTAATACAAATAAAACTAAAAACTCCAGAAATACATGCCGTAAGCCAAAGATTTAAATTTGTTACTCCAGCATCAAATCCACCTGCAATATTGTTTATGGACAATACAACTCCTAAAACAATTGCTTCAGAAAAACTAATTGTTTTAGAACCATCAAAATCTGCTTTTTCTGGATTACGTAAAACCCCCATAAGTACACTACTATCTTTAGATTCTACGGTATCTTTTTGACTCAAGAAAGGCTGACATAAAATAAACACCCCGATTATTCCTAAAACGATTGCTCCAATAATGTTTGCTGTGAACTCTGAAATAAATAATGCGATCCAATTCCCAAAGAATCCAGCTAGTAAAGTAAATAAAAATCCAAAAAATGCGATGATAAAATTGTTAAGCCACGAAATTCGAATTTTACGAATGCCATATGCAATCCCAACACCTGCATTATCTAAATTAGACGCAATCCCGATTAAAAAAATTGAAAATAAACCTGCCGTACTCATCGTACAGTCACCCCTTTTCTCACTTTTCGTTGCATATTATGAAAATGTTGAGCAACTGTGCCTGTCTGTTTCATATACTTGTAATAAATGCTCAACATTTTTTCAACGATAGACAATAGAAAAGGAGTGCCTACATTATGCCCAATGAAAATCCAAATGAGCGGCTCGGTAAATTAATAAAGAAACTGTTAAAGGAGCGCGCTCTATCTATGCGCCAACTAGGAACACTTACAAATATTGATCCTGCAACAATTTCAAGAATAATTAATGGCAAACAACAACCGAAGCAAAACCATTTACAAAAATTCGCAAACTGTCTACAAGTTCCACCGCAATTATTACTTGATGAAATGTACCCTAACTCTCCACACATAAATAAGGAAAAAGCAGATATGTACACATCTCTCGATACAATTCAACAAACATTACAATCCTCTAACCTATTCGACTTCGAATACACAACAACTCGTGTAAAACAAGAACTTGAAAATTACGAGCGCTATGCTCAAACTACTGAAGGTGAAAAACGTATTCACGAGAGTTTCAAAAGTAAAATAGAACAAATTGATAGTGCTGGTCCTTTCATTGAGCAATTAACAAATATGTACCAACAATTTTGTACAGAAACCATTTCAACCGAAGAGCGTGCAATTATTGGGGGTGCCTTACTATATTTCATTTTATCAACAGACATTATCCCCGATTATCTTTTTCCAATCGGCTATTTAGATGATGCGATTGCCGTTGAATTAGCTAAAGAGAAATTAATTGAAATAAAACGAAAAACATAGAAAAATAAAGAACTATTTCAGTTGTTTATGTTCAACTCTGAAATAGTTCACTAAAAAAGCGTACAAGTACATACCTGTACAATTTCAATATACTAATCTATTTTTTTGTATGACACCATTCATATATGAACGCTGTTATTACTTTTGTAAATTCAATTAACTGCTCAACTTCAACTTTCTCATTTATTGAATGAGCTTCTTCTAATGTACCTGGTCCGTAAATAACAGCTGGAATGTTAAACTCACTAAACCATCCGCCATCAGTTACCGTTGCTGACATATCTAAAATTGCATTTTCAGATAAAATAGATTCATGTACTGAACTTAGCGTTTTGACAGCAACATGTTCGCTATCTACTTCTAAAGAAGGAAAAATTTCGCCACGATCCACAATCATTGATTCTCCGCCCCACTTAAATTGTGGTGGGTTCTCTCTTAACCATGGATCTGCTGCTGCCACTTTTCCTAAATACTCTTCTATTTCTTCTATTATTTGTTCATGCGTTTCATTTGGATAAAAATGTACGGTTATCCACAATCGGCACTCATCCGCAATAAATGCCGCATGACGTCCTCCTTCAATAACAGCTGGATTAATTGTTGTTGTTCCAGATGGATAGCCTTCATATGTTTTCATGACTGCCCAATGACGCTCTAACTCTTGTAAGCTTTGGACAATCTTCATCATTTTCTCAATCGCACTCGCTCCAAATAGACGTCCTCCAGCATGGATCATTTGTCTACGTGTTGCATCATGAAACGTTTGCGGGCTTTTCACTGTAATCCATCCAGTAATTACGCCGCCCTGCCCTTGCATATGTAAATTACTTGTATCAACTACTACTGCAAAATCAGCATCATAACCACGCTTACAACATTGAAGTGTCCCTGCTTCTCCTACTTCTTCGCCAATTACCGATTGAAAAATTAAATCTCCAGGTAATTCAATCCCCACTTCTTCTAAAAGCTGCATAGCAAATAAGGCTCCAGCTAGTCCACCTTTCATATCTGCCGCGCCTCTCCCAACTAACCAACCATCTTTTATAAACGGCTCAAACGGCTTTGTTTCCCACGGTTCGTCCTTTGATACTTCTGCAACATCTATATGTCCATTAATAATGAGACTTTTATGTGACTCACTTGCTGTCCCCTTTTTCACTCCAACAACATTCGGATCATTTGGATATACATCCCATTTATCAATACTAAAATTTCGTTTTTTTAGAAACTCCGCAACAAATTCTTGCGCCTCATTTGTATTTCTTGCTGGTGGTGCTGGTGTTTCAAAACGAATTAAAGTTTTTGTAAGTTCTAGTAGCTCCTCTTTTCGTAAATCAATCTGTTCTAATAGCTGTGAAACTTCTTGATTCATTGCTAATTCCCCTTTGCATACGTAGTATGTTTCCAAATTTATTTTCACAAAAAAAGAGACTGTTTACAATCTTACAGTCTCCAAATTAATCACTATTATAAACTTTCTAATTCGGTTGTATTTGTCTTTTCAGTATGTTCTACTTTACTTCTCTTATTTCTAGTAGCACGGTAAAACAGTAAACAAACGATCATAAATGGAATACCACAATATAATGCCATTCTTTGTTCTGGAATAAAAGCCATAGCTACAATTACTGTTAAATTTAATACTAAAGCAAGAATTGGAACAAATGGATACAGTGGTGTTTTAAATTTCAAATCCTTAATATCTCCCCCTTGCTTCACGTATGTCCTTCTAGCTAATAGGTTAGATAAAGCAATAGATGCCCAAACTAATATCGCTCCAAACCCAGCAATAGAAAGAAGCCATAAATAAACTGTATCTTCCGCATAAATACCTGATAGTAATGAGAGACACCCTACAAACGTACTTACAATCAATGCATAAATAGGAACACCGTTTTTAGATAATTTACCAAAAATCGGGCTAATCATTCCTTGATTAGACATAGACCATAGCATACGGGAAGTTGCATATAATCCTGAATTCGCAACTGATAGTACAGCTGTAATAATAACGAAATTTATAATATCAGCCGCATAAGGAATACCAATTTTATCAAATACAACTACGAATGGACTTTCTATCACTCCTGCTTGCTGCCAAGGAAATAGTCCCGCAAGAATAAAAATAGATAGTACAAAGAAAATAAGTATGCGCCAAACTGTATTATTAATTGCCTTCGGGATAGTTTTCTCTGGATTTTCACTCTCACCAGCTGCAATACCAACTAGTTCTGTTCCTTGGAAGGAAAAATTAACTGCAATCATCGTAATTAAAATGGCTGATAATCCATTTGGGAACAATCCACCATAATCAGTAAAGCTAGAAAACATCGGCGCTGGTTCATTTCCTTTCATATCTAGAAAACCAAACATTGCTGCCCCGCCCAAAATGATAAATGCAATAATTGTAATTACTTTAATACTTGCAAACCAGAATTCAACTTCCGCAAAACTTCTTGAAGATAACGCATTAATAACAAAGAGTAATACAGCAAACACTACGCACCAAATCCATGATGATACATCTGGAAACCAACGTTTCATTAATATACTAACTGCAATTAATTCAATGCCTATCGTAGCCGTCCAGTTTAGCCACGACATCCATCCCACTACATAACCCGCTGCAGGTGAAATATGTTTTGTAGCATATGTTTGATACGATCCTGCATCAGGCATCGCAACCGCTAACTCTCCAAGACAGAGCATCGTTAAATACATAACAAATCCACCGACAAGATACGCTACAATCGCTCCTCCAGGTCCAGCTTCATGAATTGTATAACTGGATCCTAAAAAAAGCCCAGTACCAATAACCCCTCCGAGTGCAATCATAAATATGTGCCGACTTTTCAATTCTCTTTTTAATCCTTGGTTTTGATCCATCATATAAATCCCCCCTTTTCACTTTGCAAACCCATTTAATGTAAGCGTTTTTAAAATTCTTCATAGTAAAAATAATTATTTAAAAGAGCAAAAATACATACTACTTATATTAATCACTACCTGTTATTAAAAGGTCATCCCTCACTGTTATTAATAGTTTTTGATCAGCGATAGCTTGTCCTTCTACCACTTCTAATGATTCGATATAACCACTGATTCCCACTTTAATTTCCACCTGCTGCTTATCTATTGTTTCAATTAACGCTAATTTTTCCCACTCATATACGTAAGAACTTTCAGTAACAAATAATTTCTCTACTTTCCCGTAACAAGGACTATACACGCCTTCTATAACCGTCTTCACTTTATAAATTCCTCCCTCTTATTAATTGAAACTGAAACGTTGCATACACTATAAAGATTCATAATCCCCCTACTCTTTAAATTTAGAGATCTTAACTACTATTCATGCAAAATACGTACCAACCTCAATACCTATGTAAAATTAGGATTTCTTACGAAAAAAATCTGCATAACCGCAAAATTTTTCTATCATTTGAAAATTTTTAAGAGAAAATAGCAAAAAAATTTTGCGATTTTATAAGAATTTTAATAAAATTATAAAAAGTCAGTCTTCATAGGGTATAACGAGGAGAAGATAATACATGCATACAGAAGAAATCAATTTTAAAAAGATTATTGAAATGAATGTGCTATACGAAACTTTACTCAATGAACTAGATATTGGGATCCATATTATTAATGAGGAAAGTAAAACGATTATCTATAACCGTAAAATGATGGAAATTGAATCAATGGATCGCTTAGATGTGCTAGATAAAAATCCTTTAGAAGTATTTGCATTTGAAGAAAATAAAAATAGTACTCTTATAGAGGCTTTAAAACTTGGAAAAACAAACAAAAATATAAAACAAACGTATTTTAACAATAAAGGACAAGAGATTACGACGATTAACGATACTTTTCCTATAATAGAAAATGGAAAAATTAAAGGCGCTATTGAAATTTCAAAAGAGATTAGTCATTTAAAACAAACAATGAAAACGAACCTTTCTCGAAAACAAAATACTAAGTTTACCTTTGATCACATAATTGGTGATTCTAGAGCTATTCAATCGGTCATTACAGAAGCAAAGAGAGTAATACGTACGCCATCCTCCATACTTATCATCGGGGAAACAGGGACCGGTAAAGAGCTATTTGCACAAAGCATCCATAATGAAAGCCAGCGTTCAACAAAACCATTTATTTCGCAAAACTGTGCCGCTATACCAGAAACCTTAATGGAAAGTTTACTATTTGGTACAAATCGAGGTGCTTTTACAGGAGCAATAGATAAACCTGGTTTATTTGAAGAGGCAAATGGGGGAACTTTGTTATTAGATGAAATCAACTCATTAAGCCCAGCACTTCAAGCTAAATTATTGCGTGCTATACAAGAGAAAACAATACGAAGAATTGGGGGGGCGCAAGAAAAAGAAATTGATGTTCGTATTATAGCAACTATTAATGAAGATCCTCTTGAAGCAATAGCACACAATCGATTAAGACAAGACTTATATTACCGATTAAGCGTTGTTACTTTATGTCTTCCACCTTTACGGGAACGAAAAGAAGATATTGCATATCTTGTTCAACACTTTATTGAAAAATACAATATCCAATTTGATCTTAGCGTAAAAGATGTAGATTTAAACGTAAATAACTTCTTCTATAAATACGATTGGCCTGGTAATGTGAGAGAACTAGAACATATAATTGAAGGCTCCATGAACTTAATAGAAGATGAAGATATCATTACAGCGTTCCATATGCCAACGCACTTTCGCGAACTAGCAAAAAAGGAACTGAATATGCAGACTCCGCTAACTAGTCACAATACTGATACGCCACAAACTTTAAAACGTATAATCGAAGAAATGGAAAAGAAATATATCCATCAAATTCTTAAAGAAAATAAAGGTAATATCTCACAAGCCGCAAAATTTTTAGGATTGAGTAGACAAAACTTACAATATCGAATTAAAAAATTGCACTTACACATATGAAATGAATCTTTCTCCAAGTGTAAAGAAACTGGTAAAATATGTTATAATAAACGTATAATATGCTAGAAAGGGGCAATGTATATGAGTAATGATAAGAAGTTGAAGTTATTACACTACTTAGGTCTTTTCCCTACCATTCTATGTATAATGCTATTCATTGATATGAGCAGCTTTCCTCATGCAAAGCTCTTAGGCACAATTAGCGGCTCCTTTGCAGCTATTATGCTTGCTGCTTTTTGGAATTTGAAGCTACGTATGAAGAAAGAGAAATCTTCTTAATTTCAGAGTGCAAAAAAATCGAGCCTTATCAGCTCGATTTTTTTACTTATTATTAAAATTCAACATTCTCCAAATACAATCCACTCGCCTCAGCAAGACAATTAATTTGATTACGTTGTTTTTCCTCTAAAATGTTTGGAATTGCGTCCGCCTCTAATTGCCCTAATCCAACTTCAATTAATGCTCCAACAATTTTCCGCACCATGTTATGAAGGAATCCGTTACCACTTACTCTAATTTGTACAAATCCTGATTCTTCGGAAACATCAAGTGTATACACTTCTCGAACCATAGATTTTTTCTTAGACTTTGCATTTGAAAAGGCAGTGAAGTCATGTGAACCAACTAAATGTTTCGCAGCTTCTTTCATGCTTTTCACATTTAATTGTTTATTCACGTGCATGCTGTATTTACGCATAAATGGGTTCGTATGCTCTTCATTCCAAATTTTATAAAGATATGTTTTTGCTTTAGAATTGTAACGAGCATGGAAACGATCTGGTACTTCTTCTACACTCGTAATACTAATATCATTTGGTAAATATTGATTTAAATACTTTTTTACTTTATGTTCTACTAACTTCTCATCACTTTGAAAGTTAGCTACTTGATTCAAAGCGTGTACACCAGCATCCGTTCTACTACAGCCGATAATTTCAATTTCTTTTCCGACCATTTCAGATATTATACTTTCGATTTTCCCCTGAATCGTATTGTCATTATTACCAAGACGTTGCCACCCTTTATAACGCGCACCATCATATTGAATCGTCAATTTATAATTGTTCATTATATTCTCCTTACTTCCATTCGCTAAATAAAATATACCCTCACATAGCTCCTGCTTTGTGAGGGACATATCCTTATTGAATGTTACTTTCTAACAAGTTTCACTACATTTTCTACATGCGCAGTATGCGGGAACATATCAACTGGTTGTACATACTCCACTTCATAGCTCTCCATTAATGTTTCCACATCACGTGCTAATGAGGAAGGGTTACAAGACACGTAAACAACTTGTTTCGGTTTCACTTTTAAAATCGTTTCAAGTAATTTATCATCACAACCTGTACGCGGTGGGTCGACAACAATGACATCTGGACGCCAGCCTTCTTTTACCCACTTTGGTAACCATTGTTCCGCTTTACCAGCTTCATACTTTGCATTTGTGAATCCGTGGCGTTTTGCATTTTTCTTTGCATCTTCAATCGCTTCTGGAATTACATCCATACCACGTACTTCCGCTGCATCATTCGCAAGCCAAAGTCCAATCGTACCGACACCACAATACGCATCCACAATCTTCTCGTTTCCTGTTAAAGCAGCTGCTTTTTTCGCTTCATCGTATAAAACAACTGTTTGTTCTGGATTTAATTGGAAGAATGCGCGTGCTGATAATTCAAATGATAAATCACCTAGTGTTTCTTGAATTACTTCTTTTCCAGCTAATTTAAATGTTTTATCACCGAAAATAACAGATGTTTTACGCCAGTTTACGTTTTGCATAATTGATTTAACACTTGGCATTTGTTTTTGCACTTCTGCGATAAATTGATCTTTATTTGGTAATTCTTCTTTTGTTGTAATAAGTGTGACTTGCACTTCCCCTGTTTGAACTGCAGTACGTGTCACAATTGTGCGTACTAAACCTTTTTGTTTTTTCTCATTGTAAATAGAAACATTTAATTTTTCTAATATACGTCTTACAACTTTTGTCGCTTCATTCGTTGCTTTATGCTGAATCATGCAATGAGAAATATCAATTAACTGATGTGAGTTTTGCTTATATAACCCTGTAATAACCTTTTCGTCTTTACGCCCCACTTGCAATTGACTTTTATTACGATAATGCCATGGATTTTCCATACCAAGCGTCGGACGAATTTTCTCTTCCAGACTGTTATTCATGTACTTCTCAAATGCTTGTACAACGATATCACGCTTTTGATTTAATTGTTCTTTATAATCTAAATGCTGCAATTGACAGCCACCACACTCCTCATATACTGAACATGGTGCTTTCACACGATGTGGTGAGGATTTACGAACTTTTTTCACTTTCGCTTCAGCGAAGCCACGCTGAATTTTCGTTGCTTCAGCAACAACTTCTTCTCCTGGTAATGCCCCTGGAATGAAAACAACTTGTCTCTTAAAATAACCAACGCCTTCTCCGTTAATCCCAAGACGTTTAATTGTCACAGGAAACGTTTGACCAACTTCCAACTTACTCTCTTGTTGCTTTTGTATCATTATTACACCTCTACTCTATACTTTTCCATAAATATAACGCTGCATAACTGCAATATGGTTCACACTCTTGTTTCACTTTTTCTAAAAATGCATCATCAGGCTTATTATCTAATTGAAATACACCTTGCACTGCGCGCTGAATTCCAATGTCTGCTTTTGGAAACATATTTTTCCGACCAAGCCCAAACATTAAAAAGTTTTGCACTGTCCATGCTCCAATACCCCTTATTGGTAACAATTGTGCCGATACTTCTTCTTCTGTTTCGTTTTGTATCCTTGCTAAATCTAATTTACCGCCTACAATATGTTTTGCTAATCCTACTATATATTCGGCTTTTCGCTGACTAAACTTCTGCTCTCTCAATTCTTCTATTGAAATGTTTGCTACTCTTTCTGGTGTTGGGAAAAAGAAAACGCCGTTCTTCTCTGTCCCATATCGTTTTACAAATTGATCTGTTAGCACAGTAGCAAATTTCAAATTTATTTGTTGATGAATAATACAGCGAAGAAGACAAGCGAAATAATCAAATTCTAAAATAATTGGAGTATAAGCATATGTTTCAAATAGTGGACGTAATGATGTGTTTAAAAAATGATTTTGTATATTTTGAAACGGTTCATTCCAGTGAAAAATGGATCTCATTCGTTTCATTACTTTCTCTTGATCTCCTGCCTGACTAGAGATCCAAAACTGTGGATTTTGAACAGTACCAATCCCTTGCAAACGAACAACAATCTGTTCTTCGTCTATAAAAAGCGGGACATAAATTACTTTCTCGTCTAATTGAATAACGTTTAACGGGTCGAAAGATAAACGCTTTAGTACTTCCTCAAAATGGTACGGATATTCTAACGTAACATGTTCGCTCCACATACGTTTCCCCATCCTTTTTACACATCATTATAGCATGAGAAAACCGCAAGCATACATGCTTACGGTTGATTGCTTTTTACTAAATCATCTAGGCTTTTAAAATGATACCCTTTCTCGCGCAAATCATCAATGATTTTCGCAAGTGCTTCTGCATTATCTTTTGATATTGCATGAAGTAACAAAACAGATCCTGGATGAATCATAGTCATTACATTATTATGAGCGTATTGCCATCCTCTTTGCTGATCTACTTTCCAATCAAGAAATGCAAGCGACCAAAACACGTTATAATATCCCATGTCTTTCGTAAGCGCTAGCGTTCTTTCACTAAACACGCCTCGCGGAGGGCGTACATATTTCACTTCTTTTTGCCCAGTAACTTTTTTAATCTCTTCCGTTACGCTCGTTAATTCTTCACGAAGTTTTGCATCATTTACTGTTGTAAAATCTGGATGACTCCAAGAATGATTACCAATAATATGTCCTTCATTTTTCATTCTTAATAATAAATCTTTTTGTGTTTTTATATAATGTCCCGTCACAAAGAAAGTTGCTGGTACTTTTTTCTCCTTCAGTACATCTAAAATCTTTCCTGTATATCCATTTTCGTATCCATTATCAAATGTTAAATAAATATCTTTTTTCTTCGTATCTCCTAAATAAAACCCACCATTTTTTTGTAGTAATTCTGTATATAGTTTCCCTGCATCTGGCACCGTTTCATTTTTAGGACGTGGGATTCCCCAGTTATGTGGTGTATTCGTATAAGCAAATGTTGAAACTGGAACAAGTGCCATCATAATTGAAAAAATGAGACCTATATATAACCATTTATATTTCATAAATAGTCTCCTTTCCATATATAATCGTACCTGTAGTTTCTGTTTCCCTGCTTTCTTTCATGCTGAACATGTTTTTCTATATATACCAAAAAAATGCACCTCGAATAATTCGAGATGCACTTCTCTTTACTTAAATACAGGTTCTTTAAAGCTCGCCAATTTTTCAAGTGATGTTTTATCAACATCAGCATGTAGACTTTTACCATGAGAATCCATCGTTACAACTGCTTTAAAACCATCGATACGTAAATGCCACATTGCCTCTGGGATACCGAATTGTAAGAAATCAACATCTTTCACTTCTTTAATACATTCAGCATAATATTGCGCTGCACCACCAATTGCATTTAAGTACACACCACCGTGTTCTTCTAAAGCTGCTAATGTTTTAGCACCCATACCGCCTTTACCAATTACAGCACGAATACCGAACTTTTTCATAATATCGCCTTGATATGGCTCTTCACGAATGCTTGTCGTTGGACCTGCCGCTTTAATTTGCCAATTGTCATTCTCATCCTTCACTACAACTGGACCACAGTGATAAATAATTTGTCCCTTTAAATCTACTGGACAATCGTTATCCATTAAATGTTTATGAATCGCATCACGTCCTGTATACATCATGCCGTTAATTGTAACAACGTCACCAACACGAAGTTCACGAATTTGCTCTTCTGTAATTGGAGCTTGTAATACGATTTCACGCTGCTCTGTTTGTTCTTGCGCAGCGTCTTGTTGAAGTGTATCTTCACCTTCTTGGTATAACCAATCCATAATTTCACCTGTTTCAGGATGAATTGTTACGCCAAGACGACGATATGCCCAACAATTATACGCAACAGATACGTAGAAGCTCGCTGGCAAACGATTATATACTCCAATTTTACAACCTAATAAAGTTGTTTCTCCGCCAAATCCCATCGTACCAATGCCAAGCTTATTCGCATTCTCTAATACATACTCTTCAAGCTTGTGTAATTCTGGAACTGGATTTACATCATCTAATGTACGGAATAATTGATTTTTTGCTAATTCGTAACCTGATGTGCGGTCTCCCCCGATACCGACGCCGATTACTCCTGCGCTACACCCTTGACCTTGCGCTTGATATACTGCATGAAGAAGGCATTTACGAATTCCTTCTAAATCACGCCCAGCTCGTCCAAGTCCTTCTATTTCACAAGGCAGGCTATATTGAATATTTTTATTCTCACAACCGCCGCCCTTTAAAATTAAACGTGCATCAATGTAATCTTTTTCCCATTGTTCAAACTTAATAACAGGTGTACCTGGTCCTAAATTGTTTCCGCTATTGTCTCCAAAAAGAGAATCAACAGAGTTTGGACGAAGTTTACCATCTTTTGTCGCCCGCTCAAGCGCACTATAGATAGCTTCCTTCAGTTTTAATTGATTCACACCAACTGGTGTATAAATTTTAAACGTTGGCATCCCTGTATCTTGGCAAATTGGCGAGATATTATCATCTGCCATTTTAATGTTATTCGTAATTGTGCCAAGTGCCATCGCTGAACGAGTCCCTGCATTTTCTCGCTCTTTCGCTTGTTGAATCGCACGACGAACATCCTTCGGTAAGTTCGTTGACGTTTCAACAACTAGTTGATACATGCTTTCTTGAAGCTTTTCCATTGTACTTCCCCCTCAATTGTGAACGCTACCAAAACGTTATGAGATGAAAATTCCATTGTTATGCTCTTCAGCTTTTTATTTATCCCGCATTAACGGGCAGTAAGACTCCCACCTCAAAATTCAGGTGGAGCAAAGAAGTTAGGTTGGAGATCAACTGCCCGTAAACGCCCGATTGGTTCAACTAATACTCAGTGGGGAATGACCCCCCACTGAGTAAAGTTTCACTTTATTTCACGCTATTAAAGTATAAATGAAATTTTTCACAACTTGATTATACCTTTTTTTCTATATTCCTTCTATTATCCGCACAGAAAAAGGCTGCCAATTTTGTAGTGGCAGCCTTTTTAATATATTATTCGTCTTTTTTAAATTGCTCACATTTCAGTTCTAATTCATCTAACATTGCAAGAAGACGATCTACATCTTCTAATTCTACCTCTTCTGGTTCAATCGTATCAATTACTTCAATGAACATATTTAAACGTTCTTTCAAATATACTAGTTGTGAATCTTTACCTTGAATTGCTTTTCCCATGAAGGCACTCTCCTTTTAATTCGAGTTGCTTTTATTATACCGCAAAAATGATTGCTATGGGCATGTAATTTCATCAATTTCGTCACAGTAATTCATTATAATGTAAGCCCTCTCTCTTTTTTCACAAAAAAGTTTCACTTTATAAAAAGCTCATATTCTTCTATTATAGAGAATGGACAAATTGTTATTTCAATAGTCAAAGGAGTATTTCATATGACGATATCACAAATAATGAAGCCGATTACTCCTTCTTACGATCCATGGGAAGCGTATATGGACCTTGAAGAGTACGGCAAACTACTATTAACAAACGTTGAGTTTACAACGACGACGTTATGCAATATGCGTTGCGAGCATTGCGCTGTTGGTTACACATTACAGCCGAAAGATCCAAACCCGCTTCCGATGGAGCTTTTATTAAAACGATTAGATGAGATTCCTCATTTACGTTCTTTAAGTATTACAGGCGGAGAACCTATGCTTTCAAAAAAATCCGTCGACAACTATGTAACACCACTCTTAAAATACGCCCATGAACGAGGCGTTCGCACTCAAATTAACTCAAACTTAACTATAGATTTAGCACGTTACGAACAAATTATTCCCTACTTAGATGTATTGCACATTTCACATAACTGGGGAACAATCGATGACTTCGTTGAAGGCGGATTTGCAATGATGGAGCGTAAGCCTACTTATGAACAGCGCGCTAAATTATTTGAAAGAATGATTACAAATAGTAAAGCTCTATCAGAGGCAGGTGTACTCGTATCAGCCGAAACTATGTTAAACAAACGAACTCTACCACATATTGAACATATTCACCGTCAAATCGTTGAAGAAATGGGCTGTAAACGTCATGAAGTTCACCCGATGTATCCGAGTGACTTCGCTAGCACACTTGAAATTTTAACAAAAGAAGAAATTCGAAATGCAGTTGAACATTTATTAGAGATCCGTGATGAAAATGTGTGGATGTTATTCGGAACATTACCTTTCTATGCATGTAGTGATAATAAACACGATTTAGCTACACTAAAGAAATTACATGAAAGTAAAAATGTAACTGTCCGCAATGATCCAGATGGTCGTTCTCGTTTGAACGTAAATATTTTCGATGGAAATATTATCGTGACCGACTTCGGTGATGTCCCGCTTCTAGGTAATGTACAAACAAATACACTACAAGAAGCTTACGACAAATGGTGTGACTCAAAAACAGCAAAATCATTAAGTTGCCATTGTCCTGCCGTGAAATGCCTTGGACCAAACGTTCTTGTAAAAAATAGCTACTATCCAAAAGAAGATTTCTTATCAAAAACATCAAACATTATGTTATAAAGTGAAACTTTAATCAGTGGTTGTTTTGTTCATCCCCCACTGATTATTAGCCCACACCAATCGGGAGTTTACGGGCAGCAGGGCCTCCCACCTAACTTCTTTGCTCCAGCCGAATTTTGAGGTGGGAGTTTTACTGCCCGCAAATAGCGGGATAAATAAAAAACGTCAGCTTATAGGCTGACGTTTTTTATTTCATTGTGCATGCGATGAAGAAACAAATTTAAAAAATAAATGATCATGAATTGGAATAGCGGCTCCGATTCCTTGAGATGTAATATTTTTCACGACAAGCTTTTTTTGATTCCCTTTTAACACAAGGTAGACTTCTCCAAATGTTACTTTTCCTTTTTCATTTACTGCTGGTGTATACGCATATAAATATCCAAGTTGACTTGGACTAATATTATAAACACGCTCATGTCCGGTACCATAACCAATGGTTGTTTTAAATGAAAGTGGCAATTGTACTTTTTCAAGCGCTTTTAGAAGCATCATTTTTTTCACATCTGTAGTATCTTTCATATCTGCTGTTAAATCACCTTCGATTGTCTTTTGGGTTTCTTGCTTATAGCGAAGTGGGTATAAGCGATCCCCTCCGCGATTATCATATACATTTCGATTTACTTGCTTATATTCCCAATTAATCGATGTGTCTATTGACTCATAATTTAATGCCCATTGCCCTAAATAAATTTTCGCTCGGTACCCTACTGCAAGCGGTGCATTCGAAATTGTCGTTTCATTAAACATTCGAATTAAATCTGGGTTTTCAATTTTGATATTTGCTGTTTTCAATAGTTCTTGCGCAAACTTACTTGGCTGTAAACGCGGTAAATCTTGTGCGTCATTTGGAAATGTATTATCCTTTGAAATATTTAAAACAGATGAAGGCATTTTTACTTCTACCGTTGTCTTTGCAAAACTACTGTTAGGAAATAATAAAATAAACGAGACCATGGTTGAAAGACATATGCTGTATACTCGTTTCACCTGTCTGGCTCCTTCCTATGTAAAGGTATATAAATTACTGTATTTAGTGTTTTCCCTCTGAAGCATTGTTATCCCTATTTTTCATAATAAATAAAAACCAATTCCCATAATGACATACGCAGCTAATAAAGTGCCTCCTTCAAACCAGTTTGTATCCCCATCATTTGAAATGGCGATAGTTAAGAAAACAGCTGTAATCATAGAAACAAGTTCTGGTATTGTAAATACTAGAGGCATCTTTTGTGCAAAAAGCATCGAAAGAAGTACTAACACAGGAGCAACAAACATGGCGATTTGTAATGTAGAACCTACTGCAATTTCAACGGCGATATTCACTTTGTTTTTATACGCCATAATAATTGCAGATGCATGTTCTGCTGCATTACCAACAATCGCAACGATAATAACCCCTATAAATAACTCTGACCAGCCAAATGACTTTGCAACCGTTTCAAAAGTATGTACGAGTGCCTCTGAAACATAAGCTACCGCAATTGTTGCTATCGCTAAAACGAGTAGCGCTTTACCTTTCGACCACTCAGGCTCCTCCTCATGTACTTCTTCATCGCTCTTATGTTGATATACACCGCGGTGCGTAACTAACTTAAATAGCAATGCAGCAAGGTACATAATGATCATGATAATAGAAACACCAATACTTAATTGATACGTCTTTCCAGCATCCATCTTCATTGAAAAAATCTCTGGAATAACAAAGGCTACGACAACAGCAAATATTAATAAAGCTGAATTATGTCTTGCATCATAAACATTGAAACTTTGTCTTTTATACTTAAGGCCACCTATAAAGAAGGATAACCCTCCTACCAGTAATAAGTTTCCAAGTACAGAACCAGTTAAGGAAGCTAAAACAACTTCTGTTAATCCTGCCTGGAGTGCAAAAATTGAAATGATAAGTTCCACGGCATTACCGAAAGTTGCATTTAATAAACCACCTATCCGAGGCCCAGAAACAATTGCTAAACTTTCTGTCGCCCTCCCCATAAAACCAGCTAATGCAATAATAGTAATGCAGTATACAGCAAACATAATAGTTTGTGGCCAATGAAGTGTTTTTCCGATTACAGAAAGTGGTACACCTATAAGCGCTACTATGAGAAATATTTTATTAAACATGCTTTTCATCCTTCCATCGTATGTATTTCTCCTCGATATTATTATTATTCATCTCCTAACTTGTCCGATTTCATCACAATTACGTTTAAAAAATCGGATTGAAGAAAACAGTATGAAAGATATTTAAATTATCTTGTCCAGACAGAAAAAATTATGAATTATGAAAAGAGGCTAAAAATATGCACTTAAAAGAAAAAATCGCAACTATTATTCAAGGTCAACGCACTGGTGTATTATCTACTGTACGTAACGATAAGCCACATAGCGCCTTTATGATGTTTTTCCACGAAGATTTTGTACTATATGTTGCAACAGATCGAAATTCAAAAAAGATAACAGATATTGAAAAAAACCCCAATGTACATGTACTACTTGGACGTGAAGGAAAGAAATTAGATGAGGATTACATTGAAGTTGAAGGTATAGCTTCCATCGAAGAAGATCAAACATTAAAAAACAAATTTTGGACTAATAGCTTAAAACGCTGGTTACTCGGTGCGGAAGACCCTAATTACGTACTAATAAAAATCAATCCCGATACAATTTATTACATCGATAGTGCTGGTACGACCGAGCCCGAGTTTTTACGACTATAAAATAAAAACAAGCCCCCCTTTGCAGTGACCCCTGTCA
>NZ_NADT01000031.1:0-7748 GCF_003264205.1 Bacillus sp. SRB_8 | reverse complement strand
GCTTTATTATCCCTACCTTATGTGATTTACTCATTCTGAGGCTGTTCCTGTGAGGTTTTTGTGTTTCTATAAATACAAAACTAAGGTGATAGATTAAAGACGCTGTATGAGGCTATTAGGGATATTAAATAAGGTGTGCGGTGATGGGGGTTGCACAGCTATAAAACATCTTTAAATGTTGATATATCAACATTAGGGTTGTGCCGATTTGGTCAAAATGTAATTTTACTGCCGAGTTGCCCTTAATACGTGACCAGTCTCAAAACTTTTTTCTAGCACAAATAAGACCACACTATTAAAGTGTAGCCTCGTATTCTTTGATTTTCTTATAGAAGGTCGCTTTCTTCATGTCCACTTCTTTCATAAATGCCACCGCTGTTATCTTTCCAGCTTTCCAATCCTTGTACAGTTTGTTCCATTCCTCAGGAAGTTCCATTGCTGGACGTCCTAAATGTTTCCCCTTCTCTTTAGCAACAGCGATTCCCTCAGATTGACGCTGTTTAATAGTTTCTCTCTCCTGTTCAGCCATTGAAGTATAAACCTCGATAATTATGTTGTTAATCATATCTATAACCCATTCTTGCCCTTCAGGGACGTCTTGCATTGTAGTAGGAAGGTCTATGATCTTTACTCTGATACCTTCATTCTTGAACTGTTCTAAATAGCTTTTAATTTGCTGTTTATTACGTCCTAAACGGTCAATAGACTTTATATAAAGCGTGTCGCCACTTCTCATTGATTTAAGCATATTTTGAAATCCTTCACGTTCCATATCTTTACCACTAGCTTTATCTCTATAAATATACTTCTCGTCACTTACATAGTTTTTTAATGCCTCATGTTGTCTATCTAAATTCTGTTCCTTAGTTGAAACTCGCATGTATCCAAAATTGATTCCTGTCATTGTTAAAACCACCGTTTCTATTAGTTGATAAATTTAATATACACGAACCGTCTATAAAGGTCAATTATTTTGTAGACGTTCATAAAGGTTTATTTTCTTTTGTTAATAGACGCTATAAGGACAGTTTTTTTACTGTCTATTAAGGTGTACCTTTGTAGACCGTTTTTTATAGACTGTTTTCTTTATGGAAACTACCCAATCACAACTCATCATTTCTGAGTGAGGCATTTTCCTAGCACAGAAACAAGGGGTGTCCCTCAATCAAAAGTCTACTATCAAAATGGAATGGCTAGGGCATGGCTATATAGGGCGTTGTAGGGACACCATGCCATTCACCACCACACCACCATATCGCTACACATACAGTATAGGTAGTGGTAGCAAGGCGAGGCACGAGGTCATGGCACTGGAATGGTAGCACCAACCCCACTGACAGTAGGTAGTAAGAGTAGTAGTAGTGCAGACAGTAGTGACTCAGTGAAGTGAGATAAGAAAGAAGAAGAGGAAAGCAAACAAACACGAATGAGAATAACAAGATCAGCGAGATAAATGAATAGAACGAAGCGTGACGGAACGTGGCGAGGATTGGTGGTAACGTTATGCGGTTACGTTGCGACGCCTATTATATTATTTTATATAGATATAGGGGTATACACAGGGGGCTAGGGGTGTATATATGGGCTGTCTGGTCACCGCTAAATATACACCACAATTTTGAAATGTTTTTGGGGCTAACTCGTTCCACACAGGCGTCTACAAGGCGATTATCTTTTGATTCGTGAACAACTACCCATTAACTTTGCTGTACAGCGTCATAGAGAAGGGGGGTGGTTATGGTTTTTGCTATAATCAAATAACCGAGTTCTAAAAATAAAATTTCGCAATAGAATCAGAAACATTTTGGGAGGTCAGCTGCCATGACGGAAAATGAGAAGAAATTATTGGAACAGATATATGCAAAAGTATGTGATATGGAAAAGACAGTGGATAGAATAGACAGTAGTTTAAATAACGTGGACAGTAAAATGGATGATTTAAATGGGGAAGCCTCAAAATCAGTAGAAAGTAAGTTGGACGATGCAAAGGGTGTACATGCTGGAATAAAAGCTACATTCGAACAGGGTTTTGCCGATGTACACAAGGGATTGGCTGAAATTAAAGAAGTAAAACAGATAAAGAAAAACGGAAAGCCAGTTCATTAAATTAGAACTTTGCTTTCCTCGGCTTTCTTCAGATATTTAACTATTGTTGGACGACTCACACCTATTTCAACAGCTATTTTAGAAACACTCATACCTTGTTCCGCAAGTTTACACATCTTCTCTATATCTTTATCTGTAACTATGCGTACAGATTTTTTCTCATTACTCATTCGATAAGGGTCAACACCACAAACATGCTTTTGATTCTCCTTAGTTAGCAACCACATAGGACGTGCAAACCATTCTTTATGACATTTGCTACATTGATGTAAGATACTTGCATTAGGATTGATATAAGTATTGAGTGGTGTCACAGTTCCACTGTACATAGCGTCAAGTTGTCGCTGATATGAGGCTGTTCTTCTTAGCTTTTCATTTTCCTTTGCATTATGGAGATCAGTCTGTTCTTTAACTCTCATGTCTTCAATCTCTCTAAAAGTGAGAGGAACAATAGTTGTCTGTTTTACTACCTTCATTTGTGCCAATTTCTTCAGCCTCTTTTTACGTTGTCTTTTATTTGCCATAATAGTTCCTCCTTGTTTACTTGTTAAAAGTGTAGCTGGGCGGTAGTTTTGCAACCTTCACACGTACAGCAATGGTTTTACTTTCACTATCTTTTTCAACCTTGAAAACTGATGCTATAGGGCTGTTTTCTAGCCTCTTAATGTGCTTTGGTACAGTCGTATATATATCCCACAATTTTGAGGAATGTTCATATACAATAACTGTCTCTTGTTCTTCCTTGTCGTAATAAGCCATTTCTCTATCTCTCCTTAAATATAAAAACCCCCACCGATTACTCGGCCGAGGTTTCGTCTTCTTCTTTATTCTTATTTCTTCTGAATCTCATCATTGCATAAGGTGTAGCAACTATAATTTGTTCGTTACGTGCTGTGATATAGCGGTTAATTGCATTTTCGTCCATCGGTGTAGGTTCAATCTTTACAGCCTCTTGTTTCAAGCCTTGAGTAATTTTATCTAGTTGCATTTATTTCACGTCCTTTGGTTTACGGATTTCAGATGGCATGTTTCCACTGCAAGCACTGAAAATGTGCATACGGTCAATAACGGCTTTTTGAGATTCACTGTAATGTAAATTCGTAGCATCGAACTCAAATAAACGCTGGAAACCTCTATTGGATTCCATAACTGTTTCATCGTCCAGAAACTCACTCATAGTATCCATTAGAGGTGCTTGCTGGTTTCGAACTTCCCTAGCGTAATCAGTAATGGCTTTAATCAACTCATAACGTACAGAATCGACCATATCATTTACATGAAGTTTGTCCTTAGTTTTTAAATCCTTGCCGTACGTGGCTTGAATTGTAGGGGCATACTTCTGCTTCAGGGCTGTGAAATCGTCCTTCAATTGTTCTTGCAATGAGTTAATAAGCTGTACCTCTTCATTGAATTTAGTAAGCTGTTGCGATAACAGAATATACTCACTTACATTTTCAGTAGCAAACTCTCTGTCCATTAAAGTTTGAGAATGTTGAGTCGATAGCTTTGCCAGGCGTTCATTTAAAGCCTCTTCTCGTTTTTCCAGTACTTCTTTCTCAGCCTCATAACTTGCAAGTACCTCTTTAGTTGCTGTAAATAATTCCATCTCTTCAATAGCTGTATCAATAGCGGTTCTATCAATTCTTAACATTTCATTTCCTCCTAATTGTTTTCTCTGTTTTGTTTTAGTGCGACAATGCGACCTACTGAAATTAGTTCTAAATTTGATACTGAAAGTTCTTGTAATGCTTTATGGAATTTTGATTTATAGTGAACGGTGAATTGTAGCAAACCGTTTTCCAGTCGGCTAAGATCAGCAACATCCACTTTCATATGGGAACTAAATTGAATCAAAGTAAGATTGCGTAAACGCCTCACTTCTCGAATGTAGCGATAGTCGTAATCATGATAGAAAGGTACATCTTCTTTGCTGTACAATGACATATGTTTCACCTCCAATAATTTTGGGATTAAGGGTAAATAAAAGAGGCGTAGCAATTAAGCCACACCTCGAAAATAAGTACATAGGAGAAGTACAATTATTCACGTAGGAAACCTTAAAGATTTCCTTACTCTATAGTTTGTGACCACTAGGTCTGTAACAGGTCGCCTTTGGGTTTATTTAAGTAAGCCCTTATCCTTCAGAACAGTCCTAACAATTTCATTCATTAAATCACTTTTGTTGCCATGTTTGATACCGTCTAAGAAGCTAATAATATCTTTGTCCCAATAGAAACCTCGGTAAGTTCGGTTTTCACTTTCTTCTTGGTTTTGAAGTAACAGTACATCGATAGAATCTAACTCGCTAGTAACTGTCTTTCTACTAGCTTTTACGTTACTTTCCTTTGCTGGTGTTTCAATAGTAGATGCTATTTCTTTGAAAGCTTCAATGCTAGCATTTACTATCTTCACGCTTTTACTTGATTCAAGAAATTCTGTATAGTCCTGATCCAAAGGTTCTGTACCTTCTCCAATGAACGTCCAGCCCTCTTTCCTAATGAATTTATAGCCAGCCTTTTTAAGTGAAGCACTTAATTTTTCCTTACCAACAGCAATCTCTTTACCTAAATCAGCTAATGATTTACCTTGTTTTAGTGCCTCTAAAATATCTTTAATCTTCATTGTCTTCACCTCAATTAAATTATTTCGTCTTAGGTATGTAATTTCCTTCTATGTTGCCTCAATGGTCGTTTAGTACACTAGTATCACCTTAAATGATTTAATTTGCCTCAGTCTCATTTTGTTTTACGATATATGGTAACGAGAATAATAATATCGAAGAATGCTTGATTTTGTAGGGTGGATAGCTGTAAAATGAAGACAACCTAATATGAACGGAAACACAAAAAAACCATTTCCTCCATGTTAACGTTTCTCAGGCGTTAGCACTTCAACGGAAATGGCTTCTTGTAACCTAGTGTATCTCACCACACTAAGTTAAATTTGTTAGACCTGAACACAACAGGACTAACTTGATGACTTCATTGTACCTTGTAATCTACGCTTTTTCAACTAGTAAAAATTAGTTTGCAAAAGTCTTAGATAAATGACAGGGTTCTACAAAAGGCGTTATCTCTTTAACTTGTGATAGTGACAGGTTATTGAGGTAACGCCTTTTCGTGTTCCGTTCAAAGTGGAATTGCCTGAAACCACTTAAAAAACTGATTGGATAGCCCACGTTCGTGCAGAGAGTACAAGTCATACTCTTACAAAGGGGGCAACCCGTAACGGATTCCTATTCATTCGTTGCGGGAAGGTGAGAACGACCTTTAACGGTTCGGGTGGTAGCCATTAGCATTGCGGTGCTAGGGAACACGTTCAGCTTGTCGCACAGGGGTGGCTTTGTGTAGAGGACAAGCCTTAGGCAAAGGGCGTGTACGGTGAAAGCTGTTAAGTGAATAGGGTCATACATACGGAACACTGACGAAGCAAGGCATGGCAAGAAACCGTTTGAAAGACGCTTATCCCTCCTATTCTGATTGACTATTATTTTTTGTAGTCTCTCAGTCTAGGGGATAAGTCTGCCTTCCAGCCGTTTTCCTAACATCGCTTCAGCATGATAAAAAACCTCAAAACCTAAAGTCAAGAGATTTAAGAGACTTTAACCCCCACTAGCTAAGATAGAGGAAAATGGGGCTTAAACGATATATAGATTACGAACTATACTAATTAAAGGAGATGGGGATTAGGTGGCATATAAAGATACAGTACGTGGGGTAAGAGTACGTCTTAAAGAGTTACGAAAAATGAAAAAGGAAAGAACACTTAATGAAAGAGAACTGGGAGAGTTAAAAGAACTAGAATCAAAAAATAAAGCAAGAAGATTAGCAAATAAGTTAGTACGAGATGCTGAATTAGAGGGGAAAACGAAAAAGGACGCCTAGTCTTAAAGACTAAACGCCAAAAGTGAATAGATAAGATAAAGTCCATAGAGTGGGAGTGAATCCCCTCGCCCTTTTATGAGTATATCATAGAATCAGGTTATAAAGAAAAACAAATAATAGTTAAGTTGGTTAAGTGGTGGGGGAAATGTAGAGTAAGAGAATAAAGATCAGAAATAAAAGTAGGGGAATTGATGGAATAAGATTTATATAATAAGATTTATGAGAAGTAAAGGGGTTAAAAGTTAAGAAGTAACGTTACGACTACAGGGAGGAAACTATATGAAGAAACGTACAGTTGAATTTTATAAAACCGTCAACGAGTTGATTCAACTTCTTGATATTCCAGAAAACGAACGTGAACTTGATGAAGAACAAAAGCAATATATGGTAGCTACTCAAGAGGAAGAATGTTGGCGTAAACATCCAAGTCTACCTTTGGAAATATCATCATGGGGGCGTGTTTACCGTCCAGCATTCATTGATTCAAAGAATTGTATTCGTGAAGGTAGATTGCTTAATCTGTCAGCTAATCAGTCAGGTGTCGTTGGCATAACCTTCAAACGTGATAGCAAACGCAAGCGTTTCACAGTCCGTAAACTTATTGAGGAAACGTTTTAAAACTAGGGGGATGCAATAAATGGCTATTGATAGAAGAGGTCCTAAGTTTTATCGTGTTATTCAAGTAGAAGTAGAAGTAGAAGTAGAAGAAGATAATGGAGAGTCTAGAGAATATTCTTGTTTAGCTGATGGAAGAGGCACTGTTTATTCAAAGGAAGATGTAAAAGCACTGTTTGAGGAAATCAAAGAGTTTTATATGCGTGAAGATATGCCTAATATAGATGACTACAATAAGGATAATCAGTTATTAGATTATATGAAGTGTGTGTCTATTTCGTTAGAAGAAGATGAAATGGGTAAATATTTAACGCCTAAGGCTAGGTATACATATAAGAAGTTTAATAGTGATAAAAGAAATTGGTCTTTTAAGTGTGATTGGTGCGGTGAGAAAGTATCTAGTAAGACTAATGAGGGTTACTATTCAGCGTATGACCGTGATTTTAAAGGTAATAATTTTGATAGAGGTTGTTCGGAGGATTGTGCTAGGTTAATTTGGAAAGACAACTTTAAACACTGGGCACATGAACATGGGTATAGTAAGTTTTTTGAGTAAACAAGAAAACCCCCTACCAATCAATTAAGATCAGTAGGGGAAATGAGTTTATTATTAACTTGTATATAACTATTCATTAAGAGAAAATAACATTGCTTACGCCATGTCATTCACTACGTTCATTCCATGCAATATTTAAAAGTAATACTATAATATCTATCACTATCATATCTGTTAATAGGATTATTTATAGTTATCATAGTTTAGTTTTTAGTTATTATGCGAAGCACCGAACGAAGTGAGGTAATGTTTTATCTTTATTACTGTTGATAGATATAGTTAGTTACAGTTATTTAAGTTCTTGTACTCTTATGTTTGCGAATGCCCCCTATTTTACAGTGCCTCAATTGTAAAGTTTTTGAAAGAAGTCATGAAAGCAAGCGTATCAAGGGTTCAAGACGTTCGCAATTTAGACACATTTATAAATAGTAGTGTCTGAGAACCTGAGGGAAATCGCTGTAATTCATAATCATAATTTGAAAGTCCTTAAATCAGGTACTTTGCTGTGATTATAAAATGCTGTGAAGTACTGATATGACTGGGTTTTTGAAGTCTATTAGTCACAAGGGATTAACACTGTGATAAGA
>NZ_NADT01000030.1:2685-3060 GCF_003264205.1 Bacillus sp. SRB_8 | reverse complement strand
CCAAATGTTGTAACAATCGTTGCGAACGTATCAACGTCTGCTTTCGCTTTATGTTTTGTAAATGGGTTCAAGCTGAATACAATCCCCATCGCTATTCCTACAGGGGGGATTTTTTTTATACATCTCTTTATCTTTTCCTTCATGGATGTGCTCCTTACTTTCTAATTTATACTGTTTCCAACATATTTAAATTAACATCGGTAAGTTTATCTTAATTTAAATAACTCTCAAAAGTCTTTCGTAAATGTTACAAAACCCTTTCATTGCTTCTCATACAAACACTTCAGGACTCTTGCAAGTAATTTCTTAAACTTGGAAATACCGATAGAAATAAAAGGATTGATACATAAGTAAACCACCGATATATCTTATTAA
>NZ_NADT01000030.1:1882-2520 GCF_003264205.1 Bacillus sp. SRB_8 | reverse complement strand
TAAGATGAATTTATAAATATTGATTTTATATTTTAAATCAATATACGACAGTATTTATATGTTTGTTTTTTACAGTGTTACATGTAAGCAATCTAGGCTCAATCTTACTAAGAGAGGACAACAAAAATGAAGAAAAAATTTAAAACAATTGGAATTGGAAAGAAAGTAATTCCTACTGCAGCGGCATTAGGTATTCTTTTTTCTGTCGCTCCTATTGCAGAAAACAAAGCTAGCGCAGGGATAGGTACGGTAATAGATATAAGTATTACTGTATTAGGTGCTTTAGCAAACACTTATGAAGCACTTGGAATAAGCCCAGAGGAGAAAGACCGAAACCCAGGTACTCGCATTGATGTATATGCAGAAAACGAAACTTACCAGGCTCCTAGTTTTACATCTGGGGAATTTAATATTTCCATGTATCATACACAAGGTGATTCGAATTTTCTTAAACCAGTTAAAGTACGCTATCCAAATGGAAGAATCGAACTTCATCAACTAAGATCTGGGCAGCAGCTTAAAATTACTGAAGCAGGTGCAATTATAGATTTAAACCCTAATGGAGCAAATGTCTCAGAACACGATCTTCTTTACATTACACAAGCACAATTAGACGAAGGAAAGACCGGAGTTGTGAT
>NZ_NADT01000030.1:1629-1750 GCF_003264205.1 Bacillus sp. SRB_8 | reverse complement strand
ATTGATAACATTGACTTCAAAGCCAGTATCTAAAGATGTCCTTGACAACTATGTTAATAATGACCCTAAAGCTCGTGCAGATTTTTATGATCGATTATCTGATGTATTGGCGGAGCGTACT
>NZ_NADT01000030.1:0-1487 GCF_003264205.1 Bacillus sp. SRB_8 | reverse complement strand
GGACTTCAATATTCCGATTCGCTTGGCGATGATGAAGTGTTTGAACTTGTTCAGATAGGAAATTCTTACGATGGTAAATTTCAGTTCCGTTTGAATAACAAAAATGGGGTAAGTTTGGCTGGTAATCAAAATATTTCTCAATTTGGTACTGATTGGAGTTTCAAATCCGAAATTCGTTTCACTGATAAAAGCAACAATGAAATTCATAATTGGTTAATAGAGTGGTATCCGGGTAAAGAAAATGAGAGACAGAAGTATGACAAAATAGAGACCATAACTGATGAAAAGGACCCTACTAAATATCTTGCAAAAGATTCCTCTGGAAACGTGATAAAGAACAGTTGGATAAATCGAGGTACTGGTTATTCCTTTGCAGATGCTGATGGAGTCATTTTGACAGGCTGGCAAGACATTAAAGGGAAGACTTATTATTTCTCACCGCCTTATGGCTACATGGTTACTGGAGGTGGAAGTGATTCACTGATTGATGGGAAGTTCTATAACTTCAACGACTCCGGTGTTCTGCAACGATCAGTCTGGATAGGTAATAACTATTCCGATGCTTCAGGAGAATTTGTTAAAGAAGGCTTGAAAGATATAGACGGTAAAGTTTATTATTTTAAAGATTATCATCCTACTACAAATGAACTACCTATAAAAGATCAAGATGTCACTCTTCACTTTTCCGACAAAGGTGTGATTGAGAGAGTTTCTAAGCTAAATGGAGAAGCTATAAACAGCAGTGTTAATGTTAAGCTTGACAAGAAAACATTAGCATTTAATCAAGACGGTTCGATTTTAAAAACAGGAATCAACAAAAATACGAATACAATAGCATATTATAGTTTAGAGGATGGACCTTCCTATACCGGTTGGAAAATGATAGACGGTAAAAGATACTATTTCACAAATGGCCTCAATGATACGTTCAATGATTATAAAAACATTGACGGAAAAAAATATTATTTTCATGAAGACGGATCAGTTAACCGCGCAGGATTTGAAAAAACAGATGGTAAACTATACCATTTTGACAATAACGGCGTAGCACAAACGGGCTGGCAAACTATCGATAATAAATATTATTACTTCGATGAGAATGGAGCAGCTAAAACAGGATGGTTCCAAGTTGGTGGTGGATATAGACCTTGGCCTCTTGCATACGGATACCTTTGGTATTGTGCTAGAGAAGATGGTTCACTTTATTCAGACGGTTGGTTTAAAATCGACGGTAAAGATTATCACTTTGACCAGTGGGGACATAAAATGTAAAGTAATAACATAAAAATAACAAGGGAATGCTTGTATGCTGATATGTACTGCATTCCCTTGTTGTATGTATGCTATATTTAGCTCGAAACGACAAAAAAATATTGTACGTTAAGGGAAAATTTCACATACAAAAAAGACGATTCAAGTATAAATGAATAATAAGATTATAAAAAACGAAAATAAATTTTTAGAGATTATAGGAGTGTGTTAATAAT
>NZ_NADT01000003.1:0-398738 GCF_003264205.1 Bacillus sp. SRB_8 | reverse complement strand
TGACATTTCATAGTTGGTCTTTCATCAAATTAGCTAGACATATAATAAGGTAACCTAATTATATGTCTAAATAAAAAAGTTGACTCACACAATCAACTTCTTTATCTGCCTTCTCCTAATTTCTTCTGCATAGTTACTTGCATTTTATTTAATAGCTTCTCTAAAGTTTGACGCTCTTCTTGACTAAAGTCATCAACTAACGACGCGCAAGATAACCAAAAAGTCGGTAAAGAATGCGCAACTAGTTCTTTTCCTTTCGGAGTAATTTTCACCTTTAATCTTCTTCGATCTTCAGAATGATTGAATCTTACGATTAACTCTCGTTTCTCCATCCAATCTAATACGCCAGTGACAGAAGCACGTGTAATCCCTAATCGGCTCGCAATATCCGAAGGGCTCATGTTCACTTCTCCCCCATTCGATTCCATTTCACGCAAAATAAACAACAGTAAAAAATCTAATTTACTTTCTGAAATACCAAGCGGAGCTAAATCTACGTCAACTGCATCTAGAACATTATCAGACGTCCATAACATTAACAAACCAAGTTTTGCTGCGATTGGATCCGTATCCGCTGATGCTGTCTTTTTTATTAACTCTGCATAAGGCTCAATCCCTAAAGGAAGAGCACCTTTTTTTGAATCCATTCATTTTCACTCTCCTTCCTTTTATTTAATTAGCTTACCTAACTACTTTTCATTATACTCATTTTCTTCCTTCTATTGCAAGAATATTGTTAGACAAAAAAATCCTGTTTTTAAAACAGGATTTTTCACACTGACTAACTAATATTTCTAAATAATCCCAAACTCTTTTAAAGCAAAAGAAATGCCACCTTCACTTGATTTCTTTGTAACGAAATCTGCTCTTGTTTTTAACTCTTCTCCGCCATTCCCCATCGCAATTCCTAGTCCTACATACTGTAACATCTCAACATCATTTCCACCGTCACCAAAAGCAATTGCTTCTGATTTACAAATTTCCAGATGTTCCAATACCTTTTGAATTGCAGTTAGCTTCGATACTTTACTATCTTCCAACACATTCATAACGTAACCATGAAAACGTTCAAACGTAAGTGCTGGATATCTTTCAAAGAATTTTTGAGCTTCTGTTTCATCAGCATACAGACATACACAATAAATCTCTTCTGATAAGTTTCTAACTTTGTCAGGATACCGCTCTAAATTTAACGTTTCATTTAATGCTAGTATTACACGTTCGTCTTTTGAGGCAATACCATTCATTACAAATTCCTCTGTAAAATAAGAAACACTGTGACCATGTAATTCAGCGAAATTTGAAATATCATGAACAATTCCACTTGAAAGTACCGATTTATGTATAACTTCATCAGCACATTTTATATGTGCACCATTTGCAGAAATAAACGTATTTATGCCCAGCTCTTTAAATTGTGAGCATAAACTATATGGTCTCCCTGTTGTAACAACTACGTGAATTTCTTTATCTATTAACCTTTGTATCGCTTCTTTTGTGCTTTCATGCATACTTCTATCAATCTCACTTAAAAGAGTACCATCCACATCAAAAAATACAACTTTGTACATATCCTCTTACATTCCCTCTAAATGATTTGTATCATTTATAAAATGAATAGTTTTCTGTTTATCCGTAAGTTCAATCAAACTAATTCCCGTATCTCCCATTTTAAAATAATAGTCCATGCTAATTGGCATTTGGAAAAACGCTCGTAAAAGACTATTTATTACACCACCGTGTGCAACAATTGCAATTCGGTCATATGTATTCTCTGTCACGATTTTAGAAAAAATTCCTTCTATTCTCATTCTAAATTCAATAAATGATTCCCCGTTTTCAAAACGATCATGAAGAAATTTTGGCTCTGGATATTTTTTCGCTTCTTCAAATGATAACCCTGCTTGTACCCCATTATTAAACTCCATTAATTCTTCTTCTAGTTGAATTGGGCACCCAATTCCTTCTGCTAATGTTTCACCAGTTTCGCGAGCACGTTTTAATGTGCTTGCCCAAATGAAATCTGGCGGGAAATCTGCTTTCACTTTCTGTACAAGTCTTTGTACTTGCTGTCTTCCCTTTTCTGTTAATTCAAAGTCAGCTCGACCTTCATGTACATTTAAAATATCTGCTTCTGATTCACCGTGGCGTATTAGTAGTATTTGCATGTTTCTTCCGCTCCCTTGTTTAATATTCACAAAACTCCATTATATCACATTCTTAACTTTATATAACAAAAAAGGAACGGTTTCCCGCCCCTCATCCATTCACTTTCTCTGCATCATTCCAATAATACTTACTAAACGCTTCCGTCAACACATCAATTGTGTTATATAATTCATCTAATGTATTATCAACACCACCAACTTCAATTAACATCGCATTTTTAGATAAATCTTGATTATAAACGCCATTTCCATCTTTTTTATACTTTGGAAAGATTCCTCTGCTTAATCCGTAATAGTTTTCATCTAAATAACTATTGATTGCTCTTGCAATTTTTTCATTTTCAGCACGCCCTTCATTTTCCATCCCAATTATAAAATATAATCTTGCATACGATTTCCCGTTAATTACTTTTGTTGTTACCTTCTTCCGCTGATCATCACGGTGTATATCAATCGGAAACGCAATTTTATTATTTTGTGCTAATGTTTCTTTTACATATTCATGAGACGCTTTATATGATTGCGGCCATTTCCATTTTTTACTCGCTAATAAATCCCCCATATTCGTTTTATCATGAACTACCGGAATTCCTTGTCCTTCAAGTTGTTCTTTCATACGTTTCCCTAGTAAGGACACATTTACATCTGGACTTGATGGATCGGTAGCCCCTGGTAATAACGGAAAGAAAGATTCCCAGCTATGTGTATGATAAATATATACTGCACTTTCACCTTTTTTCGCTCCGTTCTTTTTCTGAACCGGATTATTCTTTTCAGCTTCTGTAACTTTATCTTTTGCTACTTCTCGCTCTTTCGTTACTTCTTCAATCGGTACACTAGATTCATTTGGGATATTCGTAAAGTTTGTCCCTTCCCCAGCTACGATAATGTTAGAGTAATACTTTGACATACCAGGCACTTCTTTACCGACAAACGTTCTTAAATCTTTAATTTTCAAATCCGTCGCAATCGAGAACATTAAATTTCCAAATGACTCCCTTTTATTCTGCTTAAAATAATCAAATCCGTAATAGCGATTCTCACTTTCTATCATTTGAACAAAACCTTGCATCGATACTTTTCCAAACCATTGATTCACGTAATTCGATTTCATTGTATGTAAAAGCGACGTCAAAATCGACGCAATAATAATTATGACTAGTGCATATAGAAAGAGTAACGAGATTAGTTTCTTCCCATGTATACGGGTTGCATACTTTTTCAATGTATCACCTTCTTTATACATGGATATGTACAAGCTTTTCGTAATATACGCAAAAAAAAAAGAGAAATGGCATCCCATTTCTCTTTCTCACTCTTATTATTCTTTTTCTGTATCTGACGAAGGTAATTTCTTCGCTTGTTTTTCTTTGAAGATTTCCCCAATTGCACCAAGAGTACCAAGTGTTTCAATTGCATTAGACGGAATAAAGACTTTATTCGCTGGTCCTTTTGCAACCTCAATTAATGATTCAAACGATTTATAAGCAAGTACGCGTTCATCTAAATCTGCTGCGCGAAGTAATTCAATTCGGTTTTGTTCTGCTTTTGCGATTTCCTCAATCGCTCTTGCTTCCCCTTGCGCTTCTAATTCTTTTGCTTCTTTTAAACCTTCAGCTTCTCGAATACGCGCTTCTTTATCCCCTTCAGCCATTAAAATTTTACTTTGTTTTTCCCCTTCAGCCCGAAGGACTTTATCTTGTTTCGCTGCTTCAGCTTCTAAAATGATCGCACGTTTATTACGTTCTGCTTTCATTTGTTTTTCCATTGATACTTGCACATCTTTTGGTGGATTAATATCGACTATTTCGACACGCTCAATACGAACGCCCCATTTTTCTGTCGCTTCATCAAGCGCTAAACGAATTTCTGTTGAAATTTTTTCACGACCTGATAATGTTTCATCAAGCTCCATTTTACCAATAATTTGACGCATTGTTGCAGATGTAATATTACGAACACCATATTCATAGTTTGAAATACCATATGTCGCAAGCTCTGGTTCAACAATTTGATAGAAAATAATTGTATCAATTTCTACTTGTACATTATCTTTCGTTATTACCTTTTGTGGTGGTACATTCGTTTGTTGAATACGTAAATCGTGATATACACGAACGCGGTCTACAATTGGGATTAGAATATTTAATCCTGGGTGCATAATCCGTTGAAATTTACCAAACCTTTCAACGACCCCAACTTTTTGCTGAGAAATAATTTTAATTGTCAATGCAATAAATACAACGACAATCAATGCGAAAATAATCGTTAACGTTAATGCTACTGCCATATTTATTCACTCTCCTTTTTCACTTGTAAAATAGTACTATGCCTCTGTATAACAACGACTTTTTCTCCAGCATCAATAGGAGTATCCGAAATAGCTGTCCAAGTATCTCCATCCACTTTCACAATACCGTTCACTTCGCTTGTAATCGTTTGCATAACAATTCCCTTTTTACCAACAAGTTTATCTACTGTATCAGTAAAACCTTTTGCTTCTCGAAAGTTTTTAGAAATTCTTTTCGTAAAGAAAGTCAATGTTAAACTTACAATTGCCCCAACAACAACTTGTAAAAATAGTGCATCAGGAGCAAACAAAGCAATAAGACCTCCGACAACAGCTCCAATTCCAAGCCAAAGCATGTAAAACGTAATCGACAACATTTCTGCAATAAATAAAATACCCGCTATTATAAACCAAATCACCCATCCAGCCATATGCAACCCTCACTTTCTTTCTCATTTTCTATATGTATATGAAGAAAAGAATGGTTTATCCGCCCTTTCTCATAGAGGGGGCGTTTGCTACAAGCTATTATATGTATTCGCTGTTACAACAAGCATTAATATAATGCTATATTAATATATTCTTCATTATACACGAAAACCCCTTTCAAAAAATGACAAAAAATTTAATTCTTTCAAAAATATATTTTTCTGATTATAATTTGAAAAATATTATTGATTTGAAGATGGGCTTCTTATTGCCGAAACGTTCACTAGCTTACTACTTAGGCTCCAAAATGTGTATTATCCTCGCTGACATTGTATACAACTAAATCAGCTACAATTACCGATATTTTCGGTGTTCGTACTATTTATATTATCGCTTCTTTTCTTATTTTATGTTCTACTTGTTTGTCTTTTCGTTTATTAAAGCATCAGAGATTGCAAAAGAAAGAGATTTCTATTTAACATATTGTATCTAAGTGATTTATTTCTTATATAAGACTTCCAACTAAATAGTCCAATGAATTTATATCAACGATTTTTCAATTATATCTATTACAACTTACAATATATCAACGATTCGATATGAGATATCGATTCATCAAAAGAAATCGACAATACTTTTAGCTATTAATAAGAGAAGGCTGGCCTCCATAAATCCATTTCAGGCAACCTTCTCTCGTTTCTATTTACGATAAGTTTGGCATTTTTCTATGTTTTGTCGCTTGTTCAAAAGCATATGCTAGTTTAATTAATGCCCCTTCACTAAAAGCAGCACTTGCAAGAGTAATTCCAAAAGGCCTCCCATTATCCATATATCCCGCAGGCATTGCTATAGATGGATAACCTGCTTTCGCACATATAGTAGATCCTATATAAGAAGGGAACAGTATCGCATCCAGATTATATTTTTCCAACGCAAAATCAATACCTTGTTTTTGCGAAAAATATATATCTTCTAATCTTGCGTTTAAATATTCTGGATTTCTTAACGTATTAGGAAAATCTTTTCTTCTTTCTAACTTAGTTTGTCCATATTTCAAAGCTCTTTCTGCTATGTTTTTATTAAACTCCATTAACTCCGAAATAGAATGTACTGGAATAGTAGAAGGTAATTTAGAAAGATAGTTATCCAAGCTGTGCTTCAGCTCATAAAGTGGAACTCCCCAACTCCATTCCCTATGAAAAGACGGAATATCAATATCTTCTACTACTGTCGCTCCCTCACTACGTAATACTTGGATCGTTTCCTCAAACAATTTTTCATCGTACTCACCATTTTCGTAATAATCTTTTGGCGCATTGCTATAAACACCAATCTTCGCTCCCTTTAAACCATTAGCATCAAGATAAGATGTATAATCTTGATATGCCATGCCTTCACTTTTATGAGTAGCTACATCTTTTTCATCCACCCCAGTTAGACTCCCTAGTAAAATAGCAGCATCTGTTACCGTTCTAGCAAACGGACCGGCTGTATCTTGAGAATATGTGAACGGAATAATTCCACTACGGCTAATTAAACCAACTGTCGGCTTAATACCTACAACCGAGTTTTGAACAGCTGGACTTAAAATAGAAGCATCTGTCTCTGTTCCAACGGATAATACAGTAAAGTTAGCAGCAACTGCAACGGCAGATCCTGTACTCGATCCACCAACAAACATATCATCCTTTCCTGTACCGTAAGGATTAATCGTTTGACCGCCTCTAGCGCTATATCCAGCCCACATTTCAAAAGACATTCCGTTTGCTAACTCTGTCATATTTGCTTTCCCTAGTATAATCGCACCTGCTTCTCGGAGCTTTTTAACAAGAAATGCATCTTCACTACTTATATTTTGTTCCAGGGCAATCGTACCTGCACTTGTATGCATTGAGTCATTCGTTTCAATATTATCCTTAAGTAAAACAGGTATACCATGTAATAGGCCTCTTACACCTTTTGTCTTTCTTTCATGATCTAGCGCTTCTGCAATAAAGATAGCATCCGGATTGATTTCTAAAATAGAATTGATTTTCGGACCATCTTGGTCATACTTTGCGATTCTATGAAGATAATACATGACTAGTTCTTTTGAAGTTAACTTCCCAGCTTCCATTTCCTTTTGAATATCATGAATTGTTAATTCTTTTTGCAATAATGTATTAAACTGAATTTCCATTTTCATTCTCCTTTTATAAACCCTTATATATATGACGTGTATCTATTACTTTTTCATTTTCTCCGCTCCTCGCATAAACAGCTACAATCCCTTTAAAGAAATTCAACTCACCAGTTTAAAAACCTTTAATTTCCAGAGAAATAAAAAGAGTCTGAAACGAATACAATATCGCCTCAGACTCTTTTTATTATTTTACATATACCTCTTCTAACAAATGTAAAAACTCGCCTTGTTTACCTGCTAATTCAGGGGATTTGTTAATATCAACCCACTCATAACAAAATACTAAACCTTTGTCTTCCTCACCAGCACTTACTATATGTTCCCACGTATCTTTCACATCTGTTAATAATGAAATGTGGAAAAAATGACGTTTTTGATATTCCTTTTTTTCTTTCACAAAAATAATGTAATCCGAAAGGAAGCGCTCGATACAAAAATGGCGTAGTCCTGACTCTTCTTGTACTTCACGTAAAATTGCTGCCTCTAACGTTTCGCCTTCATCTACCGTCCCGCCTGGCACTTGGATACCAGCCTCTCGTATATCACGATGTTTAAAAACGAGTAGTTGCATAGCCCCTTCTTTTTCTCTCGTAATATATGCATGTACCTTTTTCTTATATAACATCGTCATCTTAGCCCTCTCCCCTCAATTCATTACTGCGTTACTTCTTCAATCGTCAGTTGGTTTTCATATAAATATGTAGCTTGCGGATTCCCAACATACCGTACATGCCACGGTTCATAACGATAACCGGTAATCCCTTCTTTCTCTTTCGTATATCTAATAACAAAACCAAACTTATGGGCATTTTCAGAAAGCCACTTTCCTTCTTTCGTCTCCCCAAAAACAGTTTCTAGCTGAAATTTAGCAGATTGAGATGTAATATCCATAGCTAGTCCTGTTTGATGTTCACTCGTACCAGGGACTGCACTAGACATCGCTGTCTTTGCTTCTCCATCTTGTCTTTTATACATTGTATTTAATGCTTTTTGTCGATCAAAAGATCTAAATCCAGAGACTGCAAAAAGGAAAATCCGCTCATTATTGGCTTGCTGAAACATTTCCTCAAGTGCCACCGCTGCCTCTTTCCTCATCTTTTTCTTCTCTTGATCACCTTCACTAGAGTAACGTACTTTCGGAACAACTAAATCTGGCGGTCTATACCCATCTGGTAAACGCCTATTTTTATTCACAAGTACAAGCATCGAACTTGGATTACTAATGACTGCGATATCCCCATCCATATTAGCAATCGTTTCTTTAGCTTTCGGAAATATATTGTTTACATTTACTTCCTTCGCCTCTTGCTCCTTGTACATCTTATAATTTATTCCTGCTACTCCAATGATCAGTATCATTGCTACGATACCAAGTAGTGCCCATCTTTTTTTCATATAACGACCTCTTATTTTAATAATTTGGCCATTTCATACTCATCGATACCTTTTCCATCGATGATAAGAGCAGATTTTTTGACACCTTCTTGTTCAAATCCAATTTTTCTATATAGTGCCTGAGCTCTTGTATTGTGGGCCATTACCGTTAATTCTAAACGCCATACATCATGTAATCTTGCCCACTTCTCCACTTCTTTAAACAAACTCGTTCCAATACCTCGGCCACTATACTCTTGCAAAATACCAATTACAATGCCTGCCACATGTCTCTTTCTTTGAATATTATTTCCATTAACTAAAATAAACCCTACTATTCTCTCTTCTTCAACTGCTACAAATATTGTCGCATATTCATTTTCAATAAAACGGTGGACCATCTTTTCTTGTTGCTCTACTGTAGTTTTTCTTTCTCCTAGTTCGTATAACATAAATTTCGTTTCTTCGTCCAATTGCTTATTTAATTGCAAAAACGATGTTGCATCTTCTACTCTAATCTCTCGTATCACCTTGATCCCCTACCCATTCTGTTAGTTAAAAATTTTCCTTGTAAAAAGATTTTCTCTATTTTTGCGAAAATCCCTTTCTAATTCTCCTATTATAAATAGACAAATTTCGATATTACTATAGCAATTACAAATTATGTCTATAATGTGACATCTTATCATCCTCATTTCATAACAAACAAAAAACGTAAGCTGTACACTTACGTTTTCCCCCAATTGATGTAGGCTGATAACCATCGGCAATGCCTACCACTAATTCAAATTTCACTTTATCCATTCACTTTTTCTGCTTGCCAAAAATATTCACCAAATGCTTTAGCAAGTGCATCAATTGATCGATTTAATTCTTCCTCTGTATTATCTACCCCGCCAACTTCAATTAATATCGCTTGTCCTGATAGGTCTTGATTGTAGACTCCATTTCCTGTTTGGAATCCTTTTTGAATTACACCACGGCTCATTCCCGGATATTTCTTACTAATCGTCTCATGTAACGCAGTTGCTAATTGTAAGTTTTTTTCATAGTTTTTGTTACCTTTCCCAATTACAAAAGCAAGCTTAGCGTATGATTTATCTCCAATTGTTTTTGTTGTTACATTTTTCCGTGCACTATCACGGTGTAAATCGAAGAAGTATTGTAATTCTTTATTACCAGCCATCGCTTCTTGTACAATTTCCCGTGACATTTTATAAGAACTAGTATCATTCAATCCTTTACTTATTAACTTTTGACCGACATTAGTCTTATCGTTAGTAGCACCTATCCCTTCACTTGCCAGTTGTTCACGAAAGCGATCTCCAACTATTGAAATATTCGTTACAGAACTCGTTGCTTTATTTGGATTAGGATCATTTGTTAAGTTAAGTAACGGCAAATAAGATTCCCAGCTATGTGAATGATATATAAATGCAACTTGTCTTTTTCCAGTCGTTTGAGCTGGTTGTTTTTTCTCTTTATTCGTATCAGGCTTTGGCGCTTGTCCACCTTCTCCAGTCCTTTCTTTCACTACTTCTTCAAGAGGAACACTCGACTCTATCGGTAAGTTAGAATAATTTGTTCCCTCACCTGCGATAACGATTTCTGTATCGTACTTACCAAAGCCAGGAAGCTCTTTCCCGACAAAACTACGTACATCATCAAAACGAATATTCGTAGCCATCGAAAAGAGGAATGAAGAAATAGAAAAGTCTTGATTCAAATTCCGGTACTCCTGTGTAAAATAATGATTCTCTTTCCCAATAACGTACATGTAGCCATTCATCGATAACTCATTTAACCAATTATATAAATACGTTGACTTTGTCTCTTTCATAGAGGTTACCATCATACTAATAAGAAAAAAAGTCGCCAGTACTGTAGTAATAATAAATAAAACTAACTTACGTACACTTGTGAACTTCACGTAAAAAAAGCCTCGATTCATACTATCACCCTCTCTATTTCAAGTTATGTACAAGCTCTAGAGAATAGACCGCTTAAATTCCGGCTATATTGTTAATGAGGTGAAATGAATTGAAGCTACTAATAGGAACATTACCAATCGTCTTATCATTTATTTTTTATTTGTTTGCTTTACATCCTAAAATTCGTATTGTGCTACATATTTCCGCATACTTAGCACTGTATGTACTCGGGACAATTATTTCTATTAATATATATGATGTTTTAATACAAAATTTAGTTTTCATGACAAGCATTCATGGAATTTTACTGAATCCATTTTTCCTTATTGCAGGAGCGTATATAGGAACATACACTTTATACTTACTTTTGTCTTACATTATTACAAATATAAAAAATGGAGCGTAATGAAATGCAACCACCGTTCATCTGTCATACATGCAAAAAAAGAATTGCGCGAAAGAAAGATCTTATTACCTCTACACGGCATTTCCGCTTTTATTTGTTTCACAACACTTGTTTCAAAAATCAGCAATTATTTGTCTCACGTTTTATTCCTATAAATACACTCTTTGGTTTCTTTCTTATTACATATGGGCTTATTGCTGGCAGCATTCTAATGTTCACGGAGCCCTCTATCAATTGGCTTATTTTTTTGCTTCCTATTTTATATCGGTTTCTTTCATATTATTACGTTGAACGTTTTTTCTGTAAATAACTAGTAGATTGACCTCTAGGAATGCTTAAACACTCCCATTCATTTTCTTTTAACATTTTACCAATGTAAATGATTTGTCCAATATGTAAAGCATAATGAGAAATTTGCCTTTCGATCGCTTGCATGACAGTGTGTTCTTCTCCGCGAATGTATACTTTCTGCAAAATCTGCTCTGCTGTTAAAGTATCCATCGTTTTAAAGACATACTCCCACCCTTCTTGCCACGCAGCAAGCGCTTCTTGTTTTGAATTGTAGCCACCTTCAAATTCACCATCTCGGTTACGATCTATTTTTTCGCCATCAGACGTTAAAAATTCCGTCCATCTTGAACGCATATTACCATGTAAATGTTTAATAATAATCGCGATACTATTTGTCTCTTCCTGAGCAGACCACATTATCTGTTCATAAGATAATTGAGAAAGTACACGTTCTCCTTGTTTTTGTGTTGCCTTGAAATTCGAAATGGCACATTGTAAATATTCTCGTCCGATATCCATGTTTACCCCTACCTTCACACTAACTAATTTTCGTTCCATTTGGCAATTCCATATTAGGCTGAAGCAACACAACATCACCAGCTTCAGGAACACCACCCAATACAAGCACTTCCGATTTAAATCCTGCCACACGCTTTGGCGGGAAATTCACTATAGCAACGACTTGTTGACCGATTAAATATTCTGGGCTGTATCTTTTCGTAATTTGAGCACTGGACTGCTTAACCCCTAGCTCTCCAAAATCAATTTCTAACTGTATTGCAGGAACCCTTGCTTCTTTAAATTCCTCTGCATGTGTTACAGTTCCAATTCGTAAATCCAAAGTCAAAAAATCTTCAAAACTAGCCATTTTATCAATCCTCCCAATTATTACTTAGACAAAACATAAAAATCCCCTTCAAAAAAAGAAAGGCGCCTAGGCACCTTTCTTTTGTAACTCACTTGATTCATTTGATTTATAGAAGAAGAAACCGAGAACCCCGCCAATACATGCTGGGATTAACCATCCTATTCCTTCTTTATATAATGGTAACATTTGTAGTACATTTGAAATTGTGTCAATTTTTATGTTCGCACTTTCTAAGCCATTAAATAAACTAATTGACAATGCACCTAATATTGCACCAATATAAATTGTATTTCGCTTTCCAATCCATTTATGGAAATATGAAAGTACGATTAATACGATTGCAACTGGATAAATAATCATTAACACTGGTAAAGTGACTGCGATTAATTGTGTTAAACCTAGGTTAGATACAATTAAACTAAACACACATACCATTGTTACAATCGTTTTATGCGAAAGTTTTGGGAATAAGTTTGTAAAGAAGCCAGCACAAGCTGATGTTAATCCAACAGAAGTTGTTAAACAAGCGAGTATAATAACAAGTCCTAATAAAATTTTACCACTTGTTCCATATAACTCATTTACAACATTCGTTAAAATAAGTCCACCATTCTCTGAGACACCAAGTGATGTACTTGTTGAACCAAGATAAGCAAGTGATAAATAGATTAACGTTAAACCAAGTACAGCAATAATACCTGATACAACTGTTATTTTTGCAATTTGACTACTCTCTTTTATCCCTTTAGAGCGGATAACTTGTACAACGACAATTCCAAATACGAGCGCGCTAATTGCATCCATCGTTAAATATCCTTGAATAAATCCACCAAAGAAAGCATTTTCTTTGTATGCCGCTAGCGGCGCAGCTGGTTCTCCAATCGGATCAATAATTGCCTTTCCGACAATAACAGCAACAATCAATACTAACAATGGTGTAAGAAATTTCCCGAACCAATCCACTAATTTAGATGGATTTAATGATAAATACCACGTTATTCCGAAGAAAACTATAGTGAAAAGAAATAGCATGTACCACTCAGAAACCATTGTCTCTGATAGAAATGGCTTCATACCCATTTCAAATGAAACAGCTCCAGTACGCGGAATCGCAAAAAATGGTCCAATCGCTAAATAACTAATCAATGGGAAAATAAACGCAAATATAGGGTGAACTCTAGAAGATAGCGCTTTCAAGTCCCCCTCTACAAACGCGACAGCTGTTACAGCTAATAGGGGTAATCCGACTCCCGTTACAAGGAATCCAATTGTAGCAATCCAAACATTTTCTCCTGCTTGTTGACCTAAAACTGGCGGGAAAATTAAATTTCCTGCTCCTAAAAATAGTGCAAATAACATTAAACCAATCGCTACCGTATCACCTGGCCTTAAACGTCCCTTCATGCTTTTCATTTGCATAGCACTTTTTCATTGTTTATATCTCTTTTCACAATATGCTATGCATCCTCCTCTCTGCTCAAGATGATAAAATATGCCCCTTACAAAGCAGTGTCTTTCTCCATAATTTCTCCATTCCCCTTATTCTTACTCTAATTATTAATTTTTGATTTTTTCGAAAATTTAACTCATTAGAGTGGTATAACGTGGAGTTTAGTTGTCAGACCTCTTTGTTTTTATCACACATATAGTAACATATTTAGTTGAAAAATAAAAACATATTTTCAATTTGATTTTTTTGAAAATCAAAATTATCTACATATACTTCCTTTATTCATTCTATTACACAAATATTTTTTTAAATTTACGATTCATATATTTTATTATATTTAGATATCTTTATGTGAAAGAAAGTAAAAGCCATCAAAAATAAGATGGCTTTACTTGTTAGTCTATCGTTTCAACTTCACGTGGATTTTTCATCTCTTCAACATACACAACTCTAAATCCATGATCTTCTAAATCCTTTAGCAATGTTTCTAATTCACTATCTTCAAACTCTTCTCCCAATGTAAACATTATTCTACGTACTAATAAAGCATCATTATCAAAAGTCATTAAGCTTTGAATACCAGTGTATTTCTTTAGCACTGTCGATAATTTTTGAATGGCCCCATTATAATCTTGTGTTCCAATCATGACAGAATATTTACTAGAATGGACTCCCCATGCATCTTCTAATAGTTCAAAAACTTTTTTATGAGTTAAAATACCAAGGAAGACCCCTTTTTCATCAACTACTGATAAATACGGTAGTTTTTTAATTGTAAAAAATACTTTAAAGAAGGAAGAGTCTTCTCTCACGTACCCATTTTTATCGTTCAATAATTGTAATACATTATCTTCAAGTGAACCTTTATATTCTAAAATATCTACTTTGTATACATTCCCTAAAAACTTCTCTTTTTTTTCATCTAAAACTGGTACACAACGATACCCCGTTTTATTTAAATGTTCCAGCGTTTCCCCTATCGTAATTGAACTTGAGCAAAACAAAACTTCCCTTTTTGGCACATAATTCCCTTTAATCCTCATAAAAAAGCCTCCTTATGCTAAAATACTTTCTGTGCCATAACTATATTATATTTTCAGAAAAAAATAAATATATTATTTTATTTTTCTGAAAATTATTCATTTTTCCGTCATAATTTATTCATTAATCATACACTTATTTAAATTGAAACTTTAATAAGTGGGGATTTCCCCCCACTTATTATTAGCCTTCACCAATCGGGCTTTTACTGGCAGTCGATATACCCACCTAACTTCTACGCATTCGCCGCATTTTGAGGTAGAGTCTTACTGCCCGTTAAAGCGGGATAATCTCTCTAACTTACTTCGAGAAAAATATGTTGTAACTTTATCCGAAAAAAGCTAAAATAAGAATAAGAATTTTCTGAATATTCAAAGAGTAGGTGGTTGTATGTCCTTATTGCGCTCACATATATGTAAATTTATAGCCGGTGTTTTGATTATTTTTGTCATAAGTCCCCTTCCAGCATTATTCATTACACATAATTACTCCTACTTAACTGGATTTGTAAGCATTTTTCATAATTTAGCACAGCCTTCTTCCATTTCAATTCCAACAATTGATTGGATGCATGAGCCTATCCTTTTCTCAGCAAATCAGCTTGTACATACACAAAATATACTACATATCTCTAACCATTCGTCACCACTGTTCCCCTACATATGGGAAATATATTTTTTATCAATCGTTCGTTTCACATTCACTCTTGTAATCGGTTTCTTTATAAGTCTAGGAATTGGCCATCTATTTTTAAAAGCACCAAACTCATTAAAAAAGTGTAGTTCTTTATTTCGCTGGATACCATATTCTTTTGGCACTGTGATATTACAATGTTCAGTCCTATTATCACTTCTCTACATATCTAAATTCATAAAGTTTCCTTTCTTCTCTTCTTTTATCATCGTATGTAGCACTTCGATGATAATCGTTATGCAAGCAATTAAAAAATGGCTACCGTTCTTAAATACTACTAATGAATACGAAATAAAAAATTCATCTTTCCTTGTTGATACGTTATTTATTGCGCTTACTTCCAATCATAAATCTATTTTGAGTTCCATTATTCTTTCATTCGTTTTTATGGAATGTATTTTTCATACAAACGGACTATTACAATTTATCGTCCAATTTGGTAGAAATGCACCTATAGTTGTCACAATTGGTTTATTACTACTTTATATTCCATATAGCATCTTATCGTTTCTCCAAGCTTTATGGACAACAAACCACTCTAAACAAAACACGTATACTTTAACTAGAAGTATTTCGAAACCATAACATAGAATAACCGTCTACTTAAATTAAAAGTAGACGGTTATTCCTATTATATAGAGGACAAAATAACAGCAAATTAAAAAACTACTATAGAAACCTACCATTATTTACCCATTTTCTTTGACTAATCTTTTCATTTGGATTTATTATAAAAGTATAACATAATTACAGGAGGTGACATCTTTATTCCAAATTAGGAATAAAGAACACACTTGGACATATTAAATATTTTTCTCATCTTTATACTTATCCTTATTTCTGGTTTTTTCGTTGCTTCAGAATTCGCTGTCGTAAAAGTACGAAAAAGTCGAATTGACCAGCTTGCTAATGAAGGTAATAAACAAGCATTAGCTGCAAGAAGCGTTTTATCTAACTTAGACGTTTATTTATCCGCTTGTCAGCTTGGCATTACTATCACCTCTTTAGGACTTGGTTGGCTTGGTGAACCAACTGTGGAACATTTACTGCGACCACTATTTGAAAAAATCAATATTACTGGAACAATGGCTAACACGTTATCCTTTATTATTGCTTTTAGTGTGATTACTTTTTTCCATGTTGTATTAGGCGAGTTAGTTCCTAAGTCTTTCGCAATCCAAAAAGCTGAAGCAATCACATTAAAATTTGCAAAACCACTTATTTTATTTGATAAAATTATGTATCCGTTCATTTGGCTTCTCAATAGTGCAGCTATATTTTTCACAAAATTACTCGGTTTAGAGCCTGCGAAAGAAAATGAACTTGCCCATTCCGAAGAAGAACTACGACTCATTTTAGGTGAAAGCTATAAAAGCGGCGAAATTAATCAAACCGAATATAAATATGTAAATAATATTTTTGAATTTGATGATCGTGTTGCTAAAGAAATTATGGTACCTAGAACTGAAATGGTTTGTTTATCTACTGAAAATACGTTAGAAGAAAATATGAAAATCGTTGCAACTGAAAAGTATACACGTTATCCTATTATTGAAAAGGATAAAGATGATATTATCGGAATGATAAATACGAAAGAGATTTTTCATAATCAAACAAAAGGCATTTACAAACCACTTGATGCCTACATACATCCTGTTTTAACTGTATTTGAAACAGTTCCCATTCGTAAAACGTTAATACACCTCCAAAAGAACCGCGTACAAATGGCGATTGTTATGGATGAATACGGCGGAACTGCTGGCCTTTTAACGATGGAGGATATTCTTGAAGAAATTATCGGAGAAATTCAAGATGAATTTGACGCAGACGAATCACCAATGATTGAAAAGCGTACTCCTAGGCTTACTGTTTTAGATGGGAAAGTACTCATTTCTGAAGTAAATGATATGTTTGGCCTACATATCGATGAAAGTGATTTAGATACAATTGGTGGTTGGCTTCTCTCTCAATCAATTGATTTAAATATTGAGGCTGGCTATTCAGTTGAATATGATGGTTTTCAATTTAAAGCATTAGAACTTGATGGGCATCAAATTAAAAAGATTGCTGTACATAAATTAGATACTACAAAGGAGCTATAAAGTGACTGTTTTACTAACAATTTGTATCATTGCTTGTTTCATTGTTTCATTTCTTGCCTTTATATACCCCATTATCCCTGGCATCCTTGCCGTATGGGCTGGCTATTTCATTTATCATTTTGGAATAAACGGCGGAGAGTTAACGACATCTTTTTGGATTATTCAAGTCATTTTTACACTCTTCATTTTCGTTGCTGACTTTATTGCAAATGGATACTTCCTAAAAAAATACGGAAGTACAAAATCGGGCGAACGTGTTGGTATGGTTTCTATCATTGTCGGATCGTTCTTCTTCCCACCATTCGGGCTTATTATCATACCGTTCTTATCTGTATTTATTACGGAACTAATGCATAAAAAGGCGCCAAAAGACGCCCTTTTAGTCGGAATTGCAACTGTTGTCGGTTTTTTAAGTAGTACAGTAGCCAAAGCCATTCTCCAAATCATTATGATTATCATCTTTGTATGCTATATCATTTTTTAGCCATCCCTATTTTGGGATGGTTTTTTAATATGAAATACCTACTCGGCTTTTCTCGTATAAGCTTTTATTACGTAAACTCCATGTAAACTGAGCTGTATCACCAACTGTGATTTTCGATCCATCTGTTGGCAACATATCTTGTTCAGTTCGATATACACCGGTTACATCACCATCTATTAAATGCGTCGGACAAACAACAGTCCAACATAGTTTACTATTATTCAGCGCTTCATAAGCAGCTAAATGATCTTCCGCAGCTGTTGTCATTTTTCTTTTCGATTCTTTTGATTGGAAACGATATATACTTGGGTTTGTTCGCGCTTGTAAAATACCAGCAGTTCCTATTGTAACAATTTTCTTTATGCCCTCTTCTTCCATTTGCTTTATAATAATCGGTACACTCTTCTCTAACGTCCCATTCCGATCAGTTCCAAGAGCACTAATTACAATATCACATCCTTTAATCGCTTCCTTTATATCATCTCCGCTTAATACATTTCCCTTAATAACTTGCAACCTTTCATGCTCTGTTTCCACTCTACTCAAATCACGAACTAATACCGTTACTTCATATGAATCTTGTAATGCCAATTTCATAATGTGTGATCCTACTCTACCTGTCGCTCCTAATATGCATACTTTCATATATTATCCCCTCTTCCATTCTTTCTCTCTATTTTTCCGCAAAACTTACAAATATACAACAAAAAAGCTCCCTCGTATATGTGAGGAAGCTCTGTTATCCATTTGTCCCGCATTAACGGGCAGTAAATTCGGCGAATGCGAGGAAATTAGGTGGGAGATAACTGCCCGTAAATGCCCGATTGGTGTGGGCTAATAATCAGTGGGGATGGACAAAATCCCCACTGATTAAAGTTTCACTTTATTTCTTTTCTTTCGAATCAGAAGATTTTTCTGTTCCACTTGTTTCTTTATCTTTCTTTTCATCTTGCTGCGAAGTTGTGTCATCCTCTTTCTTTTTATCCTCATCTTTACTACAACCTACCATTAATAAAGAACTTGCAAGTGCCATAGCAGTTAATGACTTAACCCATTTGTTCATTTGCGTTTCCTCCCTTTGATAGAATATGTACAATCCCATATTACTCTTTTTTTTTAAAGGGAAGATTTAAAAACAGTAAAGATATTGTAAACTTTTGTAAATATTCCGATAACACAACTGGTTTTTCTCAATTCTTCTAATTGAGCCTTTCATTAGACATAAAAAAACTAAGACGCCTTTCATTCCGTCTTAGTTTTTCACGCAAACTTCTCACTTTCATTTTCATATAAATGTTTAATTTTATATTCCTTCTTCACAACATATTGCCAAACACTATAAGCATAACGATTCATTTTCACAAAACAATTTTCCAAGAAAGAACGAAACTCTGGGTTCGCAACTTCCACTGCAACTTGAGCAAACTTTAATGCTAATCGTTTCAAATGTGAAATATAACAAATAGCAATCCCAATATCCCCTGTATACTCATTATCTGTTTCCCTATCCATTTCAGTAAATTCCGGCCACATTTGTTTACAAGTTATATGTTGTATATTTTCTCCTTCTTGAAAATTCACTTGTTCATTATATGCTTGTAACATATACGGCAAATGATGCTGTAATATATCCTTTAATTCTTCATCTCGAACCTTGCTCGTGTATTCTCCAACTTTATATATAAGTGTGTAACTATATGTCATCAATTCTTTCATACAATCCATTAAAGCGCCTCCCTTCCTATTTCATCTCTATACTATAAATATGATGCGATAACATTTGATATTCTTGCTAGAAACCAATCCCATCTACTAATTTTCTCAAAATCTTCTTCAGAAAATCGTTTTGATTTATGAAAGTCTTCTTTTAATCGATTCCATACGTCAGCAACGACTGTCTTATCATATATGAAACAGTTAGATTCGTTATTTAAGTAAAAACTTCTATTATCAAAATTTGCTGTACCAATATCAACCATTTCCTCATCGATGATTGTTACTTTCCCATGAAAAAATCCATTTCGATATTGATAAATCTCCGCTCCAGCATCTAACATGTCTTTCAAATAAGGATAGGCAGCCTGTTTTAGCAATACTGCATCACTTTTAAATGGGACGAGGATTTTTACATGGACACCACGATTTAATGCATCTTTCAGCCCCTTCACCATTTCTTTACTCGGTACAAAATATGGTGTAGCGATAATTAAAGAATGTTTTGCCTTCTTTAAAAACGCTCCATACTCCTTCCATAAACCTTTTCCATTCGAAAATACGTATTGATATTTTACATTTCCTTGTACAGGTAACTCTTGGTGTATAGGAAACTTTTCTCCCGTATCTTCTTGCCAGTCTTCCGCAAACTTCCGTTCCATATCAGTAGCTCCATTCCCTTCGATGCGTACATGATAATCACGCCACGGACCAAATTTAGGATCCTGTCCAAGATATTCCTTTCCGATATTGAAGCCACCAATGTAAGAAACTTTCCCATCTATAGTAACAATGCGTCTATGATTACGTTGATGCAAAGAATAAAATAAGTTTTTTAATTTAGGTTTTTTACTAAATGTAAACTTCACGCCTTTTTCTTTTAATTGATTAATTATCTTTTTCTTAACCTTATATCCGCCAATGCGGTCTACTGACAATTTCACATCTACTCCGCTAGATGCTTTTTTCTCTAATAACTGTAAAAACTTTTGGCTTACTTCATCTTTTCCTACAATATAAAAATGAACATACACATTCTTTTCTGCACGATTTATATCCTCAAATAAACTTTTATATAACTCATCACCGTTCGTATATACTTGAAAATCCCCTGATCGGATTTTTTCTAATTCATATCCACTAGCCATTTTCTTCCCCATTTCCACATCAACGTTCATCCATATGAATACACCTATAAAACAAATTATTACAATTAAAAAGCGCTTCATGGATACGTTCCTTTCTCTAACTACTGTTATTCCTATATCTTTCCTTTTTTAAAACATTATCATACAAAAAATATGTCATTGCATGATATACGTCCATATCAAACAGGAGCTCATCTGCATATTGTATGTTGTATCTTAAAATAAAAGGAGGAAATAACAATGGGCTTCGCACATGGTAATGGATTTGCGCTACTAGTCGTATTATTTATCCTCTTAATTATCGTCGGTGCTGCTTGCTTCTGCTAAGCAGTTATTGTAGTACGATATGGGGATGAAAAAACTATAAAAGCGGACACCTATTTTTAGGTGTCCGCTTTTCATTTCAAAAATCTCCTAACCTATTACAAAATAGTACCACTAGGAAAGTATTTTACATCAAAAAGTTAGCAGTGTAGCTACCTTCTTACTCTCTGCCTTACGAATATGGCGCTGTTCTGCACGTAACACAGCAATTCGATGCAATTCTTTCTCCTCTTCTGTCTCAGGGATAACACGCGGTACAGGAACTGGATTATTCTCCTTACTAAGCGCAACAAAAGTAACGAATGAAGTTGCTGCTACACGTTTTTTACCTGAAATTAAATCTTCTGCTACTACTTTCACAAATATCTCCATAGAAGTTCTTCCCGTCCAAATTACGAAAGATTCATAACTAACACAATCTGAAGAACGTACTGGATGTAAGAAATCTACCCAATCCATAGACGCTGTGACACATTCCATTCTCGAGTGTCTCGTTGCTGAAATTGAAGCAACCATATCCATCTCCGCCAATATCTTTCCACCAAATAGCGTGTTATGATCATTTAAATCCGTTGGAAATACTCGACTCGTTTTAAACACCCTTGATTCATTAGCTGTTTTACCCTTTACTTCAGTCATTGTTATCACCCCTTTAATTATTTATCCCTAATATCCCAATATACACTACACCTCATGAACTACACGTTTAATATTAACAATTTTTAGAACTTTTAGTCCATAAAAAAGAACCGATTTTATCAATCGGCTCCTCTAAATACATATTGTTCTTTCGGCTGTTCAACTTTATTCCATTTCGTTACTTCTAACACTGGAATATTCGCATGAAACGGCTGATAAAATTCAGTTGAAATTTCTCCCTCTACCTGAATCCAATCATCATTTTTCCACTCTACACCTTCCGGTTTTTTTACTAACATACCATATACACCCGAATCCGCTACACAATGTATAATACCGAAACGGAATAAGAAATATTGTTCCTTTTTAGAAGAATCATCTCGGAAAACAAATCCTTTATAAGACAGAGTTTTACCAGTAAATTCACCAGGATAATTATAAATTGTCTCCATACCCTTTAAGAAATCTTCATCTTTTAAAGTGATATTGTCTTTCGTTACAAACTCTTTCTTCCCTTTTTCCATTACACCACGGTATCCTTCTTTCCCGTAATAAATGCTCGTGTCAGGTCTTAGAAATTGCCTTGTCATAAATGGATCTTTACTTTCTGCTTGCGCTACTGGAAAATGGAATCCCTTCGCCTTAACAATATCGGAATCTAATGTTGCAATTGGGAAAAACAATCCTGTAATGATTGGAAAACAGAATAACGTGTAAGAAAACACTTTTTTCCACCATGTATTCTCATCTTTCGAATGATCATGCCCACAATGACTATGATCACAACTACAATCATGTTTCTCTTTTTCCTTTTGGTGCTCTTTTTGGAAAACGATAATAATTTGTACAATCGTTAAGAAACCTAAAATAATAGCAGCAGTTTTTGATAAATAGGCGTACTTCATATTTATATACTTCGTAATGTTACCGGAAATATGAAGCTGTCCAATTAAAATTGTAAAGCCTAATAATATATATGCTCGAAACATAACCTACCACCCCATCGCATAAATGAGTAGTGAGCTTGCATAAACAACAAGTGTAACTGTAACCGTCACAACAATTACAAATTTTGTTTTAAATGTCGCAAGCATCATAAACATATTTTTAATATCCACCATCGGTCCATATACGAGAAACGCGACAAGTGACGCTGTTGAAAATGTACTTTGGAACGAAGAAGCAATAAATGCATCCGCCTCTGAACAAAGTGATAAAATGAAAGCAAGTCCCATCATTACAGCTGATGAAGAAAACGGACCTTGTCCAATAGCAAGCAATGTTGAAGTTTGTACAAACGTTTGAACTGCAGCAGCAATTAACGCTCCTAACACTAAATATTTCCCCATTGAGAAAAATTCCTCAACAGCATGTGTACATACATCCCACATTTTTGTACGTAACGGACGCTTATGGTTCACTTCTGGGAAGTGATCATCTCTTAATTGATGTTCTTTAAACATAAATGATAATATAATTCCAACGATAATTGCTACGATAATCGCTACAATAGAACGATACCATACCATGTGCATACTACTTCCAAAAGCAACATATGTTGCAAATAATACAACTGGATTAATAATCGGTCCAGTTAACATAAATGCAATTCCTGCATAGGGTGGAACCCCTTTTCCGATTAATCGTCTTACAATCGGAACAATTCCACATTCACATCCAGGAAACATCATACCTAAAAAAGTAGCTAATAAAACAGACAGAAATCGGTTTTTAGGCATCCATTTTGCCACCATATCTTCTGTCACAAACATTTGAATGAATCCTGAAATAAATACACCAATTAGCACAAAAGGAAGTGCTTCGATTAATATTGAGATAAAGATTGTATTCATTTGCAGGAATGCTTTCGGTAATTGAAACAATTCCATGATGTATTTCCTCCAACTTTTCATTAACAATATGTAATTTTAACCCCATTTCATTATTTGAACAAGAGTTATATGGAATTCATAACCTTCATACACATTACATTTCACAAGTTATATTCTGTTCCAAAATTGAGATTTCATAGCAAAAAAAGCTGCGCTAGCACAGTTTTATAACTATGCTAGCGCAGCTTTCCTATCATTAAAAGTAACGTTTCTTCCAAAAAACAAATGCTAAAGTGAAAGATAATGTTACACATATTATAAGTACAATTACAAAACCATGTGCTTCCCCTTCAAACGGAACCTTTACATTCATTCCAAAGAAACTAGAAACCATCGTTGGTAATGATAAAATGATTGTAATAGAAGTCAACAGTTTCATAACACTATTTAAATTGTTAGAAATAACCGAACTAAATGTATTCATCATTCCACTTAAAATGTGACTATATATTTCCGCCATTTCAATAGCCTGCTTATTTTCAATTAATACATCTTCTAGTAAATCTTGATCGTCTTCATACATTTTCAAAAATGTACTGTTTCGCATTAATTTTTGAATTACAATTTTATTTGCCTTTAATGATGTTGTAAAATAAACTAAACTTTTTTCAAGGCCGAGCAATGTGAAAATTTCTTTATTTTTCATCGACTTATTTAATTGGTGCTCTAAATCGATTGTTTTTCGATTAATTTGCTTTAAGTATCTTAAATAATAAGTAGAAATTGTATATAAGAGCTGAAGTGCGAAGCGCGTCTTTTTAAACGTATAAAATTCTTTAATACGTTGATTAATAAAGCGTTCAAAAATTGGATTTTCTTCTAAGCAAATAGTAACAAAACAATCTGGCATTACAATCATACCTATTGGAATCGTGTCATAAATTGAATTTCCTTCTTCATCATGTCTGACTGTCGGAATATCCACGATAATTAAAGTATTATTGTCTTCCTTTTCAATACGAGAGCGTTCTTCATCATCCAAAGGGTCTTTAATGAAATCTAAGTCTACATTTAAAGTTTGTACTAGATACTGAATTTCTTCTTCTGTTGGATGAAGTACATTAATCCAGCAGCCCTTTTGCATTTCCTCAATCTCTTGTAGTTTTCCGTTTCGGTCTGTTAAATAAATATTTAACATACTATCACCCCGATTCTTTTTACATGTGGGAATCTACCTCACTTAAACAACAGTTTTTGAACCGCTATTTTCAGCATATGAAACAAACGATTAAATTTCAATAGAAAAATTATTTTGAAAACGTTTTTTTAAGAAAAATCTTGTAAACATAGAAAAAGACAGAGTGTTCTCTGCCTTTAAAAAAGCTTATGTTGCCTTTATAACATATTTAGAAAGCATCCACAAGTTAAAGCCGACTGAAATCGTATAGCCAGCGTATGTTGAAATGATAAAACTTACATAATCAAAATACGGTAGCAATACAATATTTAAAACTATCTTCACAGTTATTCCGATTACTAATCCTAGCACTGTTTTCTGTTGTTGATTAATTCCTTGTAACATGGCAGCGGTTACTGTAAATAGTGAGAATAGTATACAAGCAGGAGCATAGTACTGCAAAATAATACTGCCCATCTCCGGATCATTTCCAGCACCAAATAAAAGAGTATACACTGGTTTTGCTAAAATCATCATTCCAATCGCCGCCGGTACGGTAATTCCTACCACTAATAAATTTGTCCTTGTAAAGTGTTTATACAGTAGCTTCTCATTTCCCGCTGTATAAGCTTTCGTCATCTCAGGTACAAGGGACATACTAAAAGCTGTTGCAACAGAAACCGGGATAAGTACAACCATCTGAACAAGGCCAATAATCGCATTAATCTTTTCTGCTTCTCCTTGCATATATCCTACTTGTATAAGTAGCTTATTAATTGTAAATGTATCAATCGTCTGATATAACGGAATCGCTAATCCAACTACAACGAAAGGAATAGAATATGTAAACAGTTCTCTATACAACGAAAAAAAAGTTTTCGTCGTTTGTGGTATACTGGCAATCTCTTTTTTCTTTAAATGTTTTCTCCTTCTTATATAATACGCACTTAAAACACTTAATCCACCTAGTGCTCCCATAAATGCTCCAAACGTTGAAATACCAACTGCCAACGAAACAGAAGCTTTTATAACATATAAAACGACAAAGCTTCCTATCAAAATAGTTAAGACCCGAAAAAATTGCTCTACAACTACACTGAGTGCAGAAGGTCCCATAGATTGAAAACCTTGAAAGAAACCACGTAACAAGCTCATTACAGGAACGAGTATTAACGCAAAACTTACAATTTGAATATTGTGTGTGACAGCTACCACACTATTACCCGACTGATCATTTCCATCAATCACAAGTTTAGCTAAATGTGGTGCTAACATATATAATGCTAAACAAGAAATAACGCCCATAATGACCATAAAAACGATACCACTCTTTAGCACTCTCTTAACAGTGTGATAATCATTGAGTTGATCATATTTTGAAACCATTTTTGAAACGGCAAGTGGCAATCCCATCGTTGCAATACTAAGCATAATTGTATAAGGACGGTATGCATACGTATATAATACGTACCCACTCGTACCCACCATTGCTGTAAATGGTATAACATATATAAACCCTAACATTTTAGATATCATCGTTGCCATCGTTAAAAATATCGTTCCACGTAAAAACGGTGATCCTTTCATCACATTCCCCCGCTACGCTTTATTATTACACATTATGGACAACTCCTTTTTTTTAGAACTGAAACAATAAAAAAAGCCAATGAAAAATCATTGACTTTAACGCGCTGCTTTTTTCTTTTTTAAATACTTTAAACCGAAGTATAGAGCAACAAAGAGAACAGCCCCTATAATTATGTAATGTGTGTAATCAGATGCATACTCTTTAATATGTCGCCAATTTCCACCAAGCTTTTCACCTAAGTATATAAATAGTATTGACCATGGAATAATCGCTACAACTGTATACAGTGTGAAAAGTTTTAATGGCATCTTAGCTAGTCCTGCCGGAATAGAGATTGCATGACGTACAATTGGGATAAAACGTGCCGAAAATATTACTCCAGCTCCGTAACGCTTAAACCAATTTTCTGCTATGTCTAAATGGTGTTTATTAATAAGTAGATATTTTCCATATTTCTCTACAACTGGACGTCCTCCATAGTATCCAAGCCAATATAAAAAGATTTGCGCTAAAGTACCACCGATTGTTCCAGCAATAACTGCACCGACAAAGCTAATTTTACCATCTGCGACTAAAAAGCCAGCATACGAAAGTACAATTTCACTCGGGATAATTTCAATCATTAAAGCTAGTGCTACTCCAAAGTAACCTAGACTTGCAAAGAATTGCAATAACTGATCTATTATGTTTGCTAACATTTTCTTTTCTATCTCCTTTTTTCTTCACATACCATCCCATTATTACATAAAGGTTGCATTCTGCCAATATCTTCATTTCAACAATATCATCGGCATAAGCATTATTAATCTATTAATATTTCTTTTTGAGGTTCTTTCATGTAGGCAAACATTTCTTTAATTTGCTCTTCTGTATTTCTAGCAATCGATAAATTAGGCAATTCATTCTCATCAAAAAACTCCACATCTTCTGTTTCAATACTAGTTTTCTTTTCGCCACCAATAATCTTACAGCCAATAAAAATTTTATATACATGTGTTGCTGAAGGCGATGGTTGATGTTTTTCTTTATCAAATATAGCGAGTAGCTTAAAATCATCTACTTCATAGCCCGTCTCCTCTAAAACTTCTTTTGCTGCTACTTCTGTTGGCGTATAACCAACATCAGCCCATCCACCTGGCAATGCCCATTTCCTATCACTTTTTTCTTTCACAAATAATAGTTTTTCATTTTGAAAAATAACTGCCCGTATATCAACTTTAGGTGTTTGATAGCCTGTCTCACTTGCAAATAAATTCTCTACTACTTCCCAATCTGTCTTTGTGTAATGTGACATCATTGAAACTGAAATGTCCCGTAATTGTTGGAAACGCTCTATATCATATACATCCTTAGAATACGTTAAACCCGCTTGAGCTATAGATTGTATTTGTTTTACCCAATCAATCCACTTGACCGTCATGTTTCCACATCTCCATTCTTTATTAAGTAAATATTACGTCAATTCAATCGATACATCTTTATTATACAAAAAAAGAGATTGATAATGTTCCAATCTCTTTCAAAATTAATCCAATTCATGTAAGTGGTCTTGTATATACTTCCTTCTTTTATTTATATATTCATCAATCATATCAGCTTCTTGATCAAATGTTTCTAATTTTCCTTTCATATATGGATCTTGTAGTAAATATGGACGAATCGATTCACACAAACCTTCTACTTTCGGCATCATAAACGAAACGGTAAATTGTTCTTCTAATATTTCTTCTAAAATACTTCGGTATTGTTTTCTAAATACAGGTATATCTAACAATCTTGCACTTAACGTATTATAACCTTGAATACGAATATATTCATGATTAAGTGTTCTCCCTTGTACATCTCGCCCCCAAGTCGCATCATAATCCCACGGTATCACTTCAAATAAATTTGTCTCATCGTTATGATATAGTGCATAGTTATGAACGAAGCCATCAAAGTTTTGCGTAAAAATAACTCCAGCTAACCATCGTAAATATTTATCTACATGTAGAAACTTCCCGATTTCTTTTTCATAATCTTCCCTCGACAAAGTATTCGCTTGAAATACAAATTCACTCAGTTGTTCTTCACTATTTTTATTCGAATATTTAAATTCATAACCCGCAAAGAGCTCTGTCTTAACATCTTTATCTCGCTCACTCATTAACGAAAAATTCGCATCATCATCTATCGCATAATAAATAGAACCACTCGGTAGCCCTCTATTTTTCAAAAAGTTTTCATCAACTGATTCTAACTGTAAATACACACCTTGAATTTGACCATTAATTTTTATAAATACATGTTGTGATTTTGGCGAAAGTACACCAATATCATGAAAAAAATCTAAAGATAATTTATTTCGTATGAGAGACGGATCCATAAACTCAGAATTCAAATGAAACTCTTTCGCGCCTTGAAATTTTTTCGGTTTATAAAACATAACATGATAAGATTTTTTCTCAAATTCGCGAATATGAGCCCCTCGGTATACGATATCAATGTCATACTTCTTTTTTCCATAAGTTAATTTTGCTGGCACTGGACTATCTGACCAAATGTCCTTTTTCAATTCCACTAAGTACATTGGATGAACAAAAAAATCATATGAAGGCAGCATATTTTCTCATCCCTTCTCAGTTCTCTTCATTCAATGTATGCGCCTTGTCTTGTCCATACATCCGCTATCATCTATTTATATAAAATTACACTCTTGTCCTGTTCAGAAAGAAGTCGAATCTCATATCATGTTAAGGAAAAAGAATACCTTTTCAATTTAACACTCGATAAGGAGGATTTCTATGAAACGTGATATTAGAAAAGCTGTTGAAGAAATCAAAAGTGCTGGTATGGAGGATTTCTTACACCAAGATCCAAGTACTTTTGAGTGCGATGATGATAAATTCTCTCATCATAAATGTACAACAGGGTGTAAATGTACAACAGGGCGTAAATGTACAACAGGGCGTAAATGTCCAAGAACAAGATGTACTCGCGTAAAACATTGTACTTTCGTTACAAAATGTACTCATGTTAAAAAATGGACGTTTGTTACGAAATGCACTCGTGTGCGCGTTCAAAAATGGACGTTCGTTACAAAAGTTACTCGTAGAAAAGAATGCGTTTTAGTTACAAAACGTACTCGCAGAAAACATTGTACGTTCGTTACAAAATGCATACGCTTTGAAAAGAAATTTTTCTGGACAAAACGAAGTTTCTGTAAAAAATGCGAATTCTTCCCTCACGGACACGGTAGCTCTTGCGATGATGATTGTGATCATGGTAAAGACTGTCACGATGACGGGCACAAATGGAATGATTGCAAAGGCGGACATAAATTCCCATCTTGCAAAAATAAGAAATTCGATCACTTCTGGTATAAAAAACGTAATTGCTAGTTTTTTATGTCCACCAAAAAAGGTCGCTTTGCGACCTTTTTTACGTTTACTGAAAATGACTTATATCTGCAAATTGTTTTACTTTACCACGGTTTTCATCAAATTCAATCACACTAAGACTCGCGCTATGCATAAATGGCTCTTCCCATACATGTTCAATTTCAAAACCTGCAAAATGCCCTACGAGTAATTTCGCTGCTGCAGCATGAGTAACTATTAAAATATTTTCTCCTTTATGCTTTTCTAAAAGAAAGTGTATCCCTTCAATTACTCTTTTATGAACGGCCGCAAAGTTTTCCCCTGATGTTGACTGAAAAAGATGTGGTTCATTCCAAAATAAATGTACTTCTTCTGGATATTGCATTTCCAAGTCAGCAATTGTTTGCCCTTCCCATATCCCCATGTTTATTTCATAGAAACGTTCATCTTCTATAATTGGAAGATCGCGTTCCCCTTTAATCAATTCAGCAGTATGAAGCGTTCTTTCGCTTGGACTACTATATATGGCATGGAGTGGTAAATCCTTCATACGCTCCCCTAATTGTTTCGCTTGTATCATACCATTCTCTGTTAATGCTGAATTTTTCCGTCCTTGCATCCGCCCTGCTACATTACATTGTGTTTCACCGTGCCTTGTTACATATACCGTTGTCTTCATTTCACATGCCCCCTTACCATTTTGGCCGCGATTCCCACGGCTCTACTCTCCCTACAATCCATTCTGTGCATTTACTTTCAATTCCTTTTATAACTCCGTCAGCAATCTCTTCATGAGTAAGCCATCTTGCATATGTATCTTCTAAAATAAACCCTAATATAATTCTATAATAACTACATAATGTCCCACCTATTTTTTGTGACTTCGTACGCGATGCACTACTACCTAATATATGAAATAAACTATACTTTTCCGATGACAATTCAACTTCATTACAAATGAGTCGTAATGCATGCTTAGCACTCGAATGTACCCATGCAACTACTAATGTAATTGGACCATTCTGTTCAATTGTATTTGTAATAGATCGCTTTAGACCATCGTCATTTTGATAATCTAAAGGAAGACATGTAATATTTTCTGGTGCCGAACTAGCTTGCTTAACATTTTCTAATTTCACTTCATCTCGTCCAATAACAGACACACGAAATCCTTGATCACAAAGCCACATAGAAACTTTCTTTAACATTCCTGTTCCACCAATTACAAGTGCATGCAACTTCTTCCCCCCTTAGTAAAATGTCATATGAGGTTTTTCTTCCCTATAATAATTTAGACGGTCTTGCAGTGTCCCTGAATGAAACTCGAACTTGTGACCGTCAGGATCAACAAAATATACAGACCTACAATCTCTCACATTACGTTCTCTTCCTTGTAAAATATGAACATTATTTTCTTCTAACCGATGTAACAGGCGTTCAAAATCTTTTTGTTCAACAGAAAATGCGAGGTGCGTATAAGATTGATGAATCTCCTTTCTCGGAATATGTGTTTCTTCATTAAGCGCTATCCATACTCCACATATATTAAAATATGCAAGTTTTCTCCCCTTGACTAATAATTCTCCTTCCAATACTTTCTCGTAAAATGTAATAGAGTTTTCTAAATTGGACACTGAAAAACAAAGATGATTGATTCCCTTTAACAACTCTAATTCCTCCTATACAAATAAAAGATGAGCGAAAATTCGCTCATCTTTTATTATACTATTTCTTTGTAATATATGCCCATTTATAACTGAAGTCTCCACCAAACGTATGGTTAGCGATACCTTTTACATATGTCTTCTCTAAATAAGCCGTACTTTGTTGGTACGTAGGAGAGATTGCAGCATCTTGACCAATTAAGATTTTTTCAGCTTCTGCAAGTGCTTTCCAGCGTGCTGCGTCATCTTTTAGTAGTTCTCCTTTTGATTTTGCTACTAAATCATCGTACTTCGGATTTGAATAATCCATTTCATTAAATGAGCTTCCAGTAACGAACATATCAATATATGTCATTGGGTCTGGATAATCTGGACTCCATGCAGATAATGAGAATTCATATTCAAATTTCTTTTCTAAATCTAACTTCTGCTTATATGGTTGTTGCTTCAAATTCACTTTAATACCAGGTAAGTTTTTCTCTAATTCTTCTTTAATAAAGTCGCCCACTTTTTTACGACTACCGTTATCATCATTTAGTAATTCTACTGTAATTGTATCTTGACCAAGTTCTTTCTTCGCTTCTTCCCACAGTTTTTTTGCTTTCGCAGCATTATCTTTACTGTCACGGAAATTTTTATTTACAGTACGGAAGTCTTTTCCATCTGGTCCTGTCGTAAACTTTTCAGGTACTAAGAAATACGCTGGCAATGATCCATCATTCAAAATTACATCCGCAATTCCTTTTTTATCGTACGCTAAATCAATCGCCTCACGAACCTTTTGATTTTTAAACGTTGCATTTTTTTGATTAAAACGTAGGAAATACATACGTGGATCTAACTTCGTTTTAAATTCATCTGGTTTATTCTTTTTATATTTGTCTACAAACTCAGAACTTAAAATGACACGGTCTGCTTGATCACTATCATATAAATTTACCCCAGTACTTGTCTCTTTTACTATACCCACATTAATTTCTTGTAATTTTACAGCATCTTTATCCCAATAATTTGGGTTTTTCTTTAACTGGTAACTTTGTTCATGTTTCCATTCACTCATTGTAAATGGTCCATTGTACAATAATTTATCTGCTTCTAATCCGTATTTATCCCCTTGTCCTTTTACATACTTTTCATTTAATGGGAAGAATGTAGGGAACGAAGTAAGCTCAAGGAAATAAGGTGCTGGTTGCTCTAATTCTACTACCAACGTTTTATCATCCTTCGCTTTAACACCTAATTGATCCGACGGTACTTCTCCTTTATTTACTTTCTGTGCATTTTTCACATCAAATAAAATAAATGCATATTCTGCTGCTATTGCTTTATCTAATGTACGTTGCCATGCATATACAAAATCTTGTGCTCGAACTGGATCACCATTTGACCATTTTGCATCACGTAATTCAAATGTATATGTCTTTTTATCTTCACTAATCTTCACGTCTTTGGCCATACCTGGAGTTGGTTTATTATCTTTATCTAGACGATATAATCCTTCCATTGCATTTACAAATACACGGAAAGATACAGAATCTGTTGATTTAGATGTATCCATTGACGGAATTTCAGCTGTTTCTAGCAAATTTAAAACTTGTTTATCTGCCATTCCCTTACTTGATTCTTTCTTCGTTGTCGAAGCCTTCTCCCCATTCCCACATCCCGCAACCAGTACACTAGTCGATAACACAAGTGCAGCAATTGTTGTTGTCTTTCTCTTCATTCTTCCTTCCCCCAATCTATATGTATAAGTTAAAACTTGTATAATATATTTTATTATACAAAAAATTCTGATTATTTTAAATATTTATTTTCATAAAAAGAAAAAAAGCGGTCAGAAATTGCTTTCCCTCCGCTTTGTTGAATAGCATTTACTTGTAAGCCATCCTCTATATCAAATGGATTTTGAACTTTAAATATTTCCTCCATTATCTTCAAAAACTCTTCTTCATTTTTAGATTCACCGTTAATCGTAAGTGAATATGGTTCCACTTCTCCCAATTTATAATCAACAATAAATTGAATTATCACCTTTTTCCTTGGCATCTCAGGACTCTCCCCCTGAAATTCTACTAATTCTAATCCTTCCGTTCCCCGATAGTATATCCATCCTGAATTTTGAAAATAATTTTCGAACGATTCACCAATTGAAAAGACTGGATATTCATAAAGCGAGCTTGTACGAACTTTTTGAATAATATCCCGATCAGTCGGAAAAAAGAAATGACTGAAAAAAATACTAGCAACTGCTAAAATAGTAACGATTGTTGCTCCCATTTCACTCGTTCCACCACTATCATGGATCAGATAATTTTCAACCGATTCATCTTTAATTCCCCGTGCTTTTATTCGATATATACGCCTTTCTGCAAATTGATAATATAATCCATTTGCAAAAATCCCCATCCCAAATAGAATGAAAATGAGTAATAAAAACGTAAGAGGCACCATATTAATGATTGGCAACGCTACGTTGAACCCCATATAATAAGAAAATGCATCACATGCTACTAATAACAGTATAAATAAAGCAGCAGGTAAATAATACTTACGATATCCAAGCCAACCTACATTGAAAATAGCAGCCAAACCATTCCAGCTCCACCTAGCAATTCGCTTATTCTCAAGCTCCCATTTTCTTTTGTAATATGGATATTGTCTCCCTACATATACTTCTAATTCTTTGTCTATTAGCGAGCTTTCTTCACCTTGTTTATTATGCAAGTTCCGTTGACAATTTGCACAATTCAACTGATCATTAATACAAGGTCGCCCACAATTTATACATTTCAAAACAATCCCTCTTTCCATCCATACTTCATTTTAATATGCCTTCATGCTTCAATAACCACTCTTTCCTCCATAAACCACCCGCATACCCAACAAGTTTTCCACTCTTTCCTATTACACGATGGCATGGAACGATAATTGAAATTGGATTCCGGCTATTTGCCCCTCCTATCGCTCGTACAGCTTTCGTATTCCCAACCTTCTCCGCAATATCTAAATATGAAGCACTTACGCCATACGGAACAGTGTAAAGTGCATCCCATACATTCTTTTGGAATGGTGTTCCTTCAGCAGACAATGGAACTGTAAACTCTTTTCTTTTTCCTTCAAAGTATTCATCTAATTCATTTATACATTGTTCAACAAGTTCATTTTTATGTTCTTCTTTTCTTTCTTCAACAAATATAACAGACGTAATCCCTTTCGTATTCGCTGTAATTTCCAGCAAACCTAATTCACTTTCATAATAAGCCTGATACATATGTCATCCTCCAATTCAATTCATATTAGCCATTGTAACACGAATAGACGAAATTTTTCGTATAAGCGTTTTATTAGGGAAACAAAAAAGAGGATGATACAATGTAAGAAAATTCAATCAAGGGGGATATTTGATGGAGCTTCAACTTTTTTCACCTTATACAATTAAGGACGTTACGCTAAAAAACCGTATCGTTATGTCGCCTATGTGTATGTATTCATCAGGGAATGAGGATGGCCGAGTAACCAATTTTCATCTCATTCATTATGGAACCAGGGCTGCTGGCCAAGTAGGCTTAGTTATGATTGAAGCAACAGCTGTGTTACCTGAAGGACGTATTTCTAACAAAGACTTAGGCATTTGGGGTGATAATCTAATTGAAGGCTTACATAAGACGACAGCATTTATACATGATAACGGCGCAAAAGCTGCCATTCAACTCGCTCATGCCGGAAGAAAGGCTGAATTAGAAACGGACGCTTTAGCTCCTTCAGCAATTCCGTTTAACGATGGAATGAAAATACCCGTGGAAATGAGTAAGCAACAAATTAAAGACACCGTATTAGCTTTTCAAAAAGCTGCGTTACGTTCAAAACAAGCGGGATTTGACGTTATTGAATTACATGGTGCTCACGGTTATCTTATTAATGAATTTCTTTCTCCGCTTTCAAATAAGCGGACTGATGAATACGGGGGTTCACCTGAAAATCGCTATCGTTTCTTACGCGAAATCATTGACTCTGTAAATGAAGTTTGGAACGGACCGTTATTTGTTCGTATTTCAGCAAATGATTATCATCCTGACGGGTTAACAGTTCAAGATTATGTGCAGTATACAGGATGGATGAAAGAACAAGGGGTAGATTTAATCGATTGTAGCTCTGGTGCAGTTGTCCCAGCTCATATTGATGTATATCCAGGTTATCAAGTGCAATATGCCAAACACATTAAAGAGAATGCTAACATTGCAACAGGTGCAGTTGGATTAATTACGACTGGATTACAAGCGGAGCAAATTTTAAATAATAGCGAAGCAGATTTAATTTTTATCGGACGCGAGTTACTTCGTAATCCATACTTCCCAAGAATAGCTGCCAATGAACTTGGCTTTGAATTAAAAGAACCATATCAGTACCGACGAGCACCCGGGAAAATTAAAACTAATAAATAAAACCGAGAAATTATTCTTCTCGGTTTTATTTATTTTATTTCTATAATATCGTTTGAACTATAAATATGAATACCAGATTCTTCACGTAGCGCTGTTATATACATTCCTTTCGCCACATCTTTAGCTGAAATTGGTTTATACTTTTTAAAAGCCCCTTTAAAAATAAACGGAAGAATACGAGATAATTTCTCAGCCATTCTTTCCCCAAAACGATATTCTTGTCGATTTCCAACTAATAATGACGGCCTGAAAATATGTATGCCACCAATAACTAGCTTTTTCAGCTCCTCTTCCATTTTCCCCTTCACTTGCGAGTAAAAGAAAAATGATTTAGGTTTTGCTCCCATTGATGAAATAACAAGAAAATTTTGCACGCCTTGTTTTTCAGCTAAGCAGGCAGCTCGTAATGTATATTCATAATCTACTTTTTTAAAATTCGACTTCGACTTCGCTTTTTTTATCGTTGTTCCTAAGCAACTAAAAACATCATCTACTGCAAAAAATTCTTTGTATTCCTCTAATACTGAAAAATCCACCTGTTTCTGTTGCAATTTCTCATGCTGTAATTGTAATGGTTCCCTTACAAAAATAGTAACCGAATCGTAGTAATCTGAGTCAAGTAATAGTCGCGTTATTTCTTGTCCAACTAACCCACTTGCGCCAAGTACTAACGCTGTTCGCTTATTCATATATGTGTATACCTCTTTATTTACTATTCTCTCCTATAGCTAATCGTCGCTAACAGGAGTTTCCGTTCTCCCATTTTACCATAAGTAAAGCACTATGCGTATGCATAGTGCTTTACTTACTCTTTTTTCTCTTCTTTTTCTTCCGCTGGCAATTTTGTAATTGTTGTAGCATCCCCTAAATTACTTATTAGTCTTCTTAAAAAAATTAAAACAAAAGATAATGGCAAAACAACCGCAAGTATTAATAAGATAGCTTCCATGAAGTAACCCAAGCGCTCATCCCCTTTTTTCTGCTCCCTCCCAATATATGAAAGTAACATTGTCACATATGCACCAATCATAAAAATTAATACCTTTCTTTTTGACAGATTTATTACAAAATCAAATCGTAATGATTATTATTTATTGCAACTTTCATAAAGATGTATTATACTAGGTTCGCAAACTAAAACGTAATTATTCCGTTTTGTATCAAAACGATATTTTCTTCTTATATTTGGAGAAAATATAATTGTAAAAAAGAAAAGAGGAGAATTATATGCCTAAAAAATTAGCTCTATTTTCATTTATACTTATTTTCACACTCATCTTTGCTGGATGTTCTAACAACAAAGAAGGTGCAGCGAAAAAAGATGGGAAACTTTCTGTTTATACAACCATTTTCCCACTCGCTGACTTTGCAAAAAAAATCGGTGGTGATTATGTAAATGTAGAAACAATTTACCCACCTGGTGGGGATTCTCATACATTTGAACCAAGTCAAAAGCAGACTGTACAAGTGGCGAAAGCCGATTTATTTGTTTATAACGGCGCAGAATTAGAACCATTTGCCGAAAAAATGGAAAAATCATTACAAAAAGAAAACGTAAAAATTGTAAATGCATCTAAAGATATCGAACTTCGTGCTTCATCTGAAGAAGAGCAGCACGATCATGGAGACGGTCATAAAGAAGATGAACATCATCACGATAAAGACCCACACGTTTGGATAGATCCTACTCTTGCGATGAAACAAGCAGAAAAAATTAAAAATGCACTTGTAGAATTACAGCCTGAACATAAAAAAGAGTTCGAAAAAAACTTTGCAGCACTACAAACAAAATTCACTGATTTAGATGATCAATTTAAAGCAGTTGTTGCAAATGCAAAAACGAAAGAAATATTAGTTTCACACGCAGCTTACGGCTACTGGGAACAACGATACGGTTTGAAACAAATTCCAATCGCTGGAATTTCAGCATCTGATGAACCATCTCAAAAACAGCTTGCTGACATTACAAAAACAGTAAAAGAGCACGGTCTACAATATATTTTATTTGAAACATTCTCTACTCCAAAAGTAGCATCAGTTATTCAAAAAGAAACAGGTACAAAAATTTTACGCTTAAATCACCTTGCTACTATTTCTGAGGATGATGCAAAGAACAATAAAGATTACTTCACATTAATGGAAGAAAACGTAAATACTTTAAAAGAAGCAACAAACTAATCAACTATATTTTCTAGGCAGCTGAATATGTCATTCAGCTGCCTTTTTATGTATTTATCCTTGACTTGACCAAAATAACAAGTAAAATTATCCATATTAGCTTTTAAGCTATATTAATCTAGAAGGTGAGTTGGAATTATGACTCTTCACATTAGTGAAGTAACAGCAAAAAATTGGCGTTCAGTAGCTGCTTTAAACGTCGCAAAAGACCAGCAGCAATTTATTGAAAGCAATGCGTTTTCTTTAGCAGAATCATTATTTGAAGGAAACGGAACGTCAGTAGGTTTATATGATGGAGAAACACTTGTAGGGTATGCAATGTATGGATGGTATTGGGAAAAACGTAAAAGTGTCTGGTTAGATCGCTTTATGATTGATCAACAATATCAAGGAAAAGGATACGCAAAACGTTTCCTTCGCATACTCATTCAATTCTTACAAGAAAAATTTGAATGTAAAATAATTTATTTAAGTTTACATCCTGACAACAAACTCGCAATGGGACTATATGAATCATTTGGCTTCCGTTTAAATGGTGATATTGATGACGAAGGCCCAGTTGTAGGTGTTGTAATGGAATTACTAATAGATGAAAATACAAGCCTGTGAAAACAGGCTTTTTATTATTTATTTATTAATGTCACATTTTCTATATTTAATTTTTTCTCCCTATGTGCTTCGCTTTTGCAATCTAGTATTATCTCCGTAAAATGCTCATTCGATTGAATTAGATGAATCATTTGATTGCTTAAACGTATTACTATTTCTTCTTCCTCATTTGTAACATCTGAAAATAGACAACTAATAATGTCTCTATCTTCATTTGTTATTTCTCCATATAATTTCACCGTATTTATCCCTGTAATTCCCTGTTCCAAACTATTTGGATACATATATTTCTCCATATATTCTCTGCTCTTTTGATCGTCCATTTGTTGTAGAAAGAATTGAAACGGCATCCCCTTCATCGGCTGTATGTATGCATTTTTCCACGGCATAGTTTTCTTAAATAAATTAAAAAACCACTTGTAGTGTAATGGTTCTGGTTTTGTAATTTCAATTCCACCTTCTATCATTTTCCCATACACTTTATCTATATTTTCAACATCAATTGCCAGTCCGATGAGTCCCCTATGGCCATCACAATATTTCTGAACCCACTCTTGTACCCAACCACCCCCATCTTTTGTTTTTACTCTTACTAATTCTAAATATTCTTTTCTAATCCATATGTTAGATACTTTAAACCCTTTCGTTCCCTTTCCACATTTCGGAACATATGGAAGCCCGATAGAATGTACATTTTTAATCGTTTCCTTATTTTCTTGTATTTCTTTATTTACATTTATAACAAGATGATCGATTTTCATATTCTTCCCACCACATTTTTAGTTTTTTAATAGTTTCTCTAACCTATGAATAAATCGAAGTTGCATCTCACATTGTTCATACATATTTTCGAAAATTAGTTTCACATACGCTGGCGCGTTATCTTTTAGTCTTTCTCCTTCCCTCATCTCTTCATAAGTAGATCGTATTTCACTTTTCTGCTCTTCTAGAGCTTCTAAAACCTCCTCTCTCATACTCTCTTCTTCTGACAGAAATGTTAACGCTGTATATAGATGTTTCGGAAACATAACTGAAGTTTTTTGAAACGACTCCTTTAATAACCTTTTAAATTCTTGACTTCCCTTTTCTGTAATACAATATATCGTTTTCGACCGTTTTCCGGTCATTTCAATTGCTTTAACTTGAATGAAATTTTCATTTTCCATTTTTTTTAATGCGTGATAAATAGAAGCTGGGAAAACTTCCGCCCATTTTTTACTTTGCACCATATTTAGCGCCTGCTGTATTTCATAACCAGATAGCGACTCCCTTTTAGTAAGCAATCCAAGAATCATTAAACGCACCTTTTCTCCCCCTACCCCTAACAAAATACTAAACGTTTAGTATTTTCAGATTATTTTAATACAAATTCCAATTTTAGTAAACAAAAAAAAAAACAAAAATAAGCCTGCGATTTACGCAGACTTATTTCACACACTCTTGGAAATGTTCTTGGAACCATTCTTTATTAATATCTTTTCCGATGAACACTACTTCGCTTACTCGCTCTTCGCCCTCTTGCCACTCTCTATCGTACGAAGCAGCAAACAATGTATGTACACCTTGGAAAACAATTCTTTTATCTACTCCGTCAATAGATAAAATTCCTTTGTAGCGATATAAATGCTCCCCTAGTTCTTGAACGACAGCTGACATCCACTCATTCAATTTTTGTAAATCTAACGGACGTTCTTCACGTAGTACAAACGATTTTACACCTTCTAGATGGTTATGTTCTGTATGAGGGTAAATTTGCAGCGTATCTTTCGTTTTAAACGTTTGAATTTGTAATAACGATGGAATATCTACCTCACAGTTAGTCGCCTCGATTAACTTTGCAGTCGGGTTAATTCCTTGAAGTTCATGCAAGAGATTTTCTTTCTCATTTTCTTCAATTAAATCTAATTTATTAACTAACACAACATCAGCAAAGGCAATTTGTTCTTTTGCTTCTAGTCCCTTTTCAAAATGTTTATGTATATGATAGCTATCTACAACTGTTACAACACCGTTAATTTGGTATGCAGATTGAATAACTGGATCTAAAAAGAAAGTTTGAATAATCGGACCTGGATTTGCAAGACCTGTTGTTTCAATTACTAATCCATCAAAGTCCATTTTCCCTTCTGCTTTCACATCCAGTAATTGTTTTAAAGCAACAAGTAAATCTTCACGCACAGTACAGCATAAACAACCGTTTGTCATTTCCATAATTTCTTCTTCAACATTCATAATCAATTGATTATCAATACCAATTTGCCCGATTTCATTTACAATCACCGCTAATTTCTTACCGTGATTTTCTGATAAAATACGATTTAATAAAGTCGTTTTCCCTGATCCAAGAAAACCAGTTAATATTGTTACTGGAATCATCCCTTACATCTCCTTATATCTCTATGTTTCTACATTATAGCATATAGAAAAAATCGTTTTTGTAGCAAAACATATTTATTGTATGTACGACCCTGTAACTATATAATAATACGTAGTAAGAAAGCCTTTTCAAAAATATTATTCATTCATATAGGGGGTACTTATAGTGGAACGAGTTCAAATGGCCGAAACGCTAGAATTTTCTCGTATTATTCAAGGTTTTTGGCGTTTAGCAGAATGGAATATGCCAAAGCAAGAGTTACTTTCTTTTATTGAAGACTGTATGGATTTGGGGATTACTACTTTCGATCACGCTGATATTTATGGTGGGTATACGTGTGAAGGATTATTTGGAGAAGCGTTACAATTAAAGCCTTCCTTACGCGAAAATATGCAAATCATCACTAAATGCGGAATCGCTCCCCCATCACCTAAATTTCCAGAGCGATATGTTGCTCACTACAATACGAGTGCTGAACATATAATAAAAAGCGCGGAAGATTCATTACAAAACTTACATACAGATTATATTGATGTATTGCTCATCCATCGTCCAGATCCATTTATGGATCCAACTGAAGTGGCAGAAGCGTTCTCACGCTTAAAGCAAGAAGGCAAAGTTCGCCACTTCGGTGTATCTAACTTTTTACCTTCACAATTTAATATGTTAAGTTCGTATTTAGATTTCCCACTCATTACAAATCAAATTGAAGTATCTGCGATGCAAATCGAGCATTTTGAAAAAGGTACGATTGATTTATGCCAAGAAAAACGAATCAATCCAATGATTTGGTCACCTCTTGCTGGTGGTGAAATCTTTACTGGTCAATCAGAACGTGCCATACGTGTACGTGAAACTTTACAAAAAGTTGCTACTGAACTAGGTGTTACTAGCATCGATACTGTTATGTATGCATGGTTACTCGCTCATCCAGCTAACATGATGCCAATCGTTGGATCTGGTAAATTAGATCGTGTGAAAACAGCCGCTCTTGCTACAAAAGTTAACTTAGACCGCCAACAATGGTTTACAATTTTCGAAAGCTCTAATGGACATCCTGTACCATAATAAACAAAAAGAAGAGCTGTTTCTTTACAGCTCTTCTTTTTCATATGTATTTCTCGTCATTGCAAATACACACATATCCCTTAATCCATTTCCATCCACCGCAACACTCGCGCTTTCTAAAGTACCCTCTAATTTAAAGCCTAATTTCTCTGGTATCGCTCTACTCTTCTTATTTAGAGAATCACAACGAATTTCTACGCGGTTTGCTTTCAATTCAGTGAAAGCATAATCTGTTATACCTTTTGCAGCCTCTACCATATAGCCCTTTCCACTAAACCTTGAATCAATCCAATACCCGATTTCAAATTGAGGTATATCCCAATTAATACGATGTAATCCGGCAGATGCAATAAATTCACCTGTTTCGTTCGAAAAAACTAGTAATCTCAAATCTTCACGCTGCAAAAATTGAATATGCGATTTTCTAATACTCTCTTCTATTTCTTCCTCTGTTTGCTCTTTTTGTGCAAAGACCATCCAAGGTTTTAATTCTTGTATTGAAGCTTGAATTGCGTCATATACAACTTTACCATCACCTGGTTTTGGCATTCGAATAAAAAGCCTGTCAGTATAAAATTCAGAAGGAAAATCGAATAATAACGGATTCACTGTAAACACTCCCTATAATTCTTTTATATATAATAATATCCATCTCAAGTTATACAGTAAAGAAATTTCTGAATTTTAAACTTTTTAATCATTCACTTCCATTGCTACACGAACTCCAGATTCAATCGCACCTTGAATCCATCCGTGATACAGCGTTGTATGATCTCCGGCAAAGTATATTCTCCCCTCAGGTTTTACAATGACTGGCTGTAATTCTGATTCTTGGCCAGCTTGAAATAGCGCAAACCCTCCAAGCGCATATGGATCTAATGTCCAACTCTTTGATATTCCAGACATGAACTCGTCATATACTTGACCACCTAATATTGTTGCTAAATTTTGTAGTGTATAATAGATACGATCCCCCTTTGATAACCCACCCCATAACAACGCATCATAAGACCATGTATAGCTTCCTAACATCATAGCAGGCCCTTTCTCTCCGATTCCATGGTTTGGATAATACGCATAACGTATAGGAAGATCTGTTATAATTCTCCCACCTAATTGCCCTTGTTCCTCCCAAAAACGACTTTTAAATTGAATTCCTATTTTTGTAGCTGGCATATAATGCAATTCGCGAATTGTTTTCCACTTCGCATGAGATATCGAATCAAATGGATCTACTTCTACAAATCGCATTGTTGAAAAAGGAATTGTAACAATAACTAAATCCCCTGTAATACTACTATATTCAAAAGTTTCCTCGTTCCGGTAATAGGCTGTTACACTATTGGCTTGTTGATGAAGCTTCATTAATTTTTGATTATATATAATATTTTCTTCTAATTGTGGTAAAAAAGACTTTGGTAATCTATCATTCCCACCTATTATTTCGCAAAATCCGCTCTCCTCTTGCATAATATATAAAAAACGTAACGTCTCAACGAATGACCTTTCTAAAAAACCTTCTAAATCTAATAGAACACCTATCATCTCAATCGTTACTGGCGAAAAATACGTATTATATTGATAAGGATGATATTTTAAAAATTGACCTGTAGAATATCTCCCAAAATCCTTTACTACAATATCCCAATTTTTCTCTGGGTTCTTTTTTATAAAATTTATAATGGGCTGTACCGCTAACATTAATAGTTCCTCAGACGTTTTCCCAACTTCATTCATTTCCACAGGATATCTTAAAATACTTGGATCTTTTTCGTATTGTTTTAATGTCGTTTTCCGACCATTTACGTAGATAATATCTGTCTCATTCCTATTAATAAAAGGGCTCACCTGTAGCCCAAACTTTCTTATATATGCCATCGTTAATGTATGCGAATACGGAATTCTCATTGCTCCAACATCTAAATATAATCCAGTATCTTCCATTCTAACTGTCTCTATACGGCCACCTACCCGGTTGTTTGCTTCAAAAATCTTCACTTCATGTCCCGCAGCCTTTAATAAAGATGCCGAAACTAATCCAGCCATACCAGCCCCTACTACAATGATTTGTTTCGGACGTGTCGTCTTCTTTAATCCCTTATTTATAACTTTTAATGTTTCATCCATCTCAGTGTTATACATTATATCTTTCTGCACAATCCCACCCCTTACTTCATGAAATACAAATTAGTGGTTTAGTGCATTTTATTCATAAATTCACTTAAACATAACACCACCACAATTTGAAAATTCACTAAAAATACATAAGATGGAGCTCTCCCCCTTCCACATGCTTCATATTATAAACATACAGATAGTAACTGTATGGAAAGGGTGGAGACACATGAAACGTACTTACGATTATCAGGCTACAAAAAAACATTTAGAATTAAAGAAACAGCAGCTATGTAAAAAACTCACTAGCGTTAAACTAACTGAAGAAGAACGCAAGCAAATACATCTAGAAATTGATAACTACGAATATATATTAAACTTAGTCGAAATGAATCATTATGAACGAGGGTTTTCTCATTAAAAGCGGATAAAAAATTATTCACTTTTCCTTTTGAGCATTTCATTACGCATTTTTCGTAAGTAAATATATAATAGGATGTACATTAAGATTGAGAGGTATATTCTATGATCAAATTAAGTGTATTAGACCAATCACCTATTTCAGATGGTAGCACAGCAGCCCAAGCTATTTCGCATACAGTTACGCTTGCACAAGAAGTTGAGAAACTCGGATTCACACGTTTTTGGGTATCCGAGCACCATAATTCAGTTAGCTTAGCTGGTTCAAGTCCAGAAATACTCATTTCACATATTGCCGCGAAAACTGACCGTATTAGAGTTGGTTCTGGTGGTGTTATGCTGCCACATTATAGTCCATATAAAGTTGCCGAGAATTTCCGCGTTTTAGAAGCACTTTATAAGGGCCGCATCGACCTTGGTGTCGGGAGAGCGCCTGGTGGTATGCCGATAGCAACTCGCGCACTTCAAGAAGGTAAAATGGTCTCACTTGATCAATATCCAGAACAAATTGCAGATGTTGCTATGTACTTACATGATCAAGTACCAGAAAACCATCATTATGCAAACTTAAAGGCTACTCCAGTTATCCCAACATCTCCTGAAATGTGGATGCTCGGTTCTAGCGGAGAAAGTGCAATGATTGCCGCAAAGCAAGGCGCTTCTTTTGCATTTGCACAGTTCATTAACGGATACGGTGGCCCTGAAGTAATGAAGGCTTACCAAGAACAATTCCAACCTTCCTATTTAGGTGATAAACCAAAATCAATCGTATCTATTTTTGTTATTTGCGGAGAAACAAATGAAGAAGCGGAGAAGATTGCATCAAGCCTTGATTTATCGATTTTACTATTAGAACAAGGAAAACGGACTACTGGTACTCCTTCTATTGAAACTGCTCAAAATTATTCGTATAGTGCTTATGATCTATTCCGCATAAAAGAAAATCGTCAACGTATGATTGTCGGTGATCCGTCTTCTGTGAAAGAAAAAATATTAAACTTAAGCAAAGCGTATAATACTGACGAATTTATGATTGTCACGATTACTCATCAATTTGAACATAAATTAAACTCTTATCGCCTATTGGCAGATGCTTTTAATTTATAATAACGACAAGGAGATGCATCACATATGATGCATCTCCTTTTCTTACTACCAATCAATTGTTTTTGCTTCCTATATATTCAATAGCTTCTTTTAATAACTCATCAAAATTATGAGGATAATCATGATTTAAGTTAGGCACAACTTTATACTTATGTTCTATATTTTTATCCTTTAATAACGTTACAAATTGCTGTGTACCTTCAAAACAATCTTCATCTTGATCCCCACATATTATATATCCTTTTATGCTTTTATCATGCAATATTCCAATCATCTCTTCCCATTCTTCCATTTCCGGAAGCCACGGTGCCACAAAAATAAAACCGTTCACTTCTATTTCACCTTGTAACATGGAATGTAACGCTACTCTTGCCCCAGCAGAAAAGCCACCAATAATAATATTCCCAAATGTTTTATTCACTTTAATCTTATTGTAATGTCCTTTTAACTCTTCTCTTCCTCTTTCGATATTATCCCAAACATATCCATCTGAAAATTGAATTTGGGAAGATTGAGGCAATGCTAGCATAAAACCTTGTTCCATTACAGAGTTCCAATATGGTTCTATTATTTGTATATTTTCTTGATCCCCATGCAGTGTTATTAGTAGATTTTCATTTTGTTTGCTGTATTTATATTTCACGTCTGCTTGTTCCGATTTCTTTGCTAATTCTTCTCTTTCTTTACATAATTGAACCATTCTATGAAACTCTTCAAATTTATGTAGTGGTTTTAAATCATCATCGGAAATTAAATACTCACTTCCGTACCAAAATCCATTTTCTATAATTGCTTTCTTCATTAAATGCAACGCTTCTTCTTCAAGTCCTGCTGCACTTGCTAATGCATATTTAAAATTATATATTTGCGCTTCATTACCCATTACATCTTTAGCATTATTCATTATATAAGAATACGCTTCAAAACTTCCTTTATTTGCATAACAATGTAACGTTTCATTTAATAACTTAATATAAGTCATATTATTTTCCATATAGGAATTCCCCCGTAACCTTTTATAATAATTGCTTCTCCAATCTTCCTATCATTCTAGGATCACGGTATAAGTAGTTAAATTCTACAATTCAACTTAACAATACCTGATTCTCAGAATGATATTTAATAGTTAATGCATGTATACGCATAATACACCACTCCTTCCTATCCACTAGTTGTAGTATAAAGTTGAATAAACTGAAAAATCAATATTTTAATAAAAAAAGACAACAATAATATTATTGTTGTTCTCATAACATCTGCCCACTATTCTTTTTTTTCTTATCTGGTTTACTTGAAACTAAATAATGCTTTTCTGAAATATATAAGTTTCTTTTTAATATACGATTTAAATATGGTCCTAGCTTCACTCCGCATATGAGGCGATCTTCGCTATCTTCAACAATTGGGAACATTTCTTTTTCTGTTACATATTGATCTACGGCCTTTTGTACGATATCAATTTCTTTAACTAGGTTTAAATTTTCTTCTGTATGTTCAAATACTTCAAGCGTTTCCTTCGTTATCAGAAAAAAATTTGTTGGAAATGCAGGTAAATAGGGCTTTAACAACTCATAATTTACTGTGTAATCATCATTTACTAAAACTGTATAAACGATATTAGCATTCGTTTCTAGAAACTTCGCCATCGCTTGTTCTAATTCATCTTTCGTAATTTCCCTATCTTCTTTTCCAGTTCTGAAAAAGCGAAACATTGTATCGCCTCCTTTTTACTATATTATAGCATAAAAGAAAACTGAAAAATCACAAAAAACTCCATTGAAAGAATTTTTCAATAGAGTTTTTCTTTAATCCATTTATGTTTATTTTAAGAATGCACTTAACATCCATACATGTTGTTCTAATGTCGTATGAATTGCTAATAGCATATCAGCCGATGTTTCATCATCAGCTTCATCAGCTACTTCCATACCTTCTTTTAATTCTTGAATAAGTGCAGAAAAATCGTTTACTAAAATTCGCACCATTTCTTCTGCAGACTCTTTGCTTGTCCCTTCGATTACAGTTGAAGTTGCTAAATACTCTTTCATTGTCGCTAACGGTTTTCCTTCTAACGCTAAAATACGCTCTGCTAACTCATCAATGTATGTTCCTGCTTCATTATAAAACTCTTCAAATTTCTCATGTAATGTAAAGAAGTGCGGTCCTGTCACATACCAATGATAATTATGCAGTTTGACATATAATACATTCCAGTTTGCTACCTGCTTGTTTAATACTTCAACAACATTCGTTTTCGTACTCATACAATCCACTCCTCTTATCATGTTACTATCTTTTAATGACCTAACTTCATTTTACCATACATTCCCTATTCTTTTGAATGAACAGCTTATATGTAACAAAGTTTTAACAACCTTAATATTTCCCTAATATCATATAATTCATGTATCCTTTCAACTACTTCATATGTCTAATTGTCCAAGCTCACACATATGCATAATAGTAAGTCAAGCTCATCATAGAAGAAAGAGGGATAACATGGACAATCAACAATGGCAAGTAGCAAAGAAAGTCGCTGCTACTTATATCGGAACGGTCGTTGGAGCTGGATTTGCTACTGGGCGAGAAATTGTCGAATTTTTTACAGTTAACGGATTGTACGGAACCATTGGCATATGTATAAGTGGATTTTTTTTTATTTGGCTCGGTACAAAAATGATGTTACTTTCATCACAAATCGGGGCATTTTCAGCGCAAGAATTTAATAAATATTTATTTGGGGATGTATTTGGAAATGTCGTAAATACTTTATTATTACTCGTATTATTTGGCGTAACTAGCGTTATGTTATCAGGAGCCGGGGCAGTATTTGAAGAACAACTTCGTCTCCCGAGACAACTTGGTATTTTCATCACAGTCATCGCCTGCCTCATTATTGGGAGCCGGGGATTACAAGGTGTTTTTGAAGTGAATACACTTGTCGTACCTATTATGATGATTTTTATTATCGGACTTGCTATTACAACCTTTATTCATGGTACAACTCCTATTATTGACACCGTTCCTACAGAAAGTTGGAATATGAAATGGATTACTAGCCCTATTACATATGTTGCATTAAATCTGTCTCTCGCCCAAAGTGTTCTCGTCCCATTGGCCAGTGAAGTAAAAGATCGAAAAGCTATTTTATGGGGTGGTATTTTAGGCGGCGCGGGGCTTTGCTTTATTTTATTATGTAGCCATCTAGCAATATTATCAGTTGAACAATTTTATCAATATAACATCCCAATGGCTGAAGTTGTAAGAAGGTTTAATGCAACTTTCCATTTTTTCTTTGTTCTTATCATTTTTGGTGAAGTATTCACCACATTAGTTGGGAATATATTCGGAATGACAAAACAAATGCAATCCATTACCGGATGGAAAAGTAATAACATTATTTACTTCATATTACTAATTAGTTATTGCTTTAGTTTCATTGGATATAGTGAATTACTTCATATTCTATACCCTATTATCGGTTGGGTGAGCATCATTTTACTACCGATTATTGCCTTTAAACAACTTCAAAAAACATAAAAAAACATCCGTGTATACGGATGTTTTTCATCTTCATTCACAGTCTTCACATACTTCCCAGTACGGCCCCATTTCTACTGCAAGATATGGCTTTAATTGCAAACGAATCATTCGACTTGGCATGCGTTCCAATACGAATTGAATGCCGTCTTCCTCTTCATCCAACTCAACTTTTGAAATAGCAATTCTTTGCATAGTAGTAATAGGGCTTCCATCTTTATATAAAGTGATTTTCACCTCATCATACTCATTAAAATACAATTCAACATTCATTTGCTTTTTTAACATTTCATCAACAATTTCATAATTATCATTTTGTTCCTGGATTATATATTTCCAGCCGCCTCTATCTAATTTTATCGGAGCAGCTTGGAATAATGTCATCAAATCCTCGTATAGCATAAGATAACCCCTCTCTTACTAAAAAACGATGAGTATTTTATATACCCTTTATCTCTATCACTATCCATGTTTATTGTACCATATATCACGAATCTTACTGCATTCATTTGCTTTATAAACACATACAAAACATATAGTATTTTCAGTTCACTCTCTATTCACTAATACGTCCTCTTACTGATAACTTATCACTTTCCTTATTTCCTACACACTACTTATAACTCTTAAAAAACCACAAAAAAGAAGAGTAATTTATATCACTCTCCTCATAAGACTTTTCCTGTAGCTGCTAATGCTAACACTATAATTAAACTTGCAAATAATAGTGATACAATTAAACTAAAAATCGGTAATATTTTCTTTTCATTCTTCTTAAATAATAACCTTAAACTAAGAATGATATTTAATGGAACAAATATAAAATAAAAGTATTTAACGATTTGTAATGAGCTATTTGAAAGTGTTTTAAATACAAACACTTCAATTAAAAAAGCAACAAAGAATAAAATGCTTAACCAAAACGAGACATAGCTAAGCCAAGAATGTCTTTTCGTTCCCCAATACACTCCCATACTGATCTCCTTTAAACGTAGTCTATATTATATTAATTATACACCCGCTTAACAAATTCCTCTATTTTTCGACAAACATTAAATACATTGAACCTCTAATCCGTTTATCAGCTAAAAGACTGTCTCTAATAGCACTAATGCTATTTTGAGACAGCCTCCCCTTTTTATACTTTAAATCTTTCAATTAATACTTGTAACTCTTCAGCCATTTGAGATAGTGTACCAGCTGCAGAACCAATTTCCTCCATGGAAGCTAGCTGCTCCTCAGCTGACGCTGCAACACTTTGTGTACTCGTCGCATTATTTTGTGCCGTCATAGCAATTTGACCAACAGAAATAGATACTTCATTTGCACCTTTTGACATCCCATTAGCTGTTTCAACCATCGTTTTAATTTGGTCAGCAATTTCATTTGTAGATTGTAAAATTTCAGTGAAATTTTGTTTTGTTTCATTTGCAATAACAAGTCCAGATTGAACTTCTTCATTTACATTATTCATAGATTTTACTGTCTTACTCATATCATCTTGTATTTCACAAATTAATTTACTAATTTCACTTGATGATACACTAGATTGTTCTGCTAATTTTCGTACTTCATCAGCAACAATTGCAAAGCCTCTTCCATGCTCACCAGCTCTTGCAGCCTCAATTGCTGCATTTAAAGCTAGAAGATTTGTCTGATCTGCAATATTTTGAATAACTTCTAAAATATCACCAATTTGCTTTGATTTGTTATTCAACAACTGAATAACAGCATCTGACTGTGAAACAGATTCCGCAATAGATTGCATTTGATTTACTGTTTTTCCAACTAGCTTTCCACCATCTTCTGCTTTTTCGCGAGTGTGAGCAGAAGCAGTGTTAATAGATGATGAGCTATTTGCTACATGCTGAATCCCTTCTGTTACATCAAACAGTAACATAGCACCATTTTCTACGCTTGCTGTTTGCGTCGTTGCACCACTTGATATTTCATCCATTGCTGATGTAATTTGTTCAGTCGCTTCACTCGCTTGTCTCACACTTGCTGTTAACTCTTCAGATGCAGCTGCAACATGCCCTGCTGAAGTATTAATTCTTCCAATTAACGTTCTTAGTGAATCTGTCATTTCATTAAAACCTTTTGCAAGTTGACCGATTTCATCGTTTGAATTAATTTCAATTGTTTGCGTTAAATCTCCTTCACTTATTTCTTTAGAAGTGGCAACTAATCTCTTTAAAGGTTTTGTAATAGAAAGAGTTACGAAATAAATAAGTGCCCCTCCTACAACTAATGAAATAAGCATAACAATTAACATATTATAAAATACAGGCTGAGCAGCTTCAATTACTTCATTTGAGTACATCGTTCCACCGATTTTCCAACCTGTTTTTAAGTTTGTAGCAAATACCATTTTCTTTTCACTACCATCATACGTGTATGAAAAAGTGCCTTGATTATCTTCGTAAATTCTCTTTGCCCAAGAATCAGCTGCTTTATCTCCTGGTTTTTCTTGAGGATGCGCAATTATTTTTTGTTTTCCATCTAAAATGAAAGTATATCCTTTTTTACCAATATTGATTAATTTTGTTGTTTTCAATAAATTCTCTAAACTTAAATCTACCGCAACAACACCATTTTTATCTTCTGTTTGTTTCGCAATCGTTACGACAATATGTCCATTTCCTTTCGCCTTATACGGTTCAGTGACCACGATTCCACCTTGTTTACTCACTGCATCTTTATACCAAGAACGAGTTGTTGGATCATAATCTGCTGCCATTTGTATATTTGGTTCTTGCACAAACTTCTTATCATTGCCGGCAACATATACTTGTTCAATATCTTTATTTAAATTAATATATTGAGATAATACCTTTCTTAATTCATCTTGATTATCTCCTTGATACATATCACTATGAATCACTCGTGCAAAGTTATTTACTTCGTTAAATTTCGCCTCAATCATTTGATTGATTAAATTATCTAATATTTTTATATTATCGTGAGCACTACTCGTAATTTGTGATTCAAAATTCTTTTTAGCCGTTTGATAAGACATTCCTCCAATAATAGAGACAGCCGCAATTAAAATTATCAAAAATGAAATTAATAGCTTTTTTGCTACTTTTATATCTCGAAACCACCTTAACAGTTTATTCATTATAAACCTCCTACATTTAAATATTAAGTTTTAAATATAAATAACCAATTATGAATATATCCCATTCCCTATCCTCTATTTTTACAATTCGTTTTTGATAAACACCTTGTAAAGTTTAAACAAATATCCCCCTTTTGTCTATATATATGAATAATATTATTATAAAATTTACAAATACAAAAAACCAAAGGAATAGTCCTTTGGTTTTTTACATTTTTTTATGTTGTTTAGAAATCTTCTTCCACTTATCACGCTCAGCTCTTGCGAGAATAGCATCTTGTTTTCTCATAAAATACGCCAATTCTCTTTGCAACTTTTTATAGCTTTGCAAACGATTTATCGTCATTAGCCCGTTATCAATTGCTTTATGCACTGCGCATCCTGGTTCATTCTCATGTTTACAATCTCGAAAGCGGCATGTTTTTGCAAATTCTTCAATATCAGAAAATGTTGTTTGGATTGCATCGCTTCCTTCCCAAAGTTGTAACTCCCTCATGCCAGGAGTATCAATGACTAAGCCCCCACTCGGTAGTTGGAACAGCTCACGATGAGTTGTCGTATGCCGCCCTTTACTATCTTCCTCACGTATATCTCCCGTTTTCGCTATCTCAATTCCTACGAGTGCATTTAACAAAGTAGATTTTCCAACCCCTGATGAGCCGACTAAAGCAATTGTTTTTCCTGAAGCAACAAATTGTTGTAATGAGTCAATACCTCTATGCTCTAAACTATCGACGACGAAGACCGGAACACCAATTGCAACAGCTTCCGTTTCTACAATTTTTTGTTCCACATCTTCACATAAACTACTTTTTGTTAAAACAATAACAGGCATTGCACCACTTTCATACGCTAATAGTAAATAACGCTCCAACCTTCTTACGTTAAAATCATGGTTAAGTGCATTCACTAAAAATAGATAATCTACATTTGTTGCGATAATTTGTTCTTCAGTTCTGTTACCAGCTTCTTGTCTTGAAAAAGAACTTCTTCTCGGAAAAATACGGTGAATAATTGCCTTTTTCTCATTTTCTATTTTCTTTATATATACCCAATCCCCAACTGCCGGATAATCTCCCTTCGTTAACGCTTCATGACGAAACTTCCCAGACAGTTCCGCTACATATTCACCATCATTACAAATAATCCGATATATATGCTTATGCTCAAGTAAAATACGCCCTACTTCATAGTTCTCTACAGCTTGTTCTTCAAAAAAAGAATCCCATCCGAAAGATTCTAAAATATTTTGATCCAAATTGATATCCTCCCTAGTTTGAACTTAGTGGAAGGATTGTGCGCTCACTTATAGAGTATCGCCCTTTCCGTCCACCTTTGTATTTGGTTTATTATTCATATAAGTTAATTTCGCCATAATACATCACCCCGTTCTAATTTTAATTACTCTCATTATATGGAATATCCCATTAAAAAGCTACCTTATTTAACGTAATTTTCAAATAACTTATTTTTTAGCATTTTAATTTGTCCGCGATGACTAATTTCATCTTCTAGCACATGAAACCAAAGGTAGTGCTGATTATACGCTACGCCATTAGGCCACTTTCTTTCTGACATTAGCCATTCGTCATCCTGTTCACTCAAACACTTTAGTGTTTCTTCTCTCACTTTTTGCAAAAGTTGTACATAATACGGTATGTCATAGCCACGAATAGATTTCCCTGCTTCCCCTAAATACGGTGCATCTTCCCATATTTCTAATTCTTCTTTTGTAAAGTCACGCTTTTGAAATGAAATAAGCTGATGTGCTTTTTCAATAGCTGCTATATGCTTTAGTAACGCTCCGATGGAATTCCCTCCACTCGGCATAATTAAATCTAATTGCTCAACTGATAGCTCGTTTATTTCCTGTAATGTTACAGCCCTCGTATGTTCCAGCATGCTTACTAATCCCCTATATTTTTTGTATAACCATCTACACTTCTTATTCGATAATCTATATTCATATCACGCACCCCTTTCTACATTCATATTAAGGAATAACCGCTTCATATAATAGACTGAAATATATCAGATTTTTCTGTTATATTTAAATTGAATACGGAATAAACCTAAACAAACTTTCTCAATATGCTTATATGAAATATTAAAAGGAATCAATATAAAATTATCGAATCTTATTCACTAAAAGGAGTGGATTCGATGGAAATGTATCAATGGCTAACCGCAGTTCTCGTTGGTGGCATTACTGGCTTCGTTTCCCATCTAATCAATAACCAAGGCAAGTTATTGCTTCCACGCCGTTTAAAAACTTTTTTTCATTTTGGATTTTTAACTGATATTTTTACAGGTAGCCTCGCCGCACTTCTTGGACTCGTTTTATTCGATGTCACCTTAATAAAAGAAATTATAAAAGTCTCCATTGTGACCGCTATTTCCGGTCAAACGTTTTTACTTCACCAAGCTCTTGGTGGTGAACAGGCTAAAAATACGCAAATTGGGAAAGCTGATGAGAAAATCCAAGAAATTGACAAACTATTACGACGTTAGTCTATACTTTCTCTAAAAATTATTGTTATAATAAAAAATAAATATTTTCTATTGCGTCGTTTGTCAGAAGAAAGGGTGTTTCGTATGACAAAAAAGAAAATAGAAGATTTCTTAACAAACACCGAAAAAGAGGAACTGCTAGAAAACTATAAATGTTTACGAGAAGCCCGCACAAAAAGCGAAGCTAACTATTTTGGTGAGGCAGTAGACCATCTATTAAATAAAGTAAAAAAACGAATTATTGAAGAAGCAGGAATACATGATGAAAATGCGGCAACAGTTCAATCTAAACGAAAAGCACTGTTTTAGCTAAAACAGTGCTTTTTATTACGGCATTTTTCACATTACTTTCACATCTATTTCACAAATATAAGTATTCCTATATGTTAAACTAAGTATATCCTTTTCCAAGGAACTATATGCCGATATATAAATCCCTATCTCTTTAGGGATTTTTATTTTTGGATTCCCCATAATTTTATTACAATACATTTCTATTATTTGTCTACTTTTTTTACCCCCTGCACTCAAAAGCTCCTTCATGTATTTCTTCTCTTTTTATATAAAAAGAGGGATAGTTCCCTCTTTTCAACTAATCTTCTAAAATAGATTCAATCTCTTTCATAACTTTTTCATTCAATGAAACATCCACTGCTCTTACACTTTCTCTTATTTGCTCCGCTCGTTTCCCACCAGGAATAACAGTATCAATTCCTTTTTTATTTAATAGCCACGCTAAAGCTAAATGTGATACTTCAAGATTCATTTCTTTAGCTAAATCTTTTAACATCTCAACTTTTTTAAAGTTATTTTTATATGTATTTTCTTCAAATAGATTTACACTTTGACGCCAATCGCCTTCGTTTAATTTAAAATCTTCTGTATATTTCCCGCCTAGTATCCCAAAAGCAAGAGGCCCGTACGGTATAAATGAAATACCTGATTCTATACAATATGGCAAAAGTTCTTCCCCAGCAGCACGATCCAACATATTATACGGTGATTGTACAACATCTATATGTCCGTGCTGATTCGCTTCTTTTAATTGCTCTACATTTACGTTAGATATTCCAATTGAACGAATTTTCCCCTCTTCTTTTAGGCGAGTAAGTTCTCCAATTGAATCTATGTAACTTGTTTCAGGATTTGTAAAATGTAAATAATATAAATCAATATAATCAGTTTGTAATCTTCTTAAGCTATTTTCCACAGCATTTCTTAAATAGCTTGGTTCATTATTAATATAAACCTCTCCATTTAATAACGGCTGTATTCCACCTTTTGTAGCAAGTACAACTTCGTGGCGTTTTCCTTTCAATACTTCCCCTACCAATTCCTCTGATCTACCGAAACCGTATGAATCTGCTGTATCAAAAAATGTAATCCCTTGCTGAATAGCTTCTTCTATTAATCGTTTTCCTTCTTCCTCATTCACATCAGCATATAAATTATGTCCCCCTACAGCGTTTGTTCCTAACCCTAACTTTGAAATATTTAGTCCTGCCTTTTGCAATTTTGTATACTTCATTTTTTCTCCCCCTATATTTCTATTGTTCGAATATATTCGAATAATAGAAATATACCACTTTATATGTTATAGTGCAAATATATTAACTTATACAAGCAGGTGAAAAAATGCGCACTCTTTATCATCCAAATCGAGAAGAAATTCAATTCTCTTCTGTCTTATACGCACTTAGTGATCAAATTCGTTTACAAATTTTAACTATGCTACTAGAGAAAAATGAACAATCTTGTGGCGCGTTAAACATTCCAATTGCGAAATCAACTTTATCTCACCATTTCAAAGTTTTACGTGAATCTGGTGTGATGTACACACGTCTTGAAGGTACACAACGTTTTATCTCAATTCGAGAAGAAGACTTAAATGCTAGATTCCCTGGTTTATTAGATGTTGTAGTACATGCGACAGAACCATACTAAAAAACATCTCATTTAAATATGAGATGTTTTTTAGTAATTACTATTCTTTTAATAAATCTATTAATCCATTCCCTTCAGATGTACGTTCATACCCTAAAGGTACAGTCCTTTTTATAAGTTGCGCATATATTTCCGGCTCTGATAATTTTCTACCATACTCTCTCTCACACTGCTTTATGAGAAGTGCTAGCGCCCCAGCGACATGCGGCGTCGCCATTGAAGTGCCACTTAATACCGCATATTTCCCCTCTGGATACGTAGACAGTATTTCATCACCCGGCGCTACTAAATCAATTTCTTGATTTGAATTACTAAAGCATGAAATTTTCCGCTCTAAATTAACAGCACCTACTTCAATTACTTCAGAATAAGCACCTGGAAAATCTAATTCTTCAGTATCATCGTTACAATCTCCATCATTTCCTGCAGCGCACACGACAAGTACGTCTTGTTTTACCGCATTTTGAATAGCTTCATGTAACTCTGGTACATCTTGCGGACCACCAAGTGACATTGAAATAATTCTCACTTTCTCTTTATTCGGTCCTCTCCAATTTACAGCATAATGAATGGCCTCAATAATTTGCTCATAACTTCCAGAACCATCTCCAGCTAATACTTTTAAAACTAACATTTTAGAAAGTGGTGCGACTCCTAGTACACCTACTCCATTTTCAGTCGCTGCAATTGTCCCCGCTACATGAGTACCATGCCCATTATTATCAAGATAAATATTGGGATTTCCTTCATAATCTTTTGTGAAATTTCTCCCACCAATAATACGATCTTTTAAATCTACATGATTTACATCACAACCTGTATCTAAAACAGCAACGACAATGTCTTTTCCTTTCGCGCTCTTTTCCCATACTTGCGGAGCATGAATCAATTGTACACCTGGTGGAATTTCATTTACTTGTTCAACCACTTTATTTACAATAAACGGAATTAATTTAATGCCTTTTTGTTTATTCGCTGTACTACTATTCATTGTAATCCCTCCTGAAAATATATTATTTTCATTTCAGACCACTATTGAATGCGTTTAGATTTAACATTCGTTTTATTCGTTCCATTTCCCTTCCTCTCAAATATTTCTCAATAAACAAAAGAAAAGGACCCATTATGGTCCTTTTCTTTTTCAGTTTTTCAAAAGAATAATATAAAGTGAAACTATAATCAGTGGGGGGGTGTTCATCCCCCACTGATTATTAGCCCTCACCAATCGGGCGTTTACGGGCAGTTGATCTCCCACCCAACTTCTTTTCTTCAGCCGAGTTTTGAGGTGGGAGTTTTACTGCCCACAAATAGCTGGATAAATTAAGACTAAATCTTACTCTTGTTCAAAAACTGCTCAATTTCTTTTATTACATGTTTTGCGCCTTCTATACTAACAGTAATGTTTCCATTTGCTAATGAAATATTTTGGTCTGAAACATCACCTGTTATTTGACAAGCATTGTAAGGTTGATATTTTTGTAAAATGACTTTGTCTTCTTCTACAAAAATTTCAAGTGGTGATTTGATTTGTATTCCTAATACATCTCGTAATTCTTTAGGAATAACTATCCGTCCCAATTCATCTACTTTTCGAATAATTCCTGTTGCTTTCATGTTACTCCCCCCTTACTCTCTATTATTTTTTTCACCTCGCTATTTTCATTTTATCACTATATATTTGGTAATGCCTTACTCTTTTTAGAAAATATAGTACAAAAGTTAAAAAAACACATTTAACGAATATTCAATCTTTCTTTCAATTGTTTTAAATAACGCGATCTTATAATTAAGAAGTATACAACTTGAATACCTACGAAAATACTTAATACAATTGTATTTTCTTTAAACAGTGAGTACTCAAACATTTGTCCTAACGCAGTTAATGCTACTGCCCCGTGTAATGTTGCAACTCCAACTGGAACGAAGAATAAAAGCGCTAAGCGGATTGTGACTACTTTCGATAATTCCCCTCTCGTCAATCCAACTTTTCGAATCATTTCAAATAAACGAGTATCGTCCTCCAAATCTGAAAATAAACGGAAGTAAAGGAAGCTTCCTGCACAAACGAAAAATACAATACCAATAAAGAAACCTACAAATAAAATGGGTCCTGCGATTTGTAGACTTTGATTTTGATCGTATTCTTCTGCACTAAACGTTGAATGTTCTTCATAAGGCTTCATCTGAAGCGTAAGTTCCTTACCGACCTCAATTTCATCTTTCGCGGATTGTGTTTTATACATATAATCTTTTTCTTCTTTAAATCCATCTTGTAATGAATCATATTGATTTTTAGAGATTACATACACATTACCTCTTAGTATTTTACTTAATGAAGAAGTATTAACTTTTTTCACATTTAAAGGTTCATTCATATTTGGTAAAGTAATTTCTTTTCTTTCTTTCATCGGTGGTCCGGGTATTTCGACTGACAAAAATAAAGCCTCTTTATTTGATACACTATTAAATGGTTCTCCTGTTAACTTTGCATATTCCTTATAATCTGATTCTTTTATAAAAATGGCGCTTCTTAACGACTGCTCCTCCGTTTTCTTCGATGAAATATTTATTTTTGAAGCTGCTATATTATGTTTCTTTAATCCTTCGTCAATGATTTTCAGATGCTGTGACTCATTGCTATTACCTTGCTTAGACTGATAGTGAAACGCAATTGGTCTGTCCATAATTTCTTTCGTCATCGAAGCAAACCCAACCAATGTACCTATTGCTGAAAATGCTACAGTTGAAATAATCGTTACAATAAAGAACATCCTTGCATTATCTCTCATACGGTATGCTAAATCTGACAAAGTAATAATATTTGTCTGTGTCCAATAGAAACGTTTACTTTTTTTACATAATCGAATAATAAAGACACTCAACTGCTTGTACAGCAAATACGTACCAATAATGACTACCGTTGTAACAGGAATCATCATTATAAATACCATTGCACCATGTGACATAAGAGCTCCTGCATAACCAGCACTAAGCAATACTACTGCTAATATAGAAGAAATTATAGATGCCTTCGGTTCTGGCTTCGCCTCTGCTGATCCTCTAAACAATTTCATAATTTTATTTTTACGAACCATTCCTGCACTAAACAATGAAATGATCATAAATAATACGAAAAACATAATACTCGTTACAACAATCGCTTTCATCGGTATGTAATAGGATAAAGAGATATCTAGTTTTAATATCATCGGAGCTACAAATATTAATATTCCTGAAAACAACATACCTGAAAGAATCCCAAAAATTATTGCCCCTATTCCAATCATTATATTTTCAAAGAAGATAAGACGCTTTAATTGATATTTCGTCATACCTAGCATCATTAAAATTCCTAGTTCACGCTTTCTCGTTTTTAAAAACATTCCCATTGAATATAAAATAAAGAAGAATGTAAATAAGTAAATAATAGACTGCGCAAAAGACATACTTACGAATACGTACTGTCCTAATTCTCCAGCACTTAATGCCGGATGAAACGCAAAAAATGAATACACGAAAAAGGCCATAATTGCAAATGCACTACTCAAAAAATAAGCTGAGTATGTTCGTCTATTTCGCGTTACATTTCGAAATGCGAGTTCTCTAATGTTCATACTACTTCTCCGCCCTTCTACTAACTATACTTTTATATTAGTAAAGTTCGGAAATACCTTCCATCGATTCAAATGACAAAAACCTTACATTATTGAAAGGTTTTAAACAATTGCTTATATAAAACAGTTTCATTATAATGACTACATTCATACACGCATCCTATTGTATATTCGTTAGTTTTGCGAAATAATAAAGGATAGAAGTATGTACCAATATACATATAAACTTATTTACCGCTTTAATATGAATAGGAGGAAAACATAATGACATTACAAGAACAAATTATGAAAGCATTACATGTTCAGCCTGTAATTGATCCGAAAGTAGAAATTCGTAAACGAATTGATTTCTTAAAAGATTATTTAAAAACTACAGGTGCAAAAGGATTTGTACTTGGAATTAGCGGCGGACAAGACTCTACACTGGCAGGACGTTTAGCACAGCTTGCAGTCGAAGAAGTTCGTAATGAAGGTGGTAACGCAACGTTTATCTCCGTACGTCTTCCATACAAAGTACAAAAAGATGAAGATGATGCACAATTAGCATTACAATTTATTCAAGCTGATCAGTCTGTTGCTTTCGATATCGCTTCAACAGTTGATGCTTTCTCAAATCAATACGAAAACTTATTAGACGAATCATTAACAGATTTCAATAAAGGGAACGTTAAAGCGCGTATCCGTATGGTTACACAATACGCAATCGGCGGACAACAAGGGCTACTCGTTATCGGAACTGATCATGCTGCTGAAGCTGTAACAGGTTTCTTCACAAAATTCGGAGATGGCGGTGCAGATTTATTACCATTAACGGGATTAACGAAACGCCAAGGACGTGATTTATTACAAGAATTAGGTGCAGACGAGCGACTTTACTTAAAAATGCCAACAGCTGATTTATTAGATGAAAAACCAGGTCAAGCTGATGAAACAGAGCTAGGCATTACTTACGATCAATTAGATGACTATTTAGAAGGTAAATCCGTTCCAGCTGACGTTGCTGAAAAGATCGAGAAGCGTTACAAAGTGAGTGAACATAAAAGACAAGTACCAGCGTCAATGTTTGATGATTGGTGGAAATAGAACATAAAAAAGAAGCTAATCTCATTTAGCTTCTTTTTTATACGTTAACGATATACCCCTACTCTTTTCTCTAATAAATCCTGCAAGCAATCTTCATGTTGTTTATTAAACAATGGCGGCATTTTGTCTAAAGGGAAAAACTGCAAATCTAACGTTTCATCACCGTCTATTTTTGTATTCCCTCCAACGATTGAAAACTTAAAGAATATTACAATTGCCTGTGCCTGATCTCCATTCGGATATGCTTGAAAATATTTCGTATACACACCAATGAGCTCATCAATTTTCACATCATATCCTGTTTCTTCTTTTATTTCTCGAATCGCAGTTTCTGCCGCAGATTCCCCGATTTCCATTGCACCGCCTGGAAATCCCCAAGCATTAAAGTCTCCTCTTTTTTGCAGAAGCACTTCACCAAATTCATTAAATACACAACCTCCTGCAAAATTCAAAATAACATAATCATGCCCTATTTTTTCACGTAATTCCTTTATATAATTCGCCATCTGCTTCTCCTTTTTATCCATCTTCCATTATTCTTTTTTATCTTTTTCAAGCAATTCAATAATCCGATCTAACTTCTGATTCATATTAATCACATGTTGTTTTTTCATAGTGTTGTTTTGCAATAACCTTTTAATGAACAGAGTAAATGATACAAAAAACAAAACGATAAGTCCGATTACTAGACAAAAATATATCAATGCAAATATATTATTTTCGAACAAATTCATTCAGCTATCACATCCTCTATTTTTAATTATTTTATCACATAATTCTAAATAGTCACTAGAATTATACTCAAACGTAAAAAGAGCACCTTTTAAAGATGCTCTTTTTCATTAATACGTAAATGTAATTGTCGCTAATGAATAACCTGTCATTGCACTATATGGCGCAACTTGATAAGATACACGCTTTGCACCTTTTGGCCAAGTTATTTCATTTAATACTTTCTTTATATCTTGCATCGTTCCATCCATGGACTGCTTATATCGTACTTCTACTTTTTCTGGCTTGGAAGCAAATTGTTGCTGTAATTTTTTCTTAAACTCATTGTAATTTTCCGCTCCGTATTGTGCAGATAAATACTTTAAATTTGTTTCTTTTAACATTTGTTCATATACAGCAGTTTTTGAACTACCGGCTTTTATTTTGCTTGTTAATTCGTTGAAGTAGCTTGTAGTTGCCGCTGGATATTCACTACGATCCCATTCATGGTCTTTGCTTAATTGTTCATCAGACATATTAAAATATGAATATGTTACGCGCCCAGCTTTATCAGGAACTGGATCATCGAATGTAGTATCAAGGTGGTACCACTTGTTATCAATGTTCACTAAATTCCATGCGTGAGCTTGCCCATTCCCTGTACCTGTTACAATATGATTTTGAATACCTGCTTCTTTTAGTAATTGATATGTTAACAATGTATATCCTTGGCAAACGGCAGAACGATTCGCTAACGCTTCATACGCTGTATATGCTTGATAAGAAGTATCATATGATACTTCTTTCACAACATAATCATGAATACCTTTCACTTTTTCATGTTCATCCATGCCTTGTTTAATGATAGAATTTACAATTGCTTTCGCCTGAGACTTTACATACTGTGTTTGCTCTTTTGATTCACGATACTTCACTTGTAATGTAAATGTATAATTCCCTGGCATCCCTTTTATAGAATATTTAGTAGACGCTACATTATATTTTACATACTCATCAGCATCTACAATTTTATTAAACTCGCCATACAATTGGTCCATAATATTTCTAGCATTTCTATCTTTTGTTTTATATGTGATTGTAATATTTTCTTCTCTATTATCAATCTGTTTTTTTAATTCTTTTCTGAAATCATTTAACAACTTTGCATCTGATTGTGTTGTCACTGTAGTCGGATTCGTAGCCGCATAAGATACAGCTGACGCCTGTAAGCCTCCCATTACTATAGTTGAACAAAGTGCGGCAGCTGTCACATACTTACTTGTCTTTCCCATCTTGTCACTCCTTACATTCTATAACTATACAAAAAAATATCGTATAGTTTCAGAGTATACAATACTTTTCAAAATAGGTCATATGAGATTATGCATATTTAACATTTTTAAAAGGGTTGTTCTTTTAGAAAAAGAACAACCCTTTTTTCAGCAAGTTTGTAACACACAGCATGTATTTTCAAAATGGCGATTTTTCAAGTCTTCATTTCCAATACAGAAATAAAGCATCCCTAAATCTCCCCACATCATATTACAATTTTTAGTATCTGAATCAATTTGGAATAAGAGCGTCATATGCTGTGGATCTATCCCCATATATTGTCCAGTCTCGTACAATACCTCATCTTGTACAGAGAATGGTTCTCCAAACATTTGATGATTATCATAGTTGTCTGGGATTAGCTCTTCAAGTAATTGCAAGAAACGATCTGAATCCGCCTCATCTTCAATGAAAAGCTCCGGTAATTTATACGTCAGTTCAAAAGTAATTGCACACTGGTTATATTTCGCTTGTATTTCATCTGCTCTACGTAATTGCTCTACAGGGATATTATAATAAAGTACACGTCCAGCTTCGGTTGGATCCACATCTTCTTCAAAGTAATTTTCAATACTAAAGAAATATAACATCCCTGTCTTAGGAAGATTGTGATCCATACCAACGTTTTGTAAATCACTTAAATTAAATTGTGCGATAAAACGTAACGGATTCTCTTTGTATGTTGGATATTCAAATGTATTTGGCAAATCAGGAACTCCGCCCATTTTCGAACTGCCTATCGTAATTATTTCCTGTTGTTTTGGCACAACTTTTACACAAGGAAATACAGTATTAATAAGTTCCTGTTTCAAATGTGTTAGTTCATATTTATCAATTAATATTTCAATTTTCTTTTCCATAAATTCTCCTTACATTTACATACTTATTTGTATCATAGCACAAAGATTATACTCCATTCATTGTAAAATCAACAAGCCCTCCAAAAAACGGGCTTATCCCTCGTACGCGAACAAGTTTAAAAAAGCATAGTATACATTGTTCCTACAAACACGATAGTTCTTTATTTCTTCCAGTACATTTTCCCCTCGTTCATTTTTATTTTTAATTTAAGGAGGAATTCCACATGGGTTACGGATATAGTTGCGGCGGCTACGGCGGTGGTTACGGTTACGGCGGTAGTTGTGGTGGATGTGGTTATGGAGGTTTCGCTTTATTAATCGTTTTATTTATCCTTCTAATCATCATCGGCGCTAGCTGTTGGGGCGGCTTTGTAGGCTGCTAGTAAACTTAAAAACTATTGTAAAAAAGCACGTACAATACGTGCTTTTTTTCCATTTTCATTTTTTAGAAAGGAAGTATGTTCAATGAAAATTGATGGTGTTTTTGAAGGAGGCGGTGTACGCGGAATTGCGCATGTGGGGGCAATTTGCGCGTTAGCCGAAAAAGGATATGAATGGGAGCGCGTAGCTGGAACATCAGCCGGCGCTATTATTGCAGCTCTTCTAGCAGCAGGATATTCTTGTTCCGAATTAAAAACGATTGTAACAGACATTGATTATGAAAAATTCACTAAAAAAACTTTTCTTGATAGAATCCCCTTTATTGGTAAAGGATTAAGCGCTTGGTCTACTCTAGGTATTTATTCAAATGTATTTCTCGAAGAATGGCTAGAAGACCTGCTTAGAAAAAAAGGAATTCATTTGTTTACAGACTTACCCGATTTGAATAAACTCAAAATTATTGCTTCAGATATAAGCAATGGTAAAATGGTTATTTTTCCCGATGACTTACCAAACTACGGATTTTTAAATTATCGCTTCTCTATCGCTAAAGCAGTAAGAATGAGTAGTACAATCCCTTTCTTCTTTGAGCCAGTAAAATGGAGAACACCAAAATGGAAGCAGCCTTGTTATATGGTTGACGGCGGTATTTTAAGTAATTACCCAATTTGGATTTTCGATTCACCGACTTCTCCTCGCTGGCCTACCTTTGGATTTCATTTTGTAAAAGATGAGATTCAAGCTGATCCCGCCCACTATGACGAACCTATTTCCATGTTCAAAGGATTATTTAAAACGATGATGCAAGCTCATGATTTACGGCATTTAGATAAAGAATCAAAGGCTAGAACTATTACAATTCCAACAGGGACGATTACAAGTACAAATTTTGAGTTAACGAAAGAAGAAAAAGAATGGCTGTACAATTCTGGTTATAACTCCGCAAATAAATTTTTACAATCTTGGAACTTCAGACAATATGTTGATGAATATAGAAATGGAAATCAAGATCGCAAAACCAATCGATTTTTCCGTCAACTTGACTCATAATACTTTTATTTTCATACGAGAAGACTTGACGCTTTAATAGTAAATAAGCCTAGTAATTTCATATATTACTAGGCTTATTTATCTCCTACGTACCACACACATTACTTAAGGATAAGTTAACCCTTCAGCTTCTTCCGCGGTAATTACTATGTAACGGTTTCCGGTTCTTAATCCTAACAGTTCTGCTTTTTCAATTGCATCCTGTTTTGTTTCCGCATAAGCAGCTAAATACTTATCTCCATCAATCATTTGGCAAATCACATATTGTTTCATGTTTTTCTCCTTTTACCCTTTAATTAATTGCGCGATCTTTTTTATTCCAACTTCAATTTCTTCTACAGTTGCATAGGAATAAGAAAGACGTAAAAATTGGTTAGCACTTCTATCATACAAAGTGCCTGGGTTTAATAAAATCTTTTCTTGTAAAGCTTTGTCAAATAAACTACGATTCGAGATTGGTAGATTTATATGTAGCCAAATGTAAAAGCTTCCTACTGGCTCATGCCAAGTTGCAATGCCACTACAATACTTTTCTAACATACTTATCATAAAATCTCTACGTTTTTTCAATTCACTTCTTACAAACTGTAAATGTTCATCATACAATCCATTTTCGAACCACTCCGCTGCAATCTGCTGGGATATAGAACTTGAACCATAATCAGTTTGCATTTTTATATCTGCTAATCTTTGAATAACGGATTCTGATCCAACAACCCACCCAATTCTTAAACCAGGACTAATGACTTTGGACATACTTCCAATATGTAGCACGATCCCATTTTTATCATATGCCTTTAAAGGTTTTGAAACTGGTGCATCGAACCATAAATCTTGATATACCGCGTCCTCAATAATAGGTAATCCAATTTCATTACATATCTCCATCACTTCTTCCCTCTTCTTAGCGTTCATACTAAAATTGGTCGGATTATGAAAAGATGGGATTGTATATAAAATAGATGCGTTAAATTGTTTCTTATATCTTGTAATGTATGAAGTATTTATACCATTCTCATTCATTGGTATTCCAATCAAGCGCATTCCTGCTGATTGAAATACATTAAGCGAATATAAATATGATGGTTTTTCTAATAAAATTGACGCTCCTTTCGGAAGAAGCCCCATAGAAATAAGCTGCAATGCTTGAATTGCCCCTGAAACAATTAAAATAGAGTCAGGAGATACATATACCCCATGCCCTTTTAAATATTCCGCAATTTTTTCTCTTAAATGGAGATTCCCTTTCGGTTCCTCATACCCAAGTGGAACATTTGATTGTAAAATTTTATTAATAATACCCTTCATCTTTTTCTCAGGCAAGAGACTCGGTGAAAGTTCACCTGTTCCTAATCGAATTACATTGGGAGTAAATTCAGCTTGATTAATCTCTTGTACAGCAGGAAGATTCGGATAATGAAGTCCTGTTTCTACGTAAGACTGCCAGTTTGGAGGCGGGGCATATGTTGAAGTATTCTCACTATTTTTTATAACAATTGTTCCCTTCCGTCCATTCCCCTCAATATACCCTTTTGCTATTAACTCATCGAAAGCCATTACAATTGTACTTCGGTTCACTTCAAACGCATGCGCCAAAGCTCTTTGTGAAGGTAATTTAGTTCCAATTGTCCATTCCCCATTAACAATTCTCTCTTTTATATAAGATTCTATTTGTTTATACAAAGGAATAGATGAAGACATATTAGGTTTCCAAACGAGCCTTTCCATTATATCACCTCACATATTTTATGGTTGGTAACCTATCCAACCATATGGATGGATACAAATTTTCATTTCTTCTATACAATATAGACTATCATAATTAATCAAATTAAGTAGGAGGTAATCTGATGAGTGAAGCAATTATTCACGGTATCATCCTTGCATTTGGTCTTATCATTCCATTAGGTGTCCAAAATGTTTTCGTCTTTAACCAAGGCGCTAGTCAACCAAATATTTGGCGAGCTGCTCCTGTAGTCTTGACTGCATCTATATGTGATACATTATTAATATTAATTGCTGTACAAGGTGTCTCCCTTGTCCTCTTAACTTTCTCTTGGTTAACAACCACCTTGTATATGATTGGATTTTTCTTTCTTATGTATATGGGCTGGGTTATTTGGAGAAGCGATTCTTCAAATGATGTAAAACAAGAAAAAAGCATGCCTTTAAAAAATCAAATTATTTTCGCCGCATCAGTTTCATTACTAAATCCACACGCAATTTTAGACACAATTGGTGTAATCGGAACAAACTCTATACAGTACATAGGAAGTGAGAAATGGGCTTTCACTTTTGCAACAATTATAGTTTCTTGGATCTGGTTTATTAGTTTAGCTTTTGCTGGAAAATTTCTAAAAGGATTTGACTCAACAGGAAAAACGATTATAGTATTAAATAAAATTTCAGGGCTACTCATATGGGGAGTCGCACTTTATATGTTAAAACAAGTTGTTTTTCCTAACTAATTAAAGAGAATTGCATGTTATGTAATTGGCATGCAATTCTCTTTCGCATTATGAAGTTGGTTCCGGTTTCTGTTTTAACATCATTTCATCTTTTGCTGGTTTAATCCAAATAATTGCTATGACAGCACCAATAGCAGCGAAGATGCTTGTTAAATAAAACACTTCATGGTCTGCCCCTTTCATAAAAAAAGAATACAGGGGTGGTCCAGCTGCTACACCGATAAATCGCATTGAACTATAAAATGACGTAACTGTCCCCCTCTGCTCTTTTTCAATCCCTTGTGTAATAAGAGCATCTAGACATGGTAACGCCATACCAATTCCTCCCCCCATAATAACGAGACAAAGAAGTAGCAAATAGATTCCTTTTAGAAATAAAGGTAAGAAGACAGATGCAGCAGCCAGTAAAAATCCAATATAGATACACTTTTTCATAATATCTTGTTTATCTCCAATTTTTTTACCAGCCATATATGAGCTAAGTGATAGTACAAGTAAAGGAATAGCGAGTACACACCCTTTCCATATACCATGAATATCGTACTTCGACTCCAGTATAGTTGACAGATAAAAAAGTATTCCGAATAAAATAAGCATAATAATTGCACCTAGTATAAAAATGGCAATTAACCATCTTCCCTTTTCTCGAAACGTAGAGATAATAGATTGAATAAATTCTTTAAGTGGTGGGACTTCTTCTTCTTGTTTCTTCGCCTTTACTAGTACCAGTAGTAAAACAATCGATATTACACATAAAACTGGAATCGCCCAAAATGGTAAGAACCATACAATAGCTGCAAGAGCTGATCCTAATATGGGACTCAATACTTTTCCAAATGTATTTGACGTCTCAATGATTCCTAAACCTGCACTAACCTGTTTTTCATCTTTGTATAAATCACCGACACATGGTATGACAACTGGCATAGCACCAGCAGCACCTATCCCTTGAATTGCTCTTCCGATAAGAATCCAAACATAAGGGTTATCAACTTTCCATGATACCCATCCCGTTATCGCTCCTCCAATAGCTGCAATTAATAAACTTGGAACCATTACCATCTTTCGTCCCCATCTATCTGATAAATAACCAGCAATCGGTATAAGTATAATTGCAATGATAGAATAAATTGTAATTATCATGGATACTTGGAAAGATGAAATATGTAATTTCTTTTCAATGGTTGGCAGGATTGGAATAAGCATTGAATTACCTAGCGTCATAACAAGTGGAACTGATGCAAGTGCAATTAAACAACAGTTTTCTTTTTTTAACATGTTGATTTCGGAACCTTTCATCATATATTTCTTACCATATAATAGCCCTGCTGGAAATTATGTTTACATTCCACCAGGGCTATTTCATCTTTACTACTTTCCATTTACAACAAAAGAAATTGGGTAAAATATAGCATTACTCCTATTCTTTGAATCCTGTTCACAATATATCCATACCAATTAATTGAAAATAAAAAAGAAAGGAAGAATCCTTCCTTTCTCCTATAACCTTCTACATTTAGCGAGTATATCCGCCACCAAGCTGTTGTTCTGCCATTGCTACAAGGCGTTTTGTAATTTCACCGCCTACAGAACCGTTTGCACGTGAAGAAGTATCAGCTCCAAGCTGTACACCAAACTCTTGTGCAATTTCATATTTCATTTGATCTAGAGCTGCTTGTGCTCCATGTGATGCTAATTGATTAGCGTTACGATTTCTAGCCATTACCGATCACCTCCTTATATATATTAAACTGTATCAAATCCGAAATTAAATACATGGTAATTTTTGGTTATTGATAAAATAAAAAAAGAGTCTCCTAAACGAGACTCTTTCATCATTTCACCTTATGAACTTACTACTTCTAATTTTCTATTCGTTAATGCTTTCATTTCTTCTTTCAATATATCTTTCGCATTATGCCCAAACCATTCAAGCGAAGCAAAATGATCAGTATCTCTCACTTCCCGGATGATTTCATCATAGTTTACAATACCTTCAAATAATGGAACCATTCCTATACGACTTCCAGCAGCGGCATATACATTATTTGGTTCAAACACGTGTAAATACTCCGCTGATGATATATTCTTAAAATGGTAATGTTGTATCCACGGCTTTAATCGATGAAAACTATCTACAGGGTCTGCACCAGACTCCCATATATGAAGAAAATCAAGGTTTATTTTTAAATATGGATGATTTACTTCTTCTAACAATTTCAAAGTAGACGGCAAAGTATCCGTTAACGTATTTGGATGTGTTTCTAATAGTATATACATATTATGCGGAGCAAATAGATCACAAATCATGCGAATTCGCTCCACATACTCTTTTCTCTCTTGTTCCGAGAAATCCTCACTACCTTTTTGCCCGGCAAACGTACGAATTTTATTTGTATTAAACCAATTAGCTAGTGTTACCAGCTGTTCACATTTTTCCATCGTTTTTTGAAAATCCGCTAATAATGATATGTCCAAGTAATCACTTATCATCGTAACTTCTAAATTTTTATCCTTTAAATAATCTATTTCTCGTTCTGTCGTTTCACGCTCTTGCATATATAAATTTTGTGCATGGGTCCCCCACAACTCAATTCCTTCAAAACCGTTTTCGTATGCAAATTGAACAATATCAGTAAATGAAATTAGTTGATGGCGAAATGAAATTGTACATAGCGAATATTTCATTGGTTTGAACTCCCTTATCTTAAATTCAATGAACTTGTATTAGTTAAGAAAGACTGATTTGTTATCATTTCTTTCCATAACAGAAACTGTTTCTCTAGTTCATCCTTAATTTGCAGTTCAATTGTATTCATTTCATCAAGTTTCTCAACAATTGGTAATAACATATCTTTATTATTTGTCATTGCCATTTTAATAGCACGGTACTGTACATTTGTAAATCCTTGTACAATGTCTTCCACTCGATCACACCAATAATCAAATTCTTGCTCCGAATATTGTAAAGTTTCACGGAAGTATGCAAAGGCATGTTCATAGCTATATTTACGTATTGCCAATACGGGTATTTGCTTTACTGCCGTTACGAGCCCGGAAAGTGAATACCCATCCTCTTCATTTACCATTTTTATTATTAATTTTTTTAATTCCATTGTTAGTTCATTATCATCTTTTTTGAATGTTTCCATGAAATAACTTTCTACCATCTCTTGTGTTGGCTCCTGAATTCCTTCTATATCAATGAAATAGCCTCCACCAAATGGGTTGTCTTTAACAGAATGGAGCACTTTTTCTCTTTCCATATTCCCTTCCCAGCGAAAATCAGGATCAAGCATGAACCATTCATCTTCTTTCTCTGTCTTCGATATCATTAAGTAATGCGGAAACGGTTTTTGATGAAACTTATTTTCTCTCTCAGGCAATAAAGACATATCAACCATTACAATTACGTAACGATTTTCTGGCTTATTTTCTACTAATTCTAAAAATGTTTCTACATTGCTACTTTTATCTTTTGAATGATCGTACCATTCGTTCACTTTAATGCCATACAATTTTTCATACCAAAGTAAGTAGTTATCATGATTAATGTTTTCGGAATGATAAGAAATAATCCCGCCTTCTGTTATATCAAAATCTCCATCCCATAATCCGAAATAAAATGGACGGAAATCTATATCGCTACGCCTTTTTATAATTTCACAAAAACAACTCACTAAACAGTGAACTTTAATTGAAGTCATACTCTCATCCACTTTCCTAAAAGGTTAGTTATTCACATTTATTTCGTGTAACGGCTGTAACTCTTCCATAAAGTCAAGCAAAGATCCTACAGTAAGAAACGCCTTTGGGTCTATCTCATCCTCTGGAACGCATAGCTTTAAATCCATTTCTATGTATACTATAAGCTGTAACATCATTACCGAATCTATATATAAATCTTGATTTAAACGCATCGTTTCTTCTAAATGCGTTACATTTTTCAGTTCCATTTTTTCTCTCATAATACTTAAAACTGCTTCTTTTAACATTTCACGACTCATGTTGTTATCTCTCCCATCTCTAATAACTTCCGACTTACTTTCCCTGTTTTATTTTTCGGAATCTCTGCTACATTTTCAATTTCATGTGGCACTTTATAAGACGGTAAATGCTGTATGCACCATTCTCGTATTTGTACTGGTTCAATACGAGAGACTACTTTCGCTTTTACTATTTCTCCCATCACAGGATGCTTGCCCCGGTATACAATCGCCTCCTGAATACCTTCTAATCGAAGCATCGTTTCTTCCACTTCTATAGGAAATACCTTTAGACCGGACACATTAATAACATCATCTATTCGCCCCATGAAATGAATGCCTTGCTCAGATCTATAACCTAAATCTTTTGTATAAATCTCCTTTTCAGCAATTTTCACTACGATTTCTTCAGGTTCATCTTCATTTGAACCTATGTTAATACTTACATGAGGAAGTGGTTTTCCTAAATCCAAATGTGTTTCCATAGCATGACATATACTAATGCAACCAGCTTCAGAACAGCCGTACTGCTGCATCATGTATTTCGTCATGCCCTTTAACTTATAAAATAGCGTTTCTGGCAAAGGTGATCCTGATGTCATAATTTTATGAAACTGAAAAGTCCCTTGTGGAAAACTCCCCATAATATGTAACATAAGTGGTACTGCGTATATGATATGTTTTTCGGTATTACGAACTATATTTAACGCGAATTTAGGGTTTTTATTTGTAATGATTATAGGCTTACTACCTCTCGTAATTGCTGATAACGTGCCACAAATTAATCCGTATGAATGTGAAACTGGAGCCATTACAATTGGCACTTCGTCTTCTTCACATTTTAAAGCTTCATTGTAAGCAGCAATTTCTGTTTCAATTTCCGTCCATGCTCTACGAATCAGTTTTGGCTCTCCTGTTGTACCTGAACTATACTGCAATAAAGACGATTCTTCTTGTAATAGATTTGGAACTCCTAATTTTGTAAAGTCGTTACTTTCTCCGTATAAAAGTGCAGTACACTTTGCGCGCTTTGCCATTTCAATAGCTGTATCCTTTGGCGTATCTTCATGAATAAGTAGTACAGATGCTCTTTTTTCTTTTAGGAAAAACACAAGCGTAATAATATCGAATGGATCTTTCAGACAAAGTGCAAATCTATTTCCTTCTGCTTCTTGAAATTGTTCCACTCTCTCGTAACCTTGTAATCTCAATTCAAAATCATATTTGCTAAATTCTTGTTTATTAACGATTAGCATGATTTCCCCCTGTAACAACTGATTTTTGTATTGTAAGTTGCTTTGCTCTATACAATGGATTTGGAACTTCATGAACAAGCGATTCCACATCCATATATAAACGACGCTTCGTTAATTGCTCTGCATGAAATGTAGGTGCATATAATTGTAATGCTTCAAAACGTTCTTTCAAATGCGAAAATCTTTCAAAATGATCTTCTATTTCTTCAACAAGAATGATCCAAAATTGTTCCTCTTTCAACTGATACTCATCTGCCAGCACGAAAGCCAGTTCACCTAGATTGAATAGGAAAAGCGCATCTAAAACCATTTCTTGTAAACATTCAATACGGTCCATTTCAAAGAAATCATTCATTTGACCATTCGCATATGTTTTATGCATTTTAGTAAAGTCAGGACATTTTTCGAGTTCTTTCAAAAATGGACGATAAAACTCCAGTCCTTCATGAAAATCTTTTAGTGCAATACGGACTGGTATTCCCTCTTCATGAACTAAAATCATGTTTTGTCCATGTGATTCTAATGCGACTCCATGCTCTACAACGAGGTGTACAACTGGGATAATTGCTTTTTGAATAAGCAATTGTAACCAGCTTTCTACTCCATATCTCTTTAACCACAAATCAATAGTTGGTGTCCCATTTTTTCCCTTGGCATATAAACCGTTAAATGGGATTGCCTCTTCTTTCTTATCTAAATATTTGTGAACGCTTTCGCGCCAAATACATCCTAATGAGCCATACGTAGCTTTTTTATTCGCATCGTAAGTAACACTCGAAAATTCATTTAACAAAATTAAACGCGATTCATCCCTTAAATAAGGGTCATGATTTACTATATCTTTTAACCAATTCGATATAGCAGGTGCACTCACAACCGAATGTGGTTTTAATGTACGGATAGTTGAAGTATTGAGTAAATTCATTGATAACTTTACATATGGTTTCTCTCGATTCGTAACATTTCTTAATGTCCGCATCGACTGCTGCGCGCAATAATCATCTTCTGATTTCCCTAAATAAATAATATATTTACCCTGTATATGGTCAGTATAATTCGGAATAATAAAGTTCTCCCACTGCCAAGGATGAACAGGTATAAACATGTACTTCTTCGAATCACAGTCCATTGTTCGAATACGATCCATATACTCTTCGATTTTCTTTTCACCAATTTCTTCTTTAAAGGTACAGTTATAACTCTCTTCACTTTCATATCCTACAGTCGTATATTTCTCATGAACTGCAATCCATATAATTTTCATTGGTTGCATAAATTCAAATCCATATTGAAAATTATCACGATATTGAAACCCAATGCGTGCTTTATAACTAGGATGATACGGGTGTCCATCTATTAAATGACTTTCAAGCTCATCATAAGATTTTGCAAGATAGTCTTCTTCACAACTTCTCTCATATTGTGCAATCGTATCTTTAAAGATTGTTTGTTCTAATTCTTGAATAAAAGAATCCAATTTCGTTCGATCCACTTGAACAATCCGAAAAATCTCCTGTAAAAATTGTGAAACTGATTGTATTTCTTCTTCCTCATCTTGAACTCTCATTATTAATGAGTCATGTAAACAAATACGCCCAAATGTCATACGTTCTTGCCCATAGCATTGGTACATTACATTTTGATCCTTTTCATCAAGACCTTGTATAATAAAAAGTATTTGCTCTCCCCTTTGTATACGAATCGGCATAATGATTTCTTCATAAATTAACGATTCTACTAATTGCCGGAATACTCTTCTTCTTACTGAAATGTACTCTTTTGATTGGAGTGCCTTCAATATTTTTATGTGATAAACTTCTTCTTTCATAAATCCCTCCGCTATAATACGGAATATCAAATTCCATTATTTGTATTACGTGAAATTTTAGCACTACTTATGAACGAACAGCCACTTCTCTAACGAGTGGATTATCTACTTGTACATAAATTGCTTGCTCTAAAGGATTTGTCAGTTCATCAACATCGAAAAATCTCGTTAGCAAATTTGCTTTACATGCCAATTTATTTTCTTCCAACAATTCACTTAAAAATGTAGAAGGTTCGCGGTTATATGGAAGGAAAGCTTCAAGTACAGACCTTAATTCCGAAAGAAGAATTTCCTCCTTTATTAATCCTGCTGTACCAAAACCGTTAATTAGTCCAAACATATGATTAAAAATTAAATAGTAACGAAATCTTTCATCTACAATGTAATCGTCATATAAATTCCCAGTACGTTCGCCAATACCCGCTAGTTCATTATCTAGCACTGACTTCATTGAATTGCAGAAATAAAAACCTTGATTATCACGGAAGTAAAACTTAACTGGATAACCATCTTTCAATTGAATAACACTATTTTGTTGATGCGCTTCTAATGCAACGCCATAACGTAAATACATCCATACCATCGGCTTTAAAGAGATATTCATATATCGTCTAAACCACTCTAAACTTACTTCTTCACAGCTTCTACCTTCTAAATCCGCTAAGCGGTGGATAATATTTGCTAAACGAGTTCTTTCACCCGGAATTGCATCTTGTACTAATCCAGCGATAAGCGTTGCATCATTTTCATTTTCACTATAAAATGTGTTTTCTCGAATAATCACTTCAAATCCAGACTCTTGTGCCCCGTATTTTAAAGTAATAAAGGCCGGATCGCATATAAAATCAAATCCTGGAAACTTTTCTAGCACCTCTCCAATTTTAGTATTCAATATTTCCTTACCTTCAAGTCCACTCTCAAGTTCCTTCAATTTATTAATACGCATTGAATTCGTGACCTTTACAGGGAATGAAAACTTGAACATATACTTCGAATGAGGATGATATAGCGTTCTAAGTGATGATGTCGCCATATAACACTTACCTACTGGACCGATATATTCAAGTACACCTTGATTCATCCAATTTTGCACATAAGATTGATGTAATAGCCATTCTGCTTGTAGCGGATGGATTGGAATTAATGAATATTCATCTTCTTGACAGTACTCTTCAATAAATTCTTGACCTACCTTTTCATCGTTCTTTAATTCCTTTTTTATCATCGCCGTTGTAGAATCTTGTAACAATGACTTTTCACTTACTATACTTTTATGTGCCCGAAAATAGTGAAGTTGGCACTCCCCTTTTAATTCAGGAGAATACATTGAACTTTTCCAATCCAATATACCTTGTCTACTCTTTGGTGTAGGATGAGTTAAATGTCCAAATAATAAAGATTGCTCCGCCTCTATAAAAGTCGTATGAAAACCATATAATTCAGCTGCATCCTGCTCCCTTCCTTGTATAAACTTCTCAATATTTTGACAACTACAGATAACTCGAAGCATAAGTTCATCAGGATTCGTACCTTCTCCATAGTTAATAGACATTTCCTTTATTAAAAACATAATAACCGTAATATAATCTGCTTTAATAACATTTTTATTTTCGCCAATTTGGTAATAAAATTGTTCTCCAAATAGATGACGGTCCGTTGACGATCTATATATAACTTCCCCATACAAAGTAACGTTTTGTGCCGATAACCGACAGCATAAATAAGTGGGGGTAGCGTCTCTTTGAAATGAATGGCAGAAAATATTTTCTATCCTTTTATCCTCCGTAATCCATTCTCCACTTCCTGTTTCTCTTAAATAACAATTTAAAAAGCTTTGTATTGTTGCATGTTCCGCGATTTGTTTCGCATGCTGCATACTGCTCCTCCTCTTTTAGACGAACACTATCATTTTTTTGTGAAACTTCTGACAGTTGAATTTTATTATCAACTATGATTTTAATTGATAATGATAATCATTTCAAGATATATTTCAGAATTTTTTTATCTAGCTAAACTTTTCACCTTTTCAAAACATTCAATCCGTCAACAAAAAAATACACCAATATAATAATTGATGTATTTTTTCATTCTCGCAAATTAAGTTTACATAATAAGATTATCGTTTTCTAGATTGATAGTGATTTGTATAAACAATCCATATCTCGCCAAGCATATGCTATTTCTTCTACATTTAGTCTTTCTAAAAGTTTCGTGTCAATTTTTTCCGGATTATATTTTTCATAAAACTTTTTAGAAGGGTTATTAGCAACAACCCAAACTAACAGAGATTGCATATTATCTTTTTTACATTCCGATAGCAATGCTTGAAATAATCTTTGTCCTATCTTCATTCCTTGATATTTTTGTAAAATGTATATTGCATATAATTCCCCATCACAATTATATGTACCTGTTCTTTCAACTCCCCCATCGATAAATCCAATTATTTTACCATTTAACGTTTCTGCTACAAACCTAAATTGATGCCCGTCTTCTTTTTGAAATATACTTTCCCATAGCTTTTCTCGTTGGTCATACGTTATATTGTCTAAAATTCCATTAGAGAATATCCCCTTATACGTTGTTTTCCAACTATCCACATGCACTTTTGCAATTGCCGAAATATCATCTTTTATTGCCCTTCTAATATGTATCTCCACCATACTCATCCCCCTTAGAAAATAATTATAGCAAAATGTTTTGTATGCATTAAAAAAAGAGTGAATTTTCATCACTCTTTTTATCTACTTTCAACTTCTACTGAAACAACATGATCGATTTCTTTTAAAGAACTATATAATTCAGTTGTATATAAATCTTCTGGAGCTAAAATGACCATTTCCAATTGCTGAGATGCCCCATTATCAATATCTTTAATTTTCACTCGTTTCACTTGCATATTTAAATTTTTAATTTGCTTAAAAATCCCGTCTAACTCTCGATGTTTGTTTACGGTAATTTTTATAGATAAGTCCTTTTGTCTTAATGAATAAGGGCCTGCATTTTTCACAATTTGCGGAAGTACGTTAATCGCTAATATAATTAAAATCATAGCAACCGTCGCTTGTATATAAAAACCTGCACCAATCGCAATACCTAGTGCTGAAGCGGCCCATACCATAGAGGCTGTCGTTAATCCTGAAATAACGTCATTATTTCTTCGTAAAATTACCCCTGCTCCAAGAAAACCAATCCCACTAACAATTTGAGCGGCGAGACGCATTGGATCCATGTTTGTATGACCCGGTACAGAATAAACATTCACTGATTCAATTGAAACCATTGTAATTAAACAACTCGCTACGGAAATAACCATACTTGTTTTCACACCAAGCGGTTTATTCTTTAGCTGCCTATCTATTCCGATGAATAATCCTAAAAAGAGTGCTAAACCTAATTTGAATAAAAATTCATATGACATAATTCCTTCTCCTTACTTTACAATGTTTCCCTTCGAATATTTCACTATAACTCTTTTATGATATCAATTCCAGTCTTTTCTTTTCATTTAAAGTAAAAAACCGAAAAAACATTTTTGACAATGTTTCCCCGGCTTTTTATTATAATTAAGATCTTTCTTTATTTTTGTTCTTTAATTTTAATTTGTGCCTCTTTATAAAATGCTAATTTATTATCATTATACTCTTTTGTATGTTTATTAAATTGTTCTTTCGCCTTTTGCGCTTCCACATTTAACTCATTAACAGTTTTAACTTTTTCACCAATTTCTTTTAACTTCGTTTCTTTTACTTTTAATTTTTCATACAGTTCTTTTTCAGTCGCTAACGCCTTCGTGTAATTCTCATTCATCTTTTGGAAGGCATCATAACGATTTTTATACGATTCTTCTACTGTTTTTGCTTGTTTTTGTAATTTCTTATCTTCGAGTTTTTCAATATTATTTTGAACGGATGTCGTTTCTTTCTGCGCTTTTTCTAACTGTTCCTTCTCGTTTTTCAATACTTTTTCACGCTCGTCTACATTTGCAGTAGCTTGCTCTATTTTCTTTGAAACTGCTTCATTATGCTCTTTACCTTCTTGTAAAATTTGAGAATAAAGTTCTTGTCCTTGCTTTTCTAACTTCTCTAATTTTTTTGTGTCATCTGCTAAAGATTTTTCTTGTGTAGATGCTGCTTCAAAAGCCGCAAATAAATTTTCTTCTGGCTTTTCACCGAAACAACCTGATAATAATCCTACTGATAATGCTCCAACTACTGCTACTTTTCCATATTTCAACTTCAATTCCTCCATTACATACGGTTATCATGCCAGAGGTTCACGGGGAAGTGATTCTCTTCATGATATGCTTCAAACTCATAACCCTTTTCTTTTAGACCCTTTAATATTGCTGGCACAGCTGCGACTGATTGCGGATGAATATCATGCATTAAAATGACTTCTTGAGGATTTGTTGCACCAGCTAATACATTTTGAGCGATTTGTGCTGCCGCTGCATCGACTGGTACTTTGTTGTATTTCCAGTCTAAAGAATCAATTGTCCAGTCCCATACTTTAAGACCACCCTCTACTACTTTGTTTCGAAGGTCTTCATTTAAACCAGGCTTCGACCCGTATGGTGGACGTGTTAATTGAGGTGATTTCCCAATAATATTTGCGATCAAGCTTTGATCTTCTTTCATTTCATTAACATATTCGCCATTTTTATATAACTTCGCAAAATTGTGTGTCATGCTATGCATTCCAACATAATGACCCTCTGCATTTTGACGTTTTACTAAATCAGGAAACGCTTTTACATTCGCTCCTATTAAAAAGAATGTCGCCTTCGCATCATGCTGTTTTAACATATTTAATAATTCAGCCGTATATTTTCCTGGCCCATCATCAAATGTAAGATACGCAACTTTTCTTTCCACTCCGTTAAAACGACTTGGTGCCGTTTTATTCATTTCAACTTTCGATTGTTCACTTGCAAGCTGCACTACATTTTCTTGTTTCGCTACAGCTTTTGCTGGTGAAGTAATAGATTGAAACATGAAATACCCAATAGCTACTATTGCAATCGCTATTAAAACAACTGCAACTCGTTTAATTTTAAAAGCCTTTTCCATTCTATCGAATTCCTCTCCCTATTAATCTTATATATAAATCACCCAATATAATTATACATCTATTTATTTTATTACACTATATAAACAATCTAAAATATGAATTATAATGGGAGTTTTATCAAAATTGTTGTTCCTGCCTCAACAAACTCTTTATTCTTTTCATACCAATTCTTGATTGCACTATGTACAACTTTCAAGAAGATTTGTTTTAACCTGTTTGATCTTCATCTTCTATCAATTCAATTCGCTTTCAACTTGCAATGAGATGAATTTATTTTCTCTATTTTAGGAGTTAATTACCAAATTCTTTCCTCTAGTATATCGTACAATTGCACCTTTTGTTTATATAAATTAAAATGATTTAACTGTAGACGTGAAAAAACTAGTAGCCCTTCTACTAAAAATAAATGAAGCAATCCATTTCCATAAAAAAAGATTGGCTGAGGCCAACCTTTTTTTATACTTATTCATTTCGAGTTGGTTTTGGTGTAACACCTAAATGCTCATTTAACTTAGTCGAAATATCTTTCACATTTTTTTCGTTTGGAATGTAATAATAAATACCACCAATACGTTTATCCGTTCCTTCTATTTGCATCTTTTCCATTTGCAAATCTGATCCTGCCATATTTTTCGTAATAGCAAGCATATCATCAAACGTTAAGTTTGTTTTCATATTTTTATCAACTGCATCAAGTAAAGAGCCCATTTTACTAATTGATTGAACAGACATTGCTTTTTTCGCAATTGCTTCAATTACAAGTTGTTGCCTTTGACCACGCATTGCGTCACTGTCAATTTTACGCGTTCTAGCAAGTGCAAGGGCTTGTTCACCATTTAAATGTTGGTAACCTTTTTCTAAATGGATCATACCTGCTTGGTCTTTACTATCTTGTTCTGTGAAAGTAACAGGTACATCAATATCAATACCACCAATTGAATCTACAATTTGTACAAATGACTCAAAGTTAAACTTCACATAATAATCAACTGGTACATTTAAAAATCTTTCCACTGTATCTCTTGTACTTTCAACACCACCAAATACGTGTGCGTGTGTAATTTTATCTAATTTCTTTCTAGATGGAATATAAACACGTGAATCACGAGGAATACTTACTAATTTAACGGATTTATCATCTTTATTAATTGTCGCTAATAAAAGTGCATCTGTTCGAACCGCTTCACCATATTGGCTTTTTCTCATTTCGCTTCCATCGACACCCATGATTAAAATCGAAATATTATCCTTTAAAGGTTCCACTTCTTTGTCCCTTTTTGATGACTTATCAATTTGTGCATATGCATCACTTACAACAGCTTTTGCTTTGTTATATATAAACGATCCATATCCTACTCCTCCAAAAACAAGTAGGAAAAATGGAATTAAAATGAACCATTTTATTGATTTTCTTTTAGAACGTTTTTTACTGCTTCTCGTATCTTGTTCTAATTCAGAGCTCATGTTCATTCTCCTCTCTTTCTCTTTTCCTAGTATAATGTATGTCTAGTAATCTTCATATCGAATTTCCTTTCAATCACCTTACATTTTTGTAAGGTTACATCATGAATCCAATATGTATTCCATTTCACATTATACTCTCGTGCTTATTTTTGGCAAGTCACTATTTATCAACTTCAAAAATTTAACACTTCAAAACATTCAAATTTACAGATTTATCATTCTGTTATTTGCAGGTAGTAAGACTTTCATCTCATAATTTAGCAGGAATAAAAGAGTCAAGTTTTGGCCGTGAAATTTTGATTGGTGATGACTAATAATCAGTGAGGGATAAACCCCCCACTGATTAAAATTTCACTTTATTATTTCTCATTTGGTGTGTATATCATTTGCTTCCCATTATTATAAATTAAAGCTGATTTTGCTTTTATTTTCGTTTTTTCTATTTCCACATCATCATTAGAGAAATTCACAATAATTTTAATATCTTTTCCATATGAAGCAGATTGGACTAATTTATCTTCTGACAAATATGCAAAGTTCGTCATTTCTTCTTTTACTGCCTTTTCATGAACTTCATTCCAAACTTTCAGATGCTGCGTAATTTCTTGTTTATGCTTATTCCACTCTACTTCATCTAAATGGTACAACGGAGGCACATTATACAATAACTCATATAACATTCGGTTTCCTACCTCATCTTTTACTTTCAAACTTCCCCATTCCCAGTGGTGCGTTGTAATAACCGAATCATTGTATACTAGTTTATATAATGGTACCGAATATACTGGATTTAAATATACTTGTTTATATTCTTCTTTTAACGGTACTTGTTTTGCATATTTTTCTGGAACATTTTGATTCGGTGACCAATATCCGCCCACATAATACGGACTTGTTTTATTTTTCCTCATATCTTCATCGTCCCATTTAATAACAGGCGTTTCAATGCCGTGAGCAAATGCAATCGTGCTACTTGCAAAGTCATTTCCGCCTTCTGAGCCAACTACCATACCTTTTTCTTGCGCAATATAATCCATTCGTTGCAACCTTGCTTTTAAATCTTGTTCTTGTGTCGTTAAATGTTTGGCCGAATAATCATCATAAATTTCACCTGTTGCATCACAATCAATAAACCATGAATTATATTTAGGTCCATTTTGTAATATCTCGTTCATTCGCTCTTTTACACTAGGAAGAGATAAAGTTGGATTTAACTTTCGCCCTCTACCTAAAAATCCTTGCACTTTTTCTCCATTTTTCTTCGTCACAGTTGCCTCTTCATATAGCGATGGATCCTGAAAAGAAGCTGTATTCCAATTTTTATCAGCTTTTTCGTGAATAGAATGATAAGAATCATACGGACCAACTAAATATCCTATTTTCTTAGCTTCTGTCACGAAATCAGGCTGCATATACCCTTGTTCCCAATTCGGTAGCCCAATCCATGCATTGTCTATTCCTGCCGCTTTCATTTCCTTTATAATATCCGTTCCATCTGCCTTACCCCATTTACTTACTTCTTCAACTGCATCACCGAGTACTGACTTTAATAAATGTTTATTTAAGCTATACAGCTCTGTCTTCGATAAGTGATCTACACCTTTCTTTAATAACACACTAGCTTCCTGATTAACTTTCGGGAAAATATCCTCTTTATACAATTCCTTCATAGATAATACTTCGTTTGTATAGCGTAAAATAACATTTTTTTGGTACTTATCAATGAAATCTTGTTTACTTACTTGCTCAAACACACTCAGTTCTCCAGGCTCCGAACTATTCTTTTGAATAAGCCCTTTTATATGACTAAACACAGGACTATTTATTTGCTCTCTTATCTTCGGCCAATTTATGTTACTGTCAGACAAACCATTTTGATTCCAAAAATAAAAATGAGCCGCACCATAAAGTTTTTCAATCTCTTTATTTTTTCTAGCCTTTTCTTGTAATGTTTTAAATTCACCTTTTTGAGCAATATTATCCTTATACAGTTTAGCGATACTTACTGCATCATTATTTGTCACATATAATTGAAATCCATATGTTTTATTTTTATTTATACTCGGGAATTCATGTGTAAAATCAAACCCTATTTTCGGATCTGAATGAAATTTCAATTCATTATTAAACATATTGTTCGCAATATATACGATCGAATATTTAGAACCATTTAATGCAAAAAACTTCATAGAAAATGATTCAGCAAATGAATATGCATCATCCTTTAAAAACTTCTTCCAATTCTCATCATTACTCGGAATTTGCTTACCTTCCCATAACGGAAGTGTATAATTTTCAGCTTGCACTTTTGGCCATGTAAAACTTTCTGCACCAGTCGATTCCACTTCAATATTTAAGTGGTCTTTTTTCTTTTCTAAATTTACTTTTACTTTTTGATCCGGATATTCCCATGATGTATGATCCTTGTCTTTTTTCAAATTAGATACCTTCATTTTTGGTAACGGTTGTGATGCCTGTTCTTTTACACCATCATGTTCTACAGTTAACGTAAAAGTCTCAGGATTTACATCGTAAGTAAAATCTTTATACGTCGCTTTCTTTATTTTAGACTCTTGTAAAGCATCATTACCTTTTACATCACACCCGACTAAAGTCGAAAGTGACAATGTTGTAAGAAGACATATCGCTATCATTTTTTTCATCTTCTGCACCTCCACCAATGAATATACAGGAGGTTTGTTACAGGAATATGGCAAAAAAATAATAGAGCTAGCATAATGCTAGCTCTATTATGAGCAAAAAAAATTTACGTATTACTGTAATCTGTTTAAAGAAAATATGTAATACAGTGGGACTTTAATCCTTGTTTTTTTATTCTCACTAATAATTAGATCAAGCAAATCTAAATTCCATCAAGCTTTCCTTAACTGAAAAAGTAACTATATATAATATATCCTAAAACTAGCACTAAAATTAATATCCCTGTACCTTTCCAATTCATACCACCTGTCATATCAGCGGGGCTACCTGATTCCGCCCTGTTGAGTCCATCATTCAAAGAACCGGTAGGATTATTTTTCAATTCACTTTGTCTCATGCGTTCTCTTTTTTCTTCTGGTGACTCTTTTGAACTCATATAATCACCTCTAAAATTAATGTTCATTCCGAAAAATCCCCTTTAAAATAGATTCTCCATAACGTAAAGAAAGCTAGCGATGCTAGCTTTCTTTATAATCCAATATGTTCTTCCTTATTTACAGTAATCCCTTTATGATCAATTTCAAGCTCACATACTTTCATAGCTGCAAATACTCTCGCTAATTGGTCAGCTATTTCTTTACGCTTCTCGTAAGGAGTTAAAATAAAAATGGATGGTCCCGCACCACTAAGCGCTGTGCCATATGCTCCGAATTCTTTTGCACATTTACGAATTGATGGTAATAACGGTACAAGTTCTAAACGATATGGCTCGTGGAAATGATCTCGTTCCATCATTTCACCTACAACTTCCCACTTCTTTTGACATAATGCAGCTACTAATACGTTACTTATCGCACTAGCCTTAACCGCTTCATGAAACGGAAACACCTCTGGTAATATAGATCGACTTTCCTCCGTATTTAGCTCTTCATTTGGAATAAGAGAAATTACTCCTAATTCCTTACTTTCAATCCTTACAACCGAAACATTCTTTCCATCCAGCGCTCCGATTACAGTTCCACCTAAAATAGAAGCAGCAACATTATCTGGATGTCCTTCAAAATTTGTAGCAATTTGAACTTTCTGATCAGTTGTTAAGTTCAAATTTCCAAGCTGATTCGCAAGCTCTATTCCTGCTACAATTGCTGATGCACTACTTCCTAGACCTCTTGTCAGCGGAATATTACTAGTAACTTTTATTATATAGGGTGATAAAGAAGGAAACACTTTACATGCCGTGCTAACAATTAAATTTTTATCGTCTGTTGGAATTGAATCTTCAAAGGAATGGATTACTTGCCATTTATCTGCTTCCGCCTTTACCACCACATCTAAATATAATGACAATGCTATTCCTACTGAATCAAATCCAGGTCCGACATTCGCTGTACTAGCAGGGACACGTACTCTCAATGGTATCACGACATAATCACCCCTTTAATATGATCTTTAATTTGCTCTATATCATTTGACACACTTGCAATATCAAATTTATTAGAAGAAATTGCGATATCAGGATCTTTCAAACCGTTTCCAGTTAAAACTACAACAACCGTTTCTCCCTTTTTGATTTTTCCAGATTGCACATGTTTAATGACGCCCGCTAATGAAGCATTTGATCCTGGCTCTGCAAAAACTCCTTCAGTTTTTGCTAACAATCTATACGCATGTAATATTTCTTCATCTGACACCATATCTATTTCACCATGAGACTGCTCGGCAGCCTCTACTGCATACGACCAACTCGCTGGGTTACCAATACGAATCGCTGTTGCAATCGTTTCAGGTGCCTCAATGACATGTCCTTTTACAATTGCCGCCGCTCCTTCCGCTTCAAAGCCGTGAATTCTGGGCTTCTTATAGCCTTTTTCTTTCTCGTATTCACAGAACCCTTTCCAATATGCTGTAATATTCCCAGCATTTCCAACAGGGATAGCTAGAACATCTGGTGCGTTTTGCAACTGGTCACAAATTTCAAATGCCGCTGTTTTTTGCCCTTCAATTCGGTAAGGATTTACTGAGTTTACTAATGTAATCGGCTCTTCTGCAGCAATATTTCTTACAGCCTTAAGTGCATCATCGAAATTCCCTTCTATTGAAATGATCTCCGCTCCATAAGCAACTGCTTGCGCTAATTTCCCATGCGCAATCTTTCCTTCTGGTATTACGATAATACATTTCATTCCGAGGCGTGCCGCATATGCGGCAGCTGATGCCGATGTATTACCTGTAGATGCACAAATAATTGCCTCTGCCCCTTCTTCTTTCGCCTTTGCAACTGCCATTACCATGCCACGGTCTTTAAAAGAACCTGTTGGATTCGCTCCTTCATATTTCCCGTATAACTGAATTCCTAATTGCTTTGATATATTTAATAATGGAATCAGAGGTGTATTCCCTTCCATTAAGCTGACATCAGGTGTGTTTTCATTCACTGGTAAATAAGAAGCATACTGTTTTAATAGTCCTTTATACATATTGTTTTTCCTCCTCAATAATGTAGTAACTGTTTATTTCACTTGCGACATCTTCTATCGCCCCTAAAACTTGTTCGAATTGATATTTTGAAGTTCGATGCGTCACAACAACGACTTCTGCAAGTTCGCGATTTAAAGGTAATTGAATAACTTCTTTTAAACTTACAGAATAATTAACGAAACATTCCGTTACTTTTCGCAACATCCCTGGCTCATCTCGTAATGAAATACGTAAGAAATATTTCGAAACTACTTCTTCATCTCCTTGTAATTCATACGGCTCTGGTTCTTTTAACGCACTTTTATTTTTCGGAACTTGATTCATATTTTTAACGATTGAAATAATATCACTTACTACAGCAGAACCAGTTGGTAACTTCCCAGCTCCAGGTCCGTAAAACATCACTTCCCCTACTGCTTGACCGTGAACATACACCGCATTGAATTCATTATTTACATTCGATAACGGATGATGCCTTGGTAATAAAGTCGGTTCTACACTTAAATGAATGGCTGATCCTTGTTTCTCTGCTTTACCAATTAATTTCATTGTAAATCCTAATTTTTCGGCCATCTCTAAATCTTCTTTTTCAACCTTTCGAATACCTCTAACTTGAACATCATCTAAAGAAACATTCATCGAAAAACCTAAGTTTGCAAGAATTGCTACCTTTCTCGCAGCGTCTAGTCCATCTACATCCGCTGTCGGATCTGATTCTGCAAACCCTAATTTTTGCGCTTCCTGTAAAGCCTCTTCATACGACCATCCATTTTGACTCATCTTTGTTAACATATAATTTGTTGTTCCATTTACGATTCCCATTATTTTTTCAATTTGATCTGAAGCTAGCCCGTCTGATAATCCTCTTAATATTGGAATCCCACCGGCTACACTCGCTTCGTAACATAGGTCACATTCATTTTTATTTGCCAGTTGCAGAAGCTCCGCACCATATACAGCCATTAAATCTTTATTTGCTGTTACGACATATTTCTTACTTTGCAAAGCCTTCACAATATGCTCTTTCGCTTCTTCAATTCCGCCCATTACCTCTACTACAATATCAATATTTGAATCATTTAGAACTTCATCGACATTACTTGTTACTACGATTCCATCAATGCAAACATCACGTTCCTTTTCCAAATCACGTACAACAACTGTCTTTACCTTTACTTTATATCCTGTATCAAGAGTGATTTTTCGATAATGTTCTTTCAAAATATGGACAACACCACTTCCGACAGTACCTAATCCTAATACCCCAACATTAATAACGTTATTCATTTTCTAATCTCCTCCTAAATAGTTTAATTGTTACACCTATGAATCACCTTACTCTGCTTTTTAATCATGCAGGTGGTGGTTATTTCCGTACGTACTAATCGTTTCATGTTACCGCACCTCCTTTCAAAGTAATAAAAAAACACACTCATCCCTAGGAAAGGGACGAATGTGTTTTCGTGGTTCCACCCTTGTTCCAACCTAGACTTACTTTCTTCTAGATTGCTCAAGTTCAGATAACGGCTGATACCGTCAATAATTACTAGATTGCTCGTTCACTATTGAAGTTCAAAGGTGGTAAGATCATTTCTCGTGTTAGGAAGCTCACAGCCTTGGCCTCCCTCTCTGTAAACCGTAAAAATGTTCTCATGTCCTTATCGTTACTTTTTCGCTCATGTTTATTTGTTAACTCATTATACTCGCATAAAAAACAAAATCAATAATATTTTTTAATTATTTAAAATTTTCAATCTTAAAAACTATAAAAAAAACACACTCATCCCTAGGAAAGGGACGAATGTGTTTTCGTGGTTCCACCCTTGTTCCAACCTAGACTTACTTTCTTCTAGATTGCTCAAGTTCAGATAACGGCTGATACCGTCAATAATTACTAGATTACTCGTTCACTATTGAAGTTCAAAGGTGGTAAAATCATTTTTCGTGTTAGGAAGCTCACAGCCTTGTCTTCCCTCTCTGTAAACCGTAAAAATCATCTCATGTCCTTATCGTTACTTTTTCGTTCATGTCTATTTGTTAACTTATTATAGTTATCAACTTTTCAAAAAGCAAGCCTATTTTTCTTCACAATTTTTAAGAATATGAATAATTATATTTTAAAATAACAAATCATCTAATACAGATTTATTCTCTTGCACATATATTCATCACATACAAATTAACAATATTCATAGTTAAAGTCTCACTCTAAAACGTTTAGAGTTTCATACTTCAACACTATATTTAAAAAATAATTTTTAATACAATCTTTCCCTATAACTTTCTTCTAAAGAACGTGCAACTTCCTCTTCTGAAGCATTCACTTTCGCATGCTCCATTAACATTTTCGGTGCTGAAGGTAGCTCTGTTTTATTTAACCATGACTCTGGATCCCACATTTTTGAACGAATAAAAGCTTTGGCACAATGAATATAGCATTCTTCTATTTCAACAACAATTCCAAGTAACGGATTGCGTCCATTCGCCTGCATTTCTTTCAAAATTTCTTCATCGTTCGTAATATATGCTTTACCGTTTATTCGGAGTGTTTCCCCAAGACCCGGAATAAAAAAGATTAACCCTACGTGCGAATTTGAAATTATATTTAAAATAGAGTCTATACGACGATTACCCGGTCTTTCTGGGATGATAATTTTATTTTCATTTAATACATATACAAATCCAGGTGCGTCTCCCCTCGGCGAAGCATCACACTCTCCGAATTTATTTGCAGTAGATAATACTAGAAAAGGCGATTTAGACAGGAAATCTACACAATGGTGATCAAGTGATGAAATAACTTTTTTCAAAGCCCGTTCACTTGGTTGCCCCAATATTTGTCGTAATTCTTCCTCAGTTGAAATTATTGATTTTATTTCCTTATTCTCTATCTTCACTAATAATCACTCCTTTTTCTTTATTTTCCCAAAATTCAATACAAATATTGTATAATAAAATTTGCAGAAAGGGGAATTAAAATGACAGAGTGGTTAACAATATTTGATCCTGAAAGAAATACACTTGGAAAGAAATTACGTGATGACGTGCATCGTGACGGTGATTGGCACGAAACATTTCATTGCTGGTTTGTAGAAAAAGATGCTGAGGATATGTTCTTATATTTCCAATTACGCTCTAATAATAAAAAAGAAGCTCCGGGTATATGGGATATTACATCCGCCGGACATATTATGCATGATGAAGATGTACTAATTGGCGGTCTACGTGAAATTGAGGAAGAACTGGGTCTTTCCTTCCAAACGAATGATTTAACATACAAAGGAATCTATAAAATAGATTATGAAATTTCAAGCCTTACTGATCGTGAGTTTTGTCATATGTATTTCCACAATGTAATAAAACCACTTCCATTTGCACCAGGTGAAGAAGTAGACGATGTGATGAAAGTACATGCAACTTCTTTTCTACAACTATTAAGAAGAGAGATTTCATCTTTAACGACTAATTCTGTTTTAAACAGTAATCCGATAACGATAACATTTGAAGATATTTATCCTTATGCTCTTGAATACTATGAATTTGTTATAGTGCAAGGACAAGAATTGCTAAACAAAAATAGTTTATAAAAAAATAGGACTCCCAGCTTACTTTATTCGGGAGTCTTATTTTTTTATTGCTCAAGTATCTTTAATTTTTTCTCTACTCGTATAAATAATCGTATAATTAACAACAGCATAACAATCATAATCGCTATCATTGTATGTGGATATCTAAACAGTATACTAATAACACTTCCAATTAACATCATAATGAATCCATTTTGTTTCATCACTTCTGCACTATACTTGTTACCTGCATCCCATAATTCCTTATTTTTCATAGACCGTTTCGTACGGTAACCATATGCTGCGTTAATATCCGTCGGTGGATTTTTTTGAAGAATACGTGCCGCAAGTATAAATATAATACCAATCAATATGCTCATTCCTATGTTTACTAGTGCATCCATCAATTATATCCCCCCTAACTTACACCTTCATTATACTATACAACTCTTAAAATCCCAATTATTAACATTTTTATTTTCTCTCTTTAGATGTCTGGAACATACTTGGAAGTGTTACAAAACGTGCCCCTTTCGTTTTTAACTGCGGAATGATTTTGTCTAGTGCATCGACAGATCCTTGCAAATGTCCACCTGGAGTCGAATGTTGAAGTATGACACTTCCTGGAAATGAATTCCCTAGCACATTATTTGTAATCGTATCAGCACTTACCCCTTTCCAATCAACTGTATCAACACTCCACTGTACAATCATAAAATTTTGCTCTGTCGCCCACTTCAATTGATTTTCAAGTATTTCACCGTATGGTGGACGTATAAACTTCGGTGCATAACCAGCTAAATGATTTAATATTTCTTCCGTTTTTATAATTTGATTACGGTATTCAGCCTCATTTACTTTCGCTAAATTCGGATGATTATACGTATGGTTACCAATTACATGCCCTTCATTCGCGATACGCTTTACTACATTCGGAAACTTTTCTGCATTTTCACCAAGTAAGAAAAAAGTAGCTTTTACATTATATTGTTTTAACTTATCTAAAATTTTTGGCGTAAATACTAAATCTGGTCCATCATCAAATGTAAGAGCTACTTCCGCTTTATTGTATGGTCCTGAAAATGCATACGCATATTTTTCAACCCATGAAAAAGGTGTCCATGACCCCCGATTCTCTTCCTTCACTTTGACTTGATCATTTTGCGGAACATTTAATACATACGGCACTGCGTCTATATAGTTTCCATAATAAAATGAATGATATGGCATATAAGCATACGAAACATTTCGTTCTAGTCCCCAATGAAATGGAACGAACATTTCTGGTGCGTAAAAATAATACATGATAAAAACCTCCCTAAAATTTCATATGTGATTCATCTGTACTTTGTTAGAGAAATTCTTATTCATGAACAAAAATAAGACTGTCCGTAATTAGGACAGTCTTACTGCTTTATACAATTAATAAAGTGAAACTTTAATCAGTGGGGGTTTTACTGCCCGTTTATGCGGGATAAATCGATGTACTATCTTTCGGCAAAACTTTCACATGTTTTAAATAGCTTGTCACTTTGTCATCATCATCTTGCGGGTATTGATATTCATAAGCGTTCGCAATTTCGTTCGCAACTTCCCTAAACAGATCTCCCATTACAAAAAATGACTGCCATATATTTTCATATTCTGCATTTGAAAATGTCTTTCTAAATTGCTCCCACGTATCTTTTTCAACATATTGCTCGAAATGCTTACCAAACTTTCCGGTATTCACTGTAAAATTTGTTTTCATACCAATATGCCATTCTAGCATTACGATTAACATATCACGCATTGGGCCTTCAAGCATTCCTTTCGCATAAGAAAGTTCCTCGCGCCACAATCCTTTTCCTACATTTGTACTGCACCACCAAAATTCATTACAGCAATCCAAAAACTCTTTTTCTGTAGGATTTTTTATAACGTAATCTTTATCACTTGCTGGCGGAAATTCTCCAATACATTTGTCTTTATCCAGTAGTAATTTACTTAAACTATCCTGTCCAATAAATTTATTTATTAAATCAACTGGAACTAGCATTAAATCAATTCGATTCCCATCCATGAACTGCATTAAATACGGAAATTTCCCGTCTTTATCAGCTGGAATTAACGACATTTCTTCCGGCATTTGCACAATCATTATTTCTCCAAATCTATTAATCCAACTATGATTACACGTAAAAGATTGTATATCTTTTACAACATAAATAATATCATAGTCTTGAAAACAATCTTTTTTCACATTTGGATTCACACGTGACCCATTCATGATGACAGCTCGAATTCTTTCATCCTCTTTTGCTGTATTTATAATTAAGTCTAACATTTCTTTTTCAGTTCTCATCTTCTTATAGCCTCCAAGTTTTTAATATATAATATAAAGCTATGTAAATTGGAGGTCCACGAGCTAAATTCGTTGTACAAGATACACGTTATAATTTTTGAAACTTCTTTTTCATCCCTTTTTCCTCCTTACATTACTCTGTTACGACTGCCATTACAAACCCATCGTACCCTTTACTTCCTACAGTTTGAAGCGCAGTAGCACTTACACGCGGCTCAGCAGCTATTAGCTCATAGAAATGGCGTATCCCTTGTACACGAGGATCGCTACTAGTATTATCAATAACTTCACCTTCACGTACTACGTTATCCCCAATAATTACAGTACCAGGGCGTGATAGTTTCAGTGCCCATTCAAAATAAGCAGGATTATTTTGTTTATCCGCATCTATGAAAATAAAATCAAATGGTTCATACTTCTCATTTTCTATTTGTTTTAAAGAATCTAACGCTAATCCTAATCGTATTTCAATTTTATCATTCAAATTGGCACGCTCAATATTGCTCCGTGCAATTTCAGCATGCTTTTCACTTGCTTCTAATGTAACAATTCGCCCTCTAGATGGCAATGCTCTTGCAAGCCATATTGTACTATATCCGCCTAGAGTGCCAATCTCTAAAATGTTACGCGCTCCTTGAATTTGTACTAATAGTTGTAAAAACTTCCCTTGAGTTGGCGATACATCATGTGCCGGTAAATTAGCTGCAGCGTTTGCTTGAAGAACTTCTTCTAATGTAGAGTCTTTCGGTATTAATACATCACTCATATATTGATCAACAGCCGTCCATTTCTCAATCGTACTCATGGAAATACCATCCCCTTCAAGTTTTTAATACTTATCTACCATTCAAATTTAATTATACCGAAAATTCCGTTTCATACACAAAAAATAAAGAAGGGACACCCACTCCATTACAGAATAGATGTCCCTTCTTTGTATTTTATATTTATCCCTTACGGATTAGTAGACCAAAGTCCTGCTGATTTAATAAATGTACGTTTATTTAATTTCAGCTGCGCTACGATAAACTCTGCAATATCTTCCGCTTGCATTACTTTATCAGGATTTCCATCAGTTAATCCTAAGTCTACAGCCATGTCAGTTGCTACTGTACTTGGTGTTAAAGCTGTTACACGGATATTATGTTTACGAACTTCCATCGCTAACGATTCTGTTAAACCAAGAACACCAAATTTAGAAGCACTATATGCACTTGTTACAGGTGCACCTTTTTGTCCTGCTGTAGATGAAATATTAATAATATCACCAGATTGTTGTTCAATCATACTTGGTAAAGCTGCACGAGTTGCATAGTATACACCCATTAAGTTTACTTGAATGATTTTTTCCCAATCAGCAACGTCTAATTCTAAAAACTTACCGAATTTAGAAATACCAGCGTTATTAATTAAAATATCGATAGATCCTAAACCATTTTTTAATGTTTCAATTGCAGTCGTTACTTCTTCATATGAAGATACGTCAGCAGTCGCAATAACAGCTTTTACACCTTCTGCTTCCACTTCTTTCGCTACAGCTTTTAAGTTTTCTTCTGAACGAGCTAAAAGACCTACATTTACGCCTTCTTTCGCTAACGCAATCGCTACAGCACGACCAATCCCTCTACCTGCTCCTGTAATTAAAGCATTTTTTCCTTGTAATAATTCTGCCAAGTATAACACTCCTTAATCATCTCAGTTGTTTATTATATTAAAAGTGTATCTATGTTTATGCAAAAAGGCAATGATGCACTTTTATGTGCGTAGGTTACTTATAGGTAACTATAGTAATGGTAAATGCATTTTTAAAGAAAAATAGTGTTAGAAGGCCTCCTTCTAACACTATTTTTCTTCATGATTTGGAATACGCACAATAAATTCTGTACCATTTCCTTCTACACTCTCAACTTTTATTTTTCCTTGATGAAGGTCGAGTACTTTTTTTACAATTGCTAGACCTAATCCACTTCCTCCATAAGCACGGTTTCGTGAAGAATCCGCTTTATAAAAACGTTCAAAAATATGTTGTTTCTGTTCTTCGGATATACCAATTCCCGTATCATGAATACTTACTTCCAGGAATTCCTTATGTTCTTTTAAATGAATTGTAATCGTGCCACCATTTGGTGTGAATTTAATACTGTTATGAATTAAATTAATCCATACTTGGCTCATACTTTCTTTGTCTGCAGTAACACACACTTTATCCATATCAAGATCTAGCTCAAGTCCTTTTTCATCCCAAAGAGGCTCACTATTTAACACAATTTGTTTCAACTGTTGATCTAATCGATAAGTAGCTCTTTCTGGTGAATACTCCTCTGACTCTAAAAGTGTTAGCTTCAATAAATTTTGACTCAATTTAGATAATCGCGTTGTTTCAGTTTCAATAATAGTAAGATAATGTTTTCTTTTTTCAACTGGTAGATTATCATCTTGTAGCGCTCGAGCAAATCCCTTAATAGATGTTAATGGCGACTGTATTTCATGAGAAACATTCGATACAAATTCTTGTCTCATTTTCTCCATTGCATTAAGTTCATCCGTCATATCGTTAATACTTTTTACAAGCACACCAATTTCGCCATCATACTTTTCTTCATTCCGTATTTTTACAGAGAAGTCCCCTTTTGCAATTTTTTGTATCGGTTCAATGATCGTCCAAATCATCGCCTCTCGCTTCGGTCTCATTAAAATTCCGATTAATGTCCAAATAAGAACGATAAAAACAAAGCCGACCATATCACTAATTAGAAAAGTAATAAAAGGCGATACGTTTATTTCAAAAGCTTTCATTACACTAGACGATACAAAAAAGGCTATTGACCAAATTATAGTAAGAAAAGTAAAGAGCGCTACTATCGCCCCCATTACTTTTAACATCTTCATCTTACTCATTCTTTCTCTTTTTCTCATTTACTTACCTCTAAGCGATACCCTAAGCCCCTTATCGTCCTTATACTAAACTTCGATAACTCTTCTTGAAACTTTTCACGCAACCGATTAATATGAACGTCTAGCGTGCGTTCATTCCCTTCAAAATCATATCCCCATACGTCTTCTATTAATTGCTCTCTTGAACAAGTTCTCCCCGCTTTAGATCCTAATGTAAAGAGCAACTCAAATTCTTTTAGCGGCAGCGTCACCGTTTGTTCTCCAACGTTAACTTCAAATGTTTTACGATTTAACAGTACATTGCCAACTTGAATAGATTGCGATACTGTAATTTGGTAACGTTTCAATAATGCCTTCACTCTCACAACTAATTCTAAAGGATCAAATGGTTTTACAAGATAATCATCTGTTCCGAGGTGAAATCCTTTTACTTTTTGAGATGTTTCACCTTTAGCAGTCAGCATAAGAATTGGGATATCATAGTATTTTCTTAATTCATAACATAAATCAAACCCATCCATATTTGGCATCATAATATCAATAATCGCCATTTCGACTCTCACTTCTTCTATTTTTCGAAGAGCATCTAATCCATCAACGGCCTCATATGTTTGAAAACCTTCTCGTTCCAAAAATACAGAAACAAGTTCTCTAATGTGCGGATCATCATCTACAATTAAAATTTTGGGTATCAAGGAATCATATCCTTTCTGCTTAACATACTTTTTAGCACTCTAAAATCAACAATCAGTGAAGTGCCCCTTCACTGATTGTTTTCATTCTATAATGCTCCTTCTTTAATTTTCAATTGTTGCATTGCAAATTCACGGTACATGTCATGTGTCCGTAATAACTCATCATGTGAGCCACTTCCTGTAAGATTCCCTTTTTCAATAAAGATAATTTTATCTGCATCTACAACAGTAGAAAGTCTATGCGCAATAACTAAAGTTGTTCTACCTTTCATTAAGTTATTTAACGCCTTCTGAACAACCGATTCCGATTTACTATCAAGACTTGACGTCGCTTCATCTAACATAAGGATTTGCGGGTTTCGTAGTAACGCTCGAGCAATCGCAATTCTTTGTCTTTGCCCTCCAGAAAGCTTCACACCACGCTCTCCAACTTCTGTTGCGTATCCACTTGGTAAATCATGAATAAACGCATCAACATACGCCATCGCTGCTACTTTTTCAATTTCTTCATCCGTCACTTCACCCTCAACACCGTAGCAAATATTATCACGAATCGTTCCATCAATTAACGGACTATCTTGTGAAACGTAACCAATTTGACGTCGCCATGATTGTAATGAATATGCTGTAATTGGTTCTTTCCCTAATTTTATGAAACCACTAGTTGGCTCATAAAAACGTTCTAACAGCGAGAATAAAGTTGTTTTTCCGCTACCACTTGGTCCTACAATCGCCGTTACTTTTCCAGATTCAATCGTGAAGTCGATATTTTTCAAGATTTTCTCTTCTTCGTTATACTCAAAATGTACATTTTCAATAACGATTGGCTGCTTCGCATTTGTAACATTCATACCTGTTTCATGATCTTCTACTTCATATTCTAAAATCGTATTAATTCTTTCGGTTGCACCAATTGCTTTTTGGAACTGAGTAAAGAACATTGATAACTGACTCATTGGCATAATAATTTGAACCAAATACAAAATAAATGCTACAAGTTCACCTGTTGTTAATGCACCACTAGAAACTCGCATTCCACCATACCCTACGATAATAACAAGCAATGCCATTAAAACAAACGACATAACAGGTGAAATTAATGCTTGCACTTTTCCTTCTTTCAAACCAAATTGCAATAATTTTTGGATACCTGTACTACCTGTTTCATATTCTTTTTTTTCCGTATTTGAAGATTTTACTAAACGAATTTCTGATAGTACTTGTGTTAATACACTAGTAAAAGAAGCCGTTTCATCTTGAAGTGCTTTTGAAATCTTATACATTTTCCGTCCAAGTGGAACTAAAATTAGTACCGATAATGGAATAACCGTTAAAAGTAAAATTGTCATTTTCCAGTCTAAAACAAATAATACAATTAATGACCCAATAATTGAGATACCGCCTGTTAATAAGTTTGACAAATGCTCAGAAATTAATGTTTTAACAACACCTGTATCATTCGTCATACGACTAATTGTATCTCCCGTTCTGTTTTGATCATAATAAGACACTGGTAAAATAAGTACCTTTTTCCACAATCGTTCTCTAAGTCCAGCTACAATTTTTTGTCCAATATAATTCAGTAAATAAATTGACAATCCTGCAGCAATTGTTTGAATAATAAAGAATGCAATTAATCCAACAATTTGTCCCGTACTAATTGAAGAAAGTGAAAAATTATCAACTAAACCTTTTGTCAGCATTGGAATAAACAAACTCGCTCCAGTAGAAAGTAAGCTCATTATTAATGCAAAAATAAGAATGCCTTTCGGTGGATTTGTATCTTGAATGAGACGTAAAAACTGCCTCCAATTCCCTTTTTTCTTTTCTGTATTCCTAACTTCCATTGTCGTTCATCTCCTCGTTATAAACAAAACTATTCTTTCTAAAACTAGAATACGCTATAAATGTAAACTGAATGTAAACACACTTTTTTCTAATTTTACAAAATATACATATAAACTCATCTTTACAACAAGTATAAATATCTGATATTATTACCTGGTACTTATTATTATTCTATGTAAATTATAGACTACGCATAGAAAATATATAACTAATTTTATCAATTAGCTAATTTAAAACACTATATAAATCTCCAGCATTGAAAGGAGTATCCTTTTTGCAAACAAATAAACATTCCGAAAAGGAAACAATCATTTTTATTCATGGATTAGTTGGAAATCGCCGCGCCTTCAAAAAAGAGCATAAACGATTTTCTGCCTCCTACAACATTATAACTTATGATTTATTAGGTCACGGCGACGATAAAGGAGAAGCTATCGACTTTTCAATACAGCGCCTCGTAGATCAATTATTGAACTTGTATGAAAAAGAGGGAATTAAAAAGGCTCATATTTGTGCTCTAAGCTATGGCTGTTATATCTCTACGACATTTGCACAAATGCATCCAGAAAAAGTATTGAGTATTTGTCATATTGGTGGACATTATAATAACCCTTCCCGTTTATATAATGTTTTTCAGAATTTTTGGGAAAAACGTGGTGATGAATATTCATCTTGGCTTTCTCAGTATGCTAGTACTATTTTTCCAAGTGGAATACTAAGGGCAAATCCATTCGCTGTTATTTCACGAAATATTTATTACCGTTTCGGATTACAATTACACTCGTCCATTATTGCTGAGTCATTACGACACCGCTTAGAATTCGACTTAAAATCTAAATTAAAAGCACTTCCCCATCCTATATTATGGGTGATGGGAGAACATGATCATCTCTATAAATCTTGTCTCTTTGATTTGAAGTCCATTCTTCCGAACGTTTTATATAAAGAAATTCCATTAGCAGGTCATGCAGCAAACTTATTCCGTCCAAACTATTTTCATGATTTATATGCTAAGTTTTTGCATGGAAAATTGACATAAAGTGAAACTTTAATCAGCGGGGATTTGTCCATCCCCCGCTGATTATTATCCCGCAAATAGCAGGATAAATACTACTATACTGTTAGTTTATCCAACTATGAAAAAGGCTTCCCAAGTTTCCCTGGAAAGCCTTTTCTCTATACGAAAAGTATATAAAATACTTTTTCTTAGTATGCTTTTGTGTAACCTAATAGGTGCTTACTCCAGTAAGAGTTGCTTACAGAGCTAATGCGTACGCCAGTTGCGTCAGTTTCTGCACTGATGAACTGTCCATTACCTAAGTAAACGCCCATGTGAGAAGGACCTGATTTATAAGTATTTTGGAAGTATACTAAATCACCTGGTTGTGGACTGTTAGTCTTTGTTTTAGAGCTCCAGTATCCAGCAACTGTTTGACGAGCGCCTTTATGACCAGTTTGATTTAATACGTAGTGAATGAATCCACTGCAGTCAAAACCAGCAGGTGTTGTACCAGCAGTTCTGTATGGTGAACCATTTAAAGATTTAGCGAATCCAGCGATTGAAGATGTATCTCCACCTGTTGGTGCTGTTGGTTTTTGTACTTGGTTCGTACCTTGGTTCGTACCTTGGTTACCACCAGTAACTACATTGTTCACTCCGCCTTTTACAAACTTAACAAAGTCTGCACTTACGTAACCAGTGCGGCCATTATGGTTAATTTTATACCAACCATTTTCAGCGCCAGTAACGTTTAATACTGTACCATTTGTTACCCCACCAATTACAGGGTTATATGTAGCTGGACCTGTACGTACTTTTAAAGCACCTGTGTTAACAACATAAGATCCACCAGTTTGAACTGTAGTAGTATTGTTGTTGTTGTTTGTAGTTGGTTGCTGAGTTTCGTTAGATACAGCTGAACCACCTTTTGTTACGAAGTCTTTACTTACGTATCCAGTTCCACCATTGAAGTTAATTTTAAACCAATCTTGAACTTCACCTACAACTTGAACTGTTTTTCCTTTATTTACAGAACCTAAAACAGTATGAGATGCACTTGGGCCTGTACGTACGTTTAATGAAGAAACGTTTACTGTGTAAGTACCTGTTCCTTGCTGAACAGTAGTAGTAGTTCCTTTGTTGCCACCAGTTGTTACGAAGTCCCCACTTACATAACCTGTTTGACCGTTTACACTAACTTTGAACCAACCGTTTTCTTGTCCAATTACTTGAAGTACTTGACCTGATTTCACTTTAGAAATAACGTTATGTCCTGTACCAGCACCTGAACGTACATTTAATACATCAGCTGTTACTGTGTATTTTAATTCAGAAGTTGTTTCTACCGTTTTTGTTTCAGTTACAGTCGTTTGAGTTTGAGTTTGTCCATTAATTTCTTTTAGCGCATCATTTGAAACTTGTGCATGAGCAGAATCCATTCCAGGAACTGCTACACCTACTACAGATGCTGCTGCTAAACCTGCGATTACTTTTTTCATAAGTTGTCTTTACTTCCTTTCCCTACTATCCTCTTGAGAAAACTATAAACTTAGTACTTTACAATATTATCAAAGTAAAATATTCATCCAGTTCCATTTTTTAGCAAGAGTTTTATTTTTCACACATCGTTTATTTTAAACGATTGAAGTGAATTTAGTGTGAACTTCATGTGAACTTTATCATTAAACAGTGTGTTTTTGCAATGCTTTTTTCAAATTTCTTATGTATTTCATTGAAAATTCGACATTCCATTCATTATCTTAATATATATTTTTCTTTTGCTATCCACTTTAAAAAACTCTATTAATCTAATACAATGCAAAGAATGTATTTTCTAGTAAAGTCCCTTCCATGAAGCATACTCTTATCATGACAAAAAATGCTTTTTTTATCAATAGTATAATATTTTCAGAAAACTTTTTTTGATATTATCCATCGTTTTTAAAAGATTTGACGATTTGTAAGATTTAACTCCAAAAATTCTGTTCTAATTTGACGAAAATACACATTCCACTATCTATTTTTCACTATCCATGGAATTTTCAGGATATTTATATTATCATATATAAAGTAGGATTTTAATCCATACAAATTTTATTCACCCCACACTGAAACCAATCGAACTTTTACAGGTCGGTATTCTATACGTATCATTGAATTTTGATATGGAAGCCTTACTGCCCGCAAATAGTGAGATAAAAAAAGGAGATATATTTATGAAAAACATAATAGATGATCCTATAAATAAAAATATAGAACTGTGCTATGCTTTTTTTCAATTCGTTTCAATTATAACATTACAAAAAGTATCAACTATTGAAACACGTAAAAACAAATTAAAAAATCAGATGAAAAATTCCTACAAAAAAAATCCTTACTACTTATAAAAGGTGAACAGATTATATCTCTGTTCACCTTTTATTTTTTATTTTATTTGTAAATTTTCACACGAGTTTCTAATGGCTGATATTCTTTATCTCCTGCCGAAACTACCGGTTTACCAAATGGCATTTGCGCAGTTAACTTCCAGTTTTCAGGTACATCCCATTCTTTTTTTACTTCCTCATCAATCAACGGATTATAATGCTGTAGTGTAGCACCAAAACCTTCAATCTCTAATGCTGTCCAAATCGCAAATTGCAACATTCCAGAAGATTGCTGAGACCATGTAGGAAAATTATCTTTATATAGTGCAAAGTTCTCTTGCAAACTTTCTACTACTTTACTATCTTCGAAATACAAAACTGTTCCATAGCCACTTTTAAATGCATTCATTTTCTCTTCAGTAGGTGCAAAATTATTTTCAGGCACAATTTTTCGTAACGTTTCTTTCGTAACATTCCATAATTTGTCGTGTTGTTCACCTAGTAATACAACCACTCTTGCACTTTGAGAATTAAAAGCCGAAGGTGTATGTTTCACAGCATGATAAATCACTTCTTGAATTCTTTCATCAGAAACTACTTGCTCTTTACTAATCGCGTAAATAGATCTTCTGTCTTCAATTGCTGAGTAAAAATCTTTTGCCATTACAATTCCCTCCAATTTTCATTTGAGGCAGTATCATATGTACGAAGCATATAATGCCTCTCGAACTTATTATTAATAAGTTCTTAACTTAATAATATCAACAAACAAAAACAAACTCAAATGATATCACTTGAGTTTCCACTTCCTATACGTCAAAAAATAAAAAAACAGTTTATTGTCACCAAAATCAAGGTTCAATAAACTGTCTGTCTTATTTTTATAACAATCTAAATTACTTCTTTCTTCACCTAATTAAGCAATTGAAATGCATAGGACATTAATTTATTTGTTTCTGTAAAACGTTTTGTTTTACTTTTTGTCCCCATAACAACTGTAATAACACGATTATCGCCTTGTTTTGCAGTACCTGTAAAACAATACCCTGCGCTATCTGTAAACCCTGTTTTTAAACCGTCTATTCCTTCTATATATAAAGCTTTATTATTTTTGTTTAACATCTCATTTGTGTTTGTAACATTAATATTATTAAATGCTAACTGACTTTGACGTAAGTGAGTCACTTCTAATATCTCTGGGTAATCTTTTATAAGATGGTACGCTAATTTCGATACGTCAGCTGCTGTCATTTTCGTTTCACTTCCGTCGGGCTCCTGCAATCCGGAAGCATTCGCGAATTTAGCTTTATCTGACATTTCTAACTGCTTTGCTTTTTCATTCATAAGTTGAACAAAGTTTTTTTCTGTCTTAGCTACATGTTCCGCTAAAGCGACAGCCGAATTATTAGCCGATTCAATCATTAACGCATGATATAAGTCCTTAACAGTTAATGTATCATTTGCTTGCATCGGGATTTTTGCACCCTCTGTTTGTGCCGACTTTGCACTTATTTTCACTGGATCTTCCCAGTGGACTTTCCCATTATGTATACTCTCTAAAACGAGATATGCTGTCATCATTTTTGACATACTAGCAGGGGCAACAGCTTCATTTTCATTATTTTGATAAATAACTTCTCCATTACTCGCATCGATAATAATAGCTGCTTTTGCATCAATTTCTGGTGGTATATATTTTGGTGGAACTACTTTTTCAGATAGCCCTGTTTTAGGTAGCTCTGCCACTTGTAAAGGCTGAGTATCTACATTTGTTTCACTCTTTTGAACTCCTTGGAAAAAGAACCAACATATACCCAGAATTACTACTAACAGGATTGTTAATCTTCCCCATTTTAACCGCTTCATTCTAAAACTCCTTTAACAAACCTTTTATACACTCATGTTTAACCATAACAACAATTACTTTATATCGTCAAGGTAAAAAGCATATTTATTCATCTATAACAATTATAATTTCAACCTCGTTCTCTTTTTCATATGTGTTACACTAAAAACAACGAAATATAAGAATATTCAATTACATTTAAACACAAAAACACTATATAATAGAAAGGATTTATACAAATGATACTTCCAAAAGCATTAAAATATGGCGATACCATTGGCATCTACTCTCCCTCTTCACCAGTAACCTATACTTCTCCAAAGAGATTTGAGCGCGCAAAATTATACTTACAAAAGAAAGGATTTCATATATTAGAAGGTTCACTAACAGGTCAATATGATTATTATCGTTCCGGGAGCATTAAAGAGCGTGCTGAGGAATTAAATGACTTGATTAGAAACCCTAACGTCTCTTGTATCATGTCGACAATTGGGGGAATGAATTCAAATTCATTATTACCTTATATTGATTATGAGACTTTTCAAAAGAATCCTAAAATAATGATTGGCTATTCAGACACAACAGCATTATTACTAGGAATTTATGCAAAAACAGGAATTCCTACATTTTATGGTCCAGCACTTGTTCCTTCTTTTGGTGAATTTGAGCCTTTCGTAGATTGCACGTACAAATATTTTGCGGATACTTTATTAACTGATCAACACCTTCCTTACAACATAAACCAGCCGTTATTTTGGTCAGATGAATTTATTAATTGGGAAGAAAAAACGAAAGAAAAAGATCTTCGACCGAACAATTGGATTTCAGTAATTGGTGGGAAAGCTACTGGACGTATTATTGGTGGGCATTTAAATACTATACAAGGTATTTGGGGTAGCCCCTATATGCCACTTATTCAAGATGGTGACATTCTCTTTATTGAAGATAGCTCAAAAGATGCAGCTACTATCGAAAGAAGTTTTTCATTACTTAAAATTAACGGCGTTTTTGATAAAGTTTCAGGTATCATCCTTGGAAAACATGAGCAATTTGATGCTTGTGGTACAAATAGAAAACCTTACGAAATATTATTAGAAGTATTACAAAATCAAAAACTTCCTTTTCTAGCCGATTTTGACTGTTGTCATACTCATCCAATGATTACTTTGCCAATAGGTATTCAAGTAGAGATGGATGCAACAAATAAAACGATACAAATTATAGAACAGTGGAAAATCTAACTCTACTAGCTCTATTATTTTCAGCTCTAAAGCTACGCATTGCCTTCTATTGTTTTACATTAGAAGACATGATACTATATATTTTGGAATGTGAAGAAATAAACAAAAATCATTTCAATATGCCTTTTATATATAATAAGAAGCTATTGATTATATACATCGAGTTTACATACGTGTATATAAAGTAAAAGAGAGTGAATATATGAAACCAACTATTAAAAACTATGTATTTCTACATGTGGCCTTCTTGATATATTCTATCATTATGGTTTACATGAAATGGGCATCTCAATTCCCTATTGCATCAATTTCATTTTTTATTGCTTACTTCGGACTTGTTGTACTTTTATTCGGATATGCAATTCTATGGCAACAAGTCATTAAGAACTTTGAAATTTCTAGAGCATATTCACACCGTGGGATTATCATACTATGGTCAATGCTTTGGTCAGTATTCCTGTTTGGAGATACGATACAGTGGAATCACATACTTGGCGCAGCTATTATTATCGTCGGAATTGTGGTGGTGACAAAAGATGAATAGTTATATGTTATTATTGATATTTGGGATAATTTTAGCCAATTACTCACAAATATTATTAAAAAAGGCTACTTTACAACAATACGATTCTAGAATAAAAGAATATGTGAATCCTTATGTTATCATCGGCTACTTTTTATTTGTAATTAATGCCGGATTAAATGTGATCGCCTTAAAGGGCATGGCATTAAAGCAAGCATCTGCATTAGAATCATTAAGTTATATCATCATTTTAATTTTCAGTTGGTACTTCCTAGGGGAGAAAATCACGAAACGAAAAATCATTGGCAACATTATTATTATCATTGGTGTAATCATCTATTGTATACAATAACAAAAAGATCCGTTTATGATAAACGGATCTTTTTGTTATTGCCCTAAATTTTGAACCTTATCTTTCAAATCACGAACTTGTTCTATCGTCTGCATAAGCTCAGAGTTTTTAAACTGCTCTACATTCATTTTCCCTTCCTCTATCTTTGTCATAGATGTATCAATTAATGTATTTAACTTTTCATTATACCCGACGATTTGCTGGTGAAGATCCTTCGCTACATCTGGTGGTGTTAATTCATTAAAAGCTGGTATATCTTGTTTAATTTCAGTAAGTTTCGTTTCTAGTTCTTTCCGGGCTTCCCCATCATTAACGGCCTTTTCTGCTAATGCTGGCGCTTCATTTGCAAATGCACTTATTTCATTTACATAGTCTGTCGCTTTTTGAGCGTAATCTATGGAGTTCTTCCCTTCCTCTACTAGCGAACATCCCATCAAACCAATTGAAACTACAATTGAAAGTAACATTGTTTTTGTAAACTTCATTTTTACCTCCTAAATAATTGCCATACTTTTATTCATTTATAAACACTTTATTTTCTTCTTATACACTTTATCACATCGTATCTTATTTTTTTTAATCTTCCTCTTATACATTCTAGAAAAATCATTATTATCCTGTTCAACATGTACCTCGAAACTATCTTCATTTAAATATAAAAACAGACATACTTATTTTAAGTACGTCTGTTTTCCAGGTACGTATAACTCTCACTAATTAAAGTTTCTCTTTATCCTCTCACATGCCCTATTACTGTTATAATATCTATGTCTATATGTACACTAATAATATCTTCTATAATGTCCGTATATCCTTGACCTAAAGGTGTTCCGTAATGTAATAAAATTTCTTTTTTTTCATAAACTGACTTCGGTACTGTAAAAATAAATTTCCTCATATTCCGCTCATCAGCAGGCTCCAGTATTAAAACAATGCCATCCTCTTCAAACATATAATCACGCCTTCCAACAATCCATTCACTATGGCTCAAGTATTGCCTTGAAAGGATAGGTTTTAAACACCCTTTCTAACAATATATAACCATTTCATGATCAAATAGCTTATACGGCTTATATGATTTCACCACAAATATAAAAAAACACAAACCTTGAACTACCAAGAATTTGTGTTTTTTTGCATTTCATTCCTATATACCTTTATCAAGCTCATATAACCTACGATATTTCTCATTTTCTTTCAGTAGCTGTTCGTGACTACCTTGCATAGCGATTTGGCCACTATCAAGGAAAATAACTTCATCTACATGTTCAATTCCTACAAGATGATGTGTAATCCAAATAACAGTCTTTTCTTCTGTTGCAGAAAACATTGTTTCTATTAAGGCTAATTCCGTTTTAGGGTCTAAACCGATAGTTGGTTCATCAAGCACAATAATCGATGCTTCTTGCATAAGAGTTCTTGCAAATGCTACCCTTTGCCTTTCTCCGCCAGAAAACCTCTTTCCCATTTCATGCATTTTTGTTTGTAATCCATCAGGAAGAGAAGCAATGTGCGGCGCTAGCTGTGCTTTCTCTAAAGCTTTCCATATCTCTTCATCATTAGCCTCTGGTTTACCGATCCGCACATTATTTCCAATTGTCGTATCGAATAAATGTGGTTTTTGGTTTAATACAGAAATATATTTTGACAAAAAATCCGTATGAGCTTGTTCACCATTCAATATAACTTGCCCACTCACCGGACGTAGCGCACCAGTTAACAGTTTTAGTAAAGTAGATTTTCCTGTTCCACTTCTACCTAAAATAGCAATTTTCTTTCCTGCCTTTATTTGCAATGATACATCTTTTAATACAGGTTCATTACTATCCGGGTAATTATACGACACATTACTCAGTTCAATATCTACATGTTTTGATACAACGTATTCCTTATTTACAGGTAACTCCTTACCACCATCCAAAGTGCTCTCACTTTCTACGCCATTAAGCCGATGAGCAGATTCTACATAAGATGGAATTCGATCGATAGCATCTGATATAGGGATAAGCGCATTTGTCACAGATAATGTCATTAATACGAAAGCTGCGATAACTGTAGGTGCAATCTGTTCACTTGCCGCTGCATTTCCAGTCCATATAATCATTGAAATGACTACAATACCTACTGTTAAGTGAATGAGACTGTCTCGAATATGGTACCAGCGTTTCACTCTCTTTTCTGTCTTTAACAACTGGACATTTTGCGCTACATACTCATTAATAAATTCATCTTTTCTACCACTCGCCTGCCAATCAGATAACCCAAATACAGCATCTGTCAATTGTTGATACAAACGATTTCTTCCTCGCTTCAAAGCAACATGATGTCGTTTCATCAAAAGTAGTGATACGAATGGGAGAAGAAAAACAATAACAGCTAACATACAAGCTGCGATAAGTGCAAATACTAAGTCAAATGCACCTATAACAATTACGAAAATGCTATATACAACTAACGCTAATATACTAGGGAATATTGTACGTAAATATAGATTCTGTAAATGTTCTATATCATCAGACAATACACCTAGTACATCACCAGTTTGAAATCGAGAGCGTAAAAATAACGCCTGTGGTTCTACAATTCTATATAGTTTTGTTCTCATTTTTTCTAAAATTCGTAGAACGACGTCATGCCCTACTAAACGCTCTAAATAATGAAAGACAGCTTGCCCTATACTAAACGCACGCGTTGCAACTATAGGAACATATACAGCCATTACATTTTCTGGTCTGAGAGCAGATTTAGAAATTAAATAACCTGAAATGAAAAGTAGCATCGCACCTGAACTAACTCCAAGAAGCCCGAGGAAAATAGTCAACGTCATTCTACCTTTATTTTGCTGTATATAAGGTTTAATCCAATTACTCATCGCTCTCCCCTCTCTTCCCTATGAAAATGTAATGTCTCATTCTTTAAAAGTTCTTCATATGTTCCACTTTCTTTAATTTCCCCTTTATTTAAAATAAGAATATGATCCATTTTCTTCATCCAATGCAGACGATGCGTTGCAAGAAATACTAACTTACCTTCAAACAGACGTAACATCGATTGCTTTATTTCAAATTCAGTTTCAATATCAAGATGTGCTGTAGGTTCATCTAATAAAATGATTGGCTTTTTACTTAAAAGTGCACGTGCCATAGCGACACGTTGTTCTTGTCCGCCACTAAGCATACGTCCACCTTCTCCAATTCTTTCGTACATCCCATGTGGTAATGATGCAACGAGCGAACGAAGACCAATTTCATTAATAACTCTCTCAACTTCTTCATCAATTGTATTCGTTTCGTAGAAACAAATATTATCTTTTAATGAAAGCGGAAAAATATAAGGTTGCTGCGGAATATAAGCAATATTTTTTTGCCAATCTTCTCGAGTAGATTCACCAATTTCCACACCATTTACTAACATCTTCCCACCCGAAGGCGGTAGAAATCCTGCTAACACATCGATTAACGTTGATTTCCCTGCCCCACTTTCACCAATAATGCCTATAGCACCGTTACCTTGCCAAGTAAAATCAATTCCCTCTAATATAGCCTTTTCAGATTCATCATTATTTACTTTTACATCTTGTAATTTCAAACTACTAGAAGAATTCCATACTATATCTACATTTGAATCTTTCTTTTCTATTTCTTTTTGTTTCTGTAAAATTTCTTCTATTTGCTCCATTGCAAGTTGTCCATCTAATGTAGCATGATAATTCGCTCCAACTTGCTTAATCGGCAGAAAATATTCCGGCGCTAAAATTAAAATCGTAAGAGCTGGCAACAGTATAATTGTCCCATCTATTAACCGTATCCCTAATCCAACTGCTACAAATGCAATTGATAAACTCGTAAAGAAATCTAATGCAAAAGAAGAAAGAAAAGCAACTCGCAAAGTACGCATCGTTGCTTTTCTATATCGTTTACTTACTTTTTCAATCTTTCCTTCGTGCTGTTTACTTTTCCCTAAATACTTTAATGTTTCTAATCCTTTTAACGTATCTACAAAATGATTAGAAAGTACACGATATGTCTCATATTGGCTATCCGCCATTTTCTGCGCTGCTAATCCTAGAAGGATCATAAATATGATCACAATTGGAATCGTTACAACTAAAATGATTCCAGACTTAATGTCCAGTGTAAAAACATATAGAACAATTAGCCCTGGAACGATACTACTTCTAATCATTTTAGGAATTGTCAATTCAATATATGTTTTAAATTTCTCAATACCTTCTATCGATAAAGTAACCAGATGACCAGTCCCATTCGTTTGGACAAATCTCGGCCCTAACGTAAAATATGCTTCTATTAACTGTTTACGTAATGCAAATCCTGTTTTTTCAGCGAAACGCTCAACCAATATTTGCGATGTTCGCACTAACATTTGGCGTGCTGCAAACGTGATCCCAAAATAAACAGTTTCATTTAGCACAGCTTGCACTGTTTCTCCATGAAATAAAAATGTGATTGCTCGTGCTAAAAATACTGTCTGCGCAATGATGCTACACGCCTCTAAAATGCTAATAAGACTTAAAGTTACATATAAAACTCGGCTACCAGGATACGACGGAAGTCCTCTTTTTCTTTTCATTAGTACTCCAAATCTTTGTCTGACTTAACAGGTTGTCTAAATACATAGAAACTCCATATTTGACTACCGATAACAAACGGTAAAATAGCAAGAGAAAAATAGCTCATCAGTTTTAATGCATAAGGTCCTGATGCCGCATTATAAATTGTCAAATCATTTACCGCTCCTAATGAGCTAATCATGACACGCGGGAACATACCGATGAACACACTTGCACTTAACAAAATGATTGTTAAACTCGTCATAAAGAAAGCCCAACCATCTCTTCTTCTTTTATTTAATAAAGTAGAAACAAATAGCGCTACAAAAGCTCCAATTGGAACCATTAGCCACTCTGAACCATGTGCGGTGAAAATATCTGTTTTCCATAACCCTACAGCTGCAAAAACAAGAAGTGTTATTAATGCAAAAGGTGCAATCTTTGTCGCGGCAATACGTGCGCGTTCTCGTAATTTTCCTGTTGTACGTATAGTAAGGAATTGCAAACCATGAACAATACATAGAAGAAGAAACATAACTCCCCCAAGTAACGCAAATGGGTGAAGTAATTTCATAAATCCGCCTACCATATTTTTACTTCCATCAATTGGTACACCTGTCATAAAGTTCGCGATTGCAACTCCCCAAAGTATAGGAGGTAGCAAACTTCCAATAAACATGCCCCAATCCCAGAAACTCTTCCATTTATGATTTTCTATTTTCGCACGGAATTTAAAGGAAACACCTCTTATAATTAATGCAAGAAGCATAAACACAAATGGAATATAAAACCCACTAAATAAAGTTGCATACCAGTGCGGGAATGCCGCAAACATAGCGCCACCAGCACAAACAAGCCATACTTCATTTGCGTGCCAAAACGGCCCAATTGTATTTAAATATATACGTTTTTCCAAATCGTTTTTCCCTAAAAACCTTGAAACGATTCCTACACCAAAATCGAAACCTTCAAGTACAAAGAAGCCAACGAATAAGGTTGAGATAATTAGAAACCACAACTCATTAAGAGATAACATACTCTTCCTCCTTATCAAATGGATCATGGCTTTGATAATCCTTTTTCGTTTTCTTATTCGCATGTCCTTTAATGATACGAACGAATAAGTAAACAGTAATTCCTCCAACAATTAAATATAGTGATGTGAATGAAACAAGAGAGAATAATACTTCTCCAAATGAAACGTTTGGAGATACAGCATCTTCTGTTTTCATAACACCGAAGACAACCCAAGGCTGACGTCCCATTTCAGTCATAATCCAACCTACTGTATTACCGATAAACGGTAGTGCAATTGCATATACCATTATTTTTAAATACCAAGGGTTTTCAGTTAAGCGATCTTTTCTTGATAAGAACCAGCCGTACATTCCTAAAAGAAGCATGAATGTTCCACTCATTACCATCGCTCTAAAACTCCAGAACATAGTATGTACTGGCGGAATATAATCTCCAGGTCCATATTTTTCTTCATATTGTTTTTGAATTTGGTTCATCCCTTCAACTTGACCGCTAAATTTATCGTATGACAATAGACTTAGCATATAAGGGATTTGAATTTCAAACGAATTTTCTTTCTTCTCTGTATCAATTTTTGCAAATACTGTAAATGGCGCTGGATCCTCACTCGTATTCCATAATGCTTCAGCTGCTGCCATTTTCATCGGATGTGTCTTAATTAAATTTTGTGCTTGTGCATGACCGAAAAATAATACCAATGCAGTTGTAATTGTTCCAACAACGATAGAAACTCGGAACGATTTTTTAAACACCGCAGTTTCTTGACCTTTTGATATTTTCCATGCACTTACACCTGCAATAAAGAATGCACCAGTTGCAATTGCCGCTGTGATTGTATGTGGGAATTGCACCCATAATTGTGGATTTTGAATAATCGCCCAAAAATCATTCATCTGTGCACGTCCATCTGCTGCCATTTCATATCCTACTGGGGCATGCATAAATGCACTTGCAGTTAAAATCCAAAATGCTGATAACATTGTTCCTATTGAGAGGAGCCAAATACATAAAAGGTGAACTCGCTTCGGAAGTTTATCCTCACCGAATACCCATAAACCTAGGAATGTAGACTCAATGAAAAATGCTAATAAACCTTCAATTGCAAGTGATGGTCCGAAAACATCACCAACAAAACGTGAATACGTTGACCAGTTCATACCAAACTGAAATTCTTGTAAAATACCTGTTACAACACCTACCGCGAAGTTAACAAGGAATATTTGTGTCCAAAACTTTGTCATCTTTTTATAAATTTCTTGTCCCTTTACCACATACAACGTTTGCATTAACGCAATGATAAAAGCTAAACCTATAGACAGCGGAACGAAAAAGTAATGAAAAATCGTTGTTGATGCAAATTGTATTCGTGCCAATTCGAGCGTTTCCATGCTAAAGTCACTTCCTCCATATTTTTTTATATCGTAATATCGATTGAATTGTATGAATTCACTTCATAACGAACAATTCAATCATTTGGAAATACAAAAAGATAAATTCGTTTATGTACTTTCTGAAAATATAGATTGTCAGTTTTTTAGATAATTACAAAAGAACTTTCTTCATACGATTTACCTTTTCACTATTTCAGTAGTGTTTTATTCGTTAATCGAATTGTATAATATACTTACATAATAAATTCAGGTGATTTTTGACGTATTATTGACAGGATTTTGTCTGAAATATGTCTTTTGTAATTTTTTTGAATTAGATTTCTCACATTTTAAAAACGTACTTTTCAAACATACAACACACTCTTATATCAATTGTTATTATGTTTTTCTCTTCATACGCTTGACTTTCCCTTTGAAAAATGTCCTTGAACCAAACCTGAAAACACGTTAGATTTTTGTCAAGAGAAAAATGTATTTCCAAAATTCAAATCAACAATATTGTTATTCACAAATAGAAAAAAACTCCCCTTTCTCTAGACATAAAATTCGTTTTTTTGTCATTTTTCAAACTGACTAAATAAAAAAGTACCGAGAATAGATTATATTCCCGGTACTTTTTTCATTATTTCGTTGTATATTTTCTAACAGCCGGCATAATTTCAGTAGCAATTAATTCAATGTTTTTCTCAATCTTATCAAATGGTACACCGCCAAAATCAATCTGTGCCATAAAACGTTGCTGTCCAAATAATTCATATTGATAAAGCATTTTTTCAATAATTTGTTGCGGGCTACCAATCATTAACGCATCACGGTGATCTACTGCGTTAGTAAATTGTTGTTTTGGATACCCACCACCGCGTAGCGCAAGCATACCAGCATTAATATGAGGATAAAATTCACTAAGTGCATCTTGTGAATTTTCTGCTGTATAAAATAAACTTGTTGTCGCAATTGGTAATGTTGCTGGATCAAAACCACTTTGCTCAGCTGCTTCACGATATGCATCAACCGAAACTTTAAAATTAACAGCTGGGCCACCAAGTGTCGTAAGCATCATTGGTACACCTGCGCGTCCTGCCTTAATTGCACTAGCAGGTGGCCCTCCAACAGCACGCCAAATTGGCATATTGTTATTTTTAGCTCTCGGTATAATTGCCGCATGTTCAAGTGGCGTTCTAAACTGCCCTTTCCATGTTACACTTTCTTCTTTATTTATTTTTAATAAAAGATCCATCTTCTCTTCAAATAGTTCTTCATAATAATTTACATCGTAACCAAGTAAACTATATCCCCCAATACGAGATCCACGACCAGCAACGATTTCAGCACGACCATTAGAAATTAAATCAATTGTGGCAAAATCCTCATATACACGAACCGGATCTGACGTGCTTAATACTGTTGCAGAACTCGCGATTTTAATGTTTTTCGTAGCTTGTGCAATAGCTCCTAAAATAACTGTATGAGCTTGCGTTGTAAAATGCGCTTGATGACTTTCACCGACAGCAAACACATCAATTCCAGCTTCATCTGCTAACTTAGCTGTTTCAATTAGTTCATGAATTCTTTTTTCTGCACTTATTTTCGAACCATCATGCGGATTTAAAATATGATCTCCAATTGAATATAATCCAAATTCAATTCCCTTACTTGTATCAATACGGTATTTTTCCATAGTTGCTCTCTCCCTTTTAATAAAGCGGTATTAATTTCTCTTCAATCTCTTTTCTTCTCTCTTCTAAAAATGGTGGTAAATCCAGCTCTTTTCCTAATTCTTCAACTGTTGAATCTACTATAAATCCTGGTCCATCCGTCGCAATCTCAAATAAAATGCCATTTGACTCACGGAAATATAAACTTTTAAAATAAAAGCGATCGATAATCCCTGTTGATTGGAACCCTTTATCTTTCACCGCTTCATTCCAATAACTCAGTTCTTCATCATTTTTCACACGAATAGCTAAATGATGAATACTTCCTTTTCCTGGTCTTTCACTCTCTCCATCTTGCTGTTTCACCAAAATTTCTCCAAAAGATTGACCATCGATAGATTGATAAATCCCCTCATCGTCTGAACGAGATACTTCTTTATAACTAAACAAACCTGTTAATGTTTTTGATAATTTATTTAAACTGCGCACTGTCATTTCAACTGTTCCCATGCCTAAAATACGATGATTCTGCTCTACAGAAGATTCATCCCATGCAGTCCAATATTCAGGCACCTCTTCATCTTTATTATTTAACAGCACTAACCGTAGACCATCTGGATCTTCAAAGTGCAGTGCGTCTCTTCCGGCGTAAGTTGTAATTTCCCCATGCGCCACCTGGAGTGACTCAAAACGTCTCTTCCAAAATGTAAGACTTTCTATTGAAGGTACGAGCAAGCCTATTTGTGTTATTGCATTTGTACCACGGATTGTTCTACCTACATTCGGCATTTCAAAAAATGATAATTCAGTTCCGGCACTCCCTGTTAAATCACCATAAAACAAATGATACATAAATGGATTATCTTGATTGACTGTCTTTTTCACCCGGCGTAATCCTAAAACATCTCGATAAAAATTATTATTCGTTTTCGCATTTTTAGTCACCATAGAAATGTGGTGATGTCCTGGAATTGTATACATAAAACTTCCTCCTCTTTATCACTTGATTAGTCAATTGATTGAGTAAAAAAAATTACTCATTCGGTAATTCTTTTTTTTCACTATGCTTATGAACTTTTGACATCAACTCGTATAGTATTTTCTGCTCTTCTTCATTTAATACATCATCAAAAAATGATGATTGAAATGCAAGTTGCTCTGGCAATGCTCTTTCTAAAGCCGCTTCCCCTTGCTCTGTAAGACTAATTGTTTTCGTTTTCCAATCTTGTTTTCGTATAATATATCCTTCTTTTTCAAGACGTGTTAACATTCGAGAAATACCGCCTTGTGTAACGGTAACCTTTTCTGCTAACTCCATTTGTGTTAATGGCTGATAAGTCCGTATTTGCAAAAGCACATCAAATTGGGCTGTTGTTAAATCAAAACGTTTTAAAAACTCATTTGACATTTGATTACTTTGGTTCGTAAATCGTATTAAACGTAGCCATATTAACGATCCTATCGTATTTTCACGCATGTTTCATCACTTCCTAGCGTTGATCTTACTATCACTTTACCACTCAAGTGATAGTAATGCAAGTAGAAATATGTTAAAAATACCTCCCAAAATCATTATTCTTAACTTTCCATTTCATTCATTGCTATATTTAAAGCTGCCACAGCTTTTGGCCAACCAACGTAAAAAGCCATATGTGTTATTAATGCAACTAATTCATTCTCCATTATCCCATTTTGTTTAGCTAGCTTCAGATGAAATGGTAATTGTTCTGTATTACCAAGACTGATTAGTGCCGACAATGTACATAAGCTTCTTTCTCTTAATGTTAAAGCGGCATCCCGCCACACTTCCTCAAATAATATCTCTTCACTATAATGAGAAAATACAGGTGCTACTTCTCTCATTTTCTTTGGAATATAGAATTCAATTGGTTCATTCATCATTTTGCTCCCTTCATTTTTACCAATTGTGCCATCCCTTGACCAAATGACCAGTTTTCAGCAGCTATCTCATGTAATGTAATAAAAATGTCAGTAACTTTCACATTAGAACATGCTGAAATTTCAAAGGATATAGATTGATACAAACCTTTTTTCTGTTGCACTGTTCTTCCAGGTCCACATGTAATAGAAACATGAATCATATTCTCAGTTCTCATTTCTCCTCTTTCCAACAAATAATATGGATTATACAAAAATTGATTTTGTTGATAAGGTAAAAATATTTGAAAATAATCATTTTCAGGGATGTCGAAATGTTCAATTAATGAAAGATGGATACATTCACCTATCTTTTTCAACTCTTCTTTATTTAATATATCTTCATGATAATAAACGTTCACAAAAGGCATAGATTTTCATTCCTTTTTCTTAATTTAGCATTCAACAACATATCCTCGTGAAATATGTAAAATCTCATAAATAGTAACATCGTCCATTACATCTATTTCAGGCTTTTCCTTATAAAAACTGAATTGACTATATCCCCACTTATCCGGATTATAAACTATTACATTCCCTAAACATTTTTCTATGTTTTGCACATTTTCATTTACTTTATTTAATTGCGTCCCAATCAGCGATTTACTTTGAGAAATACTCCCTGCATATTCAACAGCATATCTACTTTTTCTAAAATCATTACTTAAATTAACAACTAATGGAACACCTATATTTATTTGTTGCCACCCAAACGATTGCAAAATATTATCGTAATACCCTTCAAAGATAAATTTATTCATCCCTTCATGACCATTCCAAATATATAAAGGTGCATAACAATTATGGAAACCCCCATCCTTACCTGCCTCAGCAATTAAATAAGCCTTAAAATTCAACCCTTGAAAACCATCCGTTTTATAACCATTCTTTTTCACCCTTTCTCTAATAGTCCCCATATCATAATCTTTTGGCAAAATGACCTTATATTGCATACCAATCATGTTTATCACTCACTTTCGATCTTATATATATAATGATAAACCGATGATCGGCTGACGTAAAATAGGTATAAATTATGTTTGATATCATTTATAATGATACCGTATAAGGGGCTGAAATGAATGGAAATAAATGATCTTATCATATTTAAAACTGTAGCTAACGAAGGATCTATTAGTAAAGCCGCTAAAGAGCTAGGCTATGTACAACCAAATGTAACTGAGCGAATCAAAAAATTAGAACAAGAATTAGAAACGCCTTTACTACATAGAGATAACAAAGGTGTCTCCCTGTTACCTTCTGGTGACATTTTATTAGACTACACGAATAAAATATTAGCTCTTTTAGAAGAAGCCAAAGATGAAATTAAAACAAGTGCATCTTCTTATGTAATAGCGACGTCACAATCTATTTTGACTAATTATTTAAGTATGCGTATTAAAGAAAATTTCAGGAATTATCAAATATATATAGAAAGTAGTAGCCATTTACAAAAACTACTACAGCAACAAAAAGTTGATATGGTCATAACTTATGAGGATTATCCCGACGCAGCGTTTAAAAAAGTATTCACCACTTCAATTTCTGTAGGTTTATTAAAAGCGAAAGAACAGTGTAACATTGACTTTTCAAAAGAACTTTTCTTTGTTAGTAACGATAAAAAGTGCCCTTTTAGAAATATGACAATACAATTTCTAAAAGAAAACAATCTATCTCAGCATCAACTTCAACAGTTAGATTCTTATTCGCTTATTGAAGAGTTTATTGTTGAGGGAAATGGGATAGCTTTTTTACCGATTAGAAATGATAAATTAGTTCCAGTTGAAAATGTCGCGGTTGAAAAACTACCTATTAACTTCTTTACAACTCGAGACTTAGATAAAGTGATTCCAGGTGAACTATTTAATTAATAAAGAGGCTACACTTGTCGTATTTTACGGGTAAATAGATATCCCTTGTCGAATCGCTAATATAACTTCATATACTATCGTACGGCCTAATAAAATAAAAAGGGATGTTACCTAGTTAATATGTTTAACTACTAGGACATCCCTTTCCATCTTGAAGACTTATTTCACACGTTCTGCTCCACCCCTGTACTCTTCTCCTTCTTACTTCTTTTAAAATTCTTCAACTTCTTAACTGTTCCAACTAACCCTTTCGGAAAAACTAGTAGCACGATAATGTATAATAAACCAAGAATGATCGTCCATCGTTCAAAAATCGGATATTCCGTCGCTAATTCGGATAAATAATATTTCAATGATTCAATAATCCCAGCTCCAGCGATTGCTCCGATTAAAGTTCCAACTCCCCCAATCATTGTCATCAATAATGCATTTAATGTCATTTCAATTGAAAATACAGTTGTATTAACAAAGCGTAAAGTGATAACAAATAAACCACCGCTAATCGCTGCAACTACTCCTGCAACAACACTAGCAATAATTTTATAATGAAGAACTTTATAGCCAAGTGCTTCAACTCGTTGTTCATTTTGTGAAATCGCCTTTAACACTTTCCCAATTGAAGATTTTGTGAAAAGACGTAACAAAATGAAAATACTGATTAGACATATAAATGTTATATAATAAAATGTAAAACGATCACGGAATATATCTGGTACACGAAATGTAAATCCATCTCCTCCATGAGTCAGTGAACGCCATTTTTCAGCAAGTACAAAAAACAGCTGGGAAATAGCGAGCGTTAACATTGCATAAAAATGACTTTTCAGCCGTAAAGAAAGCAAACCGATTATATAACTAACGATGGCTGATACAATAATTGCGGCTGCTATTCCTATAAAAAAGTTTGTGATAGACACCCCTTGTCGATCAAATAAAAGTGCTACCCCATACGCCCCTATACCAAAGAACATACAATGACCGAATGAAACAATACCTGTATATCCAAGGAGAACATCAAAACTCATAGCGAAAATAGCAAAGATGAAGATTTGAGTGAACAAAATTAACAAGCTCCGTGAATCATTTACGAATGGAAATACACTTAAACAAATGAGCATAAATACTCCGAAGTATACTTTAATTCGATTCGATGTGCTGTTCACCATTTCACCCCTTTTCACCAACAAGTCCCGTTGGCTTCACTATTAAGAAAAATAGTAACATTAACATATTAATTGCAAGTGATAAATCCGGTATAAAATATGCTGTAAAAGCACCAGCTAATCCAACAATTAAAGAAGCGATTGCTGAACCTTGTACGCTTCCTAATCCTCCAATTATCACTACTATAAAAGCTAAAATCGCATACTGCATACCCATCTCGGCGAAAATAACACCTGAATACGGTGCTAATAAGAAGCCTCCCAAAGCCGCCATCCCTGCTCCTAATAAAAAGACGAAAGAAAATATCGCTTTTACATTAATACCGAGCGCTTGAACCATCTCTTTATCCATTACACCAGCGCGAATCATAAGTCCTATCTTTGTTTTTTTGAGCAATAATAGTAAGGCAATGTAAATGATGATCCCAATTAAAATAACGAATAGACGATATTTAATTAATATAACGCCTTCAAATGTATAACTACCTTGTAACCATAACGGTAATTTAGCACCAATTGGATTTGGCCCCCAAAATACTTTAATACATTCACTAAGTACAAGCATTCCTCCAAGCGTCACAAGAAGCTGGCGAACATGATTTCCATATACCGGTCTAATAAGGAATCTTTCTAAAATGAATCCAAGAAACATCCCCATAGCAATTGCTCCAATTAAAGCGAGTAAATAGCTTCCAGTTGTATTAAATATCCATACACCTGTAAAAGCTCCCCATGCAAATAACCCACCATGTGCGAAGTTTAGAACGCTCATTAAACCGAAAATAAGTGAAAGACCTGACGCTAATAAAAAAATGAGCATCCCTGTTGAAATCCCATTTACAAATAAATTGATTAACACATCCATCCTTCTCACCCCGGATTCATGTTAAGAGATTCCTAAATATTTGTGACACATTTCCTTATCCTCTTTTAATTCATGCATAAAACCGTTATGAACAATTCTTCCGTTATCCATAATATAAAAGTAATCACCAATTTGACTAGCCATCATAAAGTTTTGTTCAACGAGTAAAACTGTTGTTTTCTCTTTCATTTTCAAAATGGCTATCATTAATTTTTCTATCATAATGGGCGACAAGCCTTTACTCGGCTCATCAATAAGTAATAAACCATCACTATTAATAAATGCTCTTGAAATTGCTAGCATTTGCTTTTGCCCTCCGCTTAAGAGTCCGCTTTTTTTGTGCCAAAATTGCTTTAAATCTGGAAATAATTCAAGCATCCAGTCTATTTTTTCTTCCGCTTCTTCTCCCTTCCCCCTAGCAAGAGCGAATGTTTCTTCTACTGTCAGGTCGTGAAAAATACCTTGATTTTCTGGTACATACCCTATTCCTTTCCTTGAAATTAAATGTGTAGATAATCCATTTACTTGTGTACTATCATAATAAATTTCACCATGTGCGATATGGTGAAATCCCATAACCGAACGTAATGTCGTAGTCTTCCCTGCCCCATTTCTTCCAAACAGTACAGTAATCGTTCCTTTCTCAACAGTAAGAGATACCCCTTGTAAAATATGAAACTGATCTAAATACGTCTCTATATTATTCACTTGTAATAGTGCCACTATATAATCCCCCTAAATAAGCACTTTGTACACGCTCATCTTTCATCATTTCTTCGGGCAAACCTTCAGCCAATAACTCTCCATGGAATAAAACGATAAGATGGTCTGACAAACCTAGTACCATATCCATTTTGTGTTCAATAAGTACAATTGTACTCTCTGGATGTTTCTTAATATTTTCAATCACTTGTAAAATAGCCGGTACCTCCTCAACTGATATACCTGCCGTCGGCTCATCAAGTAGTAACACATCCGTTTTTAAAGCTAATAACATCGCAAGCTCTAACTTTCGTTTTTCCCCATGCGCTAGATCTTTCGCTAATACATGTTCTTTCTCGTGAAGTAATACTGTTTTTAAGAAACGTCTCGCCTCTCCAACTTGTTGCTTAAATTTTGCCGAACTCGGAAAAAAACTATAGTAATCTTGCACAAATGATTGAACACTTAAACGAACATTTTCAAGTACCGTTAACTCTGGGAATATATTTGTAAGTTGAAAAGAACGACCAATTCCTAATCGAGTACGATCCGAAATTGATAAATTTGTAATCTCTTGTCCTTTAAAATATACTTCACCCTTTGTTGGAGAAATTTGTCCACTTAGTAAATTGAATAGCGTTGTCTTTCCTGCACCATTTGGTCCAATAATTGAAATGAGCTTTCCTTTTTGTACTGTTAAATTCACATCCTTAATAACATGATGCTCGCCAAAAGATACGCAAAGATTTTTCGTTTCTAGCAAATGTGTCACGAAATCCCTCCCTTTAAAGCTTTAAGTATGAAAGAAATACGTATAAAGAGGGTGTACTCCCTCTTTATACAAAAACAACAGAAAATTCAATCTATTTACTTTGAACTTGGGGTTCTGTCTCTTTCATCGTTAATTCTCGCTCTAATACTGGCACCGGATAATCAACACCATCTTGCTTTTTCAATGTGATAGAATAAAGTGTCTGCATCGCTTGATGATCCTTCTCTCTAAATTTCATCTTTCCTTTCGGTGTATCAAATTCCATTCCTTCCATTTTCTTAATCAATGTATCTACATCTGTATCACCTTTTGTTTTCTTTAAAGCTTCTACAATTGAAATTGCCGCTGACATTCCTCCTGCTGTAAATAAATCTGGCACCGCACCATTAAATCGTTTTTTATGTTCTTCAACTAACCAATCATTCACCTTATTTTTCGGAAGTGTGTGATAATAAACAGAAAAACCTTGCATTCCTACTAACGCATCCATCGTTTTTAATGCCGGTATATCTGGTGCACCGGTAGAAATTTTAATACCCTGCGCTTCCACATTCATATCTTTTAACTGTTTCCAAGGTGAATTCGCACCTGCCCAAACGATAAATAAATAATCTGGTTTTGAGCTAATAATATTTTGAATATTTGCAGTGAAGTCAGTCGAATTTGTATCAGCATATTGCTCGTTTACAATATTCGCACCTAATTTCTTCGCTCCAGCTTTAAATGCCGCAATTCCCTCACGGCCGTAAGCATTATCTTGTGCTAACGTTGCTATTTTTACATCTTTTTTAGCAATTGCCGCAGCACCAGCGACTGCATCTTGAGATGAATTTCTACCTGTTCTAAAAATATATTTATTCCAGTTCTTCCCGGTAATACTATCAGCTACTGCTGGTTCTACAACCATTATTTTTTCATATTCCTCTGCAAGTGGTAAAACCGCTAATGTATCACTTGAACTAGACGATCCGACTAAAAAATCGACTTTCTCTTCTTCTAATAACTTCGTAGCTTTTTTAACCGCTACATCAGCTTTCGTTTCCGTATCTTCTACAACAAACTTAATCTTCTTCCCTTCCACTTTCCCAGTTCCACCAGTTGCATAGTCTAACCCTAATTCAAATCCGTTCACTGTTTGTTTTCCATATGATTCTAATGGACCTGTTAATGAAGCAAGAACCCCTACCTTAATCGTCTTTTCATCCTCTGTACTTGTTTTCTTTCCTGAACAAGCTGCCGTTATTAATAACGAACCTAAAACACAACCAGCAGCCACCATTTTTAGCCATTTACGTTTTTTCATCGACATTGTGATCCTCCCCATACTTTACTTTCTGATAGAGTCAAACACGCCAAAGTTACCCATCCGTAATTATGACTTTTCCTTTGAATAATATAAACGAGATTGTTAGTATACATGTATCTTCTCCGATTTCCATTAAACACCTTTACAATTTCATATAAATATTTTATTCCTACCTATACCGCATTCCCAAACTATTAAACTTCTATCCTTTCTAACAAGCATTTTGAGTCTCCAATATTAATTAGCTTTCTTAAAAAATTGAATTCTTTGGAGTAAACCATCTGTAATAATGATATTCCCTTGACTATCCACATCTATTCCTTGTGGTGAGAAAAACTGCCCTGACATACCATTAAAACTTCCAAAAGACTCTAAAAAATTCCCATTTTCATTGTAAATATTCACACGATTATTAGAAGTATCTGTGACATATACCGTATTATTTATATCGATTTCAATTCCTATTGGCAAAAAAAGATCTCCTGGACCCTCTCTCCAATTTTCTAGTGGATCTAAGTTTCCAGCTCCATGATTTGTACCCCATTTTGTAAGAAAATTACCCTCATTATCAAATTTTTGAACCCTATTATTAATCCGATCAACAACATAAACATTATCTTTTGAATCAATTGCTAATTGCATAGGTTGAAAAAACTCTCCCTCTCTACTTCCTTTTCTCCCCCATTCTTTCATATATACAAAGAATGGATTAAATTTTTGAATACGATGATTTTCTGAATCAGCTATAAATATGTTTCCTTTACTATCAATAGCTATTCCAGATGGAAATTGAAAAAAACCTGGTAATACTCCAAATGAACCATATGAAGCAAGCGCTATCCCTGAATTGGTGAATTTTTGGATACGATGATTTACAGAATCAGATACATACACATTATTGTAACGATCCGTTGCAATCTGTCTTGGAACAAAAAACTGTCCTGGAAGACTTCCGAACCCAAGTGGCCCACCAGTACCAAATAAACTTCCCCACTTAGCAACAATCTTCCCAGATATATCATATTTCAAAATTCGATGATTAAAAGAATCAGATACAAAAACATTTCCATTCGTGTCTCTTTCGACATCATAAGGTCCTGCATATTGTGTATTTCCATTCCTTTCATTACCTATGGTTTTCTTCATTACCGCTGTTAGGCCTACCTCATTATATAAAAGTACACGATTATTTCCCGTATCTGTTATATAGATATTCCCTTTACCATCCGGAAAAACTTGATTAGGATAAACAAACTGAAAAAAGTTACCTACTGTATATAAAAATTGATCTTTATTTGTAAATTTCATTATCCGATTGTTATATGTATCTGCTACATATAGCGATCCAGATGTTGAGTCAAAATTTATTCCTCTTGGATGGTAGAATTGATATGGGCCTAAACCTGCAATTCCTGTTCCGATTACTCGCTGAAACTCCCCTTTTTTATCAAACACTTGAATACGATTGTTATATGTGTCTGCAATATAGACCTCGTCTTGTTTATTTATCGCAATTCCTTGTGGTAAAGCCACTTCTCCATTCGCCTTTCCATAACTCCCTATTGTTTGAATATACTGTCCATCCGGGCTATATTTTTGAATACGATGATTGTATTCATCCGTAATATAGTAATTGTTATCGCTATCTACTGCAATTTCCCTAGGAAACGAGAACTGCTCACTTCCTTTACCTTTTGTGCCCCAACTTTTAATAAATTGAAACTCCTCATTAAATTTTTGAATACGATAATTCGCTGTATCCGCAACTAAAATGTTACCTTCTTTATCAACAGCAATACCAAATGGCATATTAAACTGTCCCGGACCTTCACCTAAAGATCCTATAGCATCAACAACTTCTCCATTCTTATCTATTTTCAAAATCCTATTATTCCCCATATCAACAACATACAAAAATCCTTTTGCATCCCTTGCCATCGCCACTGGTGTCCTTAGTAACTTAGAAGTATCTAGCTCACTCCCCCATGATTTCACATATTTTACAGCAGAGGCACTTCCTACAGAAGCAAACATCCCTAGACTCACAATAACAATGAAAAAACAACATATAATTTTTTTGATAAAATCCATGCTTACTACCATCTAATCACAGTAGCTGCCCAAGTATACCCAGTACCTGCACTAACCACTACTGCAATATCTCCAGGCTGTAATTTCCCTTGCTCATTTGCAAAATGAAGACCTATACATGGGTCAAGTGCTGACATATGCCCATAATGATCTAAATATACAACTTGCTCTTCTACTAAGCCCAGTCCCTGTAACAATTCTATTAGCATAGAGCGTTTTGTATGCAGTGGTAACAATACTTTAATATCTTTAGGAGTAAATCCACTTTTTCTTAACGCCTCCCGAATAACCTTATCAAAATTAGGGGTTGAAATTGGATCTAAACGTTCTTTCATACTAATAGGATCTATTACATCAATATAATGTTGTCGATTCTCAACTGTATCATAGCTCGCAACCTGCTTCGATCCACCAGCTGGAATACGAACATCGTCATGAAATGAACCATCCGTTATAATCGCACTGCCTAATATTTCACCGTTGCTAGCTCCCTTTTTTACTAAAGCTGCACTTCCGCCATCAGCAAAATTAAACATAAAACGTGAGCGTGGATTATCATAATCTACAATTTGAGATTCTTTACATCCACCTACTAATAATATATTTTCAATTGATTTATCAGAGTAGAGCATATCCTTTGCGACTTTGAGAGCGATTGCAAAGCAAGAACTAACATTCATAATTTCAAAAGCATAAGCATTTTTCAATCCAAGTTCATGCTGAATTTTTGGGGCACTAGACCATACGTGGTAATCTTTATGTGGACTGCCAAAATAAATGACTACATCAATAGATTGAGGATCTACTTGTAATAATATTGGCTTTGCAGCAGCAATAGCTAAATCTGATGCATGCATCGTTTCGTCTGCGACATGTTTTTCATATAACCCAAACTTTTCTATAATAATATTCTCAGGAATACCTGTTTTTTTAGATAAATCTGCGGCCGTCTCTACGTCTTTTGGGAAGAAAACACCAGTTGCTTCAATCCCAATTCTCATTAGACAATTCCTCCTTTTTTTGGCACCATCATAGTCGCTACACCCGTTAACACTAAATCTCCTTTTTGGTTATGACACTCAGTTAACAATTTCAAAACTCTCTTTTCTATCATAAATTCTTGTACTGTTGCCGTAGCTGTAATCGTATCTCCTATAAAAACTGGCGCTGTAAATTTAATAGTTTGTTCCATATAAACGGAACCCTTTCCTGGTAAATGAACGCCTAACAATTGTGATAATAAACTAGAAGTTAATAAACCATGTGCGATTCTTTGATTAAATCTAGTTTGTTTTGCATACTCATGATCAATATGAATTGGATTAAAATCCCCGCTCAAACCCGCAAATAATACAAAATCCGTTTCTGTTATTGTTTTACTACATGATGCCTGTTGACCGGAACTATACATAATCATCCCTTCACCTACTTTTCAGTTGATTTGCTAACTGTGCTTTTTGAATTTTACCAGTTGCATTTTTAGGCAATTCCTCTAGAAACACAATTTCTTTTGGAACTTTATATTTGGCTAGAAATAAACGACAATGATCAATGACTTCCTTTTCAGTTAATACACTGCAACTCTTTTTCACAATAAAGGCGATTGGAATCTCTCCCCACTTTACATGTTGTGTACCAATTACTGCTACCTCACATACTTCTGATAGTTTATTAATAACTTGCTCTACTTCAAGGGGATAAATATTTTCACCACCGGAAATTATCATTTCTTTTTTTCTACCGACAATGTATACAAAACCCTCTTCATCAACTTTAGCTAAATCTCCCGTATATAACCAACCATCTTGAATCATTTCTTCTGTTGCATCTGGCCGATTCCAATACCCTTTCATTACATTTGGTCCTCTTATTAGTAACTCTCCAACTTCACCAATCTCAACTTTATTTTTGTTTTCATCAATAAGTACATAATCACAAAACAAAACAGAACAGGTTTTCCAATTGAGCCTACTTTACGTCTTGCATCTTCTTCTGAAAGCATAAATACGGTTGGTGATGTTTCAGTCATACCAAAGCCTTGACCAAATAAAAATCCTCTATCTATAAATTCTCTCATCAACTCTTCTGGACATGGTGCACCACCGTTATAAAACCAGCGAACTGATTGTAAATTTGTAGTTTCAAACTTTGCGCAATTAATTAATGCTTGGTGAATTGTAGGTACTCCCATTACAACAGTCACTTTATATTTTTCTATCATAGAAAGAGCTATGGTTGGCTCAAATTTTCTCGGAACAATGATTATTCCACCTGCAAATAAAGTTGGAAATGCGAATAAACCAATCCCACCAATATGAAATAAAGGCAATAACACAATGGAGCGGTCATGAACAGTTAGGTCAATCGCAAATGTATTATTAAGCGCATTCCAAAACATATTCTCTTGTGTAAGTACAGCTCCTTTCGGTTGTCCTGTTGTCCCCGAGGTATAACATATAATAAAGGATGCGCTTTCATTTATCTCTTCAAAGTTGTCAATTTTTCTATCTTCTATTTCTTTTAAACTTTTAATCGAAATAACTCTTTGTACATATGTTACATTCTGCATTGACAGTGCCATATTTTGAAATGTTTCCTCTACAAATAAAACTGTAGCTCCACTATCTTTTAACTGAAATATAAGTTCATTTTCTGTTAACCGTATATTCAGTGGAACAGCAATACATTCTACCTTTGCTATAGCAAATAAAAGTACAATATATTCCAAGCTATTTTGTGATAAAATAGCTATCCTCTCTCCTTTTTGCACATTTAAGTCGTAAATTAAATATGCTGCTACTTTACTTACATACTCATGTAACTGTTTATATGTCATTTCCTCCTCTTCTGTAATAATGGCAATGCGATCTGGATGTAAATAGGCCCGTTTTTCAATCCAATAAGCAATGCCTTGCATATTTTCCCCACTCCCTTATCTCTTTCTCAATCCTTCAAATATTAATGACATCGCTGCTTCAAATACATCTTCCGGAACATCTTTCTCTTCCCAATAGCCCCATCGCATTCCTAAAAATTGACCAATTGACATAAGACAATACGCAATTGTTTCTTTATCAAGTTGTTTAAATTCTCCCGCTTCCATGCCAGCCGATAAACTTTTTAAAAATCCATTTGCTAGCTTTGCATAATACCATCTATATAAATTATCATCAACAACTACCGCCTGTTGTACAATGTTATATAGATTAGGACGATCTTTCACCCATCGAAAAAAGGCCTGAAAACCTCTTCTTTGTGCCTCTTCATAACTTGATATCCCCTTCATTTCTTCTTTAATAATTAAGCGTAACTCACGGTTCAATCTGCGAATCAATTCATCAAATATATCTTTTTTAGATGGAAAGTAATTATAGAAAGTTCCGTGCGCTACCGTTGCTTCTTGTGTAATATTCACGATAGAAGCTTCGTAATATCCTTTATTACCAAATACCTCTTCTGCAGCACACAATAATTTCTCTCTCGTTTCTAACCCTTTTGTTGTTAGGTTTTTTACATCCATTATTATTTTTTCTGACACCTGAATCACCTCTTAGATTTGATTATAAATATATTTCTGAATTTTTCAATTATTTTTATCAGACAAAATCGGCAAGCGTTTTTCTACATACAAAAAAGGACTAACTTATTTTGAAGTTAGTCCTTTAATCTTAATTAGAATTAAGTTCTACTTTCTCTAACCCCTCAACCAATTGCTTCTTATCTAATCCTTCCCCTATTACTACCAAGTTTGTCGGGAAACCGAAGTCTTGTTCCAGTAAAGTTGGTACGCCAAATGAATATTGGAATAAGTGAGGGTATTTATCTCCATGGAATTTCACAAATCCTTTTACACGATAAATACTATCTGGTAAATTCGAAAGCCATTCGTATAATTTATCTTGATCAATCGATTTCGTAAATTGATACGTCATCGTTTGTATATGTAAATGCTGTTTGACATGTAGTGTCTCATGTTCCCCATCATTCGTAAATTCAGCTTCTTCTATGTCTTCTAAAGATATATTACAATATTTTGTTTCAAACAATTTCGCATGATTATTTATTGCTTTCACGTCTTCAAGTACTTTGTTCTTATCCGAATCTGTTAATAAATCTGATTTATTAATAAGAATATGACTTCCATATTTCATTTGCTCATGTAATAGCTGTTGTACATTTGCACTTAATATACTTCGGTTTAACCATCTTACTGCATCTAAAACGACGACAATTGATTTCACTTCAAGGAAAGGAGCTAAAATTGGTGATACACATGCATCTAACACTTCAATTGGATGTGCGACACCTGTTGTTTCTATATAAATTACATCTGGTCTTTCTTGTTGATATAAAGAATGTAATTGAATTTCAAGCTCTTCTTTTAACGTACAACAAATACATCCTTTCAGAAGTTCCCTTAACACATTCTCTTTTCCAATAATATCTGTATCTACCGAGTATTCACCGATTTCATTCATCAAAACTGCAACTTTTCGATTTTTCTTCTTTTCTGCTAATAATAAATTTTGCAGCAATGTTGATTTTCCGCTACCTAAAAAACCACCTAATATATGAATTTCTACTTTACTCATTCGACCGACCATCCATTTCTCTACTTCAAATTTCTTCAAAGCGTAATTATTACGATTTATATTTATCATTTTATTAAAAGAATACCTATTTGTAAACAAAACTGCTAGATTATCGTTTCATTTCCATTCACTTCATGAGCAACTCTAATTCCAGACTCGATTGCCCCTTGCATCCATCCATGTGTTAATGTCGTATGTTCTCCTGCAAAGTGCACTCTACCCGCTGGCGGCGTAATATATGGAAACAATTCAAGCTCTTGCCCTGGTTCAAAAGCTGTAAATGCTCCGCAAGAATACGGATTTTGACTCCAGCTAAAAGATTCTCCCGCAACATACTCACTATAAACCACATTTCCATATATTTGCGCTAAATTTTTCAACGCATAACGAATACGTTCTCTATTCGAGAGACTATCCCACGTTAACGCCTCATCTGCCCACGTATAACTCACTAAAACGATAGCCGCCCCTGGTGTATGAATGCCGTAGCTCGGATAATATGTAAAGCGGATAGGTAAATCTGTAATTGACTTACCACCATATTGTCCTGCTCTTTCCCAAAATCTACTTTTAAACTCTATCGCAATTTTAGTTGAAGCAATATAATTTAATTCACGAATTGCCCGCCTTTTATAATAAGAGAATAAATGATATGGCTGAACTTCTACAAATCGCAAAGCTGAAAATGGAATTGTGACAATAGCGATGTCACCAGTTACTATAAATGAATTTAACGTTTGTTCATGTGTTACTTGCATCATTACTTTATTATCTTCCTGTATAATTTTTTCTACTTTATACGACATAAAAATATTATCCTTTAGCTCTGGTAAAAATGAATTTGGTAATTTATCCATTCCGCCCGTTATCTCATAATATTTCGTCGTTGAAGTGAAAAAGATCATTTCGCGTAATACTTCAATTAATGACATTCCCATGTATGCTTCCATATCAAGAAGTACTCCGATCATATCTATTGCCCCATCTGAATAATACTCGGTTAAAAATGAACCGAGCGAATATGTTTTATACTTTTTTTCAACAATAATCCAGTTTTTATTAGGAGTTTTCTTAATATAATTAAGTATCGGTTCCAATACCTCTAACATTAACCCTTCTGCTGTTTTCCCTCTTTCTTTATCTAAAACTGGATATCCAAGTACACTTGGATCCTTTTCAAACACATCCAATCTCGTTCTTTTGTTATTCGTATAAATTATATCTGAAGAAGTTTTATTAATAAAAAGGTTTAACGGTAGTTTAAATTTATGAATGTAGGCTAAAGTTAAATCATGAGTATCCGGAATACGCATAGGGCCTGCGTTAAAATATAACCCTGCGCTAAATGGTTCACGAATCGTATACACCCTGCCACCTATTCTGTTATTCGCTTCTATAATCGTTACCTCGTGTCCAGCCTCTTTTAATAAAGATGCTGCAACTAATCCAGACATCCCTGCACCGGCAATTGTAATCCGTTTGGGGTTATTTGTTTTGGCAAGCCCTTCATGAATAATTTGAAGCATTTCTTCCATCGATAATGGATTCCCCATGCCAATTCCCCTTTTATGAAGGATTTTAATGAATTATATTCGTTTAACAGGATTCCTATGTTTCATTAAAGTAATTGAGCGGATACATTTTCAATTACTTGAATATCTTTTATAAAATGTAATAAAATAGATATGAAACTATAGAAGTAAGACGTATTATCTTACATAATAAAATTAATGAAATTGCGAGGAATTTTGAAATGAAAAAAGGTATTAACCGTGTTGTATTAGTAGGAACAGGAGCAGTTGGGTGTAGTTATGCTTACTGCATGATTAACCAAGCTGTAGCTGAAGAATTTGTTTTAGTGGATGTAAATGAAGCAAAAGCTGAAGGAGAAGCAATGGACTTAAGCCATGCCGTTCCTTTCGCACCAGCTCCAACAAAAGTTTGGAAAGGTAGTTATGAAGATTGTAAAGACGCAGATCTTGTTGTAATTACAGCTGGATTGCCACAAAAGCCAGGTGAAACACGCTTAGATTTAGTTGAGAAAAACGCTAAAATTTTCAAGCAAATTGTTCGTAGCATTATGGATAGCGGCTTTGATGGCATCTTCTTAATCGCAACGAACCCTGTAGATATTTTAACTTACGTAACTTGGAAAGAATCTGGTTTACCGAAAGAACGCGTAATCGGTTCTGGTACAACTCTTGACTCAGCTCGTTTCCGCTATATGTTAGGTGAGTACTTCGATATTGGACCTCATAACATTCACGCTTATATTATCGGAGAGCATGGTGATACAGAACTTCCTGTGTGGAGTCACGTATCAATTGGTATTCAAAAACTACAAACGCTTCTTGAAAAAGACAACACATATAACCAAAAAGATTTAGATGATATTTTCGTAAACGTTCGTGATGCAGCTTATCACATTATTGAACGAAAAGGTGCTACATACTACGGCATCGGCATGTCACTTTTACGTGTTACGAAAGCAATCTTAAGCAATGAAAACAGCGTATTAACTGTATCAGCATATCTTGAAGGTCAATACGGCCAACAAGATGTTTATATCGGCGTACCTGCTGTTTTAAACCGCGGCGGTGTTCGTGAAATTTTAGAAGTTGAACTAAGTGAAGAGGAAGAATTAAAATTCGATCACTCTGTTCAAGTGTTGAAAGAAACAATGGCTCCTGTTCTTTAATCATATTTTTCAATCAAAAAAGCAATCCGATTTATATTGGATTGCTTTTTTATATTTTTATAGTTCCCCCTCAATTTAAACGGTAATATTATCTATAAAAAGGGGTGATTTCATGAATGATTCTTTGACGATTGCAATCCTCTTGCTAGCTGTAGCATCCTTAATACTTTTCCTCTTCTTAATCATCAGAACGCTATTTCCAACTAAAAAATATGATAAGAATCTCGGATTGATTCTAATTATTTTAAGCTTGTTAGCAATACCGATAAGTATCTTCCTTGTAGGAGGATGGGCAGGTATGGGAGTTAGTGTAATCGCAGTCTTTATTTTTGCTGCAGCTATTATAGCTTTAATTGCAAATACCTTCATTAAACTACCTCCTCCAAAGAAAAAATAATAAATGACCGATGTTTTCATCAAGAGAAAACATCGGTCATTTTCTATCACTTATTATCTTTAATCGGTTCATCATTATTTACATCAAGTACATCTAATAAAAAGATAAAGATTGGAATCCCAATAATAAGCCCCCATATTCCGAGGAAATGCTCTGAAAAGATAAGAATCATAAATGTATAAAAAACAGGTAAATTCGTTTTTGCAGACATAAATTTTGGATTTAATAAATAACTTTCAAGAGCGTGGATTACTGTAATGAACACTAGTATGTAAACAACATACACAACCCCGCCGACGTTATAGGCAATGATACAAAGTGGAAACAAGGAAATAATAACACCAGCAACCGGAATCAAACCGAGTAGAAAGACCATGACAGCCAATACAAGAAGCTGTGGAAATCCTAAAATGACAAGTGCAATTACAGTGAGTACACAATTTACAACCGCAATTAAAAACTGTGCTTCAATCACTTTTCCGAACGATCTTGCAAACCTTTCACCGAAATATGCAATCTCCTCATAAAAAATTTTCAGCTTACTATCTTTAAATTTCGAAGTAAATGCTATAATGCGTTCTTTTTCTAATAGGAAAAATAAGCTTAAAATAAGAGAAAGTAGTATTTGTAAACTGACTTTTCCTATGTTTGCTATCGATTGATAAATGACATCTACACCTTGTTCGATATATTTCGATACTTCCATTCCATTAATTGTCGAAAGTGCATATTTAATTATCTCGTTATCAGGTGGGTTTTGAAAAAACAATTTAAATTGATAAATTAATTGTGAAATTTGTATCGTTAATACAGGCAAATATTTATATAGTGTAGTTACAATAAACGTCACTAACACAATATATAAACCAGCAATAACCACTTTCCTATTTACTTTCAATTTTTTTGAAATAAACTTTTGAAATCGATCCATCAAAAACGTGAGAATAAACGTAATTAATATTAAATTAATCATACTTTTTAATCCATACAATACAAGCACTAATATTATTAAAACGAGAAACCGTTGAAACCCTCTGCTTCGAAAGAAATTTTTCACTTCATTCATTAAGAATTAACCTCTCCCTTCAATGGATGGAAATCGGATATATTACATTTTATGAACTTCTATAGACAATCTTTCTTACTAATTGGAAAGAATCCTTTTTTTCTTTTTTATTGTCGGATTTTTTTATCTAATACTTTTCTAAAAACTACTTTATCAACTCTATATTTTAGGAGATCTTCTATTTTTAGATTGTTGCTCCTTAGTAGATTTTTCATATCGAAAAAAGAGAGTTATCTATTACTTAACTCTCTCTAGAAAAATGCTAAATGAAAAGCTTAATTATTTCTTTTTTGCATTTGCTTCGCTAACAATTCCTTCACTTGGTTATACGTTAACCCTGAATTTTTGTTTAAACGCTTTACTTCCTCGACATCAGTACCTACCACTGTATATTTTTTCTCATCACTCATATTTCCACTTCCTTTTTCACCAGATCATTTCTTATATTTCTTCCCTAAACTCTTGTCAACTACCCCCACTGAGATGAAGCGTTTCAGTGGGGGCTTGAGTTAGAACGCTAGGTCTTTTCTTCTATCGCTAGACAGTTTGACGCTCTAGAATTCATGCCACCTTACAGTAACACCCCAAGTATGTTTTTGGTTGGTACTAGAAACGAACAATCGTTTCCCCACTTGCACCACCCTTTCGAAAAAGAGCAGTTCTTCCTTATAGAAGAAGCCACCACTCAGATGAATCCGGCGTGTGCTACAAGCCCCGACAAGTCGAGTACACATGGATGGTTGACGCACCCACTAAGCTATGCACAAAGCAACAGCCTTACGTTTTTGCACTTTTAATAGAATCGGCGTTTTTACTTTGAGATTGTCATCCAATTCTACAACTTTTGATTTTTGCAATGTATTCAACGCACCATTAATATCAGCGTGAATACATTTTCCTGATTTACTTTGATACATTCCACGAGTGATTCGTTTGCCACTAAAGCGATAATGCGTCCTGTCTTCCTTAGACCAAACTGGAACCCTATCTTTGTCAAGAAAACTAGCTTTTGAAGTATAGCTTTCTTCTTGTTTCAAAAATCGGATGCCTTCTTTTACACATTTATTCTCAATTGCTGCAATCAGTTTATGAAATGGGATTTGAACAAATTTTTGGTTATTCTTTTTTCCCATATCAGATTTTTGTTTCCAACCAGTGTTATACCCTACGACAACCGTATCTATACTGAATGCTTTCACTTTTTTGAACAAAAAACCTACAGTTTGTGAAATGTAACCATTTATTTGTCTTTCTCGTTTATGCCAAAGTGCAGCCATTTTGTTCGTTACAACTCGTTTTGAAAGTCCATTTTCCACATTTTTCAGTTGCAGATTACGTATCATTTTGTTGAAGTACTGGTTAATGGATTTAAGTTTTTTTCCATCAATTAAAAATGTGTCACCTGTATTTGTTACGCAACTTACTAATCTGTCTACACCTAAATCGCAACTCAAAGCGTTACTAGTAGTCGTGGATTGCTTCTTCATTTGAGAAACGTGCATTTCATATGTGTAATGCACCTCAAAGAACCGACCTTTTTGCTTCGGTACAATCTCAATGTAGGAGATTTTTTTATTTCTTACGTTTTTAGGCATACGTATTTTAATGGAACCGAATTTTTTTCTGAATGCCACATTCATCGGAATCATCCAATACCCGTTATCATCCACTTTTGGAACTTGATAGATTTCAATGATTCGTTTGTCCGTTGAACCAGAATAATTCGGAAACCTAGGACGGCCTGTGAATGTTTCCGGTTTTTTCTTCCACTGTTCCCATGCTTTAAAAAAGCTTTTTACTTCTGTAAATAAGGCTCTACGAATCGCTTGAACAGAGTTTGATTGGACGCCCGAGTAGTTCATATCGGCTTGCATGGCAGTGTCCACTTCTTTTACAGTAGCCATCTTGTTATTATTCAGATAACTTTGTTTAATCGTGTACAATCCAACATTTCGCAACGCTTTTGAACTATGTGACATGCGTTGCAGTAAACGAAATTCTTTCGCAGTAAGGCAAGCTCGTCCGATATTCTGTTTCTGTGTGAAGCGTTGCATGTTTTCTCTTTTCTTTTGTTTACGTAATACTTTCACTGCTTTCTTTCTACCCATTGTTTTCACCACCTTTCTCAGGGGGTTCATTAAAATCATTTCATTCCTTGTGATTCAATGTACTTACGGATAGAACCTATAGGTGCACCGCCCGTTGTTAAAAGACAATAACTTCGAGACCAAAACATTTCTTTCCATAGATCATGTTTTATCTTAGGAAAATCTCGTTTCACGAAACGAGAACTAACACTTTTGTAACTGTTAATCGCTTTTGACAAATCAATGTTTGGAACTGAACGGAACAAAACGTGAACATGGTCTTCATCGTGATTCCATTCTTCTACAGTAATTCCTTTTGGCTCAAGCAACCGAATGAAGTGCTCTTTCAGATAATCTGAAATTTCATCGTTCATCACTTTTTTACGGTATTTAATAACCAAAACTAAATGATAGTAGAGTAAGAACACTGAATGATTATTATTATCTAATTTCGTTGTCATATATATTGTCTCCTTATCTACGACTAATTATATCGCAAGACGCAAAAGAAACAAATATTCGCTCTTTAAAAAATTGTTATGAACGAAACAAAAGAGTTCAGCCTACCTTCTGACGGCAATTCATCTCCACCTGAATTGTTGGGTTTCACCCGTAACACAAATCAGATGGAGTCTTCTTGCCGAAAAGGATAAATTAACACACATAAGCTGTACTAAATTAAATAGACTATGTTCAATAGCTAACGGAAGTTTAGTTGCGTAAGAGGAATAGATAGAAAAATGTCGAATTTATTATAATTGTTGAATTTGAGGACTTGGAGGATACACTTTGAAAAAATATGAGTTTAAAAATAACATTCCAACATTGGAAGAGTACAAATATTTGTGCGAGTCTGTGGGATGGACTAATTATATGAATTTTGAAGTGGTGGAAACTTCACTGAAGAATTCTATTCACTGCATCACGGTCAAAGATAATGAAAAAATTGTGGGCATGGGGAGAATTGTTGGTGATGGATCTATCTATTTCTATATTCAAGATATAGTAGTTCATCCAGATTATCAGAAACACGGTATTGGGAAAGAAATAATGCATCTTTTGGTTGCATACTTAAATGAGAATGCACCTGATAAGGCGTTTGTCGGTTTATTTGCATCACAAGGTAAAGAATCGTTCTATGAAAAATATGATTTTAAGGATTACTCACCAAACATGACGGGGATGTTTACTGTCATTTCAAAAAAATAAACATATAGATTATTGATTGTAAGGAAAGACATCGATTCATATGGAGGAAATTGTTCTCGCAGTAACATTTTCCACAATCGAGTTTAAACATTACATAGGAAAGGACAGTACATATATGACTAATATGTACTGTCCTTTCATTTATCTAACCTTTTTTAATTTTGATTTTGAATTGTATTTTTTAATAAAATTTCACTATATCTTCAGTAGGTAAGAATGTTCTTTCTCCTGGCTCTTCATTTGGTTCACCAAATGGCATTTGTCCTACTAAGCTCCACTCTGCTGGAATGTTCCAAGTTGCTTTCACTTCAGCATCTACGATTGGATTGTAATGTTGTAAGGACGCTCCAATTCCTTCAGCCGATAATAGCATCCATACAGTATGTTGTAGCATTGCATTTCCTTGATGAGACCAGAATGGGAACTGATCTTTATACAATGGTGCATTTGCTTGCATTTTTTCTACTGTTGCTTGATCTTCAAAGAATAGAACTGTTCCTACACCTGCATGGAAGCCTTTTAGTCTTTCTACTGTTGCTTCAAAATTTTCTGCTGGCACGCGTGATCTAAGTGTTTCTTTTACGATATCCCAAAACTTTTCATGCTCTCCATCCATTAATACGACCATACGGCCACTTTGCATATTGAAAGAAGTTGGTGCGTGTAAAGCTGTTTTTAAAACTTCTTCAATTCTTTCTTTTGTTATTGTAGCACTTTTTGTTACTTTACGAATTGAACGACGGTTCACGATTGCTTCTTTTAAATTTGTTGTAGTTGCTGACATTTTAATTCCTCCAAATATATGTTTTATTATTTTTATTTAAACAAATCAACTTGATTCTTTCATGCAAGACGAATTAGCAATATCCATCCGTCTTACATTGCATACCTTCAAATGAATTTGTTTTATCCTTTTCGATTTCTTTATCAATTACTCTTTGTAACGTTTCTTTACTAGCAAGTCCTTGAATGACTTCATCTCCAATCATGACAGTTGGAACAGCCATAATATTTGCTTCATCATATGCATGCTGAATTGCTTCTTGATGTTTTTCTTTATATTTACGATTTACTAAAGCATCTTTAAATTCAGCTTCAGGAAGCCCTACTTCTACCGCTAATTTCGTTAATACATCAATATCTTCAATGTTTTGCTCTTCTTGGAAAAACGCAGTAAATACTCGGTGATGATACTCATTTCCAAGTCCACGCTCTTTCGCGAATTGGCACCCTTCAAAAGCTAAATGTGTATATGGATGCGGAGAAACGCGTGGCAGACGCAGTTCAACCCCTAATTTTTTTGCAGTAGGAAGAATGAAAGAATCCCATGAACCTAACTTATCTGGCTCGTTCCAAGGATCTATTTTAGAATATGGACTTGGACGCAATTCAAATGGCATCCATTCGATTTCCACATCTTTCTCTTTCGCTACTTCATCTAATGGGCCTTTTGCTAAAAAGCAAAACGGGCATATAAAATCTGAGTATACTTTCATTTTTACAGTCATATCTTTTACACCTTACCTTCTTTTTATTTTTAGATGTAACCAAAACGGTTACAATTTTAAGAAAAAAATATGCATTCTCTTTTAGAGACTTGCAATTATCATATTATGCTTTCATTTTTTGTTGTAAAGATTCAAATAACTGCCCCATCGTAATATTTCTCAACACTTCTTCCATCGCAGATTGCGCCTGAACTAAAATAACCTCTAAAACAGCTTGAATATTCGCCCCAATTGGACAGTCTGGATTCGGTCTTTCATGAATGTGAAATAGTTTGTCTTCTTCCACTACATTCACTGCATGATACACATCTAATAATGTGATTTCATGTAAATCCTTTAATAATCCCGCGCCACCTGGTCCGCGATTTACGTAAACAAATCCAGATTGTTTCAAGTAAGACATTATTTTACGAATGACTACCGGATTTATATTTACACTCTCGGCCATATAGTCTGAAGTGCAAACTGAAGATGGATTGTTTTTCAAAATAGATAAAATATGAACAGCTATAGAAAAGCGGCTACTAATTTTCATCGTGATCACCACCTCGATGTAATCATTATAGTTACAACCGGAATATAAGTCAATCCTTTTTACAAATTTTTTAAAGCAAATAAAAAAGTGCCCCATTACAATATATGAGACACCTCTTCTTATTCTGCAAACAAGTCTTGAAATTCTTCAATAAATAGCTGCACAGCGATTGAAGAATCCTTTAATGAAGGAACAGCTAAAGCAATTTCTCTCCATACTTGTGGTTCCAATTCTCTCGTTTGTATATTCTTTGGTAAACTCGTTAAAGATAACTCAGCCAAAATTGCGATTCCTAATCCTTCTTGAATCATATTTAAAGCTGTTGTAACTGTGGAAATTATATATTCAGCCCGAAGTGGTACGTTCGCTTGTTTAAACATATCGATAATGGGTGGTTCGTACCCACCCTTACATAATATGATCGGTTCATTCTCTAAATCACCTATTGTAATAGAATCGTTCTTACAAAGAGGATGATCCTCTCTTAAGACAACAACCATTTTCCCCTTCGTTAAGGGCACGATCTCCATATCTTTATTAGGCAAAATAACAATTCCTATATCAACAACCCTCGATACTAACCAATCTTCAACTTCTTTAATCGTGCCTTCACAAAGAACGACTTCTAAGTTCGGATACTTCTCCTTAAAAAGATTTATCATTTTGGGTAAGAAATGTGCAGAAGCACTCGGAAAACTCCCAATTCGAATCGTCCCAACTTCGTGCCCTTTCTCCATCGCTACTTCTTGTTCAATCTTCTCAACGCCGTTTAAGATTTCTCTAATATGTACAAGAATTCTATTTCCAACATCCGTAACGATTAGCCCTTTTCGTTTATCGCGTATAAGAATGGTAACTCCTAACTCTGACTCAATGCTTGAAATCGCATGACTTACAGCTGGCTGTGTCATATTTAACATCCCGGCAGCCTTCGTAAAACTCCCTAATTCAACCGTTTTAATTAAAACTTGAAGTTGTGTAATGGTCATAACTAATCACTTATACTCCTTATAAAAAAGATTCATTTTATTTATCATAGTCGATATCATATCATAGTGAAATGGAATACAACAAGGAGGGATTACAGTGACACAGCTTTCTCGAACTAAGACTGCCATAATCCTTACATTTCTCGTTATTATGTGGGGAATTAATTGGCCGTTATCAAAATTCGCTCTGCATTACACACCACCCGTACTCTTTGCAGGGATTAGAACATTAATAGGAGGATTTATCTTACTTACTTTCGCATTACCGAAATACAAACAATTAAATTTAAAGGAAACTTGGCATTTATACTTTATTTCATCTTTACTCAATATTATTTTGTTTTACGGACTACAAACTGTCGGACTTCAGTATATGCCCGCCGGACTCTTCTCCGCAATCGTATTTCTCCAACCTGTCTTACTCGGCATTTTCTCATGGATTTGGCTTGAAGAATCTATGTACGGCTTGAAAATTTTCGGACTTATTCTTGGATTTATTGGTGTTGGGGTTATTAGCTCTAGTAGTTTAACTGGACATATTTCTATTATCGGTGTACTACTTGCTTTAGGGTGCGCTATCGGCTGGGCACTCGGCACAGTATTTATTAAGAAAACTGGACACCGCGTTAATGCCATTTGGATGGTAACACTTCAGCTTATTATTGGCGGACTTTGCTTAATCGGATTTGGTTCAGAATTTGAGAGCTGGTCTAACATCGCTTGGAGTATACCATTTGTAAGTGTACTACTATTCATCTCGTTCTTTGTTATTGCAATGGGATGGCTCGCTTACTTTACACTTGTAGGAGCTGGTGAGGCAAGTAAAGTTGGGGCTTATACGTTCCTTATCCCACTGATCGCTATTATTGTAAGTTCAATTTTCTTACATGAGGCCATTACAATTAGCTTATTCATCGGACTTTTATTTATTATCGTAAGCATTTGTTTTGTAAATATAAAGCCGAAAGCACTTGCTGTAAGGCAGCAAGTTGAAGTGAAATAAATAGATATGAGAAAGAGTCTACCACTTGTAGGCTCTTTCTTTTTTACCATTTTATCAGTACAGTCACTTAACATCTTAGCAAAAGGAAAATTTTTCTTTTTTATTGTATGATGATAATTAAGTAGAAAATATTATCTCTAATACATATGTATGGACTAACAATTCTAATCATAAGGGGGAATTATATGGTTTTACAGTATAAAGAATTTGGAGATTCAAGCTCTCCACTTATGGTTTTTATTCATGGGGGCGGAGTCAGTGGATGGATGTGGGACAAACAAATTAAACATTTCACTAACTTTCACTGCCTTGTTCCTGATTTACCCGAGCAAGGGAAGAACAGAAGTAAGGATCATTTCTCAATACACTTTTGTTCTAAAAAAATCATTGAACTAATTGAAGAAAAAGGACAAGGTAAAACTGTTATAGTAATCGGTTTTTCGTTAGGTGCTCAAATATTAATTGCAATGCTCAGCATGAAACCAAACTTAATTCAATACGCTATGATAAATAGCGCATTAGTTAAACTAATTCCTTTCGCTAAAACATTAATAAGATCCCTTGGCTTACCTATCCACTTATAAAGAGTAAGACGTTTTCCAAAATACAAGCAAAATCAATGTGCATAGATGAAACACAATTTGATAACTATTATCATGAAAGTTGTCAAATAAGTAAAAATACATTTGTGAGGATATTAGAAGAAAATATGTCGTTTACAATACCAAAAGGTTTCGAGAATGCTAGTAGCAATATATTAGTGACTGTTGGAGAAAACGAAAAAAGAATCATGAAAGACTCGATGACTGCAATCCTTGAAAGCAATCCTAATTGCACAGGTATTATCATTCCTAAAATCGGTCATGGAATCCCTTTAGCAAATCCCAAACTATTTAATACTTTAATTGAAAACTGGCTTAAGCATGATAAACTACCAGAAGAAGTAATGACAGTCAATTGAGTTCCTTATCTTAATAAACCATGTTGTATTTGTAGCTCTAATCCCCCTCGAAGCTGCTTAATCTCAAAATTTTATTAACAAAGGTCTCATTACTTTCAATGAGACCTTTCAATGTTACCTACTTTTTACGACGTATTACAAAAACACACGTACCTACGGAAGATACAATCGCTAAAACTGATAAAACAATTGCTATTGTTTGCATATTACTTGTACCTTCATTTTTTTCCACACTAGATACTTCACCATGTTCTCCTGTTAATGATGTACCTTTTGCAATCGTAGTAAGTGAATGGGGCTTCTCAGCTTTCTCATCGCCTGTCCATTCAACAATTTCTCCATCTTTATATTGTTGATATGCATTCCAAGCTATTTGTTGCTCTTTATCTGGATTTTTAGCAACGAAAGTAAATCGTTGGAACTGACCAGGTAAAATCCCTTCTCCTGTTGCTTCCCATATTACAGTTTTAACTTTTCCAGCTGCATCTTTTTGTTCTTCCACTTTCCACCCTGGCACTGGCTCGTACTGTTGAAACTCGAATCCAGACGGTATTTTCAGTGTGACTTTTGTTGTTGCCATATTCTTTTCAACAGGTACCTTTATTGTATAAGTCTCCCAAGAGCCAACGTCAGAAGTTGCTGGTTTCACAGTTACGTGAGCACTAACAGGTAACGAAAAAATCCCCATTGCAATTATTGTTGCGATCATTGTTGTTCCTAATTTTTTTATACGTTTCATTTTCTATAAACTCCTTTTCATTTATAACGTCTTTTTTATCTGCCACCTACAATAAATTTATAATCCGCATCGAAACTATCAAGAGATTTTGTTAATCCGTGAACTTGTATATTCCAGTTTCCTATCATGTTAATATACATACCTTCCGCTTCATATTCTCCCGGTGACACTGCCGAAACTTTAAATGAACCTTTGCCCATATTCATATCTAAAGATTGAGTCGTCAATACAATTTGTTCCATATCAGTAACAGGCTGTCCATTCTCATCCTTCAAAGTAATATGAAATGTATTCTGTCCTACCTTATTAGGACTTACATGTAAAGTAAGTTCATATCCATTATCTAATTGTTTACTCTCTGTAAAAGGTCCCGTAGGAGGCATCGGCGGCGTTTGTACATTTGTCATAAACGCTACGATTACGAAAACGATAATTCCAATGATAAACTCTACTTTCACCGTAGCTCCTAACCTTTGCTGCGCTCGCATTCTCCCTTTCACATAATGAATAATTCCCAATATCCCCATACACACGAATAAAAGTATCTTTGCTAATAAGGCCAATCCATACTTCGTATCAAATAGGGAATGGATTGTGGGAATAAAAAATGTACTGTTAAAAAGACCCGTTAATAAAATCACTATGACAGTACCTGTTGCCCATGGTGAAAAACGCTTAATCGCATCCCAATACATAGTCCACTTGTCATCCTCTTTACGTAAAAGAAGAACAATCGATGATAGCCCCCCAATCCATAACGAAGCTGCGAATAAATGTAGAAAGTCCATAACGACAGCAATTTCTTTAAACTTTAATCCATATGCATGACTATTGAAGGCTTTCATAACCAGTAACCCCATAAATAATACAATTGGAATGCTCCATACTTTAAACGACGAAACCCTCTCACTCTTCACTGCAAAATATGTAACAATCATAAGTGTACTAATAAGAGCCATTTGAGTGATCCATACATAACCAAAAACAGATAGCTGTAATGTTTCTTTTAATAATAAAGGATCGAATGCTTCTAGCCATGAAACATCAGCATTTATTTTCGCTTGCAACGGTAAATTGAAAAGTAAACTAATGAATATCCCAAATAATGATATCCATATTATTTTCTTACTCCTCGACTGAACTTGACTTGCACTTCCTTTATAAAGGATAAGATTAAATAATAGAACACCGATAAATAGAGAAAAACTTGTATATAAAATTCCGCGTTCCATAATCATATCGATTTGGGGAACATAGCCCATCTCTTCTACTTGTATATCATCTGTTCCCGCTTCTGCTAATCCAATACGGAATGGAATAACTCCTTGAATCGGATGTCCATCAGCTGAAATAGCTTTCCACTGAATAGAGTAAAGACCATTTTTGAGATTCTCTTTTAACCCAGCCTCTAATATTTTTTTGTTTTTCTTATCAATATGTGCATCTTTTAAATCTACTCTTTTACCTGAGGTGTCTCTTACGAACAATGTATTAAAACTTGAAACTTGTATGTCCTCATCGAATTCAATTTTCACAACAGATGGTGCTTTCTTTAACGTTTCATTTTCAGCAGGATTTGATTTCACAACATACGCATGAGCAGATGCGCTTTTTGGTATCAATATGATAAACACGCACGCTATTAATAGCCATGCCCCTAACCTTCGTATTACTTTCACAATCATTTCACTTCTTTCTTCTTTCTTCTTTCTTCTTTCTTCTTTCTCGCTACACTTTCATTACTTTATACTTCCTAGTTTGATTTCCTGACGAAATATTAACCTGATTAAGTATTTTTTTATACAACATGACGCTTTCTTTCTCCCCACCTTTAAACTTCTAATATAATAGCAGCTACTTTAATTAAAACAACTTACATTTTTAAAGTCGATTGTTATTATATCATAAAATATATTTATGTAAGTTTCCTAAGAAGAAAAGTTCTCGTGAATCATTTGTGAAGAAAATGTGAAATACATAAATAAAAAGGTGTTACGTTATTACGTAACACCTTTTTATTTATAAATCGTGCCATTGGAGAAGTTATAGTATTCGTTGGTGTAAGTAATTCAATTCTATCACCATCCACTTCAAGAATGGCTGCTTCTCCTTCCACACCTAGCACCTCACTTACGTAACGCTCTATTACTGTTCCTTACCAAACCTTTTCGTAAAAACGTATAACTATCTAGATCATGAACTACGATACCGCTATCCTAAACAAAATGAAACACTTCTTTAAGTCTCTCCATGATAGAGAACTCCCTTTATATCGCCACTTCTATATCATCGTTTTAATTATAATTAAAAGCTAACCTTTTCTATACAATATATCCTTTTATTTTTTATAGATATTTAAAGAATGCATTTATATGAAACGGCTATTCCTAAAGTATCATATTAGGAATAGCCTCAATAACCAATATCTTATCTATCTTAAAAATTAAATTTGACATTTTCAATTTCTGTATTCTCGATTACTAACCCTTCAATCTCAATATTTTCTAATTTTATTTCTTTATTTGAACTAATCGTGTCTAAGATACCTAAAAAATTCTCCGCTAATTTTTTTATAGTTTCCATTCTATACAAACTACTTGCATATTCAAATTCAAAAAACAACTCTTTTTTTCCTTTTTCTACAAATAAGGTTAAATCAAATTTCGAAATTTTATTTCTATATTGAACAGGCGTCATTTTCAAATTCCCCATTATACTTTCATTGATTTGAGATTCTTGAAAAGCTAACATTGTAGAAAATATAGGGTTTCTCCCTAAGTCTCTCTTAATTTTTAACTTATCAATAATCATATCAAACTGGTAATCTTGATTATCATACGCTTTAATTAACTGTTCTTTAATCTCTGACAAAAATTCCGTAAAGTTTTTTTTCTCAATAGGGAAACTTCTAATTGCAATAGTATTTGCAAACATACCAATGATATTTTTCAAATCAGAATGTGTCCGCCCTAAAATAGGCATTCCTACAATTATATCGTGCTGCGAGGAACATTTTGATAACAAAATACTATAAGCTGCAGACAAAATCATGTACAATGTCGTATCTGTTTCTAAACATAAATTGTCTAAACGTTGCTTTAATTCATTTCCTCCTTCAAAAATAAAACTATTTCCTTCAAAGCTTTGTATAATTGCTCTAGGAAAATCCGTAGGCATATCTAATACTGGAAGATCCCCTGAAAGTACATCTAACCAATATTTTTCTTGTATACTTGCAGCACTTGTCTTTAAAAACTCATTCTGCCAATAAACGAATTCTTTATATTGAATAGGGTTTTCCTGTAACAGTTTTCCTTGATATAATTCTGATAACTCCTGCAGTAAAATATTGACTGAATATCCATCTGAAATCAAATGGTGCATATCTGTTAAGAGCACATGTTTATGGCTACTTAAGCGAATGATCTTAACTCTTACTAAAGGGGCTTTACTTAAGTCAAAAGGTTCAATAAATTCATCAATTATATTTTCCAGTTCGACATTCAGCTTACTTGATGGATTAGAACATAAATGTTCATCTAAAACAGAATAACTAATTTCTATATCCACTTCTCCCTGAATTCGTTGTTTGGGCACACCATCTACTACTTCAATAGATGTTTGAAATGCCTCATGTCTCTTTACAATCTCACAAAAAGCTTTTTCCAATTTATCCAGATTGATTTCACCTTCTAGTAAGGTTGCTCTTGGCATATTGTAACTAGTTCCAATCCCTTCCATCTGTTGTAGTGTATATATCCTTTTCTGAGCTGAAGAAAGGTCGTAATATTCGCACTTTTCCACAGGTTGTAATGACACATACTTACTTTCAGATCTTTTCTTTATATGCTTACTTATACCTCTTACTGTTGGTGCTTTAAACGCTTCTCTTAACGATATATCTACACTAAACTTTTTGTGAATTTCTGCCATTAAAAGCATTAACGACAATGAGTTTCCACCCATTTCAAAAAACGAGTCATTCATACTAATTTGCTTAACATTAAGAGTTTCTTCCCACATTTGTGCAACAGTTTTTTCAATTGGATCCTCAGGCAGTTCATAATTAGTTTTTATCAATAATTCATCCTTAATTTCTGGGAGTGCTTTAACATTTAGCTTACCATTTGGAGTCAAAGGAATTCTATCTAACTTAATAAAGATAGAGGGCATCATGTAGTAAGGAATCTTACTTGAAAGGTATTCCCTTATTCCCCACCCATTCTCATTCTCTTTCAACACAATATAAGCACATAGTATATTATTATTTTCTTTATCTTTTTTTGGAACAACGATTGCATCAAGTATCATATCGTGTTGCAACAGTACTGAATTTATTTCTTCTAACTCCACTCTATATCCTCGAATTTTTAATTGATTGTCAATTCTTCCGAGAAATTCTACTTCTTGATGGCATGTGAGCCTCCCTAAGTCTCCCGTTCTATAGAGTTTGATTTTTTCATGTCCCAAAGGTGAAACCGTAATAAACTTTTCGCTATTTAAATCAATTTGATTCAAATAACCTTCTGTCACTCCTACTCCCCCAATACAAATTTCACCAGCCATTCCAAGTGGAACAAGTTTTTGACCTCTATCCAAAATGAATATTTTCGTGTTATCTACTGGTTTTCCAATAACCGTTCCCTTGGATACAAGGTCAAAATCAGTAGCATTAAATTTGTGAAATAGAGCGCCAATAGTAGTTTCTGTAGGTCCATAGTGATTCATAATTACAGTTTGCGGATACACCCTATTAAACTTACTAATATCAGCTGACTTCACTTCTTCACCGCCCAATACGATTAACCTTAGCGCCATGCAATTCTCATAATCTTCAACCATACGATGGTTAACTAAATAATTAAATAGTGAAGGAGTCAGTTTTATATAACTTATCTTTTTCTCTTTCAAATATGTGATAAGGGTTTCTGGGAGCATATAATGTTCTTTTGGAACTAAATGTAACTCACCCCCATTTAATAAAGCTGTATACAAACTTGTATATCCTAAATCAAATGCAAAGGAAGATAATAGTAGTGTTTTATCCCTATACGTTATACTTGCTTCTCGTGTGAACCATGAAATATAATTTACCAAGCTTTGATTCTTAATCGGTACCCCTTTTGGGAGCCCAGTGGTACCAGATGTATAAATAATATATATTGGATTATCAACTGTACTTCTTTCCTCTATATTTGAAGGACATTCAAAAAATAAGCTCTTATCTTCCAATTCCATAACCTCACAAGTAAAATCATTAGAAGTTACTAAGTGAGACTGGGTCAAAAGAAGAATTGTATCACTGTCTTCAATCATGCTATTTATTCGTTCTAATGGAAACTCCGGATCAAGAGGTAAATAAATTGCCCCGCTTTTAATAATACTCCATAGTCCAATGATCATTTCAATAGAAGGCTCAGCTAATAAAGCGATTACTGTATCACTTCCTGCCCCCTTCTTAATCAAGTGTTTAGCTAATTGATTTGCTTTATCATTTAATTCCTTATAAGTTATTGTTCTCTGTCCAAACACTACAGCAGTACGATTCGGATGTTTTTCCACCAGTTCTTCAAATATACGTTTAATCGTTTTTTCTTCTGGATACAAAGTATCAGTATTATTAAAAACACCTATTCTATTTTTTTCTTTCATGGTTACTAGATCAATTTCCTCAATTGGAATAGTAATGTCCTCTATGATAGTATCAATAATTTTAACGAAATGTTCCACCATTCGTTCTATCGTCTCTTTACGGAACAAACCTGTACTATATTCAAATATAAAACGAAGTTGTCCATCCTGCTCAGTTACTTTCAGCTCTAAATCAAATTTAGATGTACGATTCGTATACTCGTACGGTTTAATTTCAAAATCACCTATTTCCGCCCTTACTGCATCAACATTTTCAAAAGCAAACATCACATCAAACAGAGGATGACGATTCACATTTTTTCGCAATTGTAGCTTATCAACGAGCATCTCAAATGAATATTCCTGATGTTCGAGAGCTTGAAGTGTGTGGCTTGCAACTTCTTTCAAAAAATCCTCAAACCGTTTCTCTGAAGTAGGATAATTTCTGAGCGCAAGTGTATTAACAAACATACCTACCACATTTTCTAATTCAGAATTCAGTCTTCCTGCTACCGGGCTTCCAATTATAATGTCTTCTTGTCCGCTATATTTAAACAATAGTATATTGAATGCCGAAAGTAATAATGAGTACAGAGTAGCTCCTTTTTGGCTTGAGATTTCATTTAATTTAGATGTATAATATGCATCCAAATTAAATTGAACTACATCACCTTCAAACATTGGCTCATCTAATCTTGGATAATCAGTTGGTAAATTGAGTAATGGTATTTCTTTTGAAAATATTTCAAGCCAGTACAGTTCTTTTAGTTTCCAGTTCCCGGATTCTATCATTTTGTTTTGCCAGTTTGAAAAATCTTTGTATTGAATTCTTACGTCTGGCAAATTATTTTTTTGATAAAGAGATGCAAACTCTCTAATTAAAATTCCCATTGATAAACCATCGGATATAATATGGTGCATATCATAAACAAGCAAATATTTCGATGATGGTAGCACCTCCACAATTGCTGCTCTGAACAAGGGCCCTTTCTCTAAATCAAATGGTCTAATAAATGTTTCAACAACACTCTCAAAATTTTGTTCATCTGCATACAAGTGTTGCAGATTCCATTCAGGATTCTGTTGGATTTTTTGAACTATTTTCCCTTGTACTTGTTTAAATGATGTTCGCAAGCTTTCATGGCGATTAATTAAAGCTTGCAATGCCTTTTCTATCTGTACTATATTAACTTCCCCTTCAAGAAATACTGCTCCGGTAATATTATAGTTTGTAGATGCACCATTCAATTGACTAACAATATACATACTTTTTTGTGCTGGAGAGACTTCATAATACTCCTGTGGTGGTGCTAGACGAATCGCTTCATATGTTTCTTTTTTCCCCATCATTTCTTCAATGATTACAGCCAATTCCTTAATAGTAGGAAATGTAAATATATTTCCTAGTGGAAGTTCAACTTCAAATTCCCTATGAATTTCAGAAACAAGTGTTATTGCTTTTAATGATTGTCCCCCAATTTCAAAGAAATGATGATTAATGCCTACACCATCAGTTCCCAGTATCTTTCTCCAAATACTTACAAGTTTTTGTTGTATCGTATTATAAGGTTTTTGATACTCTTCATCAAACTCTACTTTAATCTCCATATTTTCTAGGGACTTCCGATCAATTTTTCCATTCGGACTGAGCGGAAGGCTTCCTAGTTGAATAAAATAAGAAGGAATCATATATTCAGGAAGTTTCTTCCGCAAAAAACCCCTTATACTGCATTGATTATTTGTACCATGTGAGGGGGAATCATAGAATGCAACAAGATACTTATCATTTGCTACTCCATTCTTCACGGCAACTATAGAGTTTTTTATGTTATCACATTTGTTTAAAACAACTTCAATTTCTCCTATATCAATTCGATGCCCTCGTATTTTTGTTTGGTCATCCTTCCGCCCCAGAACCTCAATGTTACCATCGCAAAGTAATTTCCCCATATCTCCTGTTTTATAAAGCATTTTTCCATAATTATGATAATACGGATCTCGAATAAACTTATCCTTCGTCAACTTAGAATTGTTAATATAACCTCTAGCTAAAGGTATGCCACCTATGAATATTTCCCCCTTCACTCCAATCGGCAAAGGGTGCATGTTCTCATCAAGGATATAAATGCGCCTGTTAGCAAGTGGTTTTCCCACGGGAATAACTTTTAAGTCGGCACTTTTAGTTCTTTTTCCAGACACTTCATATAAAGTACTTGTCATCGCCGTTTCAGCAGGTCCATATGCATTTAACAAAATAATATCTTCTAAAGGTAACTGTTCCCACATCCCTACTTTCTCCGCTGGCATTTGTTCCCCACCAACTATGACGAGTCTGAGGTTACTATCTGGAATTATTTCTGGTCTTGTATACCATTCTTGTACAATTTCGCCCCAATAATTTGTAGGCAGATTAACAACTGAGAGTCCAAGTTCAACACATTTCTGAGAAAACTGATAAGGAGTCCATATATTCTTATCACGCAAAACAAGAGAACTTCCTGCAGCTAGTGTTGTAAAAATCTGTTCAAGTGAAATATCAAAACTTATCGAAGAAAACTGAAGAACACGATCCTCCGGTGTCAGCTCATAACGTTTGCAAATATCAATGGAGTGGCTTACAACTGCTTCATGAGACATCATTACACCTTTTGGTCGACCAGTAGAACCCGAAGTATAGATGATATATGCCAAATTCTGGGGTTCAATTCTAACACTCGGTTGGTTTTTTGGTTCTTCGAGCACTGAATCCCATTCTATATCAAGACAAACGGTATGCCCCTGATAATCTCTAATCTTCGACTGTAAATTATTTTGGGTGAGTAATATAGGTACTTGGGCATCTTTCAACATCAAATTTATTCTTTCGCCAGGATAATCCATATCTATAGGTAGAAAAGCTCCACCAGCTTTTAAAACAGCTAAAATTCCTACAATCATTTTAGGTGAACGTTCAACATACACTCCCACAGGTATTTCAGGCCCTACCCCTAATTTAATGAGCTTATGCGCTAACTGGTTTGAAAGTATATCTAATTCTGTGTAAGATAAACTTTCATTCCCCTGTATAACAGCAGGTTTGTTTAAATTTAATTTTACTTGATCAGTAAATAAATCCTGAAAACATTGATTCTTAGGATAATCCAATGAAGTAGAATTATTATCACTTAAAATATGTGTAAGTTCTTTTTCGGAAATCATTGAGATATTCTCTAACTTACCATCTTCGCTAACAAGCATTTCCCACAAAATATTGATTAAATGTGAAAGTATCTGATTTGCTTCTGTTTCATTTAAAAAGGAACTATTGAATAGTAGCTTCAATTGAAGCTTTGGTTGTAGATTACAATAAACAACCAAAGGATAATCCATTTGTTCATCTATACGTACTGATTTCACTTGTAATGAACCAATTCCGTCTTTCAATTTCACATCGAATGGATAGTTTTCAACAATTACAATACTCTCATACAAATCATATAAGGCAGAGCTTCTTGGCATATCAATCCAACTTCTTATATCAACGAGTGAGGTATATTCATATTGACGCATTTCAACCTGCTTCAGTTGTACATCTTTAAGCCATTTAATCAAATTTACATTTTTATTTATCTTTACCCTAAAAGGAAGAGTATTCATAAAGCAACCAATTATTGAATCCGAACCTTCTAACTCAGCCGGACGCCCTGATGAAGTTACCCCAAAAATAATATCTGTTTCTTGGGAGTAGCGATTTAAAAGAATTGCCCAAGCCCCCTGAATCATAGTATTTAGTGTAATCCGATTCTTTCTAGTAAAGTCTTGAATTATCTGCTGTTTGTCTTCAGATACTTCGTATACTACATCTCCAAAAGCAGATAACTGATTTGAATTTTTTGCAGGAAAAATATTATTGAATCGTATAGGTGTTTTAAATCCATCTAACTCGGTTCTCCAAAATTGTTCCGCTTTCTTCTTGTCTTGCCTACGTAACCAGTCGATATAATCTTTAAATGAATATACATGTCCAAATGTTATCTTTTCGTCAACACATAATGCTTCATAACACTGACCCAGTTCCTTAAAGAGGATGCTATTACACCAACCATCTAACTGAAGGTGATGATGCGTCCATACTACATCATAGGCATACTCTTCTTGCTTAATGACCAAAATTCTCATAAGTGGTGGTTTTGAAAGGTCGAATCCCTTCTTACGATCTTCCTCAATAAGTTGTTCTAACTTTTGCAATCCTTCAGATTTCGAAAAATTTGTCCAATCTAAAACTTGAAAAGGAATTTTTAGATATTTATGAACAATCTGTACAGGTTCTTCTAGCCCTTCCCAATGATATGATGTTCTTAAACTTTCATGTCTATCTAAAAGTTTTTGCCAAGCCTTTTCAAATATCTCAATATCTAGTTTTGATTTTATTGAAAATATTGTTTGCTCCACAGTTACTGACGATTTTGGTGAATAGATATGATGAAAAACCATACTTTGTTGTACAGGTGAAAGCATGTATATATCTTCTATATTTTTATATACCTCAATCCATTCATCAATTTTCTTTTGATCTATGGAGACAAGTGGGAAATCTGAAGGCGTCAAATATGTACCTTCTTTTGTTTGACAGTGGTCAATTATATTCTTCAAATTGTTGACAAAGTCCTTTACCAAGCCTTGAATGGTTTCAACCAAATGACTATTCGCACTATATTTCCATTCTACACATAATTTTTTATCAACGATCATACATTCAATTTCAAGCAAGTGACTTCTAATTCCATTCAAATCACGGGTTGGTCCTGTATTCACATCCGATATATTAAATAACTGCTGTTTTTTAATTGCTTGTTCGAACTGTCCTAAATAATTAAAGCTTATTTGTCCCCTTTTCCTAGACGAAATTTGCCCTCGCATCTCTTTCTCTGCTAAGTAATATAAAATTTCATAACCAATTCCACCATTTGGTATAGCACGATACCGCTCTTTTACTTGCTTCAATATTTCTGCTATGCCCTTCTCTTTTTCAATGTCGCCCATAACAATAGGATATACACAAGTAAACCATCCTACAGTTCTTGAAGTGTCGTACTCTTTTAACAAAGGATTCCTACCATGGCCCTCCAAATCAACTAGTGTTTCACCACTCCAATTTGCTAATGTACTAGAAAGTGCGGAAAGCAGAATATCATCAATTCTCATTTTAAATAATTGATACGTGTCATGCAGTAAATACTTTGTTTCTTTCTCCGTCAACATAAAAGAAAGTGTACGAGCAGAGTTTTCATCATTTCTCCCCCCTTCCATGTCAATAGGTATAGTATTTACAGAAGAAGGGACATTGTTCTTCCAAAAAGCAAGTTCATCTTTTAATTGATTGGAATAAGCATATTCATAGAGATGCTCAGACCATTTTTTAAAAGAGAGGCCTTTCACTGGAAGTTGAACAGAGCCACTATTTGTAAGCTGTTCATATATCATCTGTAGAGTGTCCAGCATAAGTCGCCATGAATATCCGTCTATTACAAGATGATGTACTGTTATAAACAACCTTCCTTTTTCCTGATCCCCAGAATCAAAATATGCAACTTTAATTAATGGCCCATCTGTAATGTTTAATTCATACTGCAATTTTGATAAAATTTCATGCATATGACTATTATTAAAATCATGTAATTCAAATAACACATTCTCATCGGACTCTGAATAAACTTGAATCCATTCTCCAGCCCTTTGATAATAACGGAGCCTAAAACTATCATGATAATTTGTAAGTATACGAAAACTTTCATGCAACAAATTCGGATTTATACCTGCTCGTGTTTCCAATAGCACAGATTGATTCCAATGATGATAATTTTCCAAATCTTGCTCAAAAAACCACTTTTGAATCGGTGTAAGAAGCACTTCTCCAGTCTCAGGTTCTTCTATTTGATCTTCACTATAGCTTTCTTTAATATCTGCAATACAATCCGCCAGTTCTGCTATCGTTTGGTTCTCAAACATCTGACTCACGGTAATCTCTATACCCTTTTGAAGCGCTTTACCTACTATTTGAATACTTAAAATTGAGTCTCCTCCCAACTCGAAGAAGTTATCATGTATACCAATCTCCCCCTGATGTAGACCCAATACTGCAGACCATACCTCTACTAGTTCTTCTTGAACTTTATTTTTTGGAGCAACGTAACCTTTATAAGTATGAATTTGAGGAGCCGGTAAGTTCCTTCGATCAAGCTTTCCTATGGAAGTTAAGGGCAGACTCTCTAGCTGAATATAGTATGACGGAAGCATATAATCTGGTAATTCTTTTGCTAAAAATCCCTTAAGTTCCTCCATGTTAACCTGAACATGGGAAACGATATATGCACAGATAACTTTTTTCCCATTATTAATTTCCCAATCAATTACAGCAACATCTTCAATGTAGTTCCTTTTTAATATTAAATTATGAATTTCTGAAAGTTCAATCCGATACCCTCTGATTTTCACCTGATGATCCTCTCTTCCAAGAAACTCGATTTCTCCGTTTGGAAGCCATCTTCCTAAGTCCCCTGTTTTATACATACGATCATTTGGATTAAAGGGATCATTCATAAACTTTTCATTTGTAAATTCTGGTAGATTCAAATACCCTCTTCCTACACCGTCTCCAGCAATATACAACTCACCAGGAACACCTATTGGACTAATATTTTTATCTTTATCTAATATATAACATCTAACATTTGAAATCGGCCGTCCTAAAGAGACGGTATTTTCTGAACATTCAACACTTAAAGCATCCACTGTCGTTTCTGCTGGACCATAATTATTATATAATTTATATCCTCTATCAATCAGTGCATCTTTTAATGATTCTTCTAGTCTTTCTCCACCTGAAATAACTGTGTGTAAACTCTGCAATTTGCGATCATGACATAATAATTCTTTTAATACAGTCGGTATGAAATTAATAATATGAATTTCATGTTGATCAACATAATCACAAAAATGCTCCTTATTTAAAATTAAATTCTTTTCGGCTATATGTAATGTCGCTCCATAAAGTAATGTACCGAAAAAATCCTCAATACTCGGATCAAACACATAATTTGTTAGTTGTAATAGATTTGTTTTTTCCGTTATATTAAATGTTTTTCCAAACCACTGAACAAGATTAACAACATTTCGATTTTCTATCATTACACCTTTAGGTTTTCCTGTAGTACCTGAAGTATACAAAACCGTAAATAAATCATTCGGACTAAGGTTTACTTTTGGTAGAAGAGTCTCACCCGAAATTTTTCTACTATTATCCAATATAAAAATACAATCATTGTTGAATTTTCCAATTACATAGTCGTTTTTATTAATTACATCCTTACTGGTCAATATGAACTTTGTTTGACTATCCTGTATCATATACATTTTCCTTGACTCTGGATATTCTGGATCAATTGGCAAGTATGCAGCTCCGACTTTTAAAATAGCAATTATCCCTATTAGCATTTCAATTGATGGATCCGTCATGATTCCAATAATCTCACCCTTTTTCACTCCTTTTCTAAGCAGTTCATTTGATAAGTTATTGGATATGTCATTTAATTCTTCATAAGTCATAGTCCTATTTTTATATACAATCGCAACATTATCCGGGGTTTTCATCGCTTGTTGCTCAAACAACTGACTAATCGTCAACTGATGTGAATATGTTTTACGAGTATTATTAAATTCCAAAAGGATTTGTTTTTTCTCTTCAATAGATACGATATCAATCTCTTCTATTTTTTTATGAGGATTTTTTATGATTGCTTCTGCAATTATAGTAAAATGCTGAGCTAAACGCTCAATTTTAGATGATTCATATAATTGTTCGTTGTAACTGAAACATATCTCAATATCTTTGTGCAAACTTATACTAATAGATAAGCCATAATTAGTCATTTCAAAGGTGGAATATGAGTTCAAAGCGATTCTATTTTTGTTTGTCAGTATCGTCTGATCTAAAGGGTAGTTTTCAAAAACAACAATAGTATCAAAAAGGTCGATTTCCGTATCCAATTCACTATATTTTTTTATATCTACTAAAGATGATGTCCCATACAATTCCCAATCCTGCAATGTCTTATTTAACTTTTTGATAAGTTCTATAGATGTTTCGCCAGAATCCTTTTTAACTCTTAATGGAACTGTATTTATAAATAGGCCTACCATTTCTTCAATCCCATTAAATGTTCCTGCTCTACCCGAAATAGTTGCGCCAAAAATAATGTCATCGATATTATGATTCTTTTGTAGCACAATTCCCCATAAACTATAAACAAGGGCGGCAAGAGTAACTTCATTTCCCTTCGCAAATCCTTCCAACTTATCCCTTGAAAATTGAATACGATACTGATGATCTTTTCGAATTGATTTATGTTTCTTTTTTGTTACTTCCAATCTATTTTGCGAGTTAAATCCTTTTAAATACTCTTGCCAAAATACTTTCTGCCCTTCTTTATCCTGTTTTTGAATATATTTAATAAAATCTTTATATTTTTTTTTAGTAGGCAGATTGTAAGTTTCTGATTCACTAAGGCATCGATATGCGTTTAGGAATTCTTTTAAAATAATTCCATTACTCCAGCCATCATATATAATATGATGATTACTTATAATCATTTCATGTCTTTCTTCTGCTAATATGCACAAAGTAACCCTGAATGGTATTTCTCGAAGATTAAACTTTTTTTCACGATCTTTAACTTTTATCTCTTCTAGTAAAATATTTTTTTCACTTTGACTCTTGTGTGTAAGATCAATTATTTTAATATGAGGGGTATGTTCTTTCAATACTATTTGAACAGGAGTTTTCACTTTTTCCCAACGAAATAGTGTACGTAACTGCTCATTTGTTTGGACAACCGCGTCCCAAGCTTTCGTAAACAATCCTGCATCAACTCTACCTAAAATCCCCAAACATATCTGTTCAAAATACTCATCACTTTGAGGATTTTTTAAGTAGTGAAATAACAACCCTTCCTGTATTGGTGTTAAACCAAGAATATCTTCCAAATTTTGTTTATCCAATTTTATCATCATTGAGCTCCTCCTTGAGACAATCAAATGAATCTAAATAATTATGCTTCTTCATATTTTCTATAATTTCTCCTCTTTCCATCTTGATAACTTTATCCGCGATATGAAAGTACCTATCATCATGAGTAATAGCAATGATAGCTTTTCCTTTTTCCTTTAATTCAGCCAATAGTTCTGTATAGAAAAAATGTCTAAATTCAGGGTCTTGATCTGCCGCCCATTCATCAAATAGATAAATAGATTTATCCTCTAAATAGCTAATTAATAGTGCTAGTCTTTTTCGTTGTCCTGTTGAAAGTTTAGTTGTACTAAATTCTCCATTTTGAATTTGTACTTTTTCATCGATACGTAATATTTTCAAATATTTTTTTATTTCTTCTTCCTTTGAGCTATAGTCAATACCATAGACTTTTGTAAACAAATAAAAATCACTAAATATTGCGGAATATAGCTCTCTTAACTGTTCCTGATTTATTTCTTGATTGTTAACAAATATGTTTCCGCTATTTGCAGAATACAAACCTGTAATTAGTTTAGCAAGAGTTGATTTACCACTACCATTGCCACCGGTTATAAATACAACCTCTCCTGATTTAAGTTCAAAATTAATTGGCCCAACTTGAAAAGGTTCTCCATGTTCACTTTCGTATTGATATACTACCTCTTTAATCTCCATGTTTATTTTACTTTGAGGTATCAAAGTACTGTTTACGTCTGTCTTATTAGTTTCGGTTTTTAAATACCTTGAAAAATCATTTATTCTCTTCCAACTAATTTTCATTTGAATCGCATTAGGGATAGTATTGAGTATACTATGTAGAGGTCCTGTCATATAAAGAAAAACAAAAACATAGCTTCTTAAAAACTCACTCTGTACCCCTTTAAATAAAAGCGGAAATAAAAATGTAACAGCCCCAATTACCATAACAAACAGCAATTCACCAATAATAAAAACATTAGCAAACTTAAGACCACCTTGAATCCGCTTATCCTTATAATCCTCACAGCTCTCTTGCATCCCTTGTCCAAACTCTTCTCGTTTTGACTTTCCTATGCTTAACTCTTTATAACCGCCAATGAGATCGTTTATATATCTAAAAAAAGTGTTTTGGATGTTTCTTGTTTGTTCCCAAAGATTATTAGCTGATTTTCCAGCTACATAATACATACCTGCTGCAACCAAAATAACTGCAATAGAAACAAGCAGTCCATAAACATTAATTACTCCCAAATAAACCAAACAACATAAAAGTGTAATTGAATCAGTCAAACCAGTAATTATGGTGGCAGCATAATTACTGATAGCTTCTGTATCATTATTTAAGGTGGTTTGAATTCTTTCTGACTCTATTTTTTCAATTTTTTCATAAGGATTTTTTAATATATCGTTAATTAACTGGATCCTTTTTTCATAAATCAGATTATTCGTAATGGTAATCAACTGCGTCCGTACCAATTTTTGCGCTAATACATAAGTAATAATTCCTAGCAAAAAATATAAAAACAAACTATTGTTGCTTGAATAATTACTTCTAGTTAAAGCTTCATTAATAATAAAAATAATCATCGCATTTCCAAAACCACTGGTTACACTCAACACAAAAATCGGAAAAAAATTTTTCTTATTATGCAAAGGAAAAACAGTTATTAAAGATAAATATAGGCAGAACAGTACAATACTAATTAAAGTAGCCCATACCGCAAAACTCATACTGATAGGTAACCAAACATTAACAAAATCCCAAGAAAGTCTCCCGAAAAATACAAATGGAATTTTATAAAGGGCATACCCAGCTAAGAACGCAAACAGAAACGTTATAAAGGGAATACAAATACTTTTAAATTTATTTTTTTCCAACTTCCTTTTTTTCTTATACACCTGAATCATAACTATGAAAATGAAGTATAGAGTAATAATTGAAAAAGGAACCATAAACAAAAGTACAGTAACAGAAAAGGCATCAATACTCTTATACGTATCTTTACCGTTTGTCACCACACTCTCCCCCACAAGTGTGTCCATAATAGCCTGGCCAATATTTTGAGTGTAATCGGAGTTCATGTTAGCCATCACCGCAACTCCTAACTTCTCTTGAGGATGAAATACAACGAAAGAGGAGAAATTCGGATTACTTCCTGCATGTGATATTTCACCAGGACCATTTTGAAAAACTTGCCACCCTCCGGCATAAGAAGAGCCATCCTCAGATGGTGGAACTGATCTGTTTGGTATATGTGTACTATAAATTGCCTTTTGGTGATCATCACTTAGTCCATATATCCCAAGCTGCATACGAAGCCACTTTTCCATGTCTTCATTATTTGAGATAAAATAACCTGCGGGTGTATTTCCTCGATAAATAGGTGCATTAAACTCTATAGGCTTTAAAAAACCTATTTTATATCCCTTTGACATATCATATTTAGCGACATCTTTTCTAAACAAAAAAGTATTACCCATATTAAATTGGTTTAATATATTATTCTGAACGTATTGTTCAAAAGATTGATTGGTAACTTTTTGTATAACTAATCCTAGAATATCGTAGTTAATACTGGCATAATTGAATTGCTCTCCTGGATATGTCTCCAATTTTTGATTTAATATTTCTCTAACTGTATTTTCCAACGCATCATTGTCATTTGAGATAGGTATGTCCCCAATGGTATGAAAAGGGATCCCACTCGTATGATATAAAAGCTGTTCAAGAGTTATTTCAACATTTTTATTAAGTTGTTGTCCTTTATAATTACCTTCATATATCATTTGAAACCACTGCAAATATTTGCTAACAGGGTCCTTTAAATCAATTAACCCCTTTTGAACAAGTTGATATATTGCGAGAGCTGTAAACGCCTTACTATTCGAACCGATTTCAAATAATGTTTTTTCCGTTACACGTTGCTTTGTCTCAAGATTTGAATAGCCAAAACTTTTTTTATATACAGCTTGATCACCTTTGACTACTATCACTGACATTCCAGGAATTTTGGCTTCTTGCATTTGTTTTTTTATAAGCGAGTCTAGTTGTTCTTTATCGTTTTCCGTAAACATTCTATCATTCTCTGCATTTGCTATTTGAATCCCAAATAGCATCTGTACATTTAATAATATTACAAGGGTAATCAAAACAATTTTTACTCTCATCATGATTGAATGACTCCTCTCTAATATCATATATTAAATATATTTTCAAGATCTTCACTCGAGAGGTTTGCCGTTTCAAAATCAGATGGGGTGAATTCAGCATGTTTTCTCTGACAACAATGTTGAATCAAATCTCTCAATTGATTCATATACTCCATGAAAAATTGCGATATTGTTTCTTGTTTAAATTTGTTTTTGCTATACGTAATCGACAAATTCAACTTTTTATCTACTGTATACGCAACGATATCTAGCAAACAATCCATCTCATTTTTATTGCTGTTATCTTGACCGGAATTTTCATACGCAAATTCAAAAATTCCATTGGAAAATGTAGCATTAAAATCACCTAAATAGTTAAAACGAACATACTTTCGAGATTCGGAACTTAATTCCTTCGAAATATACTTTAAAACTCCATAATTTAGACCTTTACTTGGAACGCTACGCAATTGCTCTTTTAATTGTTTAATTTGTTGTGATATATCTACATCCTCAAATTGTAACCGAATTGGAAATAGGCTCGTAAACCATCCAATAGTTCGCGATACATCAATTTCATCATTTAATTCTTCACGCCCATGCCCTTCAATTTCAATAATCACATCATTTGTTTTAATATACTTAGCCATTACCAATGATAGCGCTATAATCATTAGTTCATTACCTTTTGTTCGATAAGCTTCATTTGCTTTTTGTAACAGCTGCATAGTTTCTTCTTCTGTTAACTTCTTAATCATTTTCTCGCAAAATTCCATACGATCCAATCCTAAATCAAAATCATTAAATGAATTCTCTTCATATTGATATACATGCTCCCAGTATCGCTTTTCTGATTCTGGAATTTTTTTACTCATTCTCTTTAACTCAATTGCCCAATCCTGTACCGAATTATCTTTTGGCGGCAAAGAAGTTTTCTGCTTATTTTCTATCTGTTTATATAATTGATTTATATCTTCAAAAATAATTCGCCAAGATATACCATCAACAGCTAAATGATGAGCTGTCATTAATAGTCTTTTACCAAAATCGCCCAAATCAAATATACAAACTTTAAGAAGAATTTCATTTTCAATATTAAAGCTCGATTTCAATATTTCTCCAATACTAGCAATACGAATACTTTGCTCTGTTTTTGATAATTCAGATAAATCTAATGATTCTATTTTTATTTTTTTATTGTAATTATTTTGATTATAAAATAATTCCTTCGTTTCCATCCGGTAATTCAAGCGAAAAGCGTCGTGATGACAAACTAATGAGCTAAATGCCGATTCAAGTATCCCAACCTCAACGTCATCCTTTACTTTGACTAACACTGACTGTGTATAATGGTTTATATTGTTCAAATCTTGCGAAAAAAACCATGAGATAGATGGTATCGTTTCAATACTACCAACACATTGTTGATTACTCTTCTGCTCTTTTGTGCTAGTCATTTCTAAATATAAAATCATATCTTCAATAACTGGATTAGCCAAAATATCCTTTGTTTTTATTTTAATCCCTTTCTCACGTATCTTAGAAGAAATTTGAATTGCTTTAATGGAATCCCCGCCTAGATGATAGAAGTTGTCTCTTATACTTACTTTTTCAACATTTAATACTTCACGTATAATACCTACTAAATCACTTTCTATCTCACCTTCAGTTTTTTTCTCTATTTTAACTTCAGGTTTCGGCAAGGCCTCTCTATCCAGCTTTCCGTTAAACGTCAACGGTATTTCTTTCAACACAATAAAATACGAAGGAATCATATAAACTGGTAAGATCTCTTTTAAGAATCTAAATAGTTCGGATGTCTTCACCTTAGCATTCTCAGTATAGTAGGCACAAAGATAGCGGTTTCCATCATAATCCTCTTGATCAATCACTACCACTTCCTTAATGCTCGGATATTTTTGCAAGTTTATTTCGATTTCTTTTAGTTCTATGCGGAACCCACGAACTTTTACTTGATCATCTTTCCTTCCCAAATACTCAATCTTATCTCCTTCAATAAATCTAGCTAAATCACCCGATTTATACATCTGCTCTTTTTCCGAATATGGATTTACAATAAATCTCTCTCTTGTTAAATCCTGATTGTTAAAATATCCTCTTGCAACACCTTCCCCAGAAATATAAATTTCTCCAACAACTCCCATTGGTACTGGGCGAAGATCGGAGTCCAACACATATATTTTCATATTTTGTGCAGGTACACCAATAGGAACAGATACCCCTTTATCTTTTTCAATATCGAATTGATGAATCATACATCCTACAACTGTTTCTGTGGGCCCATATTCATTATATATTTTTGTTTCTCTACCTAATTTTTTCTGTATGTTTGCGGCAAGGTCTACTGTTAAATTTTCTCCACCAACAATAATTTTTTTAATTGAACACCCAGCAAAGTCTGAATCTTTCAATAAAAACAGGTGAGATGGAGTTAATTTAATAATACTTGCTTTTTTTTCTTTAAATATCCTATATAATACATATTCGTTTGCATCAGCAGGATAAATAATAATCTGATTACCACTAATTAATGGGGTAAATAAAGTTGTAACAGTAAGATCAAAAGCAAGAGATGAATACAATGGGAAAACTTCATTTTCACTTGCGCCTACATATACTTGATTTGCCCAGGAAATATAATTAACCAATCCTTTCTGTTCAATCATTGTACCTTTAGGGTTTCCCGTAGAACCCGATGTATATATGATGTAAGCAAGGTCAGTCGGCTCACTTCTATTTTTAATATTAGAAGTATCTCCCATATAAATATGAGCTGCATTTATATGGATAACCTCAACCGCATACAAAGAAAGATCCCATTGATGCGAAATATCAAAATTAGTGAACAGAATATTGATATCTGAATCTTGCAGCATATAATTGACCCGTTCAGATGGATATTGTGGATCAATAGGTAAATATACCGCTCCTGCTTTTAAAATTCCTAAAATTCCAATAATTGTTTCTAGAGAATGCGTAGTTGATATTCCTATTACTGTACCTTTTGTTACATTTTTCTTTAATATATACCTCGCTAATTGATTAGATCTATCATTCAATTCACGATACGTAAGTTCCTTATCTTCCAGGCAAATCGCAACTCTATCTGGTGTCCTTTCTACTTGTTCTTCAAAAAGCTGATGGATTGTCTTGTCCTTTGGATACTCCCTATTCGTTGCATTAAATTCATATATCAATTTATTCCACATATCTTCTGGTAAAATTTCTAATTCCATCAACTTTTTATTAGGCGACTCCAACATCTGATTCAGTAAATGACTGATTCCAAGATACATTTGTTCAATTTGCTTTTCTGTATACATATGATCCTTATAATCTATATCTAGATTAAATCCTCCTAATCTAGACCATTCTCGAATAATCAATTGAATTGAATAAATCTGATTCCTATTGTAAAATTCTTCATTTTCTATTGGTGTACCATTAATTTCAGTAGGAAGTTTTGTATTGTAATAGTTAATACATGTATCAAATAAATCACCGTATCCCTTTTTCTTTAATTCCAAATCTTTCACCAATACATCATATGGATATTTTTGATGATAATAACAGCGAACCAATTCACGATTAATGCCTTTTATAAAATCTAAGACTGTCATTTCACTATCAACAGTATGACGAAATGGCATAGTACTTGTTAACATCCCCACAATATTTTTTTCATTTTTCCCCGCTCGATTAAGTACAGGCATTCCAATAATTAAATCATCCTGCCCATTTACTTTATTTAAGTAAATATAATATAGGGCAACAAAGAATGCGTACACAGAAACATTTATGTCAGTAGCAAATTGTTTAATTTCATCCGATTGATTATTTGTTAAAGAATATGTTTTTCTATTTGCCTTTGCACAATCTACTTCGTTCTTCCGCTTCACAATTGGGAGCTTACTAAACTTCTCATTCCAAAAATTTTTATCCTTCATAAATCTTTTTGAAGTTAAATAGGATTCTTCCTTCTCAAGGCAATACATATAGGTACTATTAAGCTGATCTGTTATTTTTTCACCTTTCAAAATTTGAGTGTATGCATTACAAATCTGTTCAGTTAAAAGATTCATAGACCAACCATCAGAAATTATATGATGGACCTTAACGAAATATCCCCCTTCTTTAGTATCTTGTAACTTGAACAAAGCAAAATCAAATAAGTCTTGTTCATTGATATCGAAAGGTTTTGAAGCTTCCTGCTGAACCCAGGCATCTAAATCCTTCTGACTATTAAAAATAGTATATCGAACTTGATATTTATGATATTTCTCCACATATTGATGAACCTTCTCATCCGATTCTACAAATCGATGCCTGATTCCATCATTTTTTTTTATAAAATAATTAATTGCTTTCTCAAGACAATCAAAATCCACTTCTCCTTGTATCTTTACTGTTCCCCCAATATTATGCAATGGCTGATGAGGATTAATTTTCTCCATATACCAAATCCTTTGTTGAGGATGAGTTAGTGAAAAATATTCTCTATACTTCAAATTATCACCACTTTATATTTAATGTTTTTCGAAATAATTAACTTTTTGACCATATCTAATCATTTTTTTCGTCATTTCATCCGTAATATTATTCCATACAAAACCCGTTTTTCTTAACAGCATATTCGTTTTATCTCCCATTATATGGAACAATGTTTGTTCGACATCATTAAATGTTTTCAATTCATCTCCTATACAATGCAGCTGTAAATTATATATATCTGATGCATATTGATTAAATTGCTTTTCATCAAAGATATAATCTATAAATTTATCAATTGAAGTTTCTTTTACATCTATGTCTAATCCATACGTTGTTAAAAGAGCTGATAAGCTTACATAGTTAGGATTGAAAATGTGATGAGTCTCATTCATTAATTCTTTTTTATTAAACAACTTAATAATTGCCTGACTAACATCATTCACACATGCAAAATCTATATCTCTTTCCATTTCTGGAACCAATCCAATTCTTATATATGATTTCATCATTGAGTATAATGCATTCTGCTCTATGTTTTCTTGAAACCTTCCTGTTTTAGAATCAAAACCAATGTTTCCCACTCGAAAAACATTTACATTTATTCCCTTATCCCTCGTTTCCAGTACAATCTTTTCAGCTTCTAACTTTGTCTTTGGATAAGGATTTTCAATAATTTGCCCTAAATCATTATCATACTCCGTATACAATATATCTTCGTTATTCTTTACTACACCAGAAGCTACAGCCAATGTAGAAATATGATTCACATCTTTCTTTACTCCCTTAAGCGAAAAATCAATTACATTTCTCGTAGCTAGAACGTTTGCTTCATAGGATTTTTCATATTTCCCATAATGACTAACACTGCCTGCTGAATGTATAATACATTGGATTGTTTCACTCAAATATTGATAGTTCGGCAAATCTAAGCCCATATATTTTTTTGTCAGGTCGCCACTATATACAAAAATTCTTTTCTTATACTTATCATAAAAAGATGTTCCAAAATAAGAGCAAACTTTTTCTTTAATGCGATTTTCTGCTTTTATACAATTGTCACTTCTTACAATCAAATGTACATTGCAATCTAATTCAGTTAATAAATCATGTAATAAGTAAACGCCCAAATATCCCGTGCTTCCTGTCAATAGAACTTCCTTATAACCGGTTTGGCAAGAAAGGTTGATTTCGTAATACTTTTTGTTTCTATCATCATATAAACTTCGTATCGCTATGTCTCCTCTTATCTTCTCCTCCATCAACCGATGCCTTTCTCCTCTAGCAATCAGATAAGTTGCTAATGCATCTGGAATGGTCTTCTCCTTTTTATATGTCATATGCTGCGCTAGATCAGAGACTCTAGGGTATTCAAATAAATGATTAATAGAAATATCAAAATCCTTCTGTAAGCTCGAAACAACATTGATAGCCGTTAGTGAGCTACCTCCTAATTCAAAGAAATCATCATGGATACTAACTTGTTTTACTCCCGTAACTCTCTTATATGATTCTATAATTTTCCGCTGTTTATCATCTTTCGGAACAACATTCCTCTTTAGCTCTTCTACATAGTCACTTTGCGATAAAGGGGAACTCTCTTCCATTTCAATATCCTTAGAAAGGCTAAAGAACTGCCGTTCAAAAGGATACGTAGGGAGTGGAACACGATATCTTCTTTCTTGCGAAAAATACTTGGACCAGTTAATCTTCACGCCATGAATATGCAACTTACCAATATTTTGAAGCAAGTAATTGTCATCAAAAATTTTTTCTTTAGGATGCCTTACAGTATTAATAATTGGGCATTTTGATTCTCCTTGAGTATGTTGTCTAACAAAACTACTTAATGTTCTACCTGGTCCAACCTCCACAAAAATACTTTCCGTACCCGATAGTAGATGCTTAATGCCCTCAGAAAATTCCACTACATGTCGCAGATGATTCACCCAATAATCTGCACTTTTTGCTTGTTCTTCCGTAATCCATTCTCCTGTCAAATTGGATACAAATGGTATTTTAATATCCTGGAAATTAATTTCTTTTAACCTCTTTCCATAGGTATCTAAAATTGAGTCCATCATGGATGAATGAAAGGCATGGGAAGTTGTAAGTTTTTTAAACTGAAAACCTTTCCTAATCAATTCCCCCTCAAAAGTATAGATTGCCTCATCAGAACCTGAGATTACGCATGATATTGGACTATTCACCGCGGCAATAGATACATCTTGATTCATTAGTGGTAAAATTTCATTTTTCGAAGCCATTACACTTATCATGCTTCCTTTAGGTAATTGCTGCATTAAGGTCGCCCGCTCATACACCAACTGTAGCGCTTGCTTTAATGAGAACACTCCCGCCAAACAAGCCGCCACATATTCCCCTATACTATGTCCAATCATGCCGTCCGGATAGACGCCCCATTCCATTAATGTTTTTGCTAATGAATATTCAAAAATAAATATTGCAGGCTGTGTATTAGATGTTTGATTTATATCATCTCTCATTCTAGCTTCCAGGTCCTTTGGATATAAGACTTCCTTCCAATCAATCCCACTAATCTCTTCTAAAATCTCACAACAAAGATTCACTTCATCTCGAAATCTCTTCTCTTCTTTATATAAATCCAATCCCATATTTACATATTGCGCACCCTGCCCGGGAAACATGAAAATTATTTGCTTACTACCGCCATCACAAATGTTAGTTTGAACCTTACCAGAATTTTGAATAAAAAATTCTCGCTTCGCTTCCTCTATATCCGAAACCACTAATGCTCTTCGATATTTTAAATTTTTCCTTCCATTTAAAAGTGTATAAGCTACATCAGCCAAATTCACATTATTGTTATGATTTAAATATTCAGCTAACTTTTTAGTTTGCTCTTCAAGAGATTTTTTCGTTTGTGCAGAAAAAGAAAGTAATTGATATCTCCTACTCCGCTCAGAAGCTTCTCTTTGGGGAGGTTCCTCAAGTACAACATGGGCATTTGTTCCTCCCATACCAAATGAACTTACTCCTGCTCTTAAAGGAAACTCTTGGTTCTTCCATTCTGCCAATGTATCCTGTACATAAAATGGACTATTACCAAAATTAATTTTTTCATTTGCTTTCTCGTAGTTAATGCTTGGTGGAATCATGCGATTCTCCAAAGCAACTACAGTTTTTATCAAACCTGCTATACCTGCAGCGTTATCAAGATGACCAATATTCCCTTTAACCGATCCAATACCACAAAAATTATTCTTCTCTGTATTAAATGCCAACTTCAAGGCTTCAACCTCAATCGGGTCACCTAGCATTGTTCCAGTACCATGAGCCTCTACATATGATATACTTTCAGATTCTACCTCGGCCATGTGATGAGCTGCTCTAATAACAGCAGCTTGTCCTTCTACACTTGGCGCATTAAAACTAACCTTATCAGCGCCATCATTATTTATTGCGGATCCTTTCACAACAGCATGGATGAAATCTCCATCAGCAATCGCATCCTCCATACGCTTCAAAACAACAATTCCCGCTCCATTTCCATTGACCGTTCCCCTAGCATTATCATCAAAAGGTCTACAGTGTCCATCTGGTGAAAGAATCATGCCATCCTTGTATAAATACCCTCTTTTCTCAGGTAATGTAAGTGAAACCCCTCCAGCCAAAGCAATGTCACAATCTCCACTTAATAGAGCTTGACATGCCAAGTGCACAGCAACCAATGAAGAGGAACATGCAGTTTGAACTGTATAACTAGGACCTTTCAAATTTAATTTATGTGATAATCTGGTGCCGAAAAATTGAGAACCATTTAAAAATTCTGCTTCTTTTATAAAATCTTTCGCTCCATCATATACCGCTTCTAACCAATATAAGTTTGTAGATGCTCCAATATAAGTACCAATTAAACCATTAAAGGTATCCGAAAAGTAAGCACTACTCTCTAATGCTTCCCAAGCACACTCGTGCAAAATTTTCAGCTGTGGATCCATTACCTCTAATTCCCTAGGTGAGTAATTAAATAATTTATTGTCGAACCATTCTGTTCCTGTAATAGCCCCACCAGCCTTTATATAATTGGGATTCTGGATCGTTTCTAGATCAATTCCTCCTTTCTGTAACTCCTTATCTGTGAAGAAAGTTACCGATTCTACACCATTCTTCAAATTTTCCCAGAATTCATTTATAGTATCTCCACCAGGAAATCTGCAAGACATTCCAATAATAGCAATCTCTATACCATTTCTTATCGGTTCCTGTGCACTATCATTCATTCGAATCCCTCTTTCTTTGACGTCTTTGTTTTAACCTATTTTTCGATTCCTTTATTACCTGAACTCTATTTGAATTCATTTTTTCCTGTACCCTGCTCTCAGCAGTCATCTTTAATTGCTGGGATAGAGAATAAATTGTAGGATATCTAAATAGCATCATTACAGTTATGTCGATGTTCAAATCATTTTTCAACCGTTCATTTATTTGAATAATATTCAGTGAATTCCCACCAAGTTCGAAGAAATGATCATAAATACCGACCTGATTTACCCCAAGTACCTGTTTCCAGATCTCCGCTATCATTTTTTCTAGATTCGTTCCAGGTGCTATATAAGTAGTACCTAACGATATATAATTCTCATCATCCCTTTCTTGCAAGGCTCTTACGTCGACTTTGTCGTTATTCGTTACAGGCATACTCTCTAATTGCACAAAATGTGACGGAATCATATATTCAGGTAACTTATTCCTCAAATACTCCCTTAATTCTGTACTGGTAACCTCTTGGTTTGTAATTAGATACGCACACAAATAGCTTTCATTACTTTGATTTTGTTTCGCAACAACAATTGCATTATCAATATATTTATGATTTAAAATGTGGTTTTTTATTTCATCTGGCTCTACTCGGACTCCCTTAACCTTTACCTGATGGTCAATCCTTCCAAGATACTCAATGTCCCCATTAGGGAGCCACCTTGTAAGGTCTCCCGTTTTATACATTTTCTCACCTGGAATAAATGGATTGGACATAAATTTTTCATCTGTCAAATCTGACTTATTGATATATCCCCTTCCTACACCTGCCCCAGCAATATATAACTCCCCAGTCACACCAATAGGTACAGGATAATAATCTTGATTTAAAATATATGCCCTATAGTTACTTAGAGGCTTACCTATTGGTATGCTCGAACCCTCTTCATTTTCACGACAAATATAGTATGTTGAAAAAATCGTCGTCTCGGTTGGACCATACAGATTAATAATCATCTCAGCATTAACAGTACTCTTTAATTGATCATAAAGACTCTTTGTAAAGACCTCACCGGCTACAAGAACATAGTTAAGAGGTTGACTTATGACAATATTATCTATTAAAACTTTCAAATGGGTAGGTACAGCGCCCAAGACATTAATTTTGTTTTTCTCAATAAAGTTCCACATATTTCTTGGCTCAGCGATTAGCTCTTCCTCAGGAATATATAACCTACCCCCAGAGAGAATCGGGAGAAGGATTTGTTGAACAGAAACATCGAATGTGATTTTTGCTAGCAATAAATGATTCATTTCTTGATTAAATTTTAATTTCCGAATGAGTCCTATCAACTGATTCACAATATTCTTGTGTTCGACCATAACCCCTTTAGGGTTACCGGTTGTTCCAGAGGTATAAATTACATATGCCAAATCGTCGGGCTGGTTTATGTTTTCAAGATAACAACCATCTTCTTTACAGTTTATTTCATCATCCAACCTAATTACTTCCTGTTCAAAAGTAAAGCGTTCCTTCATATTATTTCGGGCCAGAACCAACTGACAATCACTGTCTCTCAAAAAATATTTTATCCTGCTTATTGGAAGAGTGGGATCAATCGGTAAAAATGCCCCTCCTGCTTTTAGCACACTGAGAACTCCTATGACCATTTCTAAGGAAGGCTCTGCAATAAGTCCAACAACGCTATTTCTTTGCACTCCCTTTTTTCTTAAAGTGCGGGCCAGTTGATTTGCCCTTGCATCCAGCTCAGAGTACGTTAGTGTCATTTCTTTATATACGATGGCATTTTCTGATGGACCTTCTTTCACTTTCTGCTCAAATATCTCATGCACCGTCATTTGATACAAATATTCATCCGTCGTATTATTAAATTCATAAAGAACGGTTTTCATCTCTGATTCAGACATCATCTGGATATCTTGTAATGGTATATCCATCTTTTCGGTAATCTCATCAAGTAGATAAATAAAATGTTCTGCTAATCTTTGTACTGTATCCTTCTTGAATATATCCTTACGATACTTCCACTTAAAATGCATATCTTCATTAATTTCTAATACATGAATGAACATATCAAATTGAGTCATACTACTTTCAAATGGGAATTTTCGGAAAGTTAATTCCCCTTTATCCTTAAAGAAATACTCATCATTATCCAAAGAAAACATAATATCAAATATTGGATTTCTCCCTGTATTTCGATAAGCATCTACTTGATTTACTAACAATTCAAACGGATATTCCTCATGATCAATGGCTTTTATTGTATTATCCTTCACTTCATCCAGAAAATTCAGAAATGTTTTTTTGCGACATGGGAAATTTCTTATTACTACCGTATTCACAAACATACCAATAGTCCGTTCCAAACCTGGACGAGATCGGCCAGCTGTAGGGGTACCAATCGTAATATCTTCTTGACCCGTATATTTTAAAAACAATACATTTAAAGCAGCAAGTAGCACCGTATATAGGGTTGTCCCATTCTCCTTCGCTATCTTTTTCAAACGCTTTGTCAAATCGTATCCCGCCATAATTGGTACATAATCACTATCATAAAGTTGCACCGGGTGTCGTGGATAATCTGTATTTAACTCCAGTAATGGAGGTTCATCTTTAAATATGTTTAGCCAATACTTTTCTTTACTCTTAAAATCATCAGTCTGAAAAAATTCTGCCTGCCATACTGCATAGTCTCTATATTGTAATTTAATCGGAGGCAAATCTTTATTTAAATAACTATCATAAAATTCCTCCATAATTATGTCCATCGATATACCATCAAAGACAATATGGTGAGCATCAGTTAACAGCAAATGCTTATTTTCTCTGATTTTAATAACTTTGATTCTAAATAGAGGAGGTTGTCCCAGATTAAAAGGTGTAGCAAACCCATGTACATACTCCATTAATTCTTCTTCCGATGCTTCAACGATATCAACAATAACCTTTAATTTAGGATGTACATACTGCACCACTTGTCCATTGATGAATGAAAACGATGTACGTAAAGATTCATGACGATCAACAAGATGTTGGAAAGCTCTCACCAACATATCATATTCGAGATCACCCTCTATGATTGTCCCCGACGGTAAATTATAAGCTACTGAATCACGATTAAGTTGCCACATAATAAATAGCCTTTTTTGCTGTGATGAAACAGGATAGTATTCTCTTGCTTCAACAGGTAATATAATTGAACTTTTATGTTGTTCCCCATCCAGTATTAGAGTTGTAAATTCTTTTATAGTTGGCTTTTTAAACATTTCACTTAAGTGTATATTCACGTCAAATTCTTGGTTAACTTTCAATATAATCGAAGCAGCATTTAAAGAATGCCCACCTAACTCAAAAAAATTATCATACACTCCTATCTTTTGAATATTAAGAACATCTCTCCATATATGTGCAACCTTTTTTTCCAATTCGCCTTCTGGTGCAACATAGTCGAAGTCTGATACTGGATCCAAGTTGGACACTGGCAATGCTTTACGATCAATTTTCCCGTTTTGATTGAGTGGCATTTTTTTCAGTTGAGTGAAGTAGGTTGGCACCATGAAATTCGGCAAACTTTTAATAAGGAAATTTCTTAATTCTGAGTTTGTTATATTCACATTGGCAACAAAATAAGCACTTAATACTTTCGTACCGAAAGTATCTTCGATTGCAACAACAACAACCTCATCTACATCTGGATGCTTCATAAGACCAGTCTCTATCTCCCCAACTTCTACCCGAAACCCCCTTATTTTCGTAAGATTATCTTTCCTTCCAATAAATTCAATATTCCCATCAGGCATCCACCTTGCCATATCTCCTGTTTTATAAACTTTTTTTTCGGTAATTTTCGGAAACTCTACAAATTTTTCTCTCGTTAAATCTGGAGCATTATAATACCCACGTGCCAATCCAACCCCAGCAATACACAGTTCTCCTGTTATACCAATAGGTACAAGATTCATCTCTTGATCAACAATGTATATTTCGACATTATTAAGAGGCTTTCCGATTGGAATCACCTTCAATTCTTCTATCTCTTGATTACTAATTCTATAGAAAGAGGCTAAATCCGTGCATTCCGTGGGACCATACGTATTTATAATTTCGCTCTTGAAATTTATTGATTTAACTAAAGGTTTGAGTTTTTTACAATTTATCGATTCACCACCTAAAAAAATACGCTTCAACGTGATTAACCTACTAAAATTAGTTCTCTCATTATAATCAACCAATGGATAAAAACCACTTGGGGTACAATTAATGCTCGTGATTTTATGAATATTTATATAATCAGACATTTTATTGTAATCATACATACCTGACTCAAAAAGGTGCAATCGCCCCCCTTTTATCAATGGAGCAAATAAATTTTTATGCGCTGTATCGAAACTAATTGGGGCAATTAATAATACATTATCGGTTGGATTCATATCAAATTCATTGGTATACCAGTTGAGCAAATTCATAAATGAATTTCTTTTCACCATAACTCCTTTAGGGTCACCAGTGCTCCCAGATGTATAAAGAACATACATTAAGCTCTCTAATGGAATTTTCAATTCTAAATTACCACTCATTTCTATAGGTGTACCGTCTCCCAAAGTTGTATCTATATCAACAAATCTAGTGTTTTCAATTATAAAATTAAATTCATTATTGCTGCACTTCAAAATGATATCTACATTAGAATTACTTAAGAGATAATTAATTCGTTCATTTGGATAGTTTGGATCAATGGGTAAATATGCAGCTCCTGCCTTTAAAACACCTAATATACCAATTGGAAGTTCGAGCGATCTATCTAACATAATCCCTATTACAGAATCTTTTTTAGCTCCTAATTCAACTAATTTATGTGCTATATGATTTGCTCTTATATTTAATTCCTCGTAAGTTAAATTTTGATTTTGGTAAAAGACTGCTAGCTTATGGGGACTTTTAGCTACTTGAAATTCAAACAAGTCAACCACAGATTGATCCTTAGGAAAACCTGTTTTTGTGTTGTTAAACTCATTTAGAATACGATTTCTCTCATTGGATAAAATATCAATTTCAGAGAGCCTTATACTCGGATTAGCTACTACTGCTTTTAACAAATGAGTCAATTGATTTATAACTCTTTCAATCAAGTCTCCTACACTTTCTTTACAAGTGATACAACACTCTATTTTATCTCCATGCCATTTAAAATTAAAGACGGTATCTGCATTTGTATAATGATTAGAAATATTATGTTGAATATTTTCAAACTGTATGACTGTACGAGGATTCAGTTTATTAGAATTTGCATTCTCATCTCCTAAAAGTTTTGCTAATCGCTTATGCGATACTTTCTGATTTTTATTTGCCTCTGTAATGTTTTGTTGTACTTTTAATAGAAGCTCTTTAAATGTCATATTACTATGGACATTACTTCTTATAATCAAAAGATGATCATAATATGCTGTGCCAGATTTTGATTGAATTACTGGCGTTCCAATAGAAATATCTTTACTATCCGTGTATATTGAGAGCAAATATTTCACACTAGCAATCAAAATGATAAACATTCCATATTCAGAATGATTACTTATTTCACTAATTTTATGTGATATGTTTTCTGATAATCTATATGTAAATATTTTTTCTTCCTGATTTTTCACACCAACTTTTTTATTAAAATTTACAAAACTACTCATTTCTAAATCCGTTGATAGTTGATCCAACCAAAACTTCTCCTCTTTAGTTAACAAATCTGCATTATAAACATCATTGCTCATAATAATCTCCTCTCCCAACCAATGTTGAATTAATAAGATTTATAATATCAATGTAATTTTCATTAATAAAAAAGTGATCTCCTGGATAGCCATAAACAACAGTATCTCTCGAAGTAAACTCACACCATTTTTTCATGTATTCCTCAGTAACATCATCCAGCTTACCGTACATTGCAGTAATACACGTATTTAACTTGTACAATTCATTACTGAATTTATATTCTTCTATCAATTTAAAGTCAGATCTTAAAATTGGGATAAATATATCCATTAACTGCTGATTATTAAGAATTTCTTTTGGAGTACCATTTAAATTTAATATCACATCTTTAAATTCTTTTTCTGGTAAGTTAGACACTTTTTGTTCTCTAATAAAATTTGGGGGCTTTACACCTGATAGAAAAATATGCACAGGAGCATTAAGATTTCTACTTTCTATTTCCTTACAAAGTTCATAAGCGATAAGCCCGCCCATACTGTGACCAAAAAACGCGTAATCGCAATTACCTACAACTCTATATATACATTCGAATATATCATTAACCGCGTGATTCATATCATCATAACAATCTTCTTGAAATCTTTTACCCCTTCCTGCGTATTGAATTGGTTTCAATTCAATACTAGGATGTAAGTAATTTTTCCACTTACTATATATCGAACCGGATCCACCAGCATAAGGAAAACAAAAAAGCATCGTGTTATTCATATACTCTCCTTTCCTATGAATCAAAATTATTTACTAAATTTTAAAAGGCTCTATAGAACTTAATTAGCCACCTAACATCTCCCAATTTTTTTATTAATCTAGCTCCCATTTATATTTTAGGGTGCAATCAGGAATTATCTTTGGTAAACCATTAAATTTCCATACAGCCTATGTAGCACAACACGTATAATGATCTATTTCCCTTTCACTTTATTCCAAAATGGTATCCGTCCTTGTATATCATCTATTACAGAAGAGAATCCTGGTGCAGTGGAAAAAAAGAACCCTGTACAATGATGCGCTTTTTGATATTCTTCATCTTTCATTAAAATAAGATGAGCCTTCTTTATGTTAAAGTGTGGAACAGCAGGGAACAAGTGATGTACCAAATGGTATGAGTTTCTATGAGGATGAATGAGAAAGCGCTCAAACCAATTCCCAAAAGAATTTCTTGATGCAAATATCTCATTTTCCGATTCTAGTCCTGCATGTTCGGCCATTTCAGCCCAATATTTTAACATTTGAAAAGTTGTTAAAAACGGAACTACCCAAAATAAAATCAACTCTTGCCAGAAACCGAAAACAATCGAACAAATAATGATAGCGCCCCAATATAGAGTCCTGATTATTTGATCAAATCTAGGTTCCTCTTTTGCATATGCTGTTACTTTGATCATTCCAATCAAATAATTCGGCACATGTACTAAGAACAAAGGCTTTAAGCAATGCTGAATAAAAAATTTCATTTTATTTTTAGTCGGTTTATCTAACCCAACAATTTGATACCTTTGCTTATCAGGGTCTATCTCACTCCATAAATACCTGTGGTGATTCATGTGACTCTTACAATATGCTTTATAAGAAATCATTATCGGATAAGCAGCAAAGAAACATGCAACCCACTTATTTAATTTACGATTTTTAAAAAGCATACGATGACTTGACTCATGCATCATAATATCAAGGCCACGCATACGGCTACCAATGATAACAATACTAATCAAATACATCCACATAGTAGGGATAAAATAATTCAATGCAATTACTAAGGACACAATACCCCAATCCAATCCTATGGCAAAAAAATTATACCAATTGTTGGTTTTTTGTAATTCGCGAATTTCCAAGTTGATTTCTTTCGAAAAACGATGCTTCTCTAACTCTTTCTTTTGACTTTCCCCTAAATCGGTAGTTCCTCTAATCATATTATTAACTCCTTTATATAGAAATTAATGCTGTTGATTTATATCAGGAATCCTTCATTTAAATCCTTAACAAACACCCTTAGGCTCTCAAAATTTATACTCTAATTAATCATTTAAAGCGAACAATCCAACAGTTTTTATAAGCATATTAACTCTTAGTTAAATATTCATATCCTTTTTTATTTTGTAGGTATCAAAAAACATCCATGAATCTCAAAAACTAAATCTTTTTTTCAGAAATTAATTTATCAATCCCACTTTTAATAGGAACTACATTTCGTTCCACATTAGACATAATATGGAATTGCATCTTAGACTTTGCATTTACAGATGAATGAACCCTCACACCTGGATCAAATCCAAATACAAAATATTTGAGAATCTCATCATTTTCCATTGAAATCCAAACACCATATCCATAATGTAAACTATTATTTTTCACATAAGGAGTTAACAACTGATTAGTGTACTCTTTATTTAGGAGTTTCCCATTAAATAATCCATTCCAAAATTCTCCTAAATCTAAAACTGTTGTAAAAGCCCCTCCATCTGGCCCACCAACTATAGGGACCGAATAGATATTAGTTCTCCAAGTGTTATCATCTTTATTATCTATATATCCAAGTGCAGTTCGTTCCGGCAGTTGATCCATCCGGAAATATCCTGAATCTGACATGCCGCAAACCTGAAATATATTCTCTTTTACATATTCTGCAAACTTCATCCCTGTCAATTTTTCTACAATCAACCCAAGTAAAATATAACCTGCATTACTATAAGAAAATTTACTTCCAGGATTAAACTTCATATGATAATTTTGAAACATAGGCAGAAAATCTGCAGGAGATTTAATAGAATACATTGGGGTATCCTTCCATAAATCTTCAAAATCATCCATTTCTTCTTCATCAAAATAATCTGGTATGCCCGAAGTATGAGTTAATAAATGATGAATTGTAATACCTTCATAAAAATTTGGGAATGAGTCTTCTAAACACTCTTTCAAACAAGTATCAAAAGTTAAAACACCCTTTTCAACTAATTGACATATTGCAACTGCAGTAAAAATTTTACACCCAGAAGCCATACCAAACCGAGTACGTGATGTATTAAAAATTTGTTCACTTCTATTCGCATATCCAAATCCATCTTCAAAGATCTTTTTTTTATTTTGAATTAAAATCGCACCTGAGAATGGTAATTTATCATCATAATTCTTTATAAATTCTTTTATTTCTCCAGAAATTATCACTTACCCAATCCCCTTTTATTTTTCTGATTTTTCCAACTATTAAACAGGGTTAATTGTAACTTCATTTAATTTTCAAAGCAATCTAAAATACATAACAAAACTTGAGAAACTTTTTTAATAATTGAATTGACTTCAAAAAAAAAATAAAACATAAGTTTGTTCATTTCTTCAAAATAGCTATACAATAACACTTAATATAATTCACATGATTTCTCAATAAATCTTATATCGCTCTCTATAACTTAATGGTAGTTGATAAATAATAAAATTAATTATACATTTAAATTCTCTTGAGACTATTATTTATATTGTTAGTGAGGTCATTATGAAAAAAATTGATAGTTACTTAGAAATTATTGCAGTTAAATTAGGAATTTTACTACCCTACAAAGACATAGAGCTGAAACTCACAGAATTACCTAAAAATGAAAGGGAAAGAATTTTAAGATTTCATAAATTAGAAGATCAACAAAGAACATTATTAGCTCATCTATGCATCAGAAAACGTTTGCAAAGATTATTGCTCATACCTGCAGATACTATCTCTATTAAAAGAGATCGAACAGGCCGCCCTTTTTTAAATAAATATCATGGTTGGAAGGGGGATTTTAATTTATCTCATTCTGAAGAATGGATTATATGTGGACTTGCTTCAACTGGACGAATTGGTGTAGACATTGAAAAAATTCAACCTATAGATCTTTCCGTAACCGAACTATGCTTTACTCAAGAAGAAATTGACTATTTTCAGTATATTCCTCACGATAGACAGTTATCGTTTTTCTTTGATATTTGGACTCTAAAAGAATCATTTGTTAAAGCAATTGGAAAAGGACTTCTATATCCATTAGATAGTTTTGGCTTCAATATGGACGATTGGTCCCAAAATAAAATAACCTTACGGAACACTAATTCCGATTTTAGTCAATTCTATTTCTGCCTAAATCGGTTAGAGCAAAATTACACTATCGCGGTTTGTTATACAGATTGGGAACAGATAAACAATTCGTCTATAAAGATACTAGACTGTTCTGAGTTCCTATAATTATTTTACGTTTTTTAGAGAAAAAATACATCCAACATTTAAAATGACTGAAAAAACAGAAAATAATCACTGTAATTATTATAAACTCAATCTTTTTTAAGTTCCTATATTATTACGTTTTATCTTCTGCATTCAAAAATATTTTAAGCTTCAATCATTGTATAACAATTTAAAAATCACCTATATTGGAGGATTATAAGAATGAGTATATTAAAGTCATATTGCTCAAGTGAATATAGTACGTTAAAAAAAGTTATACTATGTGAACCATTATATATGAATATTTCTAGTGGTATAAACAAGACCCAAAAATATTTTATCAATTTAGGCTTTAATGTAAATCTGGCAAGAGAACAATATTCAAAATTTATTGATATACTTAAAGAAAATAGAATACACACTCTAATGCTACCTCCTAAAGTCCGCTTTCCCGAACAAGTTTTCACAAGGGATGTCGGCTTTACCATAGGAGAAACAGTTTTTATTTCTAACATGAAAAATGAAGTTCGTAAAGGGGAAGAGCGAATTTTCAAAAAAATATTGTCAGAACAAGATATTGCTTATATAGATTGTATTAATAGTCATATAGAAGGTGGTGACGTCATTATCGATCAAGATATTGTATATATTGGCGTGAGCAATCGAACGTTATTTAACTCTGTAAAAAAACTTCAACAGTTTCTCACACACTATAAAATAATTCCTGTTCCTTTTTCCAAAGATTTTTTACATTTAGATTGTGTTTTTAATATCATTTCAAAGGAAGAAGCCTTAATATATCCACATGCATTTAGTAATAGTACATTAAAAATGTTATCAGATCGTTATAATTTAATAGAAGTATCTAAAAAAGAGCAATTTACTTTAGCCACCAATGTATTATCTTTAGGCAATAAAAAGATGATTAGTTTACCCATTAATACTACAACAAATAAAGAGCTGAGACTTAGAGGTTATGAGGTTATTGAAATCGACTTTGGAGAAATTATAAAATCTGGCGGATCTTTTCGCTGCTGCACTCTTCCTCTACAAAGGGGATGATTAAAAAACTAAAAATTAAAAGCTCACATTATAAAGGTGTTACGTTATTACGTAACACCTTTTCTCAAGGATAAACTTCCTTTACTTCTCTTCCGGATAATCACAGTACTCAATGATTGTTCCCTCTGTATCCGCTGGGTTAAGATAAATTAATCGTCTACCATGTTTATTAATTCGAAGCGTATGTTCTAACGTTCGAATCCCTTGTTCCTTTAATTCTTCTAAAGCTACATCTAAATCGTCTACACGATACGCAACATGATGGACACCTTTCCCTTTTTGCTTTATAAATCGTGCTATTGGAGAAGTCGTATTATTCGTTGGCGCAAGTAATTCGATTCTATCACCATCAACTTCAAGAATAGCTACTTCGCTTTCAACACCAGGTGCTTCACTTACGTATCGATCTATTAAAGTTCCTGATAAAACCTTTTCATAAAACTGTATCGTACTATCTATATCACGAACTGCGATCCCGATATGGTCAATTGTTTTTTTCATTTTATTTCCCCTATTACTTTATTTTTTCTATTCTTATCAATAGTAACAAAAAAAGTTATAGAATCAAATTCTATAACTTTTTTCATTTAACTTATTTTCTTATTCGCACTAGCTGCTGGGCGAACTCCATTTTTCGTTTTTACAACGCTAATACCATAGCCGATAAATCCACCGATAATCGCTGGGAAGATCCAGCCTAATCCTACTTCCTGCATCGGAAGGAATTTAGTGAACACTTGGCTTACTACTTCAATGTTAACTCCAGCTGCACTTAATCCATCGAATAAGCTGATGATAAATGTTACGATTAAGCTCACTTGATAAACTTCAGCTCTACCTTTGAATAACGAGTGGAAGAATGTTAAGAAAATCAGCACGATTGCTAGTGGATAAATTGCTGTTAATACTGGCACAGAAACTGCAATTAATTGCGTTAATCCAACATTTGCAACAATTGCACTAAATACACATAGCGTGATTGCGATTGCTTTGTAAGGAACATTTGGGAATAACTTATGGAAAAATGAAGAACACGCTGATACAAGTCCCACACTTGTTGTTAAACAAGCAACTGTAATCATTAACCCTAATAATACCCCGCCATATGATCCGAAATAGTAGTTAGAAACTTTTGCTAATACTTCTCCGCCGTTTTCTAAATGTCCAAGCTTCGCAACGCTTGAAGCTCCCATATAAGAAAGAGCTGTATAAATAATTGCTAAAATAGATGCAGCAATCAGTGTTGCTTTTGCACAAACAACCATAATTTGTGTTTTCGTTTTCGCACCTTTTTCTTTAATTGCATTAATAATGATGATCCCAAATACGAACGATGCAAGCGTGTCCATTGTTAAGTATCCTTCTTGGAATCCTTTGAAAAATGCATGTGATGTATACCCTTCAACTGGTGCTTGCATTTCTCCAATCGGATGAATAAAAGCAACAATTACTAAAATACCGATGAATGTTAATTTAATTGGGGTTAAGATTTTTCCAACAATATCGACAATTTTCGCAGGATTTAGCGAAAAAAAACAAGTAATACTAAAGAATATAATTGTAAAAAGAATTAACGGTGTAGAACCTAATCCCTCTGGCATAAACGGCTTAAGACCAATTTCATAAGAAACATTTCCCGTTCTTGGTATTGCAAATAACGGACCGATTGCTAAGTATAAAACTGTTGTAAATACAATCCCAAACACTGGGTGAGCACGACTTGCTAATGACTGTAAATCATCTTTACCTGAAAAACCAAATGCTAATACACCTAGTAATGGTAAACCTACTCCTGTTACTAAAAATCCAGCGTTAGCAATCCATACATTCTCTCCTGCCGATTGACCAAGCATCGCTGGGAATATTAAATTTCCTGCTCCAAAAAATAGTGCAAATAACATTAATCCGATAACTACTATGAACGAAAACGGTACTTTATTCGCCATAATATAACCCCCATTCAAATTTCCTTATTTCATTTTCCAATTTTAACTAATTGAATTTTCTGAATATTTAATTTAAGTATCAACTATTCTTGAACTCATTATAGTTTGTTATATAATATTTTGCAATACTATTTTCAAACTTTTCATTCATTTTATGAATATACATTTTTTAACATGGAAATTAGACTAAAAAACCAACATGGTCATCCATGTTGGTTTTACATTTACTATCATTAATTAAAATTTCGCCGCTACTTTCTTAACGTTATCTAAACCTTCTTCAACAATTTGCTGTGAACGATCTGGATATTGATTGTGTCCTTCAATTACAACTGTCTCTGGATTTGCAATTCCCCAGAACCCAAGTACGTTTGTAACGTAATTAACAGCCATTTCCATAGGAGCCATTTGTTCAGAAGAGTAATCTGAACCACGAGCACCTAAAACAACTACTTTCTTATCACCAACTAAACCTTCTGGACCGTTCGCTGTATATTTAAACGTTTTTCCCGCTTGAGAAAGATATGAAATATACGTGATTAATGGTGCTGGTACTGTAAAGTTCCATAATGGGAATGCAAATACTACTTTTTCAGCTTCTAAAAACTGGTTTAAGTACTTATCCACTGTAGCAACTGCCTTCTCTTCTTCAGCTGTTATCTCCATTCCTTGACTACGTTTATATCCACCTGAAATAGCAATATTTCCGTAATACGGAAGATCTAATGCGAATAAATCTAACTCCGTAATTTCTGTATTCGGATTTGCTTCCTTATAAGCACTTACAAATGTTTCATACATTTTTGAACTAATTGCTTGCTCCGCTGGACGATCGTTTGCTTTTACAAATAATACTTTTGACATTGTTTTATTCCCCTCTACTTTTGTATTTTCTTCTTTTTTACCAAACAATGAGCTAAATAATCCCATTTTCTTCACCTAAACTTTCTTATCATATTCATTATTCATCATCATAAAAATTCTTATTCTAATAAAAAGTTCCAATTGATACCTTAACCTAAGTAAATCAAAACTTTTTGTTATTTAATTACCTTATGTAAGTGATTGTAATACACCTACTTACTTTAGTCAAGTAACTTCTCAAAAAGAAAAATGTCTCGGATTAAAAATAACAAAGAAATATATTTCCTCATTCGAAATGATAAATTCGAAAACACATAAGTGAAATCCCTTGTATAATACAACTAGAGAGAGAAATTCATCTATAGAGAGGATTTATTAATGAGTACTTTAGAAAAGATTCAAACCTTTATCATTCTTGCAGCTGTTATATTCGGGGTTATATTAGGACAATTTAATATGATACATATGCATTCAGAAAAATTTATTGTCCCCTTCTTATTTTTAATGCTTTACGGATTATTCCTCAGCATCCCATTAAATGATATAAAAAATGGCTTCCGTAACTTAAAATTCGCTGGAACAAGCCTAGGTATTAACTTTATATGGACACCTTTTCTTGCTTGGGGATTAGGCGCGTTATTTCTTTCAGATCACCCAGCACTTTGGGTCGGCTTTATTATGTTAATGGTTACTCCGTGTACAGATTGGTACTTAATCTTTACTGAAATAGCGAAAGGAAATGTAGCACTTTCTACTGCAATTTTGCCTGTAAATTTAATTTTGCAAGTACTACTTCTTCCAATTTATTTATTTTTATTTGCTGGTGTAATGAAGACTGTAGCGGTTTCTATTTTAGTAGAAAGTATTGTTATCGTAATCGTCTTACCATTTTTACTTGCGCACGCTACAAAATTCATTATGCATAAAATGAAAAAAGCTGAAACACTTGAGAATAAACTCATTCCGTTTTTCAGCTCTGCTCAAATTGTATTTTTAAGTTTAGCAATAGTAGCGATGTTTGCCTCACAAGGTAAGTACTTATTACAAAATATGAATGTTGTTTTATTGTTACTTATACCAGTATTACTGTTCTTCATAATTAACTTTATACTAGGACAGTTTGTAGGACGTATGATGCATTTATCCTATGAAGACACTGTAAGCCTAAGCTTAACAACATTAGCGAGAAACTCGCCTGTTGCACTCGCAATTGCTGTGACTGCTTTTCCAGACGAGCCTCTTATCCCGCTTGCATTAGTGATTGGACCGTTAATAGAACTACCAGTACTAGCGTGTGTGTCACAAGTGTTATTACTTATTAAGAAAAAACAGCAATACACATAAAAAAAACGTCCTACTTTGGGACGTTTTTTTATTGTCGAGAAAGTATAGAAGTAACGATACTTATCGGCTCTAAGGATTTTATACGTTATAGAAAATTAGCTTGTCGTTACGTTAACAAAGTCTTTCTAATTAAAAATTATAGGGAAAGTAAATATAACGAAAGCTGCCCAAAGTCCGTAAATTGGCAAATACTTCGTAACGGCATCTTGGATAGCTGTCGGTCCTGATTTGTTTTGTAGAAAACGCATATAGGAAAACATAATCCAAATTAGATTTGCCCAGATCAGTATGTTTACTCCTAAGACAGCAAGTCTATTAGGTGTAATCCCGTAAGAAGAAAGTCTGAATACGATGGCTGACAAAGCTACAGTGTCAATAATAAGCGCAAGAACAATTAAGGCAAAATTGATATAATCTGAAATGTTCTTTTTCTCGTCTGATTCACTCTCAACAATGGAAAATATGGTAACAGCCAATACACCAAGGAGTATTCCGTTGAAGGCCATTAGGAAATTGCGGTCCAAGAACGGATTTTTCCCGACCCATATAACCGTTATAAGATAAATCAACAATGTGATCAAGACGAGAGGACTAAAAATTTTAGATATGTATGGTGTAATATTCTTAGCAAGTTTAAGATTCATTGATGCCAAGTATGCAGCCACAATAGCGAGAGCGGCAGCACCAAATAAAATAACATTACTAAAATAGAAGTCTTCTATATTCAAGTCAACAAACCTAAATAACTGCATGGTTAATGCTGCTAGTACCATTCCGCTCACTGCCATGCTGGCGTAGAGAATACAATATTCCAAATTAAATTTAATATAAGCTAATCTCGTACTTCCTTTTGAATATTCATTTCCTGTAAACGCAAGCCCTACTAAGACCCATAAGAATATAGGAAGATGTAAATACGCAAGGATACTGCTGTCTTTATAATTTAATGGCAACATATTAAGATACACCCCGGCAATTAGGAACAATGCTGCAAGGAAATAAATAATACTTTTTTTCGGAGTATTATTGTAAATAAAATAAGCAGCAATAAAGGGAATTACACCAAAAGCCAAGTTAATTGGAGCAATTGCTTCCTGCTCGACAAAATGGAAGATTACCCTGGTGCTTAGCCCTGCCAGAATAGCTAAAATGCCCATGAATAAGAAACCTTTTTGAAACAATGAAGGTTTTTCTGTATTTGCCGTCTCCTTGAAATGCAATCTTTCATACCAAGCACCAAGAACCTGAGAATCAGGGTTTTCATCCCATGCTTGTGAGAATGACTTTTTAAAAGCTTTCGGGTCTTTTCTATACATTCTCTCCAACTCATGAGGGTTATCCATATTTTCAATTATCACATTGTTAACCTCCATATTTATACCTCCTCTAATTTTAAAAATAACGTTGTTACCTTTTCCATAAAAAGCACCACACTTATTTATTCTGATTTTGATTTTAATATAAATTTTATCGTTTCGCAATAAATTTTTATTATTTTAGATAGTATTTTTGTTGTATATTTTTATTCCAAGCAAAAACAAAAAGCATTCCTCATTCAAAGAAATGCTCTATAACTTTTTATAAACATCGGTGTAAGCTACTTTCAGCTGTTCTCTTCATTGCTTGTTTTTATTTTCTAATTCCTTATTTTTCCTTTATATAAAAGAAATGATCAAAATGATATAAACGCCCAATTTAATAACACCTTTCCAAACAATTATTTCAAATAAATTTTAGTGCTAGTATACAAAACTCTGTAATTATAAAATAAAAAAGCATGACATAAAATTGTCATGCTTTTTCTTTTCTATCTATATTTTCAAACCTAATACAGCACATTTTACTCGGGAAAGAGCTTTTTCATTTGTTGAAACCACTTATGTCCTTGTATAAAAAGTTCTTTACTAATAAGTAATCTAATTACTGCGTTTTTCAAATTAGTAAAGAACTTTTTACCTTTTATTTATATAGCTACAGTCCGTTTTTAAACTTCCTCAAGTAAAGAACTTTTTATCCCGGCTCAATTTTTCGTAAGATGTCTTTATTACTTAATTGAAGGCTATTTTTGCTTTGTTCATATCTCCTAATCAACCATTTCCCAAAATTGAGATGCTACTTTGGAAATTCTTTGGTCTTTTAATTTTACTATTACAGGCTCTAACTGAAAATCAAATTGTTTCAATTCAAAAAGCGTTGTATGTTCTAAAAATGATGATGTGTAATCCATTCTTGGAATAACGGATAATCCTAGTCCTCTACTAACAAGTGCTACAACCATCCTTATATCTTTACACTCGATAATGATATTTGGCTTGACTTGATGTTCATCAAATACTTTGAAAAGGTCTTCATTGAAGGAGAGTCCTTCCATTGCTCCTAGCATAATGAATGGAAACTGGGCAATCTGTTCAATCGTCACATGCTGTGATGAAAACGATGTTGCCCAACTTGATGGAATAATCACAGCGGTTGGTTGTTTTTTTAATATTTTCATCTCATATTGTTCACTATTGCCCAATCGTAAAAGTAAGGCAACATCAATTTCTCTTTGTTCTAGTCTTTTTAATAATTCTTCTGAATTTCCAGTTACTATTTTTATTTTGACATTAGGGTATTGTGTTCTAAACGTACTAACATAGTCAATGAGCATATTCGAACATGTAGACGATACACCGATACTTACTGTTCCGCCTATACCTTGTTCAATTTCTTGAATTTGCTGCTTTACATCTTGAATTTGCATTAACATTTGATTGGCATATTGGTATAGTATTTCACCTGTTGCTGTAAGCTCCCATTTTTGACGATATCGATGAATTAAAGTTGTGCCAAGATCAGTTTCAAGCTTTTTTAATAATTGGCTAAGTGGGGGCTGCGCGATATGGAGCACTTCTGCTGCCTTAGAAATGCTTCCTTGTTTCACAATTTCTTTAAAGTAATATAATTGCCTGAAATCCATTGTATCTCTCCGTCATATGTTTTTTGATATAATTAGTTTATCATATATATATTTTTCATATGTCGAATTTAGCGTTATATTTAATTCTATAGCTATAGTCTTTATATTGATAATATTAACTAGAAAGTGAGAGATACTATGAATCATTGGAGTAGAACCTTGAAGCGCATCATCTTATACGTGCTCGGGTTATTTTTTATGTCGATTGGCATTAGCATGTCGATTCAAGCAGGATTTGGTGTATCGCCTGTGTCATCATTAGCATATGCAAGTACGCTAACGATTGGTTTATCGGTTGGTGTGACAATGGCGCTTGCAAATGTTTTATACATTATTATTCAAGTGATATTAAGTAAACGAATGGAGTTAAATGAATTTGTGAGTCAATTCATTATTTCGTTTTTATTTGGTTTTTTCATGGATGCAACGCTCTTCCTTGTACAACTTTTCCCTGCACCTGAAACTCTCCTTGCTCGAAGTGTATATTTGATTGTTAGTTTATTTGTTATAGCGGTCGGTTTAATGGGCTATACAACAGCGAAACTGCCATTAATGCCGTATGATGCGTTAACTTATGCAATTAGTGAAAAATTTAATTTAAAATTCGGTAAAGCAAAAATTTTGAGCGATTTAATAAACATTTGTGTGGCTGGTGCAATCTGTATAGTTTTCATTCAATCATTAGGCTCAATCGGAATCGGCACACTAATTGCCGCCTATTTTATCGGCAAAATTTTAGGGTGGATGATACCGTATTATCAACCACCTCTCCAACAATGGGTATTTAAAACAGAAAAGGCTGTCTAAGGAATCATAATAAAGTACAGGAAAAATAGATGAATCAAATTCCTCAGCCGAAATCAAATAATGAATTTTACACCTTACCAAGTGCCAGTCCACATTAGGAATGGCCCTTCTTTATTACTGCCTTTTCTTTGACCTTCTATCACTTTGGTTAAATGATAAAACAAATATTGTATTAAAACTAACCTGCCGTTTAGTTAAAGAAGGATCTTTAAACAACTTTTTTATATTTTAAAAGACTTTATTGCTACTTAACACTATTTCATACCATCTTTTCAAACAATTATTTCAAATAAATTTTAGTGCTAGTATACAAAACTCTGTAATTATAAAATAAAAAAGCATGACATAAAATTGTCATGCTTTTTCTTTTCTATCTATATTTTCAAACCTAATACAGCACATTTTACTCGAGAAAGAGCTTTTTCATTTGTTGAAACCACTTAATTCTCAAACACAAAATTAATCTTATTATCTTTCCACTCTAACTTCGCATCAAACGTTTTCTCGCCTTTTTTAAAGCCTTTAATTAAATCGGTCTTCTCACCTTTTAATAGTTTCGTCATGTTTTTTTGCGAAATAGCTTTGCTTAAAATCTTCTTCGAGATGGTAAAGTCACATTGTGTTGTATTGTAGTTAGAACAACCGTAAAACGTCGACTTATCAATAACATCGCCATCGCATTTTTTACAGTTCCCGACCTTTTTACCTGTTGTAAATTTCGATCCTTTTCGTTCAATCGATTCAACATGTAATCCGGTGAAATCCCATTTCTCCGACATTTCTACCGCATCTTCAATAATTTTAGCTGATAGCTTTTTCGTTTGCTCCATAAATGTCGCTGGTGAAGCTGTACCTTCTCCAATTTCCGCAAGGCGTTGCTCCCATTTTGCTGTCATTTCTGGTGAAGCTAGTATTTTATCACCGATTGCTGTAATTAATACTTTCCCTTTATCGGTTGCGTACACTTGGTTTTTCTGTACATCTATATATTTACGGTCTTTCAGCATTGTAATAATACCAGCACGAGTGGCCTCAGTACCTAAACCTTCTGTTTTCTTCAATACTTTCTCAAGCTCTTCATTTTCTAAATACTTACCGGCCGTTTTCATTAACGTAATGAGTTGTCCTTCTGTATAACGTTTCGGTGGCTGTGTTTTTCCTTCTTTCACTTTCACCTTTACAACTTTTCCTTGTTCACCTTCAGCTACAATTGGAAGAATCGTTTCGTCATCTTTATCGTCTTGGAAAATAACTTTACGCCAACCTTCTTGAATTTGCTGTTTTCCTTTCGAAATGAACGCAGCACGTTCGTCTACAAGAGTTGTAATCGTTGTGTAATCAAAGATTGCTACTTCATAATGCGCCGCAATCAGCCTTCTTACGATCATATCGTAAATTTTCTTTTCATCACCTGATAGTTTGCTTGGATTTGTAACTTGCTCTGTCGGTATAATTGCGTAGTGATCTGTAACTTTCTTTTCATTCACATAACGCTTATTATTCATAATCGATTCAATTGGTGCTGGCAATAAACCTTTATATTCATCAAACTGACTTAACTTCTGTAAAATATCAGGGAACGTCGCTGCCTCTCCTTGTGTAACATAGTTAGAATCCGAACGAGGGTAAGAGACAATCCCTTTTTGATATAGTGCTTGCGTTATATCAAGTGTCTTTTTTGGTGAAAATTTAAAGGCTTTATTCGCTGTCGCTTGCAGTGCTGATAAATTAAATAAAAACGGCGGCTGAAACTCTTTACGCTCCGTTTTCATTTCTTTTACTACAGCCGGTTTGTTTTGACAAAACGCTGCAATTTTATTTGCCAAATCAGGGTCATTTAAGCGGGACTCATTATCTTTCTCCCATTTCCCCTCATATTTCTTTCCTTCTATATTAAAGGTTGCGAACACTTCCCAAAACGGCTCTGACTTAAAGTTCTCTATTTCTTTTTCACGCTTTACAATGAGTGCTAATGTTGGTGTTTGTACACGACCAGCGGAAAACACATCATTCATTCCTTTTTTCTTTAGCAAAATACTAAAGACACGCGATGCATTCATACCAACGACCCAGTCAGCGCAAGATCTTGTATATGCTTCGTAATACGTATTAATCGTATCTGCTTCATCTAGTAAGTTTTTAAATCCTTGATAAATAGCTTGCTTCGTTAAAGATGAAATCCAAAGACGCTTCATTGGCTTTTGCACGTTGCAAAGATTAATAATATTTCTTACAATCAGTTCCCCTTCACGCCCAGCATCGCCCGCGTGAATAATTTCTGTTACCTGTGGATTATGTAACTGCTGTTTCACAACGTTAAATTGCTTATACTTTGACTTTGTTACCTCAAATTGAAAACGCTCTGGAATCATCGGCAATGTATTAAGTGACCATTTCTTCCACTCAGCGTGATAATGTTCTGGATTACATAACTGCGTCAAATGACCAATTGCCCATGTACAGTACGCTCCATTTGGAAATAACTCATTTGCTTCTACTTCTAAATACCCATCTTTCCGGCGATATTTAAACTGTGAAACAAGAGCCAAACCTTGATCTGGTTTCTCGGCAATAATTAATTTCATCTTCTAACTCCCTATCTGTATTCCAGTGTTACTTTCATTGTCTATCTGTTTAGAAGCGATGATAAAACAACCATCTTATTTATCATTCGCGGTTTGCCTCACAAATGGGAGACCTATAATATTATACGCTTATTCTTTATAGCTTCACAATAGAAACTCATTATATAACACTTTCTTTCTCATGCTTATAGACAAAAAAGACGCTCAAAAATCGAACATCTTTTCCATTCACTACTACTTGCTTACATATATTCTTTCAAAATAAAAATACAACAATTCTTTATGAAGCATCGTCCACTAAGAGAACCATCATTATTTGAAAATTATATTGAACTTACCTTTTTTAAATTGTGCAGATAATTTGCAGATATATATTAGCATAAGTACTCTCCATTTGAACATATGATGAAGTGAATAATAGGACAGGGAGGTATCATGATGTTCGCTTATACGTTAACTGCCTTAACACTTTGTTGTATCTCGATTATTATTACATCATATATTTCTAAACGTAAGGGTACCCTAATGGAGTATATGGTATTTATTATGTCTTTTAGTATGTGTATCGGTTTAAGTATAGGTTTTTATTTAGGGATTCTCTTCAAAGGAGAATTACTATATTCTACTTTGCTTGCTATTTTGATTAGTGGGTTTATCGGTTTTTTAGTCGGTCTACGTTTTCACCTATATACTGCTTTAGAAGGACTGTTCTCTGGATTAATGGCAAGTATGATGGGAGCTATGATTACAGAAATGTTAAACGCTCAACAAGCCCACAGTATACTGTTCATTAGTCTTTTACTTACTATAACAATAACTATGTCATGTATAATTCAACTTTTATCAGAAACCTTTTCTACTTTTATCCAACGGCGTTTTTTATTATTACTTTCAATTAGTGTGGTAATTATCGTTGCCGTGTTCGTGACATTCCCCGATCATACTCCCCCATCTTCATCCGGGCACGATCAACATATGCATTAACACTTGCAACGAAAATAAATAAGCAGCTATCCATAGGATAACTGCTTCATATTATTCTGGCTTATTAGGAATGTTAGGGTTTGGAACATAATCAGATTTATAATCTGTATATTTCACTTCTGTTACCATCCCCGCTGAAGCATGGTGTAAATCATGACAGTGGAACATCCATTCACCCGGATTGTCTGCTGCAAAGGCTACTTCATATTCTTCTCCTGGTTTTAAGTTCAAAGTGTCTTTAACAATTGGAGAACCTTCTACCGGTTTTCCGTCTTTACTTAACACCTGGAAGAAATGACCGTGTAAATGCATCGGATGATCGTCCGCTTTAGAGCGATTTACTAATTTTACTTTTACTAAGTCACCCTTTTTCACTGAAATTGGGTCAATATCTGGGAATACCTTTCCGTTAATTGTATATACCATTTCATTTCCATTCATTTGCGTATTCAAGTCCATATTATATGTGGCAATATATTGTTGATTTAACGTGAAACTACCTAGTTTTTTAGCACCATATTTCGTCATATCTAATTTCGGTAATTTTTCTTTTTCATCTGCTTTGTCTTTCATCTCTTTGCTGCCATCATATTCAATAACAGCTTTCATTCCTTTTGCACCTTTACTTTCTGAATGGTCTTCAACGTACCATTTCCCAGGATTGTTAGCTGTAAATTCAATATCATAACGTTCACCCGGTGCGATTGAAATTACTTTGTCTTTTATAACTTTTGGATCATTAATTGGTTGACCATCTGTTGCAATTACTTTTAAATCATGACCGTGAACGTGTATATCATGTGATAGATAACCCGCATTAACGAGTCGAAGACGAACTTTATCACCCTTATTCACTTTTAATGGCTCTACTAAATCTCCGCTTTTACCATTGATTGTGAATAAGTCATACATACTCATATCATGACCTTCCATCTTCATATTTCCATGGTCCATTCCTTTCATATCATCATTCTTTTTCGTATTTTCATTACCCTTAGATTTATTACCTGTTGGCCCTTTTGTCATTTCTTTTAACTGCTTATTAATTTCTTCTTTATCTGTAACCCATTCATCCAACATTAATGTGTAATCTTTATCATATTTTTCATTAGTATCTTCTACAATGAGAGCACCATATAAACCTCTATCTAGTTGATTCACAGAATCTTGATGCGAATGATACCAATATGTTCCTGGTACGTTCGCTTCAAATTCATAGGTGAAACTCTTTCCAGGTTCAACCGCATCTTGCGTCACACCTGGAATTCCATCCATGTTATTTGGGACAGGATACCCATGCCAATGAATAGATACTGGTGCAGATAATTCATTTTTTAATGTCACTTTAACCTTTTCACCTTTTTTCACTCTGATTTCTGGACCTGGGGATGAGCCATTAAATGTCCAGACTGGAACAATAACACCGTTACTTAGCTTTTGCTTTTCTTCTTTCGCTACTAAAGTAACTTCTGGCCCTTTTACAACTTTCAATGGTTTTGTAGCCGTTTCAGTCTGTGTTGTTTTTTTATCGTCCATATTTTTATGATCATTTGTTGTATTCGTGGTCGCGGAACATGCAGCAATTAAAGATATTACGGAGACTGTAACTGCTGTTAATATAAATCTCTTCAATGAAAATCCCTCCTTTTTCTTTTTCAAGATTATTATAGAAGACAATTTTCAAGAAAATATGGAGGTTTAAAATGGCCCAAATAAAAAGACGCCCAAAATTGAGCGCCTCTTCTAATAATTATTTCGTAACAACTTCATCTTCTTTTACATTCACATTATTTTCACTCATAAACTCTTCAATCTCTTCAACTTCTCTAATGATATCTTTTGACAAGTTTTCATACCCATCTTTTGTTACAAGGATATCATCCTCAATACGAATTCCAATTGATTCTTCTTCAATATAAAGACCAGGTTCGATTGTTATAACCATACCTTCTTCTAACACTCTATCTTTGTATGTTCCTACATCGTGAGTATCTAAACCAAGGAAATGGCTGACGCCATGATAATAGTATTTTGATAACTCTTCATCTTCTTGAATTAAACCAATTGCTTTACACTCTTCTGCCAGTACCTTTTTTGTATGCTCATTTAATGCAGTAAACTTTAATCCTGGCTTAATAAGCTCAGTTGTTTCTTTCAATGCTTTTAACACTATATTATATATTTGTTTTTGGCGACTAGAGAATGTTCCACTAGCTGGGAATGTGTAACTAATATCAGCGTTGTAGTAATCTTTTTGAGCACCTAAATCGAGCAGCACTAAATCACCATTTTGAATTTGTGCATCATTATCTTCATAATGAAGGACTGTAGCATTTTTACCACTCGCCAAAATTGTATTGAATGCATGATGTTTAATTCCAGATGATTTAAGCGTAAAATCAAAATGAGCTTCTAATTCATATTCCATCACATCTGCTTTTGCATGCTTCAGCACGTTATAAATACCCTCTTTAGTTACAGCAATCGCTTCTTTAATGATTTCAATTTCTTCTTCCGTTTTAAACACTCGTAATTCACAAATATGCGGATATACATTACCAATTAAAACGTGTGGATACTGTTCTCTTACATATTTAGCAAACGCTAACGTTTTCGTCTCAGTACCCTTCCACTCACGACGCTCTAAATCTAAATACAGATGCTTCACATTTTCTGTGAAAAGTGTATTTGCCATTGTCTTCTCAAAGCTTTCTATATATACAACTTTTTTTATGCCTGAAATTTGTTCTGCATCTTCTTTAGAAACTGTTTTACCGTCCCATTTTTCCATTACTGGATCTGATTTTTCAATGAAAAGAGTTTCTTCCACACTATTTCCAAACTTTTTCAACATGAAAATAACATTTGGCTCATCGATTCCCGTTAAATAGTAAAAATTTCGATTCGGCACAAATTTATAATGTGCATCGGCTGACATATGAGGTGCTTGCCCAGCAAATAAAATAGTAATAGATTCATCCGGTAATGTGTTTACTAATCGTTCTCTATTTTGAGCAAAAAATGTTGATTTCATAATAATCCCCCTAGCGTTCTATGTATAATTTTGAAACTGATTATCCAATATAATTCATTCTATTATTGTTATAATTTTTCGTCAATTAATAGTGCTCATAGAGAAAAGAAAATCTTCATTACTAGGGCCCCTTCCACTCTAAATTATGCATACCACTCCACAATTTATTGACATTTATTTCATATACTTAAAATCTCATATATATGGAAAGGAGTCTACAAAAGTGAAACATTATGTAGCAACAGGGTTAGCAATTACTTCTTTATTAATAATTACAGGATGTTCTAGCAATGCTGAAACAGCACCAGCTAAAAAAGAAACGGTGCAATCTCAGCCCAAAAATAAAGAAACAGCAAATACGATTCCGCAAAACTTCTATAAAGAAATTACCTCTGGAAAAATCGAGCACATTCATGGAATTGGCTACGCGGGAAATATGCCTGGGGTTTCTATCGCAACTCACAGTGGTATAAAAGTTTATCAAGATGGTAAATGGTTTGAAACTACGACTGAGCTACATGATTACATGGGATTTCAGGCAACAAAGAATGGATTCGTTGCCAGCGGTCATCCTGAACCAGGTGCAAATTTAAAAAATCCTTTAGGGCTAATGAAAAGTTCTGATGGCGGTAATACCCTTGAAAAGCTAGCGTTTTATGGAGAATCTGATTTTCATAACCTTGCTGTCGGATATAATACGGAAGCAATTTATTTATACAATGAGCGTCCAAATTCTAAATTACAACAAGGTTTTTATTTCAGTACGAACAACGGACAAGATTGGAAAAATAGTAAATTAAACGGTCTTTCAAGTACAATCCATTCCTTTTCAGCACATCCAGATCAATCTAGTGTAGTCGCGGTAAGTGCTAAAGACGGTGTATATTTGTCTACAGATTATGGAAATACATTTGAACTATTTTCTAAACCAGTTGAATCGACCGCAGTTACATTAAGTAATGAAGACATTATCTATGCCTCTATTAATAAGCAAACTGAGCAACTGATTACGAAGAAATCAATTGCTACAAATGAAGAAACAAACTTACAGATTCCATCTTTAGATTCTAAAGATACAATTATGTACATATCGCAAAATTCTCAAAATTCAGCTGAAATAGTTTTTGCTACAATGAAAGCAAATGTCTTTCTTTCTATGGATGACGGTAAAACGTGGAAGCAGATTACTAAAAATGGAACATTACAATATAACTAGTTAGAAAGGTGAATATAACGTGTTTTCAACAGTTAGCGAGTGGAGTTATCAACTCATGTCTCCTTTAATGGATATCGCGAATGCTACGAAATCAATTCCTCTTTTATTTGCGTTTTTATTAGGCATTGTAGGTACCCTTGCTCCTTGCCAATTAACAGGAAACATTAGCGCTATTACACTTTATCCCGCATTAACGGGCAGTAAAACTCCCACCTCAAAATTCGGATAGTACAAAGAAGTTAGGTGGGATATCAACTGCCCGTAAATGCCCGATTGGTTCAACTAATAATCAGTGGGGGATGAACAAAACCCCCACTGATTAAAGTTTCACTTTATGGCAATCAATCTTTACAAAAGGGACATGCATGGAAACATATATTGTTATTCATTTTAGGAAAAATAATAGCTTTTACGACACTTGGACTATTAGTATGGTTCTTAGGAAAAGAGATTCAGCAAATATTAACTTTGTATTTCCCATGGTTACGAAAAATAATTGGACCTTTATTAATTTTAATGGGGCTAATGTTGGCAGGTATTATAAAAGGAAGAAGTTTCTTCTCAATCAAATTTATACGAAAACAAAATGAGGTTGGCTCATTTTTACTTGGATTCTTTTTTTCCTTAGCCTTCTGTCCGACTATGTTCGTTCTATTTTTCGGAACGTTAATCCCTTTATCTTTCTCATCTAATTATGGATACTTGTTTCCGACATTCTTTTCGATAGAAACTGCTCTACCTATCGTTGTACTTATGTTCATCATCTCCTACCTTGGATTAAATGGGACTTTACTGAAAAAGAGCCGAAAAATAGGAAAAAACATTCAGCGTATAGCCGGTGTTCTCCTTATATTAATCGGGCTTTATGATACTGTCCTATATTGGTAATACACACAAAAGGTAAGCTTCAGTGAAATGAGCTTACCTTTTGTATCATTTTATTCATTTTTTCTTTTGTTGTAGTTGGCTTAGTAAATTCGTAACAAACGCCAGAAACAGTGAGTCATTTTCTTTTTTAGGTGACCATTGCATAATAAGTTGTCGTGCGATTTTAATTTCTATCGGTTGCACAATGAATTCATGAATAATTTGCTTATGTAGTCCTGATACTGGAACAATTGTTATACCGTTAACCTGTAAGGCAAGTGCTAATGCTGAACTAATGGTCTCTGATTCCATCACTTTATTAACTACTATTTCATTTTTCGTCAAATATGGTTCAAGTACTTCTTTACAACCAGAGAGCGGCATTATAAAAGGATAATTTTTCAACTCTTTCATTGTAAGACCAGATGGAACTGACTTAGAAGAAACCACAACATACGGATCTTCACCAATTACATCATAATGAAATCCTGGTATTAAATTTTCTTTTATAGAAATAGAAAAATCTGCACTTCCAGAAGACAGCCAATCTAACACTTCTTGATAGCTTCCTTCTCGAACTGCAAGCACATACTGACTTTGATCAAAATTACCTAGTTCGATACACTCCGCCAAACAATATACAGTAACTGAAGGATATGTAGCTAATACAATCTTATACAAGTTATTATTTTTTAATTGTAAAGCTGTTTCTTCAAGGTTTTCATACTCCATTAGAAGTCGATCTACACAAACTAAAAATTCTTTTCCATTTTCAGTTAAAACAGTTCCTTGTCTAGAGCGATCAAATAATGTTATAGCATATCGTTTCTCTAATTTGTTTACGATATGAGTTATAGCCGGCTGTGTCATATGTAACTCCTTAGCTGCTAAACTAATGCTGTTCAAACGAGCCACGTATTTAAAAACTTTAAAATCAAAAACGTTCATTCTGTTCTCCTTATATAAAAGTTATTTATATCATCTATAAATAAGCTTCATTATATTTATCAACCCACTTCATATACACTAATTATACATCATCAATATTACGAAAAAATAAACATATAAACATTAGAGGAGTGTTGATTAAATGAGTACTTACGTTTTAGTACATGGAGCATGGCAAGGTGAATGGGCATGGGATTTAGTAAAACCTCAACTAGAGGCTTTCGGACATACAGTTATTACACTAGACTTACCTGGAAGTGGGAAAGATACAACTCCATCACAAAATATAACATTAGATTCCTATGTTAATGCAGTAACAACTATTATAAATCAACAAAATGAAAAAGTTATTCTTGTTGGACATAGTATGGGGGGAATTGTGATCACTCAAACCGCTGAGCTTATACCAAATAAAATCGATAAATTAGTATATCTTTGTGCATTCTTGCCACAAAATGGAGAAAGTCTTGGTAGTAAGTTAGACGGAGAAGCTGGCCCACAATTCTCTATAAATGAGAATGACATGACCGCAGAACTTATACCAGAGTTGATTGAACAAACATTTTTAAATGCTACAGAAGACGGTTCTATTAAAGGAGCATCTTTTAATCAAATGCGTCCTCAACCACTAGGACCGTTCCAAAAAGAGCTGAAAATATCAGAAGAGAACTTTGGAACTGTAAATCGTATTTATATCGAAACAACTCTAGATAGAGCGATTCCGATTGATTTTCAGCGCCGAATGCATACAGAAACTACTTGCACAAAAATAATTACTTTGGAAGCTGATCATTCACCATTCTTTTCTAAAACAACAGAACTTGTGAATTGCTTAAATGAGTTAAGCTAAATTTCATTTAATGAAAATAGACACCCGCGGGTGTCTATTTATTATGCTAACTAGGGATTGTATTTTCTTCTCTACATTTGCGTTCCCTTTTTCTTCATCTCCCACTTTTTATACAGTAGTACTGCCCCAAATAAGAATACCCCCGCAATGAATGAGCCTACAGGTAACATTTTTATCATTTCATCAGGAAATACGAGCGGAAGTAATGGAAATGCATAAGCTGCTGGAATACGTACTCCAACGATTTTTAATAAAATTAGCATTAATATCATATTTAATAAAGTAACTACAATCCATGAATCAATCGCAAAGTACAATAACGTTCCAACAGTTGCTGATGTAGTTAATACTAGTATTTGTTTAAATGCCATTTTTTCATTGTACATCGGTTTTTGAAGTGATTCATACACAACGACTAGAATTGGCGGAATAACCGCTAATTGTTCATAACCAGTTATCCAACATAAACTGATCCATACAAAATTTAAAAATAGAAATACAACCATATATTTATATTGGATTTTAACTTTTCTCTCAATACCGTTATTCAATTTAAAAATAAGAACACCAATCATTAAAATAAATGTCAAAACGAAGACTGAGATAACAAATGACCATTCCGTCGCATTTGTTACTAATGGTAATAAACCTGTCGCAATAGATGGTGCTAAATTGGATTGAATAACACGTAAAAACAACATCATTAATATAAGTGTTAAGCTAACTTTTCCTATATAGGAAATATCCATTTGATTCACTGCAAAACCAATAACAGCTGTTATTGACGGCGCAATAAAGATTTTTTCTGGTTGTCTTAGCCATCCCGGCTCACGATATACCCATAAAGCTATTGCCATCGCAGCTATTTCCGGCAAAATTACTTCTGGATCATCTAATAGTACACCAGCTGTAACCATCGCTAATATAAATAGAATTGCAATGCTATATGATATGATTGTTTCTTTCCTTGAAATTACTGAATTCATTATTACATACTCCTTTTTGCTTATTACTCTCATAAAGTAAAACAATACCCTATATACCCTACTTAGGTATTGTATATTAACATCTTTTCTATTTCAAGTATTTGTAGTTTTTTCATTCTTTATCACCACATACACTTACAAAACAAGGCATGTTTACAGGCATTGACACTTATTAAAAGATACGTTACAATAACTATACATTAGTAAGTAACTAATGTAATTAAATCTAACTAGAGGTGAAAACAAATGAATAACATTTTATTCCGTATTAACGAATTATCAAAAAAAGAAAGAACATCTGGATTAACAGTTGATGAAAAACAAGAACAACAAATGTTGCGTCAAAACTATACAAAAACATTTCGCGGGAGCTTAGATTCCATTTTATTAAACACAAAAATCGTTGATCAAAATGGTCTTAACGTTACACCAGTTGCATTACAAGATGCTCAAATCCGTTTAAAATTAAGCAAATGAAATCAAAGCTAAAAAAACAATCGTATAAAACATAAAAAGAGCTAAAATTCCTATATAGAAATTCCAGCTCTTTTTATTGTCTTTTCTAATTTAGTAAACGAGCGATACATCGCAATTCTCCACGATACAATCATCGCAAAAGCGAGTAAGAAAAACATTCCACTTAATTGGGTTAAATCAATCGACTGACTTAAATATGATTTCAATGCTACCCGAATAGCTAATAAACCAACTAAAATAAATATGAACGCTTTTGATGGTTTCATATATATGTCTTCGCCTCTTATTTCGAACTTAGATGTTTTAATAAGAAATATAGAGAAAATAAGTCCTACGCTAATTGCCTCTACTATTTCTAAAGACGTTAATCGAAACTCTGGTAAGAAGTACATCATTGCACCAGTGCTCATAAAAATTGGCGGTAATATAATTTTCTTTTTCGTTACCGGTTTTTTCGCTGACTTAAAGCGAAGAAACATAACTCCAACGGCCATACAAACCGCTACTATACTTGATAAAAGTGCTAAACTCATACTCTCCACTCCTATCTATTTAAAAGATTTTTTGAGCAAAATCATAAACCAAACGAGCCCAACACTTATAATGACATGACCTAAACCAGCCATATGGCTTAAACCATTAAAGTCAGTTCCATTTACTTGTAGAATACCTCTAAATACCATTGTAGCAATAGTAAAAATTAATCCTACATTATAAACAACAAACCACGCACGAAAACTTTTTGTTTCACGGACATTAAATACTTTAAATAGAGCTAAAGCGACCAAAAAGAATACAAAGCCGAGCACTAATACGTGTGTATGCACTAATTGCAACATAGTGGATCCTTTAATGCCTTGCGCTTTCGTATACTCTCTTGCAAATACACCTGATAATAAACCAATAATTAAGTAAATGAATGCTGCATTATATAATTTCTTCATCATATTCCTCCTGCTGTAGAACGACAATTTATATCGTCACTTTCCATATTCACTGCAATCATTTTACGCAAAGTTTATGAACGGAATATGAACAGATTATTACATTCTATTATTGAAAATAAAAAAGGCCATTCCACAACTATTAATTGTGGAATGGCCTTTTAACTTATTTTAAATCTTCAATTGAGAAAGCACCTGGCAGTAACTGTTCCACAGTCACTTCTTTTTCATCACCTTTTACATTCGTTAGTAATACAGGCATTTTCGGATCACAAAATTCAGCAATAACTTGTCTACATGCACCACATGGTGAAATCGGTCCGTCTGTTTCGCCTGTAATGACTAAGTAACTAAAATCGCGCTCACCTTCTGATACTGCTTTAAAGATCGCTGTTCTTTCTGCACAGTTACATAAACCGTAAGAAGCATTTTCTATATTACAACCAGTATAAATTTTACCTTCTTTCGTAACTAGCGCTGCACCAACAGGAAATTTAGAATACGGAATATACGCTTTCGATAACATCTTATTTGCTTCTTCGATATATTTTTTCTTATCCATATTATTTCCTCCTCAAAGTAAATGTAATTATGATTAGTCAGTAATAACTGTATGAACTAATTTAGGAGCCACTGCTGTTTCAGCGATAGAAATGTTCTCATAGATTTTTGCTTTTACATCTTCTACATTTTCGCGATTTGCATAGATCGTTACGAACGGCTCGCCTTCTTTTACTGCATCGCCAACTTTTTTACGTAACATTAATCCTACCGCTAAATCGATTTCATCTTCTTTTGTCGCACGACCTGCACCTAATAACATAGCTGCGATACCGATTTCATCTGCAACAATGTTTGAAATCACACCTGAAGTTTTTGCAGGTACATCAATTACATACTTCGCTTGTGGCATTTTTTCTGGATTGTCTACAATCGAGCTGTCTCCGCCTTGGTTGCTTAAGAACTCTTTAAATTTCTCAGTTGCTTTTCCATTTTTCATCACTTCAATTAGCATTTCACGAGCTTCTTCTAATGTATTTGCTTTTTTCGCAAGTACGACCATTTGGCTTCCTAATACAAGTACTAATTCTGTTAAATCTTCTGGACCTTCGCCTTTTAAAGTATCAATTGCTTCCTTCACTTCTAGAGCGTTACCAATCGCAAAACCAAGAGGTTGTGACATATCTGAAATTACTGCCATCGTTTGACGTCCAACATTATTTCCGATACGTACCATTGCATGAGCTAATTCTTTTGCATCTTCTTCGGTTTTCATAAATGCACCAGCACCTGTTTTTACATCAAGTACGATTGCATCAGCACCAGCTGCAATTTTTTTACTCATAATTGAACTTGCAATTAGAGGAATTGAATTTACTGTTCCTGTTACATCACGTAATGCATAAATCTTTTTATCAGCAGGTGTTAAGTTTCCTGTCTGTCCGATAACAGCCACTTTGTCACGGTTTACAATATCAATGAACTGTTCTTTCGTAATTTCAACGTGGAATCCTTCTACCGCTTCTAATTTATCAATTGTCCCGCCCGTATGTCCTAAACCACGACCAGACATTTTTGCTACTGGTACATCTAAAGCAGCGACTAATGGTCCTAATACTAATGTTGTTGTATCACCAACACCGCCAGTTGAATGCTTATCTACTTTAATGCCTTCAATTGCTGATAAGTCAATTGTTTCTCCAGACTCAACCATTGCCATCGTTAAATCTGCACGTTCACGATCCGTCATATCTTTAAAGAAAATTGCCATTGCAAGTGCACTCGCTTGATAGTCAGGAATACTTCCGTCTGTATAACCGTTAATAAAGAAATTAATTTCTTCAGTTGTTAATTCTTTTCCATCACGTTTTTTCGCAATAATATCTACCATTCTCATTACAATCACCATTCCTTTTTATATTATATGAATCTGTTAAAATAATAAGCCAACGATTGTTGCTGATAAGAAACTTACTAATGTTGCACCGAAAAGTAATTTCAAACCGAATCTTGCGACTACATTCCCTTGTTTTTCATTTAAGCTCTTAACTGCCCCTGCAATAATCCCGATTGAAGAGAAGTTTGCAAATGAAACTAAGAATACAGATATAATCGCTGTCGTTCTATCTGAGAAATTAAAGTTTCCTTGTGCTAAATCTGTCATCGCAACAAATTCATTTGATACAAGTTTTGTCGCCATAATATTCCCTGCGTTAACTGCTTCATGCCATGGAACACCCATAATAAATGCAAATGGTGCAAATACATAACCAAGAATTTCTTGGAATGAGATACCGATTACACCTTTAAATACTGCATTAATGAATGCGATAAGAGCAACGAAACCAATTAACATAGCTGCCACTGTAATCGCAACTTTAAATCCATCTATAATGTATTCCCCTAATACTTCAAAGAATGTCTTTTTCTCTTCTTCTTGTACTTCTAACATATCTTCTTCTTCAGTAACTTCATACGGGTTAATGATAGAAGCAATAATGAAGCCACCGAATAAGTTAAGCACTAAAGCGGTTACAACATATTGCGGTTTTAATAACACCATATATGATCCAACGATAGACATAGATACTGTAGACATTGCAGATGCACATAATGTATACATTCTTTTCTCTGGCAATAATCCTAGTTGTTTCTTAACTGAAATAAACACTTCAGATTGTCCTAAAATCGCAGAAGCTACCGCGTTATATGATTCGAGTTTCCCCATCCCATTTACTTTACTTAATACTAGACCGATAGATTTCACAATAATAGGTAATACTTTAATGTGTTGCAAAATACCTATTAAAGCTGATATAAATACGATTGGCATTAATACACTTAAAAAGAATGAAAACTCTTTTTGATTTACTAATCCACCAAATACGAAATTCACACCATCAGCGGCATATTTTAATAATTCTCCAAAACCATCTGCTATTCCGCTAATTAATATATTCCCTACGCTTGTATTTAATAATAAAAACCCCAAAATGAATTGTAATATAACCATCGTTATGATTGGGCGATATTTGACTTTCTTTCTATCATTACTAGCAAGCCAAGCGATACCTAAAATCAATACGAGGCCTAAAACACCGATTAAGTATTTCATAAGCCGTCTCCTCCCATTCGTATCCGCTTACATTCTTTTCAATTGTTAAAGCAATAGATACACTTTACTTTAAACGTGTATCTATTGCTTTTCACACTTTATTAATTAGTAATTATCTGTAGCACCTTTTGCATCATTTAATACGATTGCAACACTAGCACTTGCTCCAACGCGAGAAGCTCCAGCCTCTACCATTTTGTCTGCATCTTCACGTGTACGAACGCCGCCAGATGCTTTCACGCCAACGTTTGGTCCAACTGTTTTACGCATTAATGCGATATCTTCTGCAGTTGCTCCGCCAGTTGAGAATCCAGTTGAAGTTTTTACGAAATCAGCGCCAGCTTTTACTGATAATTCACAAGCACGAACTTTTTCTTCATCTGTTAGAAGGCAAGTTTCAATGATTACTTTTACAAGAGCTTTTCCTTTTGCTGCTTGTACTACTTCATAAATGTCTTTTTCAACGAACTCATTGTCGCCATCTTTTAAAGCACCTACGTTGATTACCATATCAACTTCAGTTGCACCTTTTGCGATAGCATCTTTTGTTTCGAATGCTTTTGTTTCAGTAGTGCTTGCTCCTAATGGGAAACCGATTACAGTACAAACGTCTACATCATGTCCAGCTAATTCTTCAGCAGCTAGCTTTACCCATGTAGGATTAATACAAACTGAAGCAAATTTGTATTGCTTTGCCTCTTCGATTACTTTCATAACATCTTCTTTTGTAGAATTTGGTTTTAAAATTGTATGATCAATTAACTTTGCAATGTTCATTATCTTCACTCCTCATATCTTTTAACAACTTCATTCTAACCCTTAGTTGAACAAATGTAAATACACTTTTGAACTTTTGTTCATTCTTTTTTAGAAGGGAATTTCTAGTAATACATTGAAAGTAGTATAAGCTTGTAAATAAAGGATGTGAAACACTTGTTTAAGTCAAAATTCTTTATATTCACATTGCTAGTATGCACCTCACTATCCATATTTATTTTTTATAAAAGGGATGTTATTTTCCAAGAAGGAAACCCAGTTCCATTTGCTTTAGCTATGTCTAAGATGGTTATTCAAGATAAAGAAATGGTGGAAGTAGAACCGATAGATAATCAATACCCCTACTTAGTAAAGCGCGGAAAAATGGAACCTTTTATCGATATGATGGAGCAAGATGGCTGGAGTTTTGTAGATAGAGATATTATGGCTAACTCACTAATTTTTGAAAAAGGAGATCAATCAAAGAGCGTTCCTTACAAATACTTTACAAGGTACTACACATTGATTTACTCATACTAAAAATAAAAGGCTTTCTCAAAATTAATATTTTGAGAAAGCCTTTTATTTCTAACCTTTTTGATAATGTAACAATTCTTTCGCTGTATGCTGATCTATAATTAGTACATTTGCATACCCGCCACGTAACGCACCGTCAATTGCTTTTATTTTTCTATTACCACCTGCAACTAAAATAGAACGTTTCTTTAACTTTAACTCTTCTAACTCAATTCCAATTGTACGCTTATTAATTTCTTCGCTACTAATATTTCCGTCTCCATCAAAGAAACGTGAACAAATGTCACCGACAGCTTGTTCTTTCAAAATGTTCGTTTCATCCTTATCTAAATATCCTAATCGGAATAATAACGCTTCATCACGCACTGTTCCGACAGTAAAAATTGCAATATTCGCTTGTTTTCCCATTTCAATAATGTGATGAATATGTCGATCCTGCTCCACTAATTCTTTTGTCACCGCATTATCAAATATAACTGGAAGAGGTAGATTTCTTGGCGTCGTTTGAAAAGCATCTGCAAATAACGCGATCGTTTCATTCGCATATGTATTTACACTTGAGTGACTAATGCCACCTTTTAACTGGACAACCTCTACACCTTTCACATGTTGCGGTACGATTTTTCTAGCGATTTCATACATCGTCATTCCCCAGCTTACACCAACGATATCACCAGTTTTCACTGTCTTTTCCATATACTCAGCTGCATATTTACTAATATACTCCGTAATCGTTGCATATTCTGGCACTGGAGAAAATACAACATGCGCCTCTAACAAGTTGTACTTTTCTTTAAGTAAGTTCCCGACGTTATCTAAATCAGCAAATGGATCCGCTATACTAATTTGAACAAATCCTTTTTCTTTCGCGTACTTTAATAATCTAGAGATTGTCGGTCTTGAGATATTTAATTTGTTAGCAATTTCTTGCTGACTATAATCTGATTGATAATATAATCTTGCAACTTCAACGCTTAATTGTTGTTTATCCTTATCCATAGTAACTCATTACAAACCCTTTCCTGTATTTCCCTTTCGTTACAAGCATTATACAGCTTTATGCAAAAAAATTCGACTCCCTTATTTATCAACCTAAACTTCTACTCCACTTAGGATTTACAATGAAACTTTTATTTTTTAGCTTCATACACTCGATACAAATGATCTTCAATCAGATAAAGTGAAACTTTAATCAGTGGGGGTTTTGTTCATCCCCCACTGATTATTAGCCCTCACCAATCGGGCTTTTACGGGCAGTCCGACTCCCACCTAACTCCCTCGTATTCGCCGAATTTTGAGGTGGGAGTCTTACTGCCCGCAAATAGCGGGATAAATCGATTCATATTTAATTCATTCTTTTTGTTCTTTCTGTAGTAACAATAACAAACATTAAATATCGTTTATGGAACTTCCTTAACGTACGGTAAAGCCAAGTTTTTTAACATAGAAATTCCTTAGCGTGCGAAATTCACGTTTTGATGGCGAGACCCCATCGCCATCAAGCTAAAATTTTATAGTACCCCCAGAACGAAATTTTGTGCTACTTGTAACAAAAAAGCACATTTTTTCGTTTTGGGGAGCAACCAAATTCTTAACTTGATGGTGATGGAATATTTACTTTTCTGAGCTTGATAGCGATGGATGATATCCCTATTACGTAATGATTGTTAGACGTCCAATTTGATTACACTCTTCAGCGAACCAAAGATCGCCATCCGGACAAAACGTGATACCATGTGGCTCTGCATTATTTGTAGGTATCGTATATTCCGTAATAACTCCTTCAACTGTAATACGGCTGATTTGGTTACCTCCCCATTCTGTGAACCAAAGATCTCTGTTCTTCCCAGGTATTATGGCATGAGGACGAGCGTTCGGCGTCGGTATAACAAATTCTTTGATCTCACCTTCGAACGTAATTCTACCAATTTTATTGCCTATGATTTGCACAAACCATATTGCTCCATCTGGGCCGCTCGCAATTCCAACTGGCCCGGAGTTGGGTGTTGGGATTGGATATTCTTTGACCTCACCTTTAGTGGTTATTCTCCCAATCCTATTGTTCTGATTCTGTGTAAACCATAATGCACCGTCTGATCCCAGAGTAATAAAAGAGGGAAATGATTTGGAGTTAGGCAATTCAAACTCGGTGATTTCCCCTGACTTTGTTATTCTTCCGATCCTACCATTATTCATTTCTGTAAACCATATTGCTCCATCTGGGCCTTCCGTTATGCCAAAAGGTGCAGCGTTCGTTGTAGGGAGTACATATTCTTCAAAAAGACCGTTCATCGACATTTTACCGATCTTGCTTGAGTTATATTCCGTAAACCATAAGTCACCGGTCTGGTCCGAGATAATTGACATAGCTCCTGCATTTGCTGTCGGAATGGGAAAAGAATTTATTTCACCAGTAGCATTTATTCTACCAATTCGATTCCCTTTCTGTTCCGTAAACCACAATGCTCCGTCTTTTCCTACGGTTATTCCATATGGTCCTGAATCTATTTCATTGACCACATATTCTTGTATCGTGATCCTCATATCATTTCCTCCCATTGAAAATTTCGAGTCTTGTTTTTCGGTATAATTTAGTTTAAAAAAGGACATTCCTGGTATTACAGTGGATGCCCTTTTTGCTAAATTATAAGATATTTTGTTAGAATTCAAAGTCTAGAATCATTTTACTGGTTTGACCTGTAAACTTATAATTATAGGACCCTTTCAGGCTTTCTAATTCACCAGTAGCTTTGATGATTGTTGCAGGGGAATCTAGATTTCCTTTATCAAATATCCCTTGCTCTATAGCTATAAATGTCCCTCGTTTTCCCTTATAAATTCCTTCGAAATGTAAAAATCCAGAAATTTTAGCAGTAGCCAAGTGACCATCATCTATAGTTGATTCTAAATAATATAATAAATATTCAACAAAAGCTTTTCCTTTTAATTCACCGTCAATATCATATTCGACATGGGCAATATTAATAGGGAAATCTTTTCTAGTGTCATTGACTGGCTTTTCATCCCATTTACTTACTGTAAATGTTACTTCCATACGCGTAAACCTCCCTTCATCATTAGATGAGTAATCTACCTCCAGTATATCACCTAAAAAGTACCATCAATAATTATATCTCATAGGAGTGTTTCTAAAGTAACGGATGCTGCTGGTAAGACCCTGTTAAGAGCAAAAGACGACTTATTTTTTGTTCTTCTTATATGACATTGAAAGTAAATTTTTATTTAACAGTTTACTTTCATTTTTATTAAAAAAGAACACGTAGAAATTACTACATGTTCTTTATGAGACGGTTCATTTTTAAATATTACGTATCTTCTAGATTTTTCTTATTATATAGTTGTGTCCTTCTATTTCTTTTCCCTCATTTCAACAGCAAAGTTCATGATCTCTTCCTCTGTTAATTTTTCTTCAGTGGTTAAGATCGGACGGATTACTCTATACGTTTCTTAATTATTTCAATTGTACTAGAAATTGTGAATTAAAAAAGAGAGCCGTAGCCCTCACTTTCAATTAATAGCAATTAAGGATGCTTCGAGGGTATTTAATAGTCTACATTTTAAGGAATGTAGGCTAAGTAATATAAGTTAATCTGTTATTAATTTTGAATAAACACTTAGATCAATAAACTTTTCATTAGATTTTTCACACTTTCTCATTGTCCCTTCGAATGTAAAGTTTAACTTTTGTAAGACTTTTATTGAATTGATGTTTTCAGATTCAACTTTTGCTTCTATTCTATTGAATTCTAAAGTACTAAACGCATAATCCATTAAAGAGAGAATGGCTTCTGGCGCATACCCCTTACCCCAAAAAGCTTTACTAATATCGTAACCAATTTCTGCTTTGGCGTTTTTGAAATCAAATGAATTATAACCACAAGAACCGATAATTTCATTTGATTCTAATTCAATTATTGAATAACGAATAGCTCTGTTTTCCCGAGATAACTTATCAAGCATTTCAATCATATCTACCGCTTGGCTTTCATCAGTAAAACTATTGATATTCATAAATTTTGTAACTTCTGGATCCGCCCAAATTGTAAACATGCTAGCTGAGTCTGATACTTTCATTTTTCTTAAAACTAATCTTTCGGTTTGTAGTTCTGTAATCAATATTTTTACCTCCATTATGTTTTTATTTTGGGGTCAAGATATTGATATCTGCGCATAGTTCAGTCCCTTCGTGTTTCAAGATAATATTATTATAAAAGCTATAAAGGATGAACCAATAAATTTCAAAAATTTGGTTATGTTACAGTTTATGATAACTGCGTAATAAAGAAAAATGAAACAATTGTATTGTGATTTTTAAACATCTTTAATTTTATTCTTATTTACCGTTCGTTGAGAGCAATTATTTTTTAGTTGCTGTATTTCCCATTGCAATAGAAATTCTATTCCAACTGTTGATTTGATTAATTACCAGAACAAGGTCAACATATTGTTTCTCGTCATAGTGTTCACGTACTCGCTTATATAGGTCTTCAGGAACTCTTTTAGTGGGAATTAGAGTAATATGCTCAGATAGTTCAAGAGCAACTTTCTCTTCAGGTGTATAAAAATCACATTCATTCCAAGCATTCAAGCAATAAATTCGTTGTTCGGTTTCACCTATCTTACGGGCATCTGATGTATGCATATCCATGCAGAAAGCACAACCGTTAATTTGAGAGACTCTAATCTTTATAAGTTCTCTAGTAATTCGATTAATTGTAGATTTCTTAGTGTACTTCTCCATATCCATCATAATTTTCATGCCATCAGGTGCAACATCATAGTAGGAAATTCTTTGACTCATAAGGCAAGACCTCCTTTGATTTTAAGATACTTATAATTATACCTTAATACGAACATTCGTGCTATTTTTTTGTTTGTAAAGCATTCGAAATCAAAGAGAATTTCAGTTATAGACAGTGTAATTAGTTGTTTCATGGTACGTAAATATCGCAAATGAGTAACCGTATTTTCCAAACAAATATTTTCACTTTTTAATTACTTTATTATTACCGTCAGAATAAATTGAATAACTCTATTAATTTTTAAATGATTTTATTATAAATGAAACAATTTTATTATCACCAAACAACTACATAATTTTGATCAAACTTTATTCGAAAGCTACAGTGTTTTTATCTTCCTATAGTTATTTATGGGGATTTAGTTAATTTTTTCGTTTTGGAGAACAACTAATTTCTTAGCTTGATAGGCATGTGACGAGACCCCCTGCCCGTCAAGCTAAAGTTTTAATGTACCCCCAAAATAAAAATTTTCTTTCACTACAGTTAATTACTTTGAGAAGTCAGCGGATTTTTTCATTTTAGGGGGATTTTGTTTTGTTAGCTTGATAGTGATGGGATACAGCCAACATTTTGGAAGTTTTATATGCTAAGCGAATTTTAACCTAAAAAAGTCGAATTCCTGTACGTTAAGTGAAGTGGCATTTCATTCACATAATCCCTATTATCTGAAGTTAATAAAGTCTGTTACACTCTCTTCTTTAAAAACGTTTCCATAATATCCTTCTTGAATCTTTTATAATCAAGCTGAAAAGCTACATTATGCGTTTTATAGCCTGGATTAGTAGCAAAACGAAAGTCTGCAATACTTTGACCAAATCCTTCTCCTTGATCAGGAATTACTTTAATGGGTACTCTTGAAAGGCCAACAGCCTCTTGATTCAGCAAATACCACACTGTTACAAAATCATGCATAGGGCTTCCACTTATACCAGGATTAGACTTAGAGTAGAATTTATAATAATAGTCTAACATAGGTTTGATGATGAGTCCTGCAAGATCCTGTGTATTCCGATGAAATGCATCGATTTGCTGGACCATTTCGGGTGTAACAATCGCATGTTGAGTCACATTTAAAGGAATAATTGTCAAGTTCTTTGCATGCTGCAGAATTAAGTTTGCTGCATAAGGGTCTGAGTAAAAGTTAGCTTCAGCCACAGCAGTTACGTTACCTGGATAGAAAAAAGCTCCCCCCATGCAAATACATTCTCTTACGTTTCGCATTGTTTCTAAATTCAACACAAAAGTCGTAGCTAGCGAAGAAAGTCTTCCTAAATTGATAATTGTAAGATCTTCTAAATTTGATTCTATAATTTGATAAATATCATTTAAAGGATACACTGGATATGAAATTTCAGGGGGAATGATAGGTCCTAATCCGACTTTTCCATGTACCTCAGGGAAATACTGAATCAATATACCTGTCAGCGGTACAGAAGCACCAAGGAATACAGGTATCTCTTCTTTTCCCGCAATGTACTTCAAATAGTTAATATTTCTTATTACATTTTCTCTGGATACATTTCCATAATCGGCTACAATTCCTACAAGTTGAATGTCTTTACGAAAAAAGGTGTACAGTATAGCAAACGCATCATCAATCCCCAAATCTGTAAACAGGAGAACCTTTTTTTTCATATCTCTTCCTCCAAAATCTATAGAATCCTACTTTCACTAATGATGTAGTGATCAGGCTAAGCTTGTATGTATATATTTTATGTATTCTTAAAGAGTGGATTCTATTCACTTGAAATAGCTTTGCTCATCTAAATTTGATATTATGTTCAAGCGTAAGTTTCTGTTCTTAAGTTCATAGGCATGTTGTGCTATCCCATGCCCATCAACTTAAGAATTTTTTAACACCCCAAAACGAAAAAACAAGTTAAATTCTCATAGATAACTATCTTATAATTAATTATATAATTTATTTTGCAATATAATAATATAAAGATATTACACTTAAAAGAGGAGATTCAAATTGGTTAAAAACTTACCTTTACTAATAGTTATTTTAATACTAGATGTAAGTTCTTCTACATTAAGTACGAACGGATACTTTTCTCCAGTTATAGAATGGTCTTTAATGCTTATAAGTATTATTTTAAACATTACTGCAGTTATAGGCTTATCACTACACGTCTTTGTATATCAACCTATGAAAAGATTTGAAAAAATTAAAATGAGACCTTCAAATAAAATAATTATATTTGAGGTAACACCACATCGCCATCGAGTGTTGGTTTAGAAAAAAGTTTGATTATAAATTACTCGAAACCCTTGATTTTACTGTATATAAAAAGCTGTCGTTTTGAATAAAGATTGATCAAAATGACAGCTTTCTTTTATTTTTAATAACTGTTTTTTATAAAAAAGATTGATTATGATTATTTTAAATCTTTAGCTTTAAACCTTCGTGCGTTGCTTTAAAACCTAACCGTTCATAAAGCCTTAACGCATCTGGTCTTTTTTTATCAGTTGTCAGTTGTACCAAATGACAACCACGTTCTTCTGCACGTTGAATTGCCCATTTTATAAGTTCAGTACCTACACCCTTTCCTCTTACAGAAGCAGATGTTCTCACTCCTTCGATAGTAGCTCTCCATCCACCTTGATGTGTTATATTTTATGATATTCAATAAATTTAACTTATAAAAATATTTTTATTCTTATTCAACTATCCTGCCCCGTTAGTTTAAGTACATTTCTTCACAATTTTTACAGTGATAGTAACATAAATACCCAACAAAAAATCATCTCACCTCTAGAAATCTATAATGATAGTTTTAGAATAAGTGAATAAGAGAAATAACCACCATTGATTATTTCTCTTTTCATATACATATTTATTTTTGGAAAAATAACCTAACTCCAAATACTAACAATACTGCGCCAGTAATACCTTCTATTGTACGGTTCACTTTTTCTTTTCTTAAAAAAGTTCTTAATTGACGTATTAGTGAGATATAAAGTAAATACCATATTGCTGTCAAAGTCGTAAATGTGAGTCCTAACAAAAGAAATTGGAAGAGATGACTTTGATTGTTCACAATAAATTGGGGTAGAAAACTAAGGAAAAATACAGCAGTTTTTGGATTTAAGATTGCCGTGGTAAATCCTTGTCTAAAACTTTTAATCGTTCCAATATCCTTAGAGTTCATTCCCACTGAAACTGACATATCTTCTTTTTTAGAAAAGGCACTTTTAATTGACTTTACAGCTAAGTAAATTAAATAAAAAGCCCCAGCATATTTTATTAATGTAAATAGCATAGCAAATTTCATTAGGATAGCAGAAAGTCCTAGTGTAGCCATTATTGTATGAATCATCATTCCAGATACCGTTCCTAAGACGGTCTTTATCCCACCATTTTTACCATGCGAGATAGTGTTTTTTGTAACTAAGGCAAAACCGGGACCAGGCATTATTATGATTAGGATTGCTGTAAGGATAAATAACAAATAATTTTCCATGTTCTAGTATTTCCTTTCCAATTTTTAGTTTTGCCTATAGTATAGCTTTTTTACTTAAAATATTAAATATAAAAAGCGTGATCAGGAGTTTATCGAGTTTATTAGTATCAATTTGACCAAACATTATCCTAAAGTTACATTGATAAAATGCACGGCAAACTTATGGGTAAAATTACAAGATCGGCTCTCACAAAAAACGGGATAAAAAAATAAACAGTGGAACTACTCCGCTGTTTATTTCGCCACGCCTTCATGTAATTTTTCTGTATAATCTTTTACATCCTTCCAGCTATCTTTCGCTGTATTTAAATCTTCTTTTATAAAGGTAAATTCTTCAGGACTGATTCCTTTTACGTTTTGTAGTAAATTATTATATTTCGCACCTACCGTATACCACTGATTTGATATGTTTTGCAGTGCTGTAATTGCTGCATCAATTGTTTCTGTCATATTAGTCGTTTTATTTTTCACATCTGTCAAAATTGCCACTTCTGCTTGTGCTCCTGAAATTCTATTCTTTAAACTGGCTATTTCTCGTTCTGCATTTGCAATATCTTTTTTCGCAATCGCAATCATCGGTCCGCCAGCAAGACATGTTATTAGCGCTACGCAAAGTACACCACCAGCGATAACCATATCATTACTCTTTTTAATCGAATCATTATATGTATTTATTTGTTGCTCTAATGCTGGAATACCAGCATTCGTACTTGCCAAAATCGCTGTTAATTGATTTGTATCCTCTTTAAAACTATTTGTGTCTTTCGCCATTCTATCGCGAAAAGCTTTCAAATTCCCTAATAATACATCTACCTCATTTTGATTCTTTAAAATGTCCGCATACAACTTTTCTAAATCTGCTTTTAACTTTACGCTATCTTTTTGATCAATCGCTAATAGCATGTCACTATAGTACGCTTGAAAAGTATTGTTGTAATCAATAATATTTTGATCCGTTTTCATAATTTGAGGCTTCATATTATTTAACCAATACGCCGCATTAATTTTTGCATCTTTTTGATGCTGAATCATATTCCCTCTTAAATTACCATTAATTGAACTTATTTTACTCAAATCAGTCTCTTGTTGATTTTGAATTAATTTTGCATATGAATCCATTGCGAATATGCTCGATGTCGTTTGCGCCATTACATCTTGGAGCCCTGCTGGTCCGAGAGAATAATTTTTTGCACTCTCTTGTAATGTTTTTATGTTTTGTTCTGCTGCGAAAGGATGTAAAGGAAATGCATTACTCGTTGCCACTCCAGCAATCATTATCGTTAAAAGGCATTTCTTATAAAATCTTTTCTCCATACTTTTCACCTATTCTCTTTATAAGGATATCAAAAGCTCCTGCTCACAACTGAACAGGAGCTTCAACTCATTCATTAATACTTAACGCTCTTACGATTCTTATTCAATTATGCTTTTTTCGTATCTACTACTTTAATATCTTCAGCATAAATCTTTTCTGCATAGTCTTTAATGTTTTTCCAGCTATCTTTAGCTATATTCAAGTCTTCCTTAATGAAAACAAGGTCGTTTGGACTAATAGAGTCTACATTTTGAAGTAATGAATTATATTTCGATCCCATTGTATACCATTGGTTTGAAATATTTTGCAACGCTGTAATTGCTGTATCAATTGTGTTTGTTAAATATTCAGTTTGTGTTTTAATGTTCGTTAGTCCTGCCACTTCTAATTGCGCAGTTGTAACTTGTCCTGTTATTTTTTGAATTTCAGCTTGTGCATTATCAAGTTCTTTCTTCGCTAATACGATTCCAGCTGTTCCACCACCTACAGCTGCTGCACCACCTGCAATTAACGCGACTCCTAGCGGCGTTCCTGCACCTGTAGCAATAACTACTGCACCACCGATAATTGCAATTGGCCCTAGAGCTGTCGCAACTGATGAACCGATAATAATTGCATTATATTTACTAATCGCTTCATTGTACGTTGTAATTTGATTTTGCAGAAGCGGGATTCCTGCATCTTGACTAGCTAATATAGATGTAATTTGATTTGCATCACCTTTGAAGTTTTGCGTATCGGACGTCATTTTGTTTCGGAATTTTTTCAAGTCTTCTACTAACTGATCTACTTGCGCTTTATTTTCATTAATACTACTTGATAATCTAGTTAAACCTTTCGTAAGAGTCGCTTTATCCTTTGCATCAACCGCAGCGACTAAAGTATCATAATAGTTTTGGAATTTCGTATTGTAATTAATAATATTTTGATTCGTTGAAATAAGCTGTGGTTTTAATACATCTAACCATTGCTTCGCATTTCCTCTAGCTGTATCCTGGTGCTGAATCACTTTCCCTTTTAAAGCCGCATCAACAGACGATACATTACCAAAGTTAACATTACCTTGTTTAATAATTGTTAAAGCGTACAGATCCATTACTAAAGCGTTTGAACCTGTTCTTTCCATTGCATCTTTTAAGCCTTCTGGTCCTAATGAATATTCTTCGTAGTCATTATAAGCTTTTGCTACAGCATGAACTGGAGCTTGTTTCACTGTACTTTCAGCTGCATACGTATGGGCCGGCATAATATTCCCTGCTGCAAATACTGCCATAAGTGCTGATAGAGCCATTACTTTATAAGGTTTTTTTGTCATTTTTCTTCTCTCCCTATATCGCTAATTATTTTTCTGTTTAATGTACTTCAACGTTTGTAACGTAATCTTCAAATTGATTTGTTTGCTTATTCATTTCATCACTTACTTTTTTAAGTTGATTGAAATGTTTTTGAAGTAAACTACTGTCTGTATACGTGCCTTCTTCAATATTTGTTTGAATTTGGATCATATTATTATTTAAAACTTTCCAATCCGTTAATAACGTTTCTAAAGTTGTAATTTGGCGATCAATTAGTTCTGTAAAGCTACTTACTTGATCTTCAACAAATGTAATTTGAGTCGCCTCTAATTCAGTTTGTGATAACTTCTGAATAAGCGGTAATAACTCTTTTTGCTTTTGTTGAATACGAAGAGCTGCTTCCCTCGTTTGACTATCTGCTGCATTTACAATTTCATTACTTAACGTACCGATAGAAACAAAATCGATTGTTTTCGTTTGTGCAGTTTGATTTGTGATTGTAAATACTTGTTTACCGATATTAATAGAACCTTTAATAATTTCTTGTGGTCTATTCAAAATAGTAGTTAGTTCAGCTTGAATTTCCCCTTGAATTCTTTTTATGTCTTCTCTTAATTTCACAATATCTCCACTTGATCCTTGCAGTGTTTTTATTGCTTCATCAGCTTTAATTGATAAGTTATTACTATCTTTGTCTAATACCGTTTTAAATCGATTTAACTCTAATAAATCTTGCTCCATACTCTCTTGAATGCTTTGGACCTGCAATTGTAATTTTCCATATGCGTTTGTAAAATCTACTTTTGCCTGTTCATCTTCATTTACTTTTCCTGCTAGTTCATAGAGCTTACTATAATAGCTATTAAATCTAGTGCTGTATCTCATCATCTCTTGATTTAAGTCGATTAGCTTCGGATTATATTCATCAATCCACTCTCGTACATTCGTTTTTGCAAATTTTTGATGATTCGTTAAACTACTCATAGCGTTTACCTTAATGTCTGGCTGTTGCAAAATAACTAATCCGTATGCTTGTATAAGCGGTGACTGTGATCCTAACATTCTAATTGAATTGGATAATGTATTTGGAGCAATTACATTTTGCGCATATACTGTTTTCACTTCTGTTTGCCCCTCCTTAGCGTAAGCGCTTACAGGAACGAAGCAACTCGTAGATACTGCTGTAACCAATAACCCTGTAATTAAAGTCTTTTTCACTTTAACTCCTCCTATGTATTAGCAACTATTACTATCGCATTTTAGTATTCTATTTTCTTGCAAATGATTTGAGATGGTTAAAAATAGAGAACGTTCTCACCGTGAGTCATGTACGAACCACCTCTCTCAAACTTTATTTCTACAGTACTTACTTATTGTTATAAAACACTTCATAACTTTTCATATGTGCTTAGTATGAATAAAACTGTATAAATTTTCTATTTTATTGCGATTTCCACATTCACACAGTGAATATATTACATGAAAATATTATTCATTTTAAACTAATTAACGTGTGAAAGTATGAAATTTCGTTTTGTTTTCATGTAAGTTTTGTACTGTAAGGTCATTTAAACACAGCTATTTATATAACGTAAAGAAGTATTTTAATTCCCTTTATTTTCAAGCTCTCATGTCCTTATCCCAAAATAAAATTCAATTCACTTTCTCGATTAAACTATCTATATACCACAACAGGAAACACTACATATTCATAACCATTAAAATTATACTAATATATTTTTTAAATCCATATGCAATTATGCATAGCATATACACAAAAAGGATAACTTCACTTTCGTGAAGTTATCCTTAAAAAATCCCCTTACTTTTTCAAATGATACGGTACTGTCGTAATAACAACATTTCTTTTATAGAGTAAATACGCACGAATGAGTAAACTAGACTGATTATGAAGAATGTTATGCCAACCTTTTTTCGGAATAAACTGTGGTATAACGACCGTAACTCGGTAATTTGATTCACTCGCTTTATATTGCACTGTGTCAATAAATTTTGTAAGCGGCTGAATAATGCTTCTATAATGAGAATGTAATGTAACAAGCCTTACTTCAGGTTGCCACTTCTCCCATTTCTCTTCAAATTTCTTTTCCTCTTCTCTGTCAAAAGCAACATATACAGCGATAACTTGATCTGCAGAAAGAGCCTTAGCATAGTTCAATGAATTTTCTACTACATGAGTCATACCAGCTACAGGAACGACAATTACATTCCCTTCAATCGGAACAAGTGGTTCACAAGTTTTTAAACTTAATTGATCGCCCACTGCATCATAATGCTTCTTAATTCGATGGAACAAGAAGATAATGAAAGGTAAGAAAATAAGGATTGACCAAACTTGTGCGAACTTAGTTAAAAAGAACATGCTCATAACGATAAAACTAATGACTGCACCAATTAAATTAACCGTTAATCTTAAAGCCCATCCTTCAGGCTTTTCACGAAGCCATTTTAGTACCATTCCAGTTTGAGAAAGTGTAAACGGAATAAATACCCCTACTGCATATAGCGGAATCAAGTGTTCTGTTTTCCCCTGAAAAGCTACAATTAAAATAATCGAAGAAATCCCAAGTATAATAATACCGTTTGAATAACCTAGACGGTCTCCTCTAATCGTAAACATTCTCGGTATGAACTTATCTTTTGCAAGATTAACCGCTAATAGTGGAAATGCAGAATAACCTGTGTTAGCCGCAAGAATTAATATTAAAGCTGTTGTACCTTGTATGAAATAGTACATGAAATTACGTCCAAAAGTTTGTTCAGCAATTTGTGAAACGACTGTTACTTCCTTACTTGGATTAATTCCGTAATAATAAGCTAAAAAGACAATTCCAGAAAATAAAACTGCAAGTAATGCACCCATTGCAAGCAATGTTTTCGCTGCATTGTTAGGTGCAGGATCTTTAAAGTTTGGAATTGCGTTAGATATCGCCTCAACACCCGTTAAAGCAGAGCTTCCTGAAGCAAATGCTCGTAACAGTAAGAACAAACTAATTCCCGCAACTGGTGTTCCAATTGGCGAATGTAGCGTGGGTGAAACGTGACCAGTCAAAATATTATATATTCCTACACCAATTAATATAAATAATGCTACAACGAATAAATAAACCGGATATGCTAAAACGGAAGCTGATTCCGTTACGCCTCTTAAATTTAAGATGGTAATCAATATGACAAATATAATCGCAATGATTACATTATGTGCATGTAAGCTAGGAAAAGCTGATGTGAGCGCATCTGTACCTGCGGACACACTTACTGCAACAGTTAAAATGTAATCGACTAATAAAGATCCTCCAGCAATTAATCCCGGATTCATCCCTAAATTTTCTTTTGATACAACATATGCTCCGCCGCCATGAGGGTAAGCAAAAATAATTTGTCGATAAGATAAAATAAGAGCTGTCAATAATACTAATACCCCAACAGCTATCGGAATGGAATACCAATAAGCTATTGCTCCAAGACCTGCTAGTGCAATTAATATTTGCTCTGGTCCGTATGCAACCGATGACAATGCGTCAGAAGATAAAATGGCTAGTGCCTTCGTTTTATTAAGCTTTTGCTCTCCTAACTCAGTTGATTTTAACGGTCTTCCAATTAAAAATCTTTTAATAGATGAAACCAATGCTGTCCACTCTCCAATAATTTTGTACGAACGATTCTGCTAGTTACAGCGATAAACTATTTCTTCAGAAAACAAAAATGTCTACAAGCCATAACGAAATAGACTTGTAGACATTATTTTTTTTGTCGCACAAGCTCCACCTTCCTTCTCAATATAACGCTTACGAGGTTAGCTGTCGGATTCGGGCCTATGAGTAGCCCTACCTTTTTCAAGGATTCACCCCATTGGATTATGTACTAATCCATAAGAACGGGTCCCCCGCACCATGCGGCTTCAGCGATTTAGAAAATTGAAACTGTGGATTATAATACTCCTTTATTTTCAAAAAGTAAACAAAAATTTTAAAAAAGAAAAAAATTAAAACGATTGCGCATAATCCACCGAAAAATATACATAATGAATACTAAAAATCCACAAAGGAGACCCGTATGTCTAAAGAAAAGAAGCCACTTTTTTCCGATTCCTATTTAGATGCAGTAGCAAATGAAATTAATCAGCTATATGGTAAACGTGAAAGAGAACGAAATACGACAGATAAACCGAAAAGAAACGAATAAATTGTCAAAAAGAAACAAAAAAAGGATAGCAACATTTATATTTTGCTATCCTTTACTCTTTTTCATACCATTTCTTTAGTAAAAATCATTTTTTCATATACCTTTAAATTTTGATACACAACACTTAATAAAGGCACATCTATAGACATTTCCTCTGCTAATTTCAATAAGTATCCTTGTAAATGCTTCCCTTCAATGAGCGAACCTTTTTCCATATCCCGTTGCATCGATGACTTCATATCATACGAAATTTTATCAATCGTTTTCATATGTTCCTGGGCGATATTGTCCTTAACTGGAGCCCCCATAGATTTCATGATTTGCACTGATTCTTCAAATAAGGTCCTAATAAATTCTCGGCCTCCATCACTCTCACGAATCGGTCCTATCGGCGCACGCATTAATGTTGTCACACCTGACATTACAGTGATAAATAAATATTTATGCCACATATCTTGCACAATATTTTCACTTAAAACAAAACTAGCTTTTGTATCTGCAAATGTTTTAGAAATAAGCTTTATTCTCTCTGAATCTTGAGGCTTAATTTCCCCAAATACAAGTCTGTTGGCAACACTAGTTTGTACAATTTCTCCTTGATCGTTTAACGTCGTCTCGATAAAGCATAAACCGCCAATTACTTTTTCCTCACCGAATTCCTTTTGTAATAGTGTTAAATGAGCGATACCATTTAACACTGGAATTATTACTGTATTCTCTCCTACAAATGGTTTCAAATCTGTTATTGCCTCGTTTAGGTGATACGCTTTTGTTGAGAATAAAATCACATCAAATGGAGTGGTAATATCTTCTTTCGTTATTAATTTCGGTTGAAATGAAAAATCGCCGTTAATACTTCGGATAACAAGACCTTTTTCTTCTAATTGCTGTTTTCTTTTGCTGCGAACGAGAAATGTAACATCTTCTCCCTTTTCTACTAATCGGCCACCGAAAAATCCGCCAACGCCCCCAGCTCCTAATACTAAAATACGCATACAACATCCCCCTTTTTCTAACACAATTATACTAATTTTAGTATACATAACATTATACATGTCCCTTGTTAAATAAGCTGAATTTTCATTCTTAATCTAATGAACAAGAGAGGTTATTTTCAAGAAAAATTGGGCATGTTGTTTCTATAGCTTATACGGAAAGGAAACAATGTAAATGGAGGCAATACAAACAATCGAGGAAAAAGATGTAACAACAGCTATATTTCAATTTATATTCCCGTTTTCGTTTAAAACTGGATATGAACAAAATATGTTCCCTTTCTTACAAAAAAATGATTTTCGACCTTTTCGACTCGATCATCTTGAAGATGAAAATACATATTACGGGAAATTTCAAGTTTCACATCAAAATATGGAAGCATACTATCTTTCCTTTACAAATAAAATTCTCTTTCCTCATTCAGAACATCAAAAAGGATTACAGCGCTATTCTAAAGACCTTAATTTAAATGGACATTTAACAACTAACCTTATTTCCGTTCCATTCAAGATACATTCTATTGATGTAACACTTTGTCCTTATGAGCTTGGGTTCTTAACAATTCGGACAGAAATAAAAACCGCTCCTAACATGACATTATCAGAAGCAATTGAATTCGCGGCTCGCTTCCGTGTACTTGAAACTAAAAGTGATACGACTGAGACTATTTGTATTGAATGTGATGGAAAAAAATATTCACAAGTAGAAAAACTTATATTCGGTGATTTATTTCATGGTTTAACAGACTTCTTTGAGAACAAGAGATTGCGTAGTTCTTATTTTCAAACATTCCCTTTCTTTGAAGACCAGCGAATGTATGTACAAACTCTATTATCCATAAACAAAGAGTCAGACCTTCATATAATCGATGTATATCGAACTTCCAGTCTTTCCGGATTATCAGATGATGGTAAGCCATATATTAGTGCAAATAATGTTCCTTATATTCACGATTATTTAACAAAACATTCTTATCAAAGATGGGCTCCTAACCGTTACTTTATTATGGAAGAACATATTTTCACATGTATTACAAATGAAGGTGAACAAGCAGTCACTAAACTTGCTAGTCAAATGTACGGGGAGTTTTATTACGCTTTATTATTAAATTTATTTCATAAAGTTGTTTTATTAAAGATGGCAAACGCTTATGCTGAACTAAATATTGAACAAGATACAAATGAGATAGAGAAATTAATTTATTCAATAAATTCGTTTACAGCTAATTATTTTTCTTTAGAATTAGTATCCCAATCACAAAGTGAAGATATTTTCTTTCGTCTAAGAAAACTTTTTAACATTGAAGTACTGTACACGAACGCGAAACAAAATCTCGATAGTTTATTTAAATATCAAGAAAATGTTGCTTCAAAAAAAGATAGCCTCTTATTATTAATTTTAACGCTCTATTCTGTTGTAGGCCAAATGTTAGGGTTTACTATGATTGACCTTTTAAGAAACACCGATTCAAACAAAATATCATCGCCTTTTGAATTTTTCGCTCTATTAATAGCGATTAGCGGTATAGTCATTTCACTTATTTTAGGTATACAAAGTTTATACCAATGGAGTGTACAACATAAAAGAAGAAAAGCATGGGTAAAACAAACTGTATTATCTGCTGTGAAAGAGAAGGATAGTACAAAGTAACTAAAAAACAGATGGCAGCACGATGCTACCATCTGTTTTCTATTATGCTTACTTACCTGCTTCGATTTTTTCTAATGTAGCAGCTACTTGCTCTTCTGTTAATTCGTGTTGCACGATATAACGATTACGTGGGTGTACACGACATTCATGAGAACATGCACGTAAATGTTTTGCTTCACTTTCTTCAGAACATAAAATTTTCTTGTTACATTCAGGGTTTGCACAGTTTACATAGCGCTCACAAGGTTCACCTGTAAAGTGATCTTTACCAACGATAACATGTTCTTTTTGGTTTACTGGTACAGCGATACGCTCATCAAATACGTAACATTGACCATCCCAAAGTTCACCTTGTACTTCTGGATCTTTTCCGTACGTTACAATTCCGCCATGAAGCTGGCTTACATCTTCATAACCTTCACGAACTAACCAACCTGAGAATTTCTCACAACGAATTCCACCTGTACAGTACGTTAAAATCTTTTTACCCTCAAGTGTTTCTTTATTTTCTCTAATCCAATCTGGTAATTCACGGAATGATTCAATATCTGGTTTAATCGCACCTTTGAAGTGTCCTAAATCAAATTCATAATCATTTCGTGCATCAATGATAACTGTATCTTCTTGTTTCATTGCCTCATAAAAATCTTTTGGTTCTAAATACTTCCCAGTAATTTCTTTCGGGTTAATGTCGTCTTCTAGACGAAGTGTAACTAACTCTGAACGAGGACGTACGTGCATTTTCTTGAATGCATGTTCATCTGCCTCATCAATTTTAAATACGATTCCAGCAAAACGTGGATCATTATTCATCGCTTCCACGTATTTTTCTGTTTGTTCAACAGTTCCAGAACAAGTTCCGTTAATTCCTTCTGTCGCTACAAGAATTCTTCCTTTTAACTCAAGTGATTTACAAAATTCTAAATGCTGTTCAGCAAATTCTTCTGGATTTTCAATTGTTGTGTACATGTAATACAGTAATACTCTATATGGTTTTGTAGTTGCCAATGTATTTCTACCACCTATCTAAATTTTAAAATCATGTATAAGTTAACGTTCATATCAAAACATATATAATAAGAAAATACATACTAAGTTGTACTTAGCCTATTTTCTTCTATTTACAATTTTTTCTATAAGTTAACAGAAATAAAAACAAGATTACAGAACAAAACACTACGGTTAGGTTGTAATCCCAATATATTATATATCATACAATTTCATTTCCATCAATTAATATGCTGTAATATAGGCTGTATGTTCACATAAATTTCAAAAACAACCCTATAATTTATTATCTTCTCCCTTAGTCAGCAACCATAAACTCCCAAAATATTTTTGCATCGTCACACCATTCATTGCACACAGTCATATAATTTGCATTAAGGAAACTTTTATGTTCAAATGAAATTGCCACATCATATATCTAAACGTATTGAAATAACGAGTAAGAATAAAGTGAAACTTTAATCAAGTTAAGATTTCAAAGGGGAATACTACTATGAATAAAGATATAACAAAAAATGAACAAGTCCCTTCTCAAAGTACAACAGTTCAATCAGCCCATTTAGCGTTAAGTGGACAAACAAAAGGCTTTAAAAGACTGTTACCATTCTTAGGACCTGCTTTTATCGCATCAGTTGCTTATATTGATCCTGGGAACTTCGCTACAAATATCGCAGCTGGATCACAATATGGGTATTTATTGCTTTGGGTAATACTCGCTTCTAATTTAATGGCTGTATTAATTCAAACTTTATCAGCTAAATTAGGAATCGCTACTGGGAGAAATCTTCCTGAAGTAGCTCGCGAAAACTTCCCCAAACCAGTTTCCATCGGTTTATGGATACAAGGGGAACTCGTTATTATGGCTACAGATTTAGCTGAATTTATCGGGGCAGCACTTGGCTTATACTTACTATTTGGAATTCCGATGTTACCAGCTGCTTTAATTACAGCAGTTGGATCATTTATTATTCTTGAATTTCAACGCAGAGGCTTTCGTCCATTAGAAGCTATCATAACAGGTATGATTTTTATCGTTGTTATCGCTTTTGGTATCCAAGTCTTTTACGCAAAACCGGAATTAAGCCCTCTACTCTCCGGACTTTTCACTCCAAAATTCCAAGGTGTAGATAGCATCCTTTTAGCAGCTGGAATTTTAGGTGCGACAGTAATGCCACACGCGATATATTTACATTCGGCCTTAACGCAGCGCCGTGTAGTCGGAACAAATGATGAACAAAAGAAAAAGATTTTCCGCTTCGAATTCATCGATATTATTATTGCAATGGTTATCGCTGGAGCAATTAATGCAAGTATGTTAATTGTAGCAGCTGCACTATTCTTTAAAAACGGCTTGCACGTTGAAGACCTTGATGTTGCTTTTAACCAGTTCAGTAATTTAGTCGGTCCTGTATCGGCTGCATTATTTGGGATTGGACTTTTATCAGCAGGTTTATCTAGTTCTTCTGTTGGTACGATGTCTGGTGATATTATTATGCAAGGATTCATTCGAATGCATATTCCGTTATACTTACGCCGATTTATAACAATGATTCCGCCTCTCGTTATTATCGCTTTAGGTGTAAATCCAACTTACGCTCTCGTTATGAGTCAAGTTGTCTTATCTTTCGGTATTGCCTTTGCATTAGTACCACTTATTATGTTTACAAGTAATAAGAAGGTTATGGGCGCACTCGTCAACCATCGCATTACAACATTTATCGCGTGGTTAATCGCTGCACTTATTATCGTTTTAAATATTTTCTTACTGTATCAAACATTTGTAGGTTAATAAAAAAGGGTATTCCAAATTTGATTTGGAATACCCTTTTTGTATGAAATCATTTCCTTCTACTTACCACTTATGTATGTCCCTCTTTCCGGCATTATCGCACCTTTTTCAGTTCGAAAATAAAGTGGCAAGCCTTCCGTGAAAAACATACTCACCTTGGATGGATCCTGCCTTTGATGATGGATATGTAAATGTGGTTCACTTGAACTTCCTGAGTTACCGACTTGGGCAAGAAACAAAAATACCCCCGATTCATCTAGTCGTAAATCAATATGATTAACAGCCATAGATTCAAAATCATCCTTACCCCTTGAATAATCTTTATTTTCAGATTAGATTATATAATAACAACACATTCTAGTTTCAGAAGAAATGGAGTGAAAATATGTTTCCTATATTAAAAACCAACCGACTCATTTTACGAGAACTTACCGAAGAAGATGCACCGAGTATACTACAATGCTTTTCTAATACTGATGTCCTGCGCCATTATGGCCAAAAACCATTGCAAAATTTGGATCAAGTAAAACAAATCCTTACTAATTTTAAGTTGGGGTACAACGCAAGAAGCGGCATTAAATGGGGAATCGAATTAAAAGACAAGAAAGGGCTCATTGGAACAATTGGTTTTCATGATTGGTCTTCCGAACATAAACGAGCAAATATAAGTTATGCCTTTTTGCCTGAACACTGGGGAAATGGATATGCGACTGAAGCGGTTTCTGAAGTTATATCATACGGTTTCCACACACTTCATTTAAAACGTATCGGAGCAATTGTCTTTCTTGAAAATGAAGCTTCCAATAAAGTGCTATTAAAATTAGGATTTGAAAAAGAAGGCGTTCTAAAAAATTATATGTATCAAGATGATATCCCATATGATACGAATTATTATTCTTTATTAAAATGAGTTTAATAGAAATTATACGTAAAAACTCGTTTCAGCATAATGAATCAAGATAGTGGATTTTTAACGAAAGATGGGAAACCGAGCGTTTTTCATTTCTTAGATCATCATACGACTGATGCGAAGTACAATAAATTATATAATCTAAACAAAGGGCATGAGCATATTCTTACTCATGTCCCTTTTTTACGTTCTTTTTCTGTTTTCGCAATGCTTTTGGAATGTATACACAGAAAGGTTCGCTTTCCATGTAATCTCCCGTCATTGCATATGCTTTAGAACAAGATCCTCCACAAACATATCGAAACCCACAAACTAAACTTTTTATAAGTTTTCAATATCATTACCTCTTTTCTAAAACCATAAAGAACGTACTATCCGGTAGCACAACCGCATTCCCAGACTCATCTTTAAAATCGATTTTCTCGCTAAGATGTTGTGTATATCCATCCTGTAAATAGTTCATAGCTTGAACGATGTTTACTTTATCTCCAAAGATACCCTTTACGAAATCCTGATAGTCGTTTGGCGTAAAGATTCCAAACTGCTCTTGCACCTCGTGAACGAAGGAATCCTCACCCCATGTATACGTATATAAGAACTCCATCGCATCGTTAACAGGCATTTTGACTGTATTGTCTGCAAGTACCTCATACTGGATTATACGCCCCTTAAATTCACGGACATACTGCTCTAAGAACTTCATTCCACCTGCATCTTTAAAATGAATCACACGCATTAACATTTTATCTTCAGTCATGATGCCATCACGAATGATAATACGACCTCCTGGCTTTATCACCTCGTAAGCACTCTGTAACCCCTTTTTGATTACTTCATGATTGAATTTCTTACCTTCATACTCAATATAAGAGAACAGCTCATGAAGGATAGAAGAATACACAATCGTATCAACCGATTCTTTATCAAACGAGCTACCTAAGTTGATAGCATCCCCTTTAATGACGTCCCAAGAACGACTTTCGTCCTGTTTCTTCTTTTTCAACGTATCAATCACATTTTCGGAAATATCGATACCGTAGATTCGTTTATCCTCGGTCTCTTCTTCAATCATGTCTAGCATAACACCACCACCGGATCCGACATCTACAATCGTATCTCCCTTTATATAATCAAGAATAATTCGTTTATCATCAGCCGAACTATTCATATGCTCCAAATACACTTCTTCGTTATGGAATCTATCATATGCATCCTTTCGTAACCCGAAGAAATCAAAGAGCAGTACATTTGCCCGAGCATGCATCATATCTATCTTTTCTGCCTCTACACAGAAGATGATTAACGCTTCACCTACAGCAGAAAACTGAAACGACACATACGCAGTCTTCATATCTTCATCGACTTTAACCTCAAAAGAAACATGTGTTGTATTCGGCTTCTCGTTCTCACGGTACTCCCGTAGATACTTCTCAATAACCCGCTTACGATACACGTTGTCCTTCTTCTCGCCTTTGAAATCATAGTGCAACTGCTGCATCAATTTCTCGAAATGGATATGCTGAACCTTTCTAGTGCCTATCTCGTTCTTTAACATAACAAAAACTGTCCAAATATCCTCGAAGCTAAGGGCATGCATAGACGGTTCTACATACCACAAATCCTTATCAGATAAAAATGTTTGAACGTCTCTCTTCTCGCTCCCCATAATTATATCTTTTTCAAATACTGACTCCTTATGTTTTGGCGTGAGTCTATGTACACGAGAAGTAAATGGCTCCACATAACCATCAAATAGCCCATCAATTGTAATCTTCACATCGTTCTTTACTTCGCTCCACAAAGATTTTGATACACCTTCAATAATACATTGATTAAGATAGTATAGAATCTCCTTTAACCTAACGTCTCCGTATTCTTCTTTATATGTGTCAATTAAATCAATATGAGAGTTCAAACGAGCCTCTCCGCGGATATACTGCCCGATTAATCCATGTGTTCTAATTAAATCTCGAACAAACAAATACTCAGTAGAGTTTAAGTTTGTCTCTATATGTTCGATAAACTGAATATCACTAAAGATATCAGCAGAACCCTCGTTATGTACCAATAGATTGATTCCGTTCTTCTTCCATTTCTCTCGCTGTTTTAAAGAGCCTACCTTTGCAAGCTCACTATACGTTAGTACTTTTTCAATAATGCGATACGCTTCTTCATCTAAAGACAATCCATCTAACACTTGCAGCGTACGGTGTACATAGTACAACACCGCATCTGTTTTTAATTCACCAAGTACTTGTACATTCTCATAGTTTTGATGTATCTCCTCTGCCTCGATTAGATGCTTTAACCACGTAGGGAGATCATCAGAAAACCCTTCAATGTATTTATTTAGAACTTCAATGTTTTTCAACTTATTTACCCCCATATATAATCAATATCTGTAGTAAGGTCTGGAACACCTTCTCCAAAAAGATCATCACCTTATGTCCCCCTGAGTGCTACTACTTGCTTTTTACCATCTACATCTCTTTCAAATACAAATGTATCAAACCCAGTCTTTTTATCATGTAAAAGAGAGTTATCAATTTCGTTACTAACATGCCAAGTTTGTAACACATTCTTTTGTTCATCTCTTATTTTAACTTCATCAGGAATTTCGGCGGAATAAACATCAGGACTCAGCGGATCACTTCATAAACATATGTTGTAACAGAATCAACTGAAAATGGAAACGGCAAGCGGGTGCACTCCACTTGCCGTTTTTTCATAGCTTAGTATGTATTTGAATTTCTTTTGCTTTCTCTTTTTCACCCTTCACGCGTACAATTAAATCATATGATCCGGATTTTGGCGCTTCAAAAGAAAGCAAACCTTCCTTTTGAGAAGTGACTTCTTCTTCATAAATAACCTTATCATCTTTTGTAACTTGCAATAAAATCGTACCTTCTTCAACGGCTGCTTCATAAGGAATTTCCACATTTCCTTTTTCAGCTTTAAGCGTTTGCACATCGTAATACCCTTGCAGGGAACCAATTTTTAAAGTCGTTTCGCCATTTTTTTGAACCTTTGTAACTTGTGTTGCTGTATTGCACGCGCTTAACAATACGACAAGAGTGAGAATCATAAATAAACGTAATGATTTCATAGAAATCCTCCTTTTTTATGTATATGAATTAAGATTCATTCTTTAACTATTTCAAAAACACCAACACCTTAAAAGAATCACTGCTTTTCTTCAATTTCTTTTTTAAATAATTTTTGAAACTCTAATTCTGTTTCATTAATAAAACCAAGATGTAACACACTAGAGATATCTTCATGATTCAAAAAGAAATTATACTCCGAAGAAATATTACCATGAGGGAAATAACAACATACATAATCCCATGTTTTTTTTGTTTCAGAATCCATCTGTCTTCTTCCATAAACCATTAATGGATGTTCCCAATCTTTAAACATTACAACAGAACCTATTGGAAGTAATTCTAACTCTAAATTTTGTCCCATCTTATTTCCCACCTCTTAAAATAGCTTTTTTTACAATAAAATACATAATAGAGAATAGTAAACAAGCTCCAATTGTACCGAAAGTTGCAATTGAAATTTTCCCTGCTAATGATTCATTTGGATCTAATGCATTAGGTAAAACTGTCCCAAAAATTGCAATGCAAGCTAATATAACCATAAAATATTTTAAAATTTTCACTTTCTTATTCATACTAATTTTCCCCTTTATTCTTTAATAGCAAATTCTCCACCAAATCCCCATAAACCTACACCAGGACCAACTGGTACATGGAATTTCACTCCGCTTTTTCCAGCTTCTAAAGATCCCCCGACTGTCCCAAGTGACGCCGATCCTCCAATTTGTAATTTTTTATCAGAAAATGGCAGTGGGATTTTTATAGCACTCTCATATTTTACTAGAGTAGCTTCAGCTCCTATATGTAAATTCCCATTTTCTACATGAGCACCTAACTCTGCAGTAGCAAGTGCTACTTTAGCTTCAGCTCCCACATTAGATCCTTTAATATTCTCTAGTTCTATTCCAGCTTGAGCTACCGTAAAACCAGCCATAGGTCCAAAAGTTTGTTCCCTCTTGTTTTTATCTTTCACATCAAATTTATCATAAGTACGAGAACTTACAAATGGCTCAGCTTCAACTGTAAGCCCCTTAATAAATAGACCACCAGTTCCCTTTTCATCTACAAGTGATTTTTCATATTTTTCACCATTAATTACATAACCAATTCCTTTTACAACTACTCCAGCTCCCGCTTCAACTGCTGACTTTGAATTCATCAAAAGCGAATCATTTTTAGAGTTTTTAGACGAGTATTCCATATCAGCTTTTTCAAATTTCTCTGCTATACGAAGTAATTCATCTTCTATTTGCTTTATAATATTAAGAAAAGATTCATGTGCTTTATTCATTCTAGGTAGATCATTATAAAAACTTAAACTCGAAGCACCAATCCATCTCATTTGAAGATTTAATAATTCCCCTTGAATTTTCAAATGACGATCTGATTCTATATTACTAGCATATTTAAAATTCTTTGCAATTCTCCTCAATTCTTCCGGTCTAACTTGTATATTCCCCATGAATATCCCCCTATCCCAATAACGCATTCAAAAAATTTCATAACACAAATTTTTAATCCTAATCATTAAAAACCCTACTTTTTCTTACTTTAATTGTTTCTAAAATGTAGAAAAGAACCCCTAAACCAAATATCTTTTCAGCATTAGAAACATTATTACCTAATTTAATAATAGGTACATTTAATCCGAATCTTTCGCTCCATTCCAAAGGCATATATCCTCTTTTACAGTTTATTAATATCCGATTATCCATTGTACGAAAAGAAGTTTCGAAAAAATCAAATTCAACTTCTACTTCAGAAAGTTTTATCTCTTTTTCATTCATTAAAGAACCACGTACCATTCCAAATCCTTGTATCATATTTTCTTTAAACATACCTACACAATTATAATTTGAGTCATAAATAGCCCAATCATAGTTTTCAACTTCACTATGAAAATATGCAAGAATTTCCCCATCCCTTGCTTCCAACCCAATAACTTGCTTGTTTTTTTAAAAAGGTAATTTTGAAGAAATTATATCAGTTGAAATCATAGTTGTTCCTACTATATAGGCCCCATCGGGAGTATATAAACCGTAATGTTTATTATTTTGAGGTAATTCTAGTAAAACATAAGTATCAATATCCCAAAACTTCAAATCATTTTTAGCTATATTCTCTTTTAATAAGTTCCCTTTTCTTAATTGCCAAAATCCAATTCCCCCAAAAACAAACGAAGCTATAACCATAAATATTATTTCTCCCCAATTAACATCACCCCAACTATTATACAGACAATATAATCCAAAGAGAAAAATCCCTGTCCCAATTAAACACTTAAACCGTCCCCTTTTTTTATAATACTCAAATAATTCCACACAAACACCTCTATCAATTCATCTTAATACCCCAAATTACCTTTTAAGTATACCAAGGACAAAATATATAATCTAATATTTTTTTCATATAATTAAAAATAAACGTAGTTACAGAAAGAGAATGCTTGTATGCTGATCTGTACTGCATTCTCTTATTCCATGTATGCTATATTTCTATTCTTCTTTTTCCGATATTACACCCCTACAAAGAATAGAAACTACATTCAATTTTTAAACAAATCGAAAAAACTTTCCGTTTTTGTTTTTGATTTTTTGCAACTTCTTATGAATGCGTAACTACAATTTTGCATTTATCTTCTTTATATGCTGGGAACACCACCAAAGGATTTCCCTGCCCTCTCTAAAAAAACCTTACTTTTAAAAAGTAAGGTTTTTTGTATTTATTCATTAGCGATATAAGCATTCTTATAAGTATAAACACCACCAAATTGATGTTTTTCAATTCCTTTTACATAATCCTTTTGTACATAAGCTGAGCCAATATGATACAGCGGTGCCACAGCAGCGTCTTCTAATAAGACCTGCTCAGCTTCTACCAACGCTTCCCATCGTTTCTCCGGATCTAGTACAAAATCATTTTTCGCTTTCTTTATTAATTCATCGTAACGAGAATTAGAGTAATTCATTTTATTATTCGGATTACCCGTCGTAAATAGTTCTAAATAACTAATTGGATCTTTATAATCTGGTCCCCAATTTACCATAGATATATCGTAATCACCTGTTTGTTCTAATTGTAATTTTTGCTTAAATGGCTGTTGTTTAATTTGTATCGTGAGTCCTTGCAAATTCTTCTCTAAGTCACCTTTTATATATTCCGCCATACGTTTTGCGTTATCTTGTTCAAACGTTAAAAACTCGAGTTTTATTTGTTCTACTCCAAGTTCTTTTTTCGCTTCTTCCCAAATCTTTTTCGCATTTTGCAAATCATATGGAGAAAGATCTCCGTTTTCTTTTCTAAAATCTTTACCAGTCTCTTCATTTACATGACCAACTGGTACAAGTCCACTTGCAGGTTTTGCCCCGTTATTAATAAAGTGAGCAACAAAATCCTTCTTATTTAACGCTAATGAAATAGATTGACGTACTTTCTTATTTGCTAACGCATTATTTTTTTCATTAAAACGTAGCATAGCAATCCCAGGATCGCTCGACATATGTAATTCTTTATTCCCTTTATACTTGTCTACAAATTGAGAATTAATAGGCACTCGATCCAAATCACCAGCTTGGTATAAGTTAACAACTGTCATTGTATCCTTTACAATTTGAAAGTTTATCTCGTCTAATTTCACTTTCTTTTGATCCCAATATGTAGCATTCTTCTTTAATTGAAACTCTTGTTCATGCTTCCACTTCTCTAATACAAATGGACCGTTATATATAAGATTACTAGGTTCCAATGCATAATTCTTTCCTTGTTCTTTTAAAAATGATTCGTGCTGTGGTAAGTATATAGGTAATGCTAACAACTGTAAAAAATAAGGAATTGGCTGTTCTAGTTCCACTTCTAACTTATAATCATTTATAACTTTAACCCCAAGTTCATCAAGAGGCATTGTTCCCTTATTTATCTCTTTCGCATTTTTCACGTAAAAGAGCATATACGCATATTGAGACGCTGTTTCAGAATTAATTGCACGTTTCCATGCAAACATAAAATCATTTGCTGTCACACTGTCTCCATTTGACCATTTTGCATCTTTACGCAAATCAAATGTATATTTTTTACCATCTTCACTTCTTTTAAACGATTTTGCTACCGCTGGAATAGGCTGATCTTGATCATCTAATACATACAACCCTTCAAATATGTTTTGCATAACGTGCGCTGACGTACCATCCATCGTTTTCGCAGTATCAAGAGAAGGAATTTCTTCTGATACCGTTACATTTAATACTTGTTTTTTTGCCTCTATGTCACTTTTATTCGCTTTATTATTACAAGCTGTTAATAATAAAGTTGTAACAAGTGCCATTACCATTAAATGGCTCTTTTTTCGCTTCATGAGTTGTTCTCCTTAAGTATAAAATATTATAAAACGTTATATTTTGTTACTCCCATTATAATAAACCATTATTCATTATTAGTGGTTAATTATTCTCATTTTATTTAGCGACATATCAGCGATATTTTATGTCTATTTCGTATAGGTGTTAGCAAGTTCGTTTGCAAATTTGTTAGCACTTTTTATATTTCTTCTATTACATACAATTTCACAAACACATCATACTTAGCTGGTAACTGTAAAGAAATGAATGACTGGCATCTTCCCGTTATATTTCTGCTTATATATTTGTGTGAACTCTTCATACTTTTTTAACTTCTCTTCATTCACTTTCATTTTCTGTGACCGATCTACTTCGACTCCATGAAGTATCCCTTCTTCGTCACGAAATTTCACATCAGGAATATAAAAAAATATGGGGTAACATTGAAATCATCATTCCAGATGAAATAAAGAAAGAACACGAAAAAAGAATAAAAGAGAATGGAGATAGCTCTTCCTCAAAAATAAAAATAAAAGCCGTAATTAACGGCTTTTATTTTTTGTCACCAAACTATTCTTTTGTTAAAAAATTATTAATTCACTTTAATATATTCATACCACCACTTACCACCTGGTCGAGTATCCATCCACCAAGTGATTTTATCTAGTTCTGAATTAGGCAATACCTCAGTTTGGATATAAGCAAGACCTGTTAATGGATTAACAACAACTTTTCCCTTTGTTCCTCGTTCAACCATAGCTTGAATCGCTTCATTTAGATAGTTTGTCCCGAATTCACCAGACTTAACATATTGATATCCACCATTAGAACCGCCGTTTCCTCCACCATCCCCAACAGTTTGTCCCGTTAGAGCATATACGATAGAATTTGCGATTTTATCAACATTCCATTTAGCCATGTCGGATTCGTTATCGATGAATCCTAATTCGATAAGAATAGCTGGTGCTTTAGTTCCATTCAATACGGCTAAATCAGTACGTTGTTTCGCACCACGATCACGCCATCCAATATCTTTTGCTAGTTGAGCTGAGATTTTAGCCGCCAGCTCCTTCTGATCATAATACAGAACTTCTACACCCTGCCCATTCCCATCACTTGAATTAAGATGAAAAGAAACAACCAAATCCACATTATGGGAATTACTATTACGAACGATATTATTTAAATTTTGCGCTTGAGTGCTTCCTACTTCGTCTGTATCATCATAGACTGTGTGTCCTAAAGCTCTTAACTTAGCTGCCACCGCATCTTTCACCTGACGGTCCATAATATGGCTCTTTTCGATTTCCGGAATTAGCCCCTTGTACAATACTGTTGTGCCCTCCGTGTAAACTATAACGTGTCATTATTCAACATCTCCTTTCTTATTATCATATTCAGAACTTGTCTTATTGCTCTTGCCACCTAAAATTTCAACTGCATTCGTTAGTGCTGAAGGTAGCGGAATTCCCATACGACCAGCGTTTTCTAAAAGTGAAAGCAACTCATTTCCGATAAAAAATTGTCGCTTCACGAATAGCACTATTACCTCCAAGTGCTGTACCTAATTGGGTTTCCACTCCACTCAAAAGAAAAAGCACCACCTTTTTGGCGATGCCTTTGAAGCCAACTTTACTTTTTAACCTGCACACAGGACGTTCAATGCTCCGTAAAAAGCACCTGTATCTACACTGTTTATTGTTCCCAGTGTAACCGTATTCCCGTAATCATTTGTACCTCCGAAAACAGTAATGATATCTGCGTCATCGGTCATGTTTGCATATCTTGTACACATTGGCCGGTCGTGTCCTTCTCACACTGCTATACGAAACCCCGAAATACCATAGTAATTATATTATTAGCATTACTAATCACTTTCCAATAAGGAATGTCTGTATAATTTAGTGATGTAATACTATCTCCTAATGCAGCCCATATTGCAGCAGAAATACCAATAGAAAGATGCGACATTCTTTTGAATATTTATTCGTTCAAGAAAAAAAGCTATCCTTTTAAAAAAGGATAGCTTTTCCTTAATAAAATCAAAACTAATTGTTGCCTCAATTGTATGAAGGAAATGTTCTTTCGGAACTAACTCTTCTACAGAAACAGATACACGTTCGTCACAATGATTTTTAAAGCACCATCCTAAGAAATCTCTCTTTTTTTATCAGTGTTAACACATGAAAAGAAGTTCAGAAGAAATCGTTACTAAAATATTAATTTGTCTTTGAAATTCCGACTAAATTACAAAAAAAACAGGACATCCTTATGTTTATTTATTATGTTGAATATCTTCCTGACCACAAAAATGATGTTGAATGGTATAAAAAGGCAGGTATCTTCATATTTAACTTACTGCGCCTTTCCCCTTATTCGCTATTGTTATTGAAATTAAGGAAAATATAATTAGCGTTATGGAGATAACACCATAAGCTGCACCTTCAAACCCTCTCACTTCAAAAAAACCTTTATAAAACAGATACAATGCAGCGAATGTCCCTACAATACCTGGAACATTTTTTATTACCCTAGAATCTGTCTGTTTTCTAAAAAAAACAGTTAACAATATTACAATTGCACCTACAAATACACCCAATCCAATCGGAGCAAAAATCATCATTTCATCATTCTCCTTAATTAACCTTATTTCGATTAATTTACCACGTAATATAAAAAAAGGGGGGTACTTATACCTATTCTTTGCCCATTTTCATTACAACCACGAAACAACTTCTTTTTATGTGTCAACACTGACGAAAAAAAGGGAAAGGCACAAAAATAGACTGTGGAGAAGACTTTCTCCACAGCCTGAAATACCTATCTTTGTAAACCTCGTTTATAACGACTTGCTTCAAATATAATACGCTCTTCATCTAATGTTTTACATTCACCATTCCAAACGACACGTTTACCATTAATAATTACATCGCTTATATCTTTTCCACTAGCTGCATACACAAGATGTGATAACACTTCATCTGCCGGTTGTAAATGTGGCTTATTAGATGGATCAATCGTAATAAAATCAGCACACTTACCAACCTCAAGTGATCCCGTTTGTTTCATACCAATTACTTCCGCAGCTCCTTTTGTCGCAAGAGAAAGAGCTGTTTCAACTGGTAATGCTGTTGCATCTTGATGAATACCTTTTTGTAATAAAGTCGCTATACGCATTTCTTCAAACATATCTAAATTGTTGTTAGACGCCACACTATCTGTTGCAATTCCTACTTTTATTCCTGCTTCTAGCATCGCTTTTACATTCGCTATACCAGAACCTAGTTTTAAATTACTATTTGGGTTATGAGCTACTCGAACATCATGTTCTGCTAAAAATGCACGCTCATTTTCATTTAATACTACACCGTGCGCAATAACTGTTGGGCGTTTAAACAATCCGCAACTTGCTGCATATTCTACTGGACGCTTCCCATACTGTGCTTCAATATCACGTACTTCACGCTCTGTTTCAGAAAGATGAATATGAACCATCGTTTGATTTTCTACTGCAATACGAGCACACTCTTCTAACAGTTCTGTGGAACATGTATATGGACTATGCGGTGCAACCATCGTAGTTAACATACCACTTTCGTTATAGTAACGCTTCACATATTTCTCAGCTTCTTCAATTGCTTTCTTTTCATCGTCTTTCGTTCCGAAGCTAAATAAAGTTCTTGAAACAGCAGCACGCATTCCACTCCTTGATACCGTTTCCATAATTGCATCTTGGTCTACTCCAATAGGATTAAACATATCAGAGAATGATGTTGTACCACTTTTCACCATTTCAAGTAATCCTAATTCCGTGCTAGCGACCGCAAGCTCTGGCGTAAACTGACTTTCAAGTGGCCAAATTCTCGTCTCAAGCCATGGCTGCAATAACATATCATCTCCGATACCTCTCAAAAGGCTCATAACAACATGTGTATGTGTATTGACAAGCCCTGGTAAAACCCACTTTCCTTTCATGTCAATTACTTCATCTACTTCAAAATCGTTAGCGAATTCTCCGCTATTTACATCTATAATTTGATCATTTTCTACAATGATATATCCATTTTCTATCACTTCATTTTGTTCATTCATCGTTGCAATTGTAGCGTTTACATAAGTTGTTTTCAAAAGTATTTCCCCTTTCAACTCTATGAAGTTCCCTTTAATTAGTTACCACCATTATAGTAACTTATTGAAGATTAAGAGTCAAAAGATAATTTTAATTCTTTCGTTGTCTTTTCCTTCAAAATGCTATATTGTTTTTCATTTGTATCTGCAAATGCTTCTTCACGGCTCGACTTCATGTCCATATAGTTTAATGTTTCATGAAATTGGGTCCTAGTAAAATCATACCTTTTCCCATCTACTTTATTGTAGAAATGCCATACTTCACCTATCTTCGTCTTTATTATCTCTCCCCCGCACAATTCTTGGACAATAAGGGCCGTTACACCACATTGTCCCTTTGCTGGGCTTTCGCTCGTCCACTTAGAACTCGTTTCTATTGACCAAGATTTTCTTAATGCTTCATATAGTTGTTTAATCTTTATGCTATCCATATTCAGCATCTCCTGACATTAGCAATTTCACACATCATATTATAAAAGCGGTAAAAGGCAATTTTTAAAAATCATTACTATTTGTAACACCGTTCAATATATTGAACGGTGTTACAAATGATTTAATTCACCTTTGCTCCATAACATCTCGCAACTGCAACCGCCTGCGCTATATCTAATTTCACGTTTTTTAAATCAAAAGCTTTAAAATCAACTCTATCAACTACAGCTCCTCTTAAATCCGCCCCACTAAGTTTCACCTTACCTAATTGTGCGCCCGTTAAATCCGCTTCACGCAAATCTGCTTTTTCTAAATTACATTCATATAGGTCAGCTTCAATTAAACGAATACCCTTTAACATTTGTTTACTTAAGTTTGCAAACCTTAAATTCGTATATGACCAATCGCCTGATATAATTGTTATTCCGTCTAAATTCGCCTCTTCGAAATCCGAACCAGTCATTTTACATTCTTCAAACTTAGATACAAATAAATTCGCACCAAAAAACCTACAATTAGCAAACGTAGTTCCTTGATGGATAGAAGCATTAAAAAGAGTACCAGTAAAATCACATTCTATGAAATTACAATTTTTAGTAAAAACTTCTGATGCATCTATCCCTCTAAAACGGCATTTTATGAAGGTACAATTTTTCAATTCCTCTTCTTTTATCCAGACATCTTGAAAATCTATTTCTACATATTCTTTATTTACAAATTCACTCATAATCAATCCTCCAATTTTTCAAAAAACCTCACTTCAGCATGAAGTGAGGTTTCTTCTTATACAATATGCTCATCTAACCATGAAATCAAATCTTGAAATACATCTTCTCTATTCACTTCATGGAACATTTCATGTCTACCATTTTCATATAAACGAAGTGTTACATCTTTCACACCACATTTTTTATAGTTTTCGTATACTTCTTTTACACCTTTCCCCATATCCCCAACAGGATCACGATCACCAGAGAATATATGTATTGGAAGATTTTTTGGTGTCTTCTTGTATTCTTCTATTTTATTTACTTCTAGAACTCCATGAAACAATTCTCGGTAAAAACTAGTCGTGCAAATGAATCCACATAACGGATCCGCAATATAATTATCAACTTGATGAATATCTGAAGATAACCAATCAAATTTCGTACGATTTGGCTTAAAGTGTGAGTTGAAGTTTCCGAAAGATAAGAAGTTCAGCATCGGACTTTTCCTTTTCTTTCCGCGAAGTTTCATCTCAATTGTCGCTACTTTATGACCGATACTTCCTAAAAGCCCTGGATTTCCACCAGTTCCTGAAATAAGGAATCCATCATATAATTCACCTTTAAGTTGTACAGCACGTCTTGATAAAAAAGAACCCATACTATGTCCAAGTAAAAATAACGGGCATGTCTGCTCTTCTTTTATCATTTCCGAAACAAAGATAACATCAGACACAGCCTGATTCCAACCTACATTTGGTTCAAAATGACCATAGTCTTCTTCCCTTTTCACTGTTTTTCCATGCCCTTTATGATCATGAGCATAAACACCATATCCTGCTTCTAATAAAGCATCAATAAATTCTGTATAAACACCTGCATGTTCTGTCATACCATGTGCAATTTGAACAATTCCCCGCGGATTTCCTTCTGGTAACCATTTACGCAAGTAAATTTCCGATTTATCCAATGCCGTAACGAAATTTTCCTGTATGCTCATTCCGACAGCCTCCAAATCTATTATGTATATCTTTTTTTATAATGAATAAACATTCATTATTCTTATTATGTATTATATGCAATTGCTTTCATTATGACAAATGATCTATTTTTCCGATTACATATTAAACTATTATCTTGACGAATTTAAAATAAAATTATATAGTTACTTACATAAAGTAATTAATATATTTTTAGGAGGTTTTAATCATGATGCCCTCACTATTTTTAGCACATGGATCACCTATGCTTGCTATTCAAGATACAGACTATACACGCTTTTTAAAGACACTTGGAGAAACATATAAACCGAAAGCTATTGTTATTTTTACCGCTCACTGGGAAAGTGAAGTATTAACGATCTCCTCTTCAGATGAAGTATATGAAACAATTTATGACTTTGGAGGTTTTCCTCCTGAGTTATACGAAATCAAATATCATGCGAAAGGCTCTTCTAGCATTGCGTCTATGCTAGAAACAAAATTTAAAAACAAAGGCATTCCAGTCCATCATAATATGACGAGAGGTTTAGATCATGGTTCATGGACACTCCTGCATCGTATGTACCCAGAAGCCAATATTCCTGTCGTACAAATATCAGTAAATCCATTCCTTCCTGCAAAAGAACAATTTGAAATTGGAGAAGCACTAAAAGGACTTGGACAAGAAGATATTTTAGTAATCGGCAGCGGAGTTACTGTTCATAATTTACGAGCATTAAAATGGAATGAAACAACTCCGGAACAATGGGCGATTGAATTTGATGATTGGATTATAAATCATATGCATACTAGCGATAAAGATGCATTGTTTAACTGGGAAAGAAATGCTCCTCATGCACAATTAGCTGTACCAAGAGCGGAACATTTTGTTCCTCTATTTATCGCGATGGGTAGTGGTGAGAACGACGGTACGGTCATTCACCGTAGCTACGAGCTTGGTACATTAAGTTATCTTTGCCTTCAATTTTAATGAAAAAGGATGAAGCAATATTGCTTCATCCTTTTTCTGTTTTTCATTCACATAGTTAACTAACTTCCAAATGTCGTTTCTCTGATACCTCTTCGTTCTTACTATGAAAATAAACCCAAATGCACGCAATAAATAATAGTGATGATGTAGAGAAGAAAACATATTGGAAGCCTGCATGAGCTGCAATTTGTCCACCAAGTACTGGCCCAATCATATTTCCTAAAAACTGAAACGATTGATTATATCCAAATATTCGTCCCGTTACATGGGTTGGCGTATGTTGTTTTAGTAGAGTTTGTACGGAAGGTAATAGTCCTGCTTGTGCAATACCTAATAAAAAGCGAAGAATTAATAGTTGCCAAGCTGAGGTTACAAATGCTTGCGGAATAAAAATAATTCCTGCAGCAAACAACGCTACAACTAACGTTTTTTGAGGTCCAATATGATCTGATAATCTTCCTAGCTTAGGAGCTGCTAAAATTACTGCTAATCCTGTCGCAGACATGACTGCACCTGCAAGCATTTCAATATGATCTGTTCCTGGTCCTGCCAAATACTTTACGTACAACGTAATAATAGGTTGAATCGACATATTTGCAAGCTGAATAATAAACGTTGCTACAAATAAACTTATTATTAAATGTTTTGCAGGGACCATCGTCCATACTTTTTTCGGCTGTGCCTTTTTTTCTTTAGCAGAATGTTTCTCCTCATGTAAGAAGAAAAAGACGATAAGAAAGGACAGGAATAAGAAAGCTCCTGTAACTAGAAAAACATGGCGCATTCCGATTAACTCTGACAAATAACCTCCGAGTATCGGCCCAAGTAATGAACCGCTCACGCCTCCAGTTGAGATTGTAGAAATTGCCCAACCTGAATGTTCTTGCGGAGTTTCTGCAGCAATAAGTGTCATCGCTGTAGAAAGGAAACCTGATACCGATCCCATTAAAAACCGAAGTGCGACTAATTGATACACATCTGTCACAAACCCCATAAGCGTCATAATTATCGCCATACCAAGGCTAGCACGTATAAGCATCAATTTCCGTCCATGTATATCACCGAGCTTTCCCCATATCGGTGATACAATCGCACCCATTAAAAATGTTACACCAAATGCAAGTCCCGACCACTGTGCAATACTAGAAGTGCCGGTCACCCCTAATTCCTCAATATAAAAAGATAAAAAAGGAATTACTAAACTCATACCGGCTGCAGTGGTAAAACAACCTAGCCAACAAATCATTAAATTTCGTTTCCAGCTGGCCATTTTCACACCTTCTTTCATTAGATACCCATTCTACACCGTTTCCTGGAAAAAGTTTAGTAATTTGATTTATACATAATAAAACTCTATCCCTTTGCATTCTTTGCAAAGGGATAGAGTTAATTATCTCCTATGGGTATTAAACGTGCATTGCAGCACCTCTCATAAAACTCAATCGGACCTGCTTGTCCTATAATTGCATACTCATATCCGCTTTTCTTCATGTTATATAAACAATGATTCAATAACGTCTTCCCAACACCGTTCACACGATTATGTTTCGCTGTACCCATCGGGCCAAACAACCCTTTTTTTCCTCTCACAACATCGTAACAAGCGAAACCAATGATTGCTCCTTCCTGCTCAGCAATAAAAATAGGTAACTCCTCTTTATATGTCCGAAATCCATAATCTAAAGATTTTAACCAACGTTCACCAAATTCATCCTTAACAAAACGTGCCAACTTTTCAAAATCAGAAAAGACAGCTCTTCTAACATTAAAATTAAAATTATTATAAATAGGATTAAATCTTTTTAAATCAACGGTTAAGTCTCTTGACTCAGATGTAATACTCAACAGCTCTTTTTGCACGTTTTTACTTATAACCTTTTCAATAACTGTATCAACTTGAAACAGTGCATATAAAACATGCCCTTCATTTATTAATACTTGCTGAAAACGTTCCATCCGTTTCTTCGCTACTTTTAAAACTTCTATCGTCTTATTTGAAACTTTAAACTCCCCAACATTTATGTATTCTATTTCACTTGCATAATATTGTTGGAGTAACGATATCTTTGCTAAAAAATCCATACCCACCGTGTGAAATAAATACATATGTAACTCCGCGCAAACTCCAGTACCTTCCTTACAAGCTCCTATAAATAGATGAACTGGATGGATAATACCTTTACTACACTCAGCCTCTTCTGCTGCAATCTCCAATATTTTATATGCACGTTTTGTAAATTGGAATTCCATCATCTATATCCCTTCCCCTAATGACTTATTATCAAACCATAACCGTATATAATAGAAACAATTACTCCAACCATTAATATGCCTGGAAGTAAATTTGCCACTTTAATTTTAATAAATCCAAGTAAGTTTAATCCGATTGCGAATATCATAATACCGCCAGTAGCCGTCATTTCCACTATAAATTGATTCATTAATTCTTTTGGAACAAAACTATTAATTTGTGTTGCAAAAACTGCAATACCTCCCTCATATAAAATCACTGGAATCGCTGAAAATACTACGCCAATTCCTAGAGTTGTCGTTAATATAATAGAAATGAATCCATCGATAATCGCCTTTGTAAATAAAATATCATGATTTCCGCGAATCCCACTGTCCAATGCACCAAGTATCCCCATCGCTCCGATTGCAAAAATAAGCGTGGCTGTTACAAAGCCTTCTGATATGCTCCCTTTCCCTTTCGATCCAACTTTATTTTCTAGCCAATCCCCTAACAGTTTTAACCTTTCTTCTAATTGTAGCCATTCTCCGATTACCGTACCAATAACTAAACTTAGTATGACAACAAGAAAATTTTCACTTTTTAATGCCATTTGAAGTCCAAGTACAGTAACCGCTAAACCAATTGCATGCATAATTGTTCCCTTCATACTTTCTGGAATCGCACTAAATAATTTACCAAGTAAAGTACCAAATATAATACAAATCCCATTTACAACTGCTCCTAATATAACCATTTCTCATTCTTCACCCTTCGAATTCTTTATTTCTATATTTTGGTTTATACATTGATTTACAGGTTACCTATATGTTAACGTAATATTGTGAATATCAACAAACGTTTTTCACTACATAACCCGCTATTTTTTTGTAACTATACAAAGACCGATTGCCTTTAGTAGATTCATTGTTAATCTAATTGCGGGATAAACTCAAAAGGGAAGGTATTTATGAAAACTTTACTAAAACGATTTCTGTTAATAGCCTTTTTCATTACACCAATTGTTTTATTAATCAACTACTCTTTTATTTCAAAAGCGAAAGACAAACCTGATATGCAAAACAAATCTAGTAAAACAGCTTCAAAAAGCGAAAAGAAAACCGAAGACCCTGAAATCACACTCACCTTCTCTGGTGATACAATGTTCGATTGGCAATTACGTCCCGTAATCGAAAAAAATGGGGCTGATTATCCATTCCAACACGTAAAAGAAGAAATAACGAAAGCTGATATTTCTTTTGTTAATTTAGAGTCAGCATTTACAACGAGAGAAAAAAAAGTACCTGGGCAACAATTTTGGATTAAAAGTGATCCATCCACACTACAAGCCATTAAAAACACCGGATATGACATCGTGAACATTGGCAATAACCATACGCTTGATTATGGGCAAGATGGACTACTAGACACCATTTCTCACGTCGAAAAATTAAAACTACCTTACACTGGAGCCGGAAAAAATGCTGAAGATGCTTATACTGCTCGTGAACTAACTGTAAAAGGAAAAAAGTTTAAATTTCTTTCCTTTGTACGCTTTATGCCCAACTTTAATTGGGTAGCTGGTGACAATAAACCCGGCGTTGCAAACGGATATGACCTAGATCTTGTAACAAAAACGATTCAAGAGCAAAAGAAAGATGCTGATTATGTAATCGTCTATATGCATTGGGGCGTCGAAAAATCTAATCGCCCAATAGAATACCAGAAACAATATGTTCCGAAAATGGTAGAGGCGGGTGCTGATGCAATCGTTGGAAGTCACCCGCATTGGTTACAAGGATTTGAGTATTACAATAAAGTTCCTATCGCATACTCGTTAGGAAACTTTTTATTCCCGAATTATGTAAATGGAAAGAGTGCCGAAACAGGCGTATTAACTTTAACCTTTAAAGGTAAGGATGTCCAAATGTCATTCAATCCTTACATCATTCGCAACAACCAAGTTTCTCCTGTAAATGAAGAAGAAAAGAAAAAAGCACTGCAATATTTACAAACGGTTTCAACTGATGTAGAAATTGATGACACTGGGAAAATAATAAACAAACGCAACTAAACAGCACGAGATTCATTTCTCTGTAACATACATTACGGGATAGGTGATGAATATGCTGAAAAACTTATTAGAAAATATAAGTCTGTTAGAAAACGTGTATAAAATATCTATAGCGATCCTGCTTTTATGTTCATTTTTTTCTGTTAGACTTCTAAGAAAAATAAAGCGAGAGAGAAAACTTACTCCCTTTGAATTTACAATGTATGTAATCATTCGTATTGCAATACTTTTTTGGTTAACTAGCTTTATCCTTCTTGAATATGTAGCGTATTTCGTTTAACTTTCAAAGAATAAAAAAGATAGAACAAGCAGGATTTCCCTCCGCTTGTATCTACCTTTTTTATTTCAAGTAGAATTGTATGTTAACTCTTTTCTTTTATTAAATAAGTAAATCAAACAGCACAGGATTTTTATTAAGCTCCACGAATTGAATGTTATTTTCTTGAAAACGAGTAATTAAAGCTTCATAGTCTTCCTTATGCTTTAATTCTACCCCCACTAAAGCTGGACCATTTTCTTTATTATGTTTCTTAATATACTCAAAGCGAGTAATATCATCTTCCGGTCCTAATCCTTTATCAAGAAACTCTCGTAGTGCTCCTGAACGTTGCGGAAATTCAATGATGAAATAGTGCTTTAATCCTTCATGAATAAGGGATCGTTCTTTCATTTCTTGCATTCTATCAATATCATTATTTCCACCACTTAACGTGCATACAACTGTTTTTCCCTTTATTTCATCTCTGTATAGATCAAGTGCCGCAATAGAAAGCGCACCAGCTGGCTCTGCTACAATCGCATTTTTCTTATACAGTTCTAAAATCGTTGTACAAACCTTTCCCTCCGGTACTAAAACAATATCATCAATTACATCTTTACATGTTTCAAAAGTTAACTTTCCTACCTTCTTAACAGCTGCTCCATCAACAAAACTATCAATCTTTTCTAATGCAACATTTTCATTTTGAAGAAAAGCTTCTTTCATAGATGCAGCTCCCATCGGTTCTACACCGATTACCTTTGTAGTAGGACTAACCCCCTTTACATATGTACCAATACCAGATGCTAATCCACCACCGCCAATTGCTGTAAATATATAATCAACTGGTTTCTCCATATCATGCATAATTTCAACAGCGACTGTTCCTTGACCAGCAACGACATACGGATCATCAAACGGATGTACAAATGTCATCCTATTTTCTACACAATAGCGCTGCGCCTCTTGGAAAGAACTATCAAATGTATCACCAACTAATACAATGTCTGCGAAATCACCACCGAAAAATTCAACTTGTGATACTTTTTGCTTAGGTGTCGTTGTCGGCATGAAAATTTTTGACGGAATCTTCAATAAATTACACGTATAAGCAACTCCTTGTGCATGATTACCAGCACTTGCACAAACAACACCATTTTGTAACTTTTCTTTCGGTAAACTTTGAATTAAATTATACGCACCACGAATTTTGAAAGAACGAATAACTTGTAAATCTTCTCGCTTAACATATACGTCACATTCATATTTCTCAGATAAAACTGAATCTCGTTGTAACGGTGTTTTAATAACGATATCTTTCATGCAATTATGAGCCATTAAGATATCTTCAATTTTCACTCTCTCCTTTACATTTTGCACCATTTTATATCATCCTTATCTCTTTTTATATTGGCTCAATCAAAATTCGGGATTTTCAGAACTGCACCTGTATTCGCCGATGTTACCATTTGTGCATAACGTCCAAGCCACCCAGTTTTCACTTTTGGTTCTGGTCGTTTCCACCCTTTTTTACGCTTCTCTAATTCCTCATCACTAACTCTCACTTCTAACAAGCGTTCCTCAACATCAATACATACAATATCTCCTTGTTCAAGAAGTGCAATCGTTCCGCCAGCTGCTGCTTCTGGTGAAATATGCCCTACCGAAATACCACGTGAAGCACCAGAGAAGCGACCATCAGTTAAAAGTGCAACATCTGCTCCTAATCCCATACCAGCAATTGCTGATGTTGGTGCTAACATTTCCGGCATACCAGGTCCGCCTCTTGGTCCTTCATAGCGAATAACAACTACATCTCCTTTCTTAACTTTCCCAAGCATAATGCCGGCAAGCGCCTCATCTTGTGAATTAAAAATAACGCAAGGTCCTTCAAATCGTTTTACTTCTGTTGCTCCGCTTTTAATAACCGCTCCGTCTTTCGCAAGGTTTCCTTTTAATATACGTAATCCTCCTTCTTCACTATGAGGATTTTCTAGAGAATGAATAACTTCCTTATCTTGAATCTCTGCATGAGCAATATTTTCTCTTAATGTTTGCCCAGTAGCAGTTATACGATCAAGGTGAAGTACCCCTTCTTTTCGGCTCATCTCTTTCAAAATTGCACTAATCCCGCCTGCGCGATCGATATCTTCCATATGCCAATTAGAAGCTGGACTTACTTTACATAAATGCGGTACACGTCTTGAAACTGCATCAATGCGGTTCATATCGTAATCTAACCCCGCCTCTTGTGCGAGTGCTAACGTGTGTAATACTGTATTCGTTGATCCACCCATCGCCATATCAAGTGCAAACGCATCATCAATTGCTTCTTCTGTTACAATGTCGCGTGGTTTAATATCTCTTTCAATTAAAATTTTTAATTTTTCTGCTGCTTGTTTAATTAACTCCTCACGTCTTGGATCAATCGCTAAAATACTCCCGTTACCAGGAAGAGCTAAACCTAACACTTCACATAAACAGTTCATAGAGTTCGCTGTAAACATACCGGAACAAGAACCACAAGATGGACAGCCATGATCTTCAATATCCTTTAATTCTTCTTCTGAAATTTTCCCAGATTGATAGGCTCCTACCCCTTCAAAAACAGAACTTAAATCGACAACTTCCCCTTTAGATGTTTTCCCCGCTGCCATCGGACCACCTGAAACGAAAACAGTTGGAATGTTTATTCGAAGTGCAGCCATCATCATACCTGGTGTAATTTTGTCACAGTTTGGAATACAAATCATTCCGTCAAACCAGTGTGCATTTACAACCGTTTCTACTGAATCTGCAATGATTTCACGACTCGGAAGCGAATAACGCATACCGATATGACCCATCGCAATACCGTCATCTACTCCAATTGTATTAAATTCAAATGGAACCATGCCTGCTGCACGTACTGCTTCTTTAACAAGGTTCCCAAACTCATTTAAGTGCTTATGACCTGGAATAATTTCAATAAAAGAATTACAAATTGCTATGAATGGTTTATCAAAATCTTCATCTTTTAAACCAGTTGCTTTTAATAAACTACGATGCGGAGCTTTATCAAAACCTTTTTTAATCATGTCACTTCTCATCTTGTCAAATCCCTTCTTACACATTTTTTCTCTTACTTAATCTATTTTTAAAATAAAAACTCTCACCTCAGCAATCAACTACTACTTAATAGTAGCTTTGATTGCTGAGGCGAGAGTTTCGCGTTACCACTCAGCTTCCTTACACTTCTCACGAAATATAAGCTTTGTAGGTCCAACCAGACCCCCGTCCTTTTACCGGAGACGATACCGCCGCCCTCTACTCAGTTTCCCTTTCGCAAGCGATGCTCCGAGGTGATATTCAATGATTCGATGCTTACTACTCTCGCAGCCTTGGAGTAGCTCTCTGAAACGATCATAATCATCTACTTTCCTCTTCTTTGCATATACATAATATAAAGTCTGAAAATTCATAATTGACTTTTATTTGTTAAACGTATTATAGGACTTTGTTCTTTTCATTGTCAACATTTTTTTGAAAATTCATTTTTAAAGTTCAATTCATACACTAAAAGGTTGTTTATTTTTCTCAAAACAAAATCGGAATGAACTTCTTACACGTACTCATATATTACTTAAGTATGGTTGCTTTTCTACATAAAGAAAAACAACTTAAAAACATATAAAAAATTTATGAGGAGATGAGAGAACTATGTTAAAAGGTAAAATAGCATTAGTTACTGGCGCAAGCCGAGGAATTGGACGTGCTATCGCAAAACGTTTAGCAAACGATGGTGCATTAGTTGCTGTTCATTATGGTAATCGAAAAGAAGATGCTGAAGAAACTGTTCATGAAATTCAATCAAATGGCGGATCAGCTTTTTCTATCGGTGCAAATCTTGAATCTTTACACGGTGTAGAAAACCTATATAATTCTTTAGATACTGAATTGCAAAAGCGAACTGGTGGAACAAAATTTGATATTTTAATAAACAACGCTGGAATTGGACCTGGTGCTTTTATTGAAGAAACGACTGAACAATTTTTTGATAGAATCGTTTCAGTAAATGCAAAAGCACCATTCTTCATCATCCAACAAGCTCTACCGCGTTTACGTGACAATAGCCGGATTGTTAATATCTCATCAGCCGCAACTCGCATTTCTTTACCTGATTTCGTTGCATATAGTATGACGAAAGGTGCAATTAACACAATGACTTTCACTCTAGCAAAACAACTTGGCGCACGAGGTATTACTGTAAATGCAATACTTCCAGGCTTCATTCAAACAGATATGAATGCGGAACTCTTGAGCGATCCAATGATGAAACAGTACGCTACTAACATTTCAGCTTTCAATCGATTAGGTGAAGTAGAAGACATTGCCGACACTGCTGCATTTCTCGCTTCTCCTGATAGTCGCTGGGTTACTGGACAATTGATTGATGTTAGCGGAGGATCTTGTTTGTAAATTCATTTACAATAAAAAGCCAGCAAAAATGCTGGCTTTTTTATTAGTGTGTAAAACGATATCCTACTCCCCAAATTGTTTCAATGTATGATTTATCAAATGGATCGAGTTCAATTTTTTGACGAATATTTTTCACATGTACAGCAACCGTTGCTGCATCACCAATTACATCCATCCCCCAGACAGTTTCAAAGAGACGATCTTTACTAAATACTTGGTTTGGATGTTCCGCCATACAAGTTAATAAATCAAATTCTTTTCCTGTTAACATGACCTCAGTTCCATTTATAAATACACGTCGTGCCGATTTATCAATAAGCAATCCTCGAATACGAATTTCATCTTTTATTTGTTCTCGCTTTCCTGTTAAACGATCATAACGGGCTAGATGAGCGTTTACACGCGCCACCATTTCACTTGGGCTAAATGGTTTTATAATATAATCATCTGCTCCAAAACCTAACCCTTTAATTTTATCGATTTCCTCTTGTTTTGCGGACACCATAAGTATTGGTATGTCCTTTTTCAATCGAACTTGTTTACAAATTTCATATCCATCTATTCCCGGTAACATTATGTCTAAAATTAACAAGTCATAATCCTCCAGAAGAACTCTTTGTAAACCTTTTTCACCAGAGTAATCAATATCTACTGTATACCCAGCAACCTCTAAATAATCCTTTTCTAACTCTGCTATAATAGCTTCATCTTCAATAATTAAAATTCTTTTCAAGATGCTCTCCTTTTTCTAATTGATTTTTTGTAATGTAAATGCCAGCGTCGTTCCTTTACCTTTTTTGCTTTCTACCCAAATATCACCACCATGTTGTGTGATAATCTGATGTGCAATTGACAAACCAAGTCCGCTTCCACCTGTTTTAGAATTTCTAGAATGATCTGCACGATAAAACCTTTCAAATATATGAGGCAACGCCTTCTCTTCTATTCCTACCCCATTATCTTTTATGTAAATCGTTACATAATCAATAGATTCGGTCATGCGAATTCCTATATATCCTTCTTCTTTATCCATATACTTCACACTATTCCAAATGATATTTGTAATAACACGACGTAATTTTTCACGATCACCTTTTACCAAAATAGAAGTATCCTTTTGAGCATCCCATCTCACTGCAATTCCCTTATCTTGTAATTCAAGCTGTAGTTCTTCTATACAATCAGATAAGTATTGATTAATTTCAACCTCTTCAAATTGAAACGGTTCCTCTTTTAAATCAAGTTTTGAAAAGAGAAAAAGCTCGTCAATTAATTGATCCATATCAAACACTTTATAATAAATAATCGTTAAATATTTATCTAATTGTTCTGGAGTTCGAGCGATACCTTCTTTAATTCCTTGTACATAACCTTTAATAGCCGTTATTGGCGTCCGTAAATCATGAGAAATATTTGAAAGCAACTCTTTACGATTTTTTTCATATTGCATTTGCAACTCGACAGATTCCTTCAACCTGCCACGCATCTCTTCAAACGATAAACTTAATTCACCTATTTCATCTTTCGCAAGTGGCTTTACTTGAAAATCTAAATCACCCTTTTGAATTCTTTCCGTTGCCTGCTTTAATGAATGCAATGGTTTAATAATACTCCGTGATATAAAATATGTTAATATTCCATTCGTAATAATTAACCCAAGTATTAAAGAGCATACGAAATACGGGAAAAATTCTCTAATCATTTCTTCTAAAGGATTTACATACTCAAATACAAAAATACTAACCTTATCCTTCTCTTCATCGTAGTAATCAAATTGCTTATAGTAAAAAGAATTACCCTCTATTTTCACATCCATTCCCTTTCTTTGTCCTTCCGTTTCAAATGCGGGTAGGTATTTATCAAACGAAGAGATTTTAAAATATGGGGATGAATATTTAAGCTCATCATTTTTTCGAATTAGTAATCCTGCTTGATTATCGTTTAATTCTTTATCAGTTTCCTTTAAAAAATTTATATCCTCCAATTTATCTGGAGCATACGATGAAAGAATTTTCAACCTACTAAAAATATCATCTTCATCTTCTTTTGTACGAATAGCTCCCTCCTGCTCTTTATCAATGAGAGAATGACTATTTTGATTAAGACCAATGATTGCTTTTGCAATACGAATATCACCAAATAAAGTAACACTAATTAACATAACTGCTATACCGCAAAAAACGATTGGAATAATTACCATCGCAACATACGACAACAGCAATCTAATACGGATTGACATTACAGAACTCCTATGAACATTATAATTTTAGCTTGTTACAGAATTCACCGGAAACGAAACTTGACTCATCCAAATACCAGCTAATAATACGAGTATAGCTAGAACAATTTCTAAGAGCAATAAACGGCGATTAACTGTTCCGATATCGTTACCCCATGTTTTCGTTTGTCTCCATGCTACAATTGTAATTATACATACAGTAAGAATCTTTATATTTAAAAGGTTCGTCCATATTGAATTAAAATTAAAAAGTACCCAATTCCTTGTCTGTAAAAACACAATTAATTCCCCAGAAAGAAATGCTAGAATAAATGAAATACCAGCAATAATGCTAAAATGCTTACGGAAACTCTTTTGATCAAATGTAATTTTGTATAATGTTGTCCACGCTATAACAAGAGCTAAATAAATAAGTGCTCCTAGCCACACTGCAATACTCATAACGTGGACCATTCTAATTATAACTGCTGCCCAATTTGGATTAGTAATCCATACATGACCTGTGAAAGAAAAACTCGCAACAAGAAATCCCCAAATTAGCGCATACCATTCGTTCCCCATATGCCGCAAAGACATAAGAACTAATAATAGCAGTTGAATCATAATAATAACTGAAAATGGCGAATGAATAAGTAAACTTCCCTTCGGAATAACTGACTTATATACTATTAATTCGGCTATTAATCCTACTACAAGTATAGAGAAGAAAATCTTTTTCATATTCTTCATTCTTTGCAATATGGGAGGTAAGCTATAACGTTTTACAAACATATCGAGCCACTTTACTCCTGCTCCAATTAAAATCATTCCCTCTACAATATAGCGTAGTGTTACTATCATAGCATCTGAAAATACTGAGCCACTCCCACTCGCATTTCCCTCTACCACTACATTAGTTTGTACTTCTTCTCCAATTGAAAAGGGATAGCCTCCCTCACTCGGATGTCCGTCTGCAGAAATCATAGACCACCTTACTGTGTAAGTACCATTATTTAAGTTTGGTAATTTCACTTTTAATTTTGTTGGGTTATCTAATATTTCAACCTTTGATACTTGCACTCTCTTTGCACTTGCATCTAGCAATTCAATATTAACTACATTTCCCGCAACTGGTTCACTAAATTCAAGAATAATCTGTTCCGGTTGTACTGTAAGAACCTCACCCTCTTTAGGGGTGGCTCCTACAACACTTGTATGAGCAAATACACTACTATGAGAAAATAAAAATATACTTGTACTTATTACAATAAATACTATCATTCTATAAAGCATGAAAACCTCCGTATTATTATTCTGGATGATTACCCGCGTGATCTCCTGTAGAAAACGGAGTAGTTACCCCCTCATAATTCATCATCGTATGCATTCCTTTTTCCGCATGAACGAGATGATGACAATGAACCATCCATAGTCCACTATTATTTGCCTCTAGAGCAATTTCATATTCTTCTCCCGGAAAAACATTAACTGTATCTAAGTAAATCGGACTTCCCTCCATTGGTTTACCATTTTTAGAAATAACCTGGAATGTATGTCCATGCAAATGCATTGGATGAATTTCTTCCCCCTTATTTTTAAATCGAATCTTAACTTTATCCCCTTTCTCTACTTTAATTGGTGGAATGTCAGGTGATGTCTTTCCATTAATCGTATACACCCATTTTTCTTGTCCATTTACATCTTTCACACCTTCTGCCAAATCCATATTATAGACTTTTGTAAACTTTGAATCTATCGTAAACTTGCCAACTTCTTTTTCTCCATATTTCGTAAAGTCAAACCATGGATAACTCTTTATATCAACAGGTTTTTTCGGCAAAGAACCGTTCCCAATAGTCGTCGTTAACATTCGATTCATTTTCTTAGATGGATCAACATTAATAAGTTTTACACTCGTTGTTTCTGGCATTTTAAAAACAAGGTCATAACGTTGTGCAGCTCCCATCGGAAGAATTGCTTTATCTAGCTCGTCCCCACCTTTTATGTCACGACCATCTAATGCAATAATTTGAAATGGCGCCCCAACTAATGTCATTAAATGCGTATTATTCCCAGCATTAATTAAGCGAAGGCGTACTGTTTCACCTGGTTTTGCATCCAATCGTAGTCCCTCACTTGTATCATTTAATGTAAATACATCGTAATCATCTCCATCAGATAAATCTTTGAGTTGATCATTACTTGGCATCATTAACGGTCCTTCTAAAGTTTGCGCCTTTTCATTTCGAATATGATTACTAGGATAGCTATCCCAATCTTTATCTTGTTCGCCATTATGCTTACGGGTTTTTATGGCTCCTGTTTTCCATTCATGGATCGCCACTGTATAATCTTTTTCATATTTTACAGCTGGTTTATTCGGTTCAATAACAATGGTTCCAAATAGTCCCCGTTCCGTTTGTATTGCACTTTTTTGATGTGAATGATACCAATATGTTCCTACCTGATCAGCATTAAATGCGTATGTATATGTTTCACCTGGTTTTATAGCATTTTGCGTAACACCTGGAACACCATCTACCGCCGCAGGAACATCTAATCCGTGCCAATGGATTGTAACCGGTTCTGGTAATTCATTTTTCAAATTTACAACAATACGTTCACCTTGTTTAACTCGAATTTGAGTACCCGGTGATGTTCCATCAAAGGTCCATGCATCTACCTTTTTCCCATTTCCCAAATCTACACTTGCTACTTTCGCCGTAATATTAAAAGTTTTTATAACCCGATTTTCTGCATTTGAATTCGTAAGAGATGTAATTGATTCTGAAGTAGATGTTACGTCTCTTAACTTCTTTTTTTCATTTGTACCTGGGTAATTATTAATTAAAAAATATCCGAAAATAACTAACCCTAATAGTAAGCACGCCGCAATCAATATATTTCTTAAATCACTTTGTATAAATTCCTTTTTCATATTAGTCTCTCTTTCATTTTTTGTTGTAAACTATTAATTTTCATACGTGGATTCATTGCCTATCACCTCACATATTCACTTCGATTTACATCATAACACTCAGAAAAAAAGAAACTTTGAAGGAATTTTAAAGACTTTATAAAGAAATATATTTCAATTTTTATTCACTTCTAAATCTTTTTTATTGCGCAATAAAACATTTTATATAATACTGTATAAAACATATATATTTAGGAGGATTACAGCAATGTCTGAAAAAACATACGAACTCGCAACCTTCGCAGGCGGTTGTTTTTGGTGCATGGTAAAACCATTTGATGAGCTTCCCGGTATTCAAAAAGTACTTTCCGGCTATGCAGGTGGTCATGTAGAAAACCCAACATACGAACAAGTAAAGACTGGAACATCTGGACATTTAGAAGTTGTACAAATCACATTCGATCCTTCTATTTTTCCTTATCAAAAATTACTAGATTTATATTGGCCACAAATTGATCCAACTGATGACGGCGGACAATTTTTCGATCGTGGTCCATCTTACCGCACAGCAATTTTTTATCATAACGAAACGCAAAAAGAGCTTGCTGAAAAATCAAAACAAGCTCTTGCAGAAAGCGGTATGTTTAAAGGTCCTATTGTGACTGAAATTCGCTCAGCTGCACCTTTTTATGAAGCAGAGGAATACCACCAGCATTTCTATAAAAAGAATCCAGAGAAATATGCTACCGAGCAAAAAGAATCTGGTCGTGAAGACTTTATAAAAGAAAATTGGCAAAAATAATAATAAAAATGCATCGTACCTTTTAAGTACGATGCATTTTTATCTTTGAAAAAAGTACCATACAATGATGAGAACAACCGCTGTTAATGTCCAAAGTGCTATTTCATTTTTCACTCTACTCTTTTTCTTAGTCATTTCCTCTCCTCCTAATAGCAATACAACGTATTCAAGATTTCCTCTGTTTAATTGTCCACCTTATATACGTGAATACATCCTTACAAATTCTTATAACAAAACCACCGACGATTCCGATTGCAATTGAAATTACTAACATCTGTACAAAACTAAGAGTAGTTGTGTATGTTATGTAGATAACAATGCATACAAGTAAAACATCCGGTAAAGAAAGCAAAAACTTTTTAAGCATTTCCTCAGCTCTCCTATGCTTTATTTGTAATTTATACTTTCTACTGTAGCTTTGAAATAAAGTTTGTTCAAAAATTCCATTTAGACCCTTATTTTGCGAAAAAAGAATAAGAACCTCTTTTAAAAAGGGATTCTTATCTACATATCCTATTCCATAATTACTCCTAAAACAGAATAATATTACTAGTGATTTATTGTAAATTATCTATCAACAAATAGTTATTAAAAACTATTTACCGGGCAATCGGATACTGCGCCAACTACCTACATCGCATTGACCGTATGTATTATCACCTACTGCTACCACCGTGCCATCTAATTTCAGACCGACCGTATGGGCACAACCCGCCGCTATCGCTACAATATCACGCCAATCGCTTACATTACATTGACCATACTCATTCCACCCGACTGCCACCACGGTACCGTCTGATTTAAGTCCGATTGTATGATTCGTACCAGCTGCTATTGCCATAATATCTTTCCAGCTGCCTACATCGCATTGACCAAGTTTATTATTACCCACTGCCATCACTTTGCCATCCGATTTCAAACCAACAGTATGAAGATAACCTGCCGCCAACTCCACCATACCACGCCATCCACTTACATTGCATTGGCCATATCGATTATTACCCACAGTCGTCACAGTTCCGTCCAATTTAAGACCGACTGTATGCCAGTCACCTAGCGCGGCCGCCACAATATCTCTCCAGCCGCTTATATTGCATTCTTCTTCTTTATTTCGCCCCACCGCTATTACCGTGCCATCCGGTTTAAGGCCAATGGTACGACGCCACCCCGCCGCTATCGCTACAATATCGCGCCAATCATTTACATCGCATTGGTCATGCTTATTCCACCCCACTGCTACCACAGTACTGTCAGTGGTAAGACCTATTGTATGAGCATTACCTGTGTTCGTCGCCATATGAACATTCCCCACCGCGACCGCTTCAATATCACGCCAGCCGCTTACATTGCATTCACCTTCTTTATTTCGCCCCACTGCTACCACCGTACCATCCGATTTTAGAGCAACAGTATGACCACGCCCTGCCGCTATCGTATCTTTAGGCCACCGTTTCATTTTTAATATCTCTTCTTTCGGTGAAATGTAATTCATGTTTTACCTCCTTGTATATAAGCAACCATATCAAAATAAATATTTTCATCAAATTTTATTATAAATGATCTGACTTTTTATAAATCTACATCTACGAAAAAGACTACTATTACTTCTTTAAAAAAATAAAAACCTCCAGTTTAAATACTAGAGGTTTTTTCTTTATTTCTTTAATCGCTCAATAAAATCCTGTAATTTATCAAGTGATTTCATATTCTGATTACAAGCTACACCATCTTTGCAAATATAGTTTCCCTTTTTAACGAAAGTTCCTGGTATATCACCTTTAATTTCAACTAAAAACATTCCTACTTCTTCATGTCCATGACATAATGAACAAATGCTCTTTTTATTTAAACTTTGGAACGTTCCTTGCAGACCAACAAACTTATTTTTATCATTTTTCGCTATAATAAATTTCTTGCTTGACCCTTTATCAATCCAGCTTAAATAAGATAATTCTTTCATGTCCAGTTCTTCCATATCAGGAAGTTTTAATTTTTTCGCTTTAGGAAATAATTTTTTTAATGTTTGTGCTGTAACTTCCTGAAACGGAATGACATACGGATTTATTTTCATTAAAAACGATTCTGCATCTTCTCTATTTTGAACTGTTAATACCGTATCAATTAACTCTTTCTGTTCATCCGTTAAATTCTCAAATACATGTATTATCTTTTCAATCGCAAGTGATTTTAACGCTTGAATTACACCTCTATCATTTGCCGTTGCATGCCCATTTGCTAAAATATAAGCTTGTGACTTTATAAAATTGTATTGATCACTTCTAATAAAAGCTTCCATCTTTATCACTCCATACAAATTGTTGATCTAGTCTTATTGTATACAATGATTCAGCTTTTTGATATGTAAAAGATAACTTAGAAATGAACATTACATACTCTGACTATGTTCTACCGAGGCATTTCCTGACAAAAGAAACCATCATCTGTTTTCCATTCTGCATATAATACATCTTCAAATTTAGTAATCCCTTTTTGCTTTATTTGTTTATAAAGCCATCCTTCATCAAAACCTGCTTCCCTCAAATTATCTTTCACTACTTTTCCATCACTAATTAATGAAATCGGTAAGTATACAGGTTTATGTTTTAAACTTAAATCATTTATAGTAGGAGATTCATATTTGCTTTTCTTCAGAACACTTATGTTTCCATTAGGTTCCAAAATCATATATTCAACTTCTCGGATTGAAAATATATCTTTTTGTTGTCTTAGCATTTGTTGTAGTTGATTAATATCCAAATGATTTGAACTTAGTTGTTCCCGGTCAATATATCCATTACGGATAATGATTGACGGAGAGCCTTCAAAAAAACTTCTCGTCCCTCTAAATTTTTGCGTTATCACTTCTATTGTATAAATTAACACTACCCATACAAGTACTGCATATAAAATAGACCATACTTTTATTTCCGGATCATATATAGTATTTCCTACTAATTCTCCGAGAACTATGGCAGAAATAAAATCAAATGGCGTTAACTGAGATATTTGTGTCTTCCCTAATATTTTAGTAGCAATCAATAGCACAAAAAAACCAAAAAATAGTTCTATCGTTATTTGTCCTAGATGATTCATATATGCTCACCTTTCTGCTTTTCACTCAAATGCTCTATATTCTATTTAGTAAAAAGCCGGCACATTTTTTCTATTATCTTGCCCATTCATATCCAATAGATACAAAACAAAAAGAGTCTAGTTCAATTTAATAATTGAACTAGACTCTTTTATTTTCATTTAGAATACACAATCTTTTTAATCGTTTCTCCGGAAAGAAAATGCTCCTCCGCAAGTTGATGAATGGAAATTCCACTTTTAAACGCTTCTTTAATAGCTTTGTTTCTTTCATCTAGTTGTTTTCTTCCTCCAGATTGTGTACCCCATTTATAATGTTTTGTTTCTTGTTTTGGAATGTAAATTGTTTCACCTTGTATATACTTTTGAATTTCAGCAATTAAACTTTCTGGTAAAACCGTCGCAGCTTTAACATATTTCATTTCTGCTCGCCCCTTATTTTTTATGGTTCATTTCAATAAGGTGCAAAGCCAAATATAAAAAATGATACGAGCTCATTTAGGCGATTGTATATTACTTGTCTACCCCACGCAAAGTATCGCCATTTCCATACTTGGCTTTGCATGAGACGCTGCAGTGTCTGGCAATTGAATTGTAATCGCCATATCAATACCTCCTAATATACCTTTTGCATTTTATTATATGATAAATTTCTTCCCCTTGCATCCACATCCTTTTTAAAGCACGAAGTTACTTAGTTTGATATAATACTTTTTAGTCCAATCCAAAAGTATAGTGAGGTTGCGTTATGAAAAAGAATATAATCATTACAATCGTTACATTATTCATTATTACTGTAGCATTATTCGGAACATACAAATTGATGAACGCAAGAAGTTTTCAATTGTTTGGAGGTTTAACAAACCGAGTAGAAACAAATGAAAAAGTGATTGCTTTAACTTTTGATGATGGTCCTACTAACAATGTTAAACAAATATTACCGCTACTAGATCGATACAATGCAAAAGCTACTTTCTTTTTAATCGGAAATGAATTAGAGAAAAACCTATCGTTAGGAGAAGCTATCGTACACTCTGGACACCAACTTGGAAATCATACATATTCTCATAACAGAATGGTTTTTAAAACACCTTCTTTTATTAAAGAAGAAATAGAAAAAACGAATTCATTAATCCGCCAAACAGGATTTACAGGCGAAATTGATTTTAGACCACCTAACGGTAAAAAGCTAATTGGTCTGCCCTATTATTTAAATAAAAATAATATCGAAACAATCACATGGGACCTTGAACCTGATACTTTTTATACATCTACAGCTGATAAAATTGAATATGTTAGTAAAAATGTAAAACCAGGTTCTATCATTTTATTGCACCCTATGTACGATGAATCTAATGAAAATCTGCAAACTATTGAAGGTATTTTAGACTCTTTATCTAAAAAGGGCTATCAATTCGTGACAGTAAACGAATTGCAAAAAAAAGCAAAATAAAAAGGTAGCGTATCATATCTCGATACGCTACCTTTCTTTTATATAATTCCAAGCACATTTAGGAATACGATAATAATCGCAATTGGTGCAATATAGCGAAGTAAGAATAACCATAATACGAATAGTTTATAGCCTTTATTTTTACTTACACCAAGCTCTTTCATTAATACATCTTTCTTCATTTTTAAAGGGACAAAGATGGAAACTAATAAAACACCAAGTGGCATTAGTATGTTACTAACCGCATAGTCTGCTAAATCAAAAATTGTTTTCCCAAATGGTTTCACATCACTTAACAAACCAAACGATAAGGCTGATGGAACCCCTACAACAAAGATTAACAAGCCAACAATTAATGCCATTTTTTCACGTTTCCCTTTACTTTTACCTTTAGTTGTTAAAGACGCAACACTAATTTCTAACATCGAAATTGCTGATGTAATAGTAGCAAAGAAGAATAGTAATAAGAAAACAATGAAGAATAATTTTCCGAACGCCATTTTACTGAAAATAGCTGGCAGTACGATAAACAATAGCCCCGGTCCTTGAGATGGTTCCATTCCAAATGCGAATACAACTGGGAAAATTGCTAGTCCTGCAAGTAATGTAATCACAAGCGTTAAAGCTACGATAGAAAATGCTGAACGCGGTAAACTTTCTTCTTTCGGTAAGTACGAGCTATACGTTACCATAACGGCTACACCAACAGATAGTGAGAAGAACGATTGCCCCATTGCATATAAAATGATTTCTGACGTTACGTTTGAGAAATCAGGTTGTAAGAAGAATCGAACTCCTTCTCCAGCACCGTCTAAAGTAAGTGCACGAACAATTAGTACAAAGAATAATACGAATAATGCTGGCATGAAATATTTATTTACTTTTTCAACACCATTTTGTACACCTTTACTTACGATAAAAATAGTAATAAGGATGAATAATAGCTGTGATCCAACTGCTAAATATGGATTGGAAATGATTTCACCAAACGTAGCTTCGTATGCCCCATTTCCTTCCCATAGTCTACCTGTAATTGCATTCCATAAATAGAGTAAAATCCATCCCCCTACAACACTGTAGAAAGAAAGTAGTATGAAACAAGTTACAATCCCTAATTTACCTAACCAAGGCCATAGTGTTTTTGGTGCGATTTCGCTATACGCATCAACAGCCTCTTTTTGTGTACTTCTTCCGATAACGAATTCAGCTAATAATAGCGGTAAACCAATTAATAATGTGAAACCGATGAAAATAAGGAAGAACGCGCCGCCCCCTCCAATTCCGGCCATATACGGGAACTTCCAAATCGCCCCTAGACCAATTGCTGAACCTGCTGCAGCTAATACGAAACCTAATTTCGATGTCCATTGCTGTGAATTCATTTGTTAATCTCCTCTCTTTATCTTTTTCTGTTTTACAATCCGGTATTTATATTGTTCTATCCATACTCTTTTCTAATACGTTCACTTCCTCCCTAATAAAAAACGTCCCTACGTAAATACGTAGGGACGACAAAAATATCGCGGTACCACCCTAGTTGTGAAGATACACCAAAGTTAGGACCTAAATAAAAAACGTCCCTACGCAAATACGTAGGGACGATAAAATATCGCGGTACCACCCTAGTTATGAAGCCACACCAAAATTAGGACCTAAATAAAAAACGTCCCTACGTAAATACGTAGGGACGATAAATATCGCGGTACCACCCTAGTTGTGAAACAATCTTCACCACTTTATTTGATAACGGTATAAACTACCGTCTTTCATTTCCTCATAATGTGAGATTTATGAAAGATGCTCCAGGACGAACTTCATGAATAATCTATATACTGATTCACACCAACCATCAGCTCTCTGAAATAGGGAGATATTCACTACTATACCCTTTCATTGCCCAAATATTATTTTCCGAATTGATTACTATCATTTTTATCATATATTAAAAATAGTGTCAACTTATATTTTGAATTTTTATGCATTACATTCTATTTAAAGATTCAAAATATGACTTTTGTATGAATAGTATTAGAACATTTATGGTTTATACTGTATTAACTTCTCTAGCAGGTTTATAGTAGTATACGATAAATGCAAGACAGCACGAGTAGGAGGAAAGAATTTTGTCTACTTCAAAAGTTTTAAAAGGTACCGCTTTATTAAGTGGTGCAACAATGATTTCACGAATTTTAGGTTTTATATACTTTTTCCCCTTTCAATTATTAGTTGGAACGCAAGGGGTCGCTTTATATGGATACGCATACTCTTGGTACGGTATTTTATTAAGCTTTTCAACAGCTGGTATTCCTATTGCCGTCTCAAAATTTGTTGCAAAACATAATGCACTTGGTGATTATAGTACAAGTAAAAAATTGTATAACTCGAGCGTAAAATTAATGATGTTTATGGGCTTTTTAGGATTTTTAACTTTATTTATTGGAGCACCGTACATATCACAATTTATTATTCGCTCGAAAACACCAGATCCACAATTTATCGCAGACGTAACACTTACAATGCGAGCATTAAGCTTCGCGCTTATTATCGTACCAGCTATGAGTGTTACACGTGGTTATTTCCAAGGTTTTCAACATATGAAACCAAGTGCTGTTTCTCAAGTCGTAGAACAAATCGCACGTGTCGTTTTCATTTTAGTTGGTAGTTTTATCGTCTCAAAACTATTAGGAGGTTCAGTAGCTTCTTCTGTTGCAGTTGCTACATTTGGTGCTGTTATCGGGGCACTTGCAAGCGTCTCTATTTTAATGATGTACTGGAAAAAATATAATGGATTAAAACCTCCTGAAGGTGAGCTGAAAACGAGATCATCAAACATTCCGTTAAGAAGTATTTATATGGAATTACTACGTTATGCAATTCCAATTGTATTTGTAGGCATTGCAATCCCGCTCTATACGTTAGTAGATCAATATACCGTAGCTGATGTCCTTAGAGCAATGGGAGAACCTTTAGAAACCGCGAATGCAGTTTTCGCTTATATAACGAACTATGCCCAAAAGTTAATTATGATTCCGGCTTCACTTGCAACTGGATTCTCATTAACAATTATTCCGGCTATAACGAAATCATTTACAAGCGGGAAGCTAGATGAATTACAAGGACAAATTTCAAAGATATTTCAAGTATTATTATTCTTCACTATCCCAGCCGCATTCGGTCTTGCTAGTATCGCTTACGATGCATTCCGCATGGTTTATGTAAATCCTGAAATTGCACTTGGTGGATCACAATATTTAATTTCATTTGCACCTTCTGCTGTATTAAGTGCAATTTTCACAGTTTCAGCTGCTATATTACAAGGAATTGATTATCAAAGAAAAACAATGATTGCATTCTCAGCCGGTATTCTCGTTAAAATTGTGGTGAACACACCGCTCTTACATTTATTCGGTGGACATGGTGCTGTACTTGGAACAATTCTCGGATATCTCGTTTCAAATATTATTATGTTGTACTGCATCGTTAAGTTTGCGAAATTTAAAATTGGCGAAACAGCAAAAACAGTATTTCTTATTACGATTTACTCCGCAGCAATGTCTGCTGTTGTGATCGTATTAAGAGCATTTATAAGCTGGATTATTCCTGGCCAATCTTATGTAGAATCACTGATTATTGTATTTATATGCGCATCAGCAGGAGGACTTGTTTATCTTTTATTCGTATTAACGAGTGGACTTGCTTCGCATATTCTCGGTGATAGGATTCGACGATTACCTGTATTAGGAAAGTTAGTAAAATAAAAAAACAAGAGATGTAACGCGTTGTTACATCTCTTGTTTTTTTACTTCGCATATTGAATGCGCTTTTGTTGTTCAGCAATATTTAATTCTGGAGCATATTGTTCTACTAAATGTAATACCTCTTCGATCAACACTTCTAACTCCTGTACACTATACTCTGGTTCCCCTATCAGCGTATCCGCCATACGCTCATATAGATTTTCAGGTTTAATATTCATACGCTCTACATTATAAGCCATCCATTTAAATGCAGGATGGTGCACGTACATTCTATTCAAACCGAATAAAACACCGAATAAATCCCTTTGTACTTCACAAATAACATCATAAAGCATAAGCCAGTCTTTTCGTTTTAAAAGCGCCTCTCGATTATGCCAACGATTGCTTAACCAAAGGTTTTCTGAAATCATCCTTTTCGCCAGTTCTTCTGGAAATGCTTCAACTCTTTCTTTTAGAGCATGTACTTTTACTTCTCCATACAAACTCACACCATCATGAACCGATGATACAATACATTGTTTCTCATAATTTATATCATACTGCTCTATAACTTCTGAAATAATTTTTTCTACTGTCAATGTTAAAAAGTTACTAATCTCTAGTTTAATTCCTTCTTTCGTCAAATACGTTTCCGACCATTCTTCGTCCTCGTAAGGATGATATGACAAAATCGTTCCACCAATATTATTAATTGGACCTAGACGCTCTTCATCCTCTGGTGGTTCTGACCATAAAATATGTAATTCAATATCTGAATGTTCATCTTCTAACTTTCTCGCTACAGATCCTGCTAAAATAATAGCTTCGACTTTCTGGTTTTGCCTATAAATCTCCGACACCTCTATCGCTTTCTCTTTTAATCCCATTGCATTTCCCCCTAAAACTGCAGTACTCCCCTTACTTTTCATTTATCTATTTCGATATTAAACATTATATTACCTTTTGAATCGTTTTAGCCGAACCAACATTAGCTTTATCACAAGTTATTAGCACTTTCTTCAACCCGAATTTTTGCGCCTCAGCCAATGAAAGTTGCAGTTGCTCAGTTGCATAACCTTGGTGACGTTTATTCGGATGAACACTATAACCGATATGACCGCTTTCCCACAATAACTCTGGATTTAACCGGTGTCGAATATTCACAAAACCTATTATTTTTCCATTCTCAACACTAACAAACTGACTAGATGGTACTCGATTAGATGGTAAATTTTTTCCTTCTTCTTGTGTACTTACTTTTTCAAACCATTCACCAATAGAATCGAAATTTTGTAAAGAACAACTACCGTGCGGTTCTTCTCCTGAATGTAAAAATGCCTGCCTATACTCCATAATTTGTTCGCTATATTCGTATGTTGGTTTCAATAGCTTCATTGTCATTCTCCCCACTCACCCATTATCTATTTTTCTAAAAGAAACACCTTAATAGGGGATTTTCATCCTTACTATTAAGGGCTTCTATCACTTTTATTCAAATAGCCCCATACTTAAATAGCGCTCCCCTGTATCAGGTGCAATACATAAAACCTTTTTACCAGCACCTAAGCGTTTTGCAATCATAATTGCAGCGTACACAGAAGCTCCTGAAGATGGTCCTACTAATAAGCCTTCTTGTCTTGCTAAGTTTCTCATTGTAGTTAATGCTTCTTCATCCGCAATTTGAATAATTTCGTTATACACTTCTGTATTTAAGTTTTTTGGAATAAACCCTGGGCTTGTTCCGACTAGTTTATGAGGGCCTGGAACACCACCAGATAACACTGGTGATCCTTTCGGTTCTACTACGGCAATATATAAGTTTGGTAGTTTCTCTTTTAACGTTTCACCGGTCCCTGTAATTGTTCCACCTGTTCCTGCGGTTGCTACAAATGCATCAAGTTCTCCATCCATTTGTTCATAAATTTCAAGTGCAGTCGTATAACGATGAATATTCGGATTTGCTGGGTTTTCAAATTGCTGCGGAATAAAACTATTTGGAATTTCTTTTTGTAACGCTACCGCCTTCGCAATTGCTCCTGGCATTCTTTGTTCTGCTGGTGTTAAAATTACTTCTGCGCCGTATGCTTTCAATAAATTAATACGCTCTTTGGACATATTATCTGGCATAATTAAAATAGCTTTATACCCTTTAGCAGCTGCATTCATCGCTAAGCCAATTCCTGTATTTCCACTTGTCGGTTCAATAATTGTATCACCTGGCTTAATGAGACCATGTTCCTCGGCAATATGAATTAAGTTATAGGCAGCGCGATCTTTCACACTGCGTGACGGATTAAACATTTCCAGTTTTACATACACATCCGCTGCGTCCTCTGGAATAAATTTAGATAATCGGACAACAGGTGTATCTCCTATTAATTCTGTAACGTTTTCACATAATTTCATAGCGCATCCCCTATTCTATCGTTTTCTTATCATTTGGCAGTAACAATGAAGTAAGTCCAATTAATGGTAAACCACTACATAATAGCATAATAAATTGAAGACTATACATATCAGCTAATTTCCCAAGGACTACAGCACCTAATGCTCCAAGACCAAACGCAAGACCGACAATTAATCCTGACACCATTCCAACTTTCCCTGGAACAAGTTCTTGTGCATATACAACGATTACACTAAAACTACTAGAGCTAATAAATCCAATGCATAAAAATAACGGTACAACCCACATAAGAGAAACGTGAGGTAACAATAGTGCAAGCGGCGCTGAACCGAGCGTCGAAAAGACAATAATCTTTTTCTTACCGAATTTATCTGCTAACGGACCACCAAAGAAAGTACCTAATACACCAGCAATCATAAATGCGAATACAAAATATTGCGCATTTTTTATAGATAAACCGTAATGCTCAATTAAGTAAAATTGATAGAAATTCCCGATACCAGCACCGTACCAAGAACGTACAAAAGTAAGAAAAACAAGAAGTATAATAACGAATTTAATGTGCGTACTTACAATTGCATTTTCCGCCTCAAGCGCAGCCCTCTTTTTCCTTCTTACAGCACCAGTTGCTAATTCATTTTTATACCAATTAGACACAGAAATTAACAATACAATTCCTACTGCTGCAAAGGCTGTAAAGCCTAAAGAACCAATTTGACCGAGCGGAACGAAAATTAATGCTGTAAAAATAGGTGCTAGAGAATTCCCTGTATTTCCTCCAACTTGATAAATCGCTTGCGCTAAACCTCGTTTTGCACCGGCTGCCATATAAGCAACACGAGCGCCCTCTGGATGAAAGACCGCGGAACCTAATCCAATAAATAAAACAGAAATAATAACAACTATAAAGTTCGGTGCAAATGCGAGTCCAATCATCCCAAGCATACTCGAAAACATACCGAGCGGTAATAAAAATGGTGACGGCTTCTTATCTGAATACATCCCAAAAACCGGCTGCATAATCGATGACGTCATATTTAACGCAAACGCAATCCACCCTACTTGCATATAGGATAAATTCATCGTTTTTTCCAAAATAGGAAACAACGCGGGCACAACCGCTTGCATCGAATCATTCAAAAAATGTCCGAAACTAATCGCAAATAATATTCGATATATTGTCGGTGTTTCTACTGTATTTTTTTGTGAAACTGCCTGCATATGTGTATTTCTCCTTCCTGTACAAAATATATATTTATTACAGTTAGTGTAATAAATTTAGACTTTAATCAGAATAAATTCTGAGTTTTGAAACATTTCTATTCTATACTGGTTTCATTTCTTTTTCCAGAAATTCAACTTCTAAAAAAATATGTTTTTTCTATCTGCTTTGTCGGATTTATTTATATGAACTCTTTGTATTTTCTTTTATACTAAGGCAGGACGAAAGGAAGGCTTGCAACTATGAAGAAAAGACGATCCTAAAACATATTAGGATCGCCTTTTTTTATTAAATAGAAAAACGCTTATATTTCTCATAATCACTCGTCTTACATTCTAGTGCCATTTTCGTACCTTCGTTTTCATAACTCGTAGATAAAACGTGTGCATGATTGTTGAAATACGAAACTACCTGCCCTTGATCATACGGAATTAACATTTCACACTTCGTATACTCTTTATAAATGTGTGAACGAACTACTTCTACAAGCTCTTTAATTCCAACATGTTTCTTCGCAGATAGATAAACGCGATCTTCTTGCACTTTCGGAATTTCAACATCTACCAAATCTGATTTGTTATATGCATATATCGTCGGGATATTTTCCACGCCAATTTTCTTTAACGTTTCATTTGTAATATCAATTAATTGCTCATAATTGGGATTTGAGTAATCTACAACGTGAATAAGTAAATCTGCTTCCGCCACTTCCTCTAGCGTTGAACGGAATGCTTTCACAAGATGATGCGGTAACTTACTTACAAATCCAACAGTATCCGTTAATAAAAATGATTTATTATCCGGCAAATCAATATTTCGTACAGATGTCTCTAACGTCGCAAATAACATATCTTTTTCAAATACTTGTTTCTCTACAGTACCATTAAAAATTTCAAGCATTGTATTCATTATCGTTGATTTACCTGCATTCGTATATCCTACTAACGACACAACTGGAATTTCATTTTTCTTACGTTGTTTACGCTGCGTTTGGCGCTGTGCAACAAGTGCTTCTAATTCTTTATTTAGAGCCGCAATTTGTTCTTCAATTTTACGACGATCTAATTCCAACTTCTTCTCACCGACACCTTTATTTTTCGTGCCTACTCCCCCGCTTTGTCTTCCTAAAGATTCACGAAGACCGATTAAACGAGGCATCATGTACTGAAGATGGGCCACTTCTACTTGCAACTGCGCTTCTTTCGTTTTCGCACGTTGCGCAAAGATATCTAAAATTAAAATGGTACGATCAATTACTTTACAATCTAAATCCTCTTCTAAATTTCGAATTTGTGAAGGAGATAATTCGTCATTAAAGATGACCATATTTGCATCTGCTTCTTTCACATACGCTGCTACTTCTTCAATCTTCCCTTTTCCAATATAATGCGACGGATTTACTCGTTGTAAATTTTGCGTCACTTGACCGATTACTTCCACATCACAAGCTTCCGTAAGATTTGCTAACTCTTCCATCGAATATGCAAAATCAGCTTCCTTACCTAAATTCACTCCAACTAATATTGCTCTTTGTAATAATTCTTCCATATATTTATTCCTCCATTTCGATTACGCAAAATAAAAAACACAGGTCACTGCCTGTGTTTTCGTAAACGGATAAGGGTTCACCAAAGAAATAGAAGAAAGCAGTGCTTTCGTCCTATACATGGTCAAAAAGTCCCAAGATAGTATACGTATCCAACAAGTGTTCACCTATACTATCCCATTCTATTTATAAAGGCAAAACAAAAAGAGGGCGTATTCGTCCCTCCCTCTTTTTCACATATAAGCTTAATAAAGGGTTCCTTTAAAATAGGCAGACCAATCCCGTTCACTCTGTACACAGACAGAGCCTTTGAGCGCTATTCAATTATTGGCACAAAGTATTGAGACGTAATCTGATTAAGATCAAAGGAAGCCCCTCCGTTCATTTTAAGTTACATAAAGTGTAGCATAAGTAATTCGCTTTCACAAGATTAAACCACCTATAGAAACAGAAAGAAAATCTTTATATTTTTACTTTAATCGTCATTTTTTGCGAGTTCTTCTCACAATAAAAATAACAACAGCAATTAACAATAACACACCTATAGAAATGATAGTTACTTGCCACCAACTTAAACCGCTTACCATTTCATCTTTTAAATCCACTTTCTTCGTCGGAACAGACTCTTTTGCAATATGACTTAAAGCATTTTTCTCAATCTCTGCCTCATCTAATCTCTTCGTTCCACTGCAGATAGATGTCTCTAACTTTTCCTCTCCTCTATAAGAAGAAAAGACTAAGTACTCTCCTCCCTCTGCAAAACGAAATGCACAGCTACTTACACTTGTATATATAATAATTCGCGAAGAACTTGTCCCTTTCCAAATTTTCTTCACTTCAAATAATGTTTTAATTCCGCCTTCACCTTTCTCTTGAACTTCTAACACCTTACCTTCAAACACCACATCATTTTTTTGAAATGCATCTTCTGGTGATACATTAATACAGTCACAAGCATAAGATTTCTCTGGCAAAATAAAAAAAGTAAAGCTACAAATTAAAACAAGAGACAACAAATAAATGATTCTTTTCAAGAATCTCAGACCCCTTCAAAGTATCAATTTTAGAAGCTTTCCGTATATTATTTGGACATCACTCCTCAAATCCCTTTCTATTTATTAAAATATATTAATTTTATTAAACAGAAAATCTTTATTGACATTTTTATAACCTGATATTAGTATCAGGTTATAAAAATAAGTTAGGAGATGTTCCTATGAATTCTAAATCTCGTATTACCGCAATTGGTACTTATGTTCCAGATCAAGTATTGTCTAATAACGATTTAGAAAAGATGGTCCATACGAATGATGAATGGATTGTACAAAGAACAGGCATGAAAGAAAGAAGAATTGCTAACGAAGACGAATACTCCTCACACTTAGCCATTAAAGCAATCGAAAATTTGTGTACAACATATAAGAAAAACTTAGAGGATATTGACTGTATCATCGTCGCTACAACTACTGCTGACTATGTTTTCCCTAGTGTTGCTTGCCAAATACAACAATACTTCAACATACCTCATACACTAGCTTTTGATTTAAATGCGACTTGCGCTGGTTTCACATACGGACTGCATGTCGGTAATAGCTTAATCACTTCTGGATCACATCAAAAAGTACTCGTCATAGCGACAGAGACATTATCTAAAGTTACTGATTACACCGATAGAACGTCCTGTATTTTGTTCGGTGATGGCGCTGGAGCTATTTTATTAGAAAGAGATGAAAACAAACCAAGCTTTATCGCTGCTCACATGGGAACAAACGGTGACGGTGGCATTCATCTATACAGAACAAACTTATCTACTACTATGAATGGCACACCACTACAAACAAGTGAAAAAATTGTTCAAAATGGAAGAGAAGTATATAAATGGGCTGTACGAACAGTACCATACAGCATAAAAGAACTATTACATACTGCAAATTTGCAAATAGATGATATAGACTGGTTCATACCACATAGTGCTAACTTAAGAATGATTGAATCTATTTGCGAAAAATCAAAAATATCTATTCAAAAAACATTAACGAGTGTGGAAGATATGGGGAATACATCTTCCGTCTCTATTCCACTCGCTTTAGATTTAGCTAGAAAAAAAGGAAGATTAAATAACGGAGACACACTTTTGCTATACGGATTTGGTGGTGGGCTTACGCATTTAGGGCTTATTGTGGCATGGGATTTAAGTTAAATACATTAAAAAGAAGTTCTAGGGAATAACTAGAACCTCTTTTTAATTTCATGAAATTTATTTACCTATCCGAGACCATATCACAACTGGAATAAGCAGTAGGGCTACAGCCCCTCCCACTAATGATAATGCCGCATAACTGGAATTAGCTACTACCATTCCTGACATCGCTCCACCTGAAGCTCCGGCTAACGCAATAAAAACATCTATTTTCCCTTGTGTTTTAGCACGTGTAGAAGGAGTTGTGGAGTCAACGATTTGTGCTGTACCACAAATCAATCCGAGATTCCATCCTAATCCAAGTAAAGAAAGAGCAACAATTAATAATAATAAAGAATCACTCGGTGCTATCGCAGCTATGACACCCGCTGCAAGTAAAATCATCCCACCAGCTATACTCATCGTAGTACGGCCAATTTTATCAATTAACATTCCTGTAACAAGCGATGGAAGGTACATTGCACCTACATGAAAACCAATTACAAGCCCTATTGCACTTAAACCATGACCATGGTGTCCCATATGAACTGGCGTCATCGTCATAATCGCAACCATCACTATTTGAGTAAGTATCATAACGATTGCTCCAACGGTAACACCACGCTTATTCTCTATTATTTCTTCTGTTACTGGTTGCCCTTTATATGTATGTTCCTGTTTATATCTTTCTATTATGTTAGCAATAATTAACGGATCTGGACGAAGCATAACAAAAAGAACAAGACCCGCAAGTATAAATGCCGCTGCTGATAATATGAACGGACCAGCAAGGTTAGGAATTCCAATTGAATCAGCAAAATCCCCCATTACACCTACTAAATTCGGACCAGCCACCGCACCAAAAGTCGTCATAACCATCGTAATACTAATAGCAGTTGCTCGCTGCTTCTTATCTGCTAAATCGGTACCAGCATAACGAGCTTGTAGATTCGTCGCTGTACCTGCACCGTATATGAGTAAAGAAACTAGTAAAAGAATAATACTATTTGTTAACGCAGCCAATACAACTCCAATAGCCCCTAGTCCCCCTACTATAAACCCTGTTGCAAGTCCTATTCGGCGACCATATTTTTGCGATAACTTCCCAACAAAGAAAGCCGCTACCGCAGATCCCATTGTAAACATAGCAGCCGGTAATCCTGCATACGCATCCGTCCCAAGCATTTGCTGTGCAAGAAGTGCACCTACTGTAATTCCAGCAGCTAATCCCGCTCCGCCAAACATTTGTGAAATACTTACGATTATTAACGTTCGTTTATATAATTTTTGTTGCTCTTCTTCTGTATACATACGCTTACTTATTAAAGCATCTGCTGTATCTATCATTTCCTCACCCTCCCTATGAAACTAATATCTCTTGTTAATGTACTATAAAACAACAAAATCCCAAAATTTAAAGCGCTTAAATTTATCCATATTTCGTTACTCCTACACCTTAAATAATGCTAAGTTCCTTTCGTGAAGAAACTTAGCAAAAAAATTATTGTTTCCAAATAATGATTATAGTGCGATTTATTATAAATACCATCCCAAGAATAATAGCTAAGGTTATTTGATCAACAACATATAGAGCAACTGAGGTAACTCCAAACAATATGATTTCCAACATAAACCTATATGGTTCTGGCAGCTTTAATGATGCTTTAGGTGCAATGAAAATCCCCCATATTGTCGCAAAAAGTAGTGGTGAGCCAATGCCAAAAATAAATTTCACATATACACTTTCCCAAAATTGAAAGCCCCAGTAACATAGTGATGCAAGAGCACATAATTCTAGAAAAAATCGAATCGCTAAATTTATAGGTTTTATAAACATTTAAAGAACACCCCTTTGAAAAATATATTTAAAATCCTATGAAAATAATATTATGCATCCGTTATTTGAACTTGATACGTGCCCATTCATGACATGTAAAAAACAATTATACAACTTATTAATATTATTCAGTTTACCTTTCTAAACTTCAAAAACTTGATCTTGACGGATAATGAATGAAAGCAAATACTTAATGACAGTGATACATATGCCTATAATCACAAAATAAAGAACTCCACGGTTTACGTTTCGCCCATTACCGAGGAGTTCCCAAAATAACTCTATAAATTTTTTTGACAGCTAACGTTCCATAATTAAAATGCGATTCATATTTAGCCTATTCCCCTACTACTCTTTCTTAAAGCTTCCCCTTCCTAAAACAACAAACTTACTACAGCACAAACTAAAATAATTGGTACACTCGCTTTATATAAATATATAAAATACTTCCAACTAAAAAGCTGTCTTGTAATTTGGGTTTACCAAATTACAAGACAGCTTCCCTTCATATTTCCTATACAAACCTTTTTACTATTTGACTCCTGCATCTTGCACAGATTCAATTTTCTTTTTCTTTCCTTCTTTTATTTCATTATAATAAGAAGGTAATTCTATATTATGCTCTAAGAAATAATCCTCAATTAATGAAATAATTACTTTCAATGTTTTCAAACGGGCGTATAATTTATCATTACTCGCGATAATATGCCATTTTGCATTCGGCTTATTTGTATTTTCAAACATGTCTTCTATTGCTTCGACATACTCATCCCATTTTTCACGATTTCGCCAGTCTTCATCTGTAATTTTCCACCTTTTAAGAGGGTTGTTCTCTCTTTCTGTAAATCTCTTTAACTGCTCATCTTTACTAATATGATAGAAAAACTTTCCTATTATGTAATGATCATCTGTTAATAGTTTTTCGAAATCATTAATTTCATCATACGCTCTCGTCCACTCTTCGTTTGTAGCAAAGCCTTCAACACGTTCAACTAATACACGCCCATACCATGAACGGTCGAATATAGTAATTTGCCCGTACTGAGGCAGTTTCCGCCAAAAACGTTGCAAATAATGATACCGTTTTTCATGAGGAGCAGGCGCTCCAATTGGATTTACTTGGAATCCGCGTGGATCAAGATGTTCAGTCACTCGCTTAATTGCTCCGCCTTTACCTGCCGCATCCCAACCTTCCATAACCATCATAACGGCTATTTTCTCTTCTTTTAATATTTGCTGTAGTGCCAATAAGCGCATTTGATATTTTTCAAGTTTCTTATTGTACTTAGATTTTGATTCAATTCTTTTCGTTAAATCTACTTTAGCAAGATGCTCTTTTTCCATCAAACGAATCCCCCTTGTTATATGACAATGTTATTTTAACATATTTATTGGTAATTTTTTCATATTAACATTCTTTTGATTCATACGTGGAACTCTCCATCTTCAAATAAATTGATACACAGGCGATATATACATACCAACAAACATATGTAATTGAACGCTAGACACAAAAAATGCTGTGTAGAAAAATCTCTACACAGCTTCCTTATCTAATTCCCCTTAATATATCACTTTAATGTCATTTATCTTTTGACACATCCACTTATACTACAAACTAATTACCGGTGGAATACCGGCTTCCGGTAAAAAATAAGCAAACACTGTAAAGCCGATAATTAATATTGCAAATAACGACGTTTCAACTCCAACCAGTATTGTAAGAAAGATAGCAGTCGAACTCTTCCTTATAGAGCTAATAATTGAATATATCGCAAGAAATAGACTTAGCATCGCAATGCTTGTATATAAAACTACCGCATACCAAGGGTTAACTTCCAATAAAATACCCGAAATAAATATATACAAAAATAAAAATTGTAGAAAAATACTACTCCCCGTGCTCACTAGTACTTTCAATATAATGTTCTCCCTTACAATTCACTCTGACTGAATTTGGTGTGTATCAGCCAGCATATGGATCGCGTATATACCAGCTATTAAGCAAACGTGCCAAATATAACCGTAGCGAATACTATAATGATTCCTAAGCCGAGACTCATCCCCTACCCCCTTACATTATATGGTATATTTTCTCAAACAGAGCGAATAATAACAAATAACTTTGTTAAAGAATGGGGGTTTTTCAAAATGAAACGAAAAATAATAACTCTCTTTACGCTTATATGCTTAGCACTACCAATACAAGCTAGTGCATACACATTTCAATCACTACCAATTGCGTCAAAGTCTAAACAGTGGTATATCGAAATTGACAAATCTCATAACTCAAACAAGCAAGCCGTGCAGCCAAAACAAGGTGTATATGATACGTATAGTTTACTCTTAAAAAATATTGGTAATGATGTTGTAAATGTATCGGTGGAAATACTTGATAACACACCTACATCTAAAGCTACCTTTAATCCTACTTCATCTAATAACAACGTTTCAAAAAGTCATACAAGCTTTGACTACATGGTATTCCCATTAGACTTTAATAGCCATAATTTTAAAGTTGTCATTACTTGGGAAGAAAAGAATTTCTCTTACAACGGTCATCCAGTACATGAGAGTAAAAAAATGAAGCAAACATTTGTGTTTAATGAAGAGTAAGTCCTAATTTGATTAGGGCTTACTCTTTATTTACAAAACCCGATTGAATTGCTTCTGTCACTTCTTTTGCAATATGTATTTTTGTAGCGTCTACACAGATTTTTTTGTCCCAAACATGTACTGAAGGCTCTTCATTAGACAAATGCTTAATTAAGATGAATCGATTATATATCATTTTTTTCTATAGGAGTAGCAATATACACCGTGAAATTCCTTGCTTCAAATACCTTTTCTCCCAAAACGTATTTACATCCTAACTCATGTACTACTAAATCATGTAGGTTTTCTATAGTCATATACCATCCCCCCTTTTTGCCTACATAATCAATCGAACCGCCGAATACTTGGTACAGACAATGCCATTCCAATTGTTATGAGTACTAAAATAGCTAGCATTATAATTGTTATCTTTCCACCTATTACAGTAGCTAACCAGCCTACCACCACATACCCTAATGGTAATAAAGCAAATGAGCCTAACATATCAAGACTTGCCACTCTTCCAAAAGCTTCTTCTGGTACAAGCTCTTGTAAACTTGTTTCCCAAATAAGCCCAAATATCATAATACCGAATCCTTCAATTGCCATTAATCCAATTAAGGCGGGTGCCCAAGAAACGAAAGGCATAATTAATAACGCCATTCCACTAATTAAAACACCACCATACGCAAGTAACCCTCTCTTATGCCACCGCTGCCTCCCACCAAAAATTAGTGCTGCAATTACAGCTCCAGCACCAGAAGCAGCCATACCTAAGCCATACACGTAAGCTTCAAAATGATGATGAACATTAAACAACCATGGAATTAATACAACGATAACGCCTGCATAACAAATATTAACGAAAGAAAAGACTAGAATGGTAATCCACAACCACGGATGACTTTTTAAAACTAAAATACCTTCCATAAACTCTTGTTTGTAATCGATCTTACTCTTTTCAATGGGTTTTACTTTTTTAAACTTAATTTCTTTTAAAAATAATAAACATAAAAATGATAACAAATACGTTGCTGCATCTAGTCCGAAGCCTATCCCTGCAGATGTAACTGATACTATTAACCCACCAAGTGCTGGGCCAATTAATCGTATTCCTTGATTACTCATTTGCGTTAATGCATTAGCTGCATTTCGAATTTCCGGTACAAATACTTTCGCTCTTACAGCTGAATATGCCGGCTGAAATATCCCTTCCATAAGTCCATATAATGCAACAAGTACATATAAAAGTGGAATTGTTAAAATGTCCATAAATATAAGTGTTGCAAATAAGAGCATTAATATACAGCGAATTATATCTGTAAATAACATCAATTTCACCCGGTCAATTCGATCCACGACTAATCCAGCAAACGGTAACGCAAGAATATTAGGAAGCATGTATATTGCCATAGTCATTCCCATTACAACTGTTGAACCAGTTAATGAATACACAACGACTGGCAGAATAACCATCGTTATCGAACTACCTAAAGTCGAAAGTAATTGCCCAATCCATAAAAACTTAAAGTGCGGTGACACTTTAACTGGCAATAACAATTTACCGACATAACCTAAATTTTTCTCTGTTGGTATTTCTCCTTGCATATCTCTCTCCTCTTTTCAAATTAAGTTAATACCCGAAGATAAACACAGAAAATTCAATCTTTAATAACTTTAATTATATATGAAACTGTTAAATTATTGGTAGAAATATAAAAAAGAAAATCATAATGAATCTACAAATATTACGTGTTGAATATAAATAAAAAAGGTGTTTTCATATATGAAAACACCTTTTTTATTTATAATTTTAAGTTCTTCTTCAATGTCCAATATTTTTCTGGAGCATTTTCAAATGAGAATTCTACCCAGCCATTTGGATCTTCACGATATACATTTACTTTTGTACCATTCTCTAATTTTCCAACTTCATTTTGTGTAACGTTTGGTACACTCTTTATTGGATTGTTAAACGGGAATGGAACTTGATAGTAAGATCCTACAGTTTGAACAGTAGCTTTCGCATCTTTTACATAATCTTTATATGGAATTGTTTCGCCTAATGCCTCTACATTTAATGTATTAGGGTTTTTCGGCAATCGGTTTACATTTTGATAATCTTTGTTATTGAAAGGCTTAATACGTTCCATAATATTAGCAATTTTGCCAGCCCATTCTTTATCAGTTGAATACATTACATTCATCGCAGGTAATGTGTAACCTTTGAAATACTTAGCACCTTGTTCTAAGTAATTCTTTCTCACATAATCAGCATTGTATGAAATACTTAATCCATAAGATGGTAAATATTTTGCATGTGCGAATGGGTCCCAATCATACGCTCGTAGTCCAAATAAATTATGTTTACGATATGCAATTTCTGATTTCCCGTATCCAGACTCTAAGATTGCATGTGCTGCTAAATATAAAGAGTTCACGCCATACTCGTTTTGCGCTTTAATAAAGTCTTGTCCAACTCCAACAAGCGGACTATCGGGATGATATCTTTTAATATAATTATCAATCTCTTGAGCTGTTACATTAGAAGGTAATGTTACATCTAAATCGATATACGATGCCATAGCGTTATATAAAAATTGTGCATATTCTTCACGTGTTAAAACACCTGTTGGATTAAATGCACCTGCTCCATTACCTGCAGCAACACCGTTAGACTCTAATGCACTAATCGCTTCATTTGCCCAATGATCTTTCGGAACATCATTAAATGTATGATTAGCTTTTACTTTTAGTTTAAAGGCTTTCTGTAAAATCACAGCCATTTCAGCACGAGTTAAAGATTCTTTCGGTCTAAATGTTCCTTTACCATCACCTACGAAAATCCCCATATCTGTTAAAGTTAAAATTTCATTTTGGAACATTGTCGTTCCTTCGCTAATATCAGAGTATGGATTTTTATATTCGCTTTTCGCTTCTGGTTTTAATGCACGATATATTAATGCGGCTACTTGCTCACGATTTACAACATCCCCGAATCCAAACTTACCATTATCATATCCTGCAATAATTTCTTTTGATGTTAAATTAGTAATTGCTTTATACGACCAATGATCTTTCGGAACGTCTGGAAATTCCTTTTCAGCTGCAAATGAAGTTGCCGGAGCCATCACTACTTGAAGTGCGACTGTCACTGCTAACACATTAGAAATAACTTTTTTCATATTTTTTTAACACGTTATGTATATGCTTGTCCCGTGTTAACTTGCCTCCCTTTTCAATAAAATTTTCCCTATTAAACTAACAAACTCTTAATTAGTCAACAGTAAAAGTATACGTGATACAAATAAACTAATCTACCATTATTTTATTTGTAATCAGCATAATACGATATATCTTTTTATTTTGATACAAAATTATATAAACTCATATAAAAAGTCCATCATCTCTATATAGATGATGGACTTAACAATTAATATTTTTTATTTAGCTAAACGATATTTTGAAACATCGAAACCTTTCCACTCATAATAATCTAAAATCCCAGCATAAACTGCCTCTGCAGCAATTTGTCTTCCTGATTCAGTAGCTAATTTGCCATTATCTATATTATTATCAATAAAGGCAAGCTCTGTTAAAACTGCTGGTACTGTATTTTTATTTACTACATAAAATGAATGATCATCTTTTATATCTCTATCTCTTGTATGTAGTGCCTCTACTACTCGCTTTTGAATTTTTTTCGCTAATACTTCGCTATCCTTTTCAATCTGTGTCTCTTCTCCACGCTTGGATTTTTTATAATAATATGTTTCCGTTCCATAACCATCATGATTTTGAGAAGAGTTTGCATGAATGCTTACAAATATATCTGCATTGTTCTCTTGACCAAATTTCACTCGATTCACAAGAGACTCATTCTTGTTACTTCCTGGATTTCCGTTCTCTTCACGTGTTAACAAAGCTTTTAAAGGTGTATTTTTTTCTAACAATTGCTGTAATCTTAAAGATATATCAAATACAATTTCACTTTCCTCTACACCTTGCCCTGGATTCCCTGGATCAAATCCTCCATGACCAGGATCAATAATAACTACCTTTTCTACTAAAGGGTTACCTATTTTAAGAGAATCTGCCTTTTTAATAAATTGAGCTGCCTCTGCTTTAGTTAGAATTTTTTCAGGCTCCCATTTATCACCAGTACCAACAGAAATCCCTAATTCAACTAGGATGTTAGCTTTTGCTTTACCCCAGCTTTTTTCTAAATCACTGAATTTAGTTGCTTGAGTACCATTTACTTTAGAATCTAATTTGTAAGCTTCTACAATAAGAGAGGCCATTGAAACTCGGTCAATTTTCCCAGTTGGATCAAATACGCCTGGGCCTTTCCCTTTAACAACACCAGCTTTTTCTACAGCTGCGATGTATGGGGTATACCATCCGTTTTGAGAGTCACCAAAAGATGGTTTAGCATCTTTATCGAATGGTAAGTTTAAGATTTTAGCCATCATTGTAGCTGCTTCTGCACGAGTGATCTCTTTTCCAGGCTCGAACATTCCTTTCTCGTTACCTGTAACTGCGCCTTTTTCTGCTAAGTAGTTAATAGAATCTTCTGCCCAGTGCCCTGCTTGGACATCTGGAAACGTTTTTATTTGTGCGAAACTACTAGATGAATAAGATAATATACTAGCTGCGATTATTCCTGCTGCAATTATTCTATTTTTCATAGAATATATTCCCCTCTCAAGTACAATTTTTTATATAACAGAGTAATTATAGTTCTGAAAATTAGTACTAGTCAATTGCATTTTGTATAATTTTGTCTTATTATTGTATTTTTTGGAACAAATAACTATAGTTAAACTATAAGAGGGGAGATTCGTATGAGCAAGCATTGGAAAAGTATCGAACACCGCATTTATACAATGTGTATGATTCAGCATAATAATGAAGTATTACTAATACAACGGCCGGATCATCTAGGCTTCCCTGGTTACATCGCTCCGGGCGGAAAAGTAGATTTCCCAGAAAGTATCGTTCAAGCCGCTATAAGAGAAGTAAAAGAAGAAACTGGATTACTTGTTTCTAATTTAATCTTTAAAGGATTAGACGAATATGTAAATCCAAAAGAACAGGTTCGCTATATGGTTTTCAATTATTGGACAAATTCATTTGAAGGTAACCTTCTCCCTCACCCTCCAGAAGGAGAATTAGTATGGGTTCCAATTGACTCTGCGTTACAGCTTCCCATGCAAGAGTGGTTTAAAGAAAGATTCCCATTATTTTTTGAAAAAGGTACGTTTGAAATTCAGCGTGTTTGGGACCGAGACTTGGATAAACAAGTTGCTATGACAATTACCCATACATAAAAAAGCTTGGAATCTCTCCAAGCTTTTCTTACTTTCCCTCTATTTTCTTAATCTCATAATCAATTTCTAAAAACTTAACTCCAAATATCCACATTCTATGATTAGCTTCTAATATTTGATCCTTGCTCTCTTTAATAATAAAAGTCTCTGCTAATGGTAAACGTATTGTAAAGAAACGAGTATGTAAATAAATCCCCTCATCTCCCCTGCCATTCTCTCTTAACTTACTTGTAATGATTAAAGCATTATCATCATTGCATAACTTCAAAATACCAGTCATATTTGAATATGGTAACGGTAATGCGATATTCATATATTTATCTTTCTTGTATGTATGCTTTGAATAAAGAGCTACAAAAATTGTCTCTCCTGCTTCATTTTTTCTTAGCCAAGCCCTTACATTCTCTCCTCCATCCTTCTCATCTATTACCCCAATGATAGAGCCATGCATCGTTTCCCACTTACCGCCCATTCCTAAATGTATTTGTCCTACACGCTTACTCATTTTCTCATAGCAAAATGCAAGCGGGCGGAACCAACGATTCCATTTTATATGCGATTGTAACTCATACTCTTTTGTATTTTCATAGAAACGAGTAATACTTAAAGGAATCTTCGTCACGTCAAATGCCTCACTATGAAAATCATTCATTTTATCAACTAAACCTTTGTATTCCTTGCTATCTATTAAATTTCTATTATGTAAAAATGCTTCACCAACTATCGCATTTCCTCTTAACCCGCTCATTCGTTTCCCGTAATATTTATAGTTCGGAGTACTCTTTTCAATCATCCAGCCGACAAATGCTGGTAACGCTACTCCAATTCCATTGACAACACCGTGAATCCAAACCATTTGAGCAATTGTAATCGTCATTACATGTTTCAAATTCCCATATGAATATATAAGTGAAAACATAATTGTTACCATGAGTGTGCTAGACGATATGATCAGGAGAACCTTTGCACTGATAGCATTAAATTTCGTGCGCCAAACATAAATCCCATATCCATAAATCGCACATAAATATATGAACACTGCAAAAAATTCAAATATCCTTGAGTATGTAATTCCTATCGCAACTGTCATTGGAGAAATGACGATGATAAACATAATAGCGTCATATAACTTACTTCCCCGCTCTCTTTTCCTTCCAAGTAAACCAGCTGATAACGGCAATAGAAATGCCGAGTAATGAAAGTGTGCCGCTGTAAGTAAAACAATGTCAGAACTAAAGTGCATAATTGAAACCTTTGCTACTGAAGCAAAAAACCAAAAACCACCTAAAAACAAATAAATAAACGCACTATCGATAGCCGTCTCTTCTATCGGTTTCCATCCTCTTTCTAACAATCTACTTACACCAAATAACGCAACGATTCCTGTATATGCAAACCAAAGTAGCGCAAAGAAATAGTGATTTGTTACGAAAGCTAGCATCGCACTGATTGCTGCGATTGGATATAAAAACGATACAAATTTATAAAATAATACATACGATCCATTTCTTTTTTTCTTGTCAATAATACAAAAAGACATCGGGATAAATAACAAAATAGATAATAAAATAATTGCTTCAACTGGGTTTACATTTGACCACTCACATATTAGAAAAATAATATAGCAAGCAAGCCCAAATAGTATATTTTTCATATCGTTTATTCCCTTTCCACAAATGTTCCCTTATATGAAAATAACGAACCAATTAACGGATTCCGTACTTGTACATGAATTCGAAAACATTGCAGTGCATCATCATAACTTTCAACAATTTTTGCCTCTCCATATAAAAATTTTGGTAACGGGATTTTTCTTCCAAACATAAAAAACCATTGTTTCTTTGAAGAAATATGCATCCCGCCTTTTTCATCAATATAAAAATTCAATGTAGAAACGAGTAAATGTGGCTCACCAAAATAATCTACAATTTCATTATTCTCTTCATCCAACTGCATAACAGCGTTAAAATATCTTTTCTTATTATGAAAATAAAAAGTACGATTCCACCGTACAAACTCATTTCCATGTTCATCTCGCTCAGCGGTATTATGTATCACAAACGGAACTTTTTGCCCTCGCTCAGAGAAAAACATTCGAAACTTCGATGTAATTTTTAATATTAATTTAACGAAAAAAGATCCTCCATAAATTTCATCCATTTCCCCTTTGCCAATAAAGCTATTTTCCTTTGTTATCGCATATCGTTCCTGCAATTTTGGATGAAGCCTTTTATAAGAATCCCCTAATAATCTTTCATAAATATTAACCATATACTTATCCCTTTCTCGTCCTCTTGCAATTTTTTGCGCTTGGCAAATTAGTGCTATTTATATAACCGACAATCGATAACCCTATTAGAAGAAAATTTAATGTAATCGGATTAAACGGTTGCGTAAAACTAGCGATATTCGTCGATCCTGCCGCTAATGTTAAAACTATCAACAATATAATATGCAATATAAATAGTTTTCGCTTTTGAAGTGGCAATAGCCACATAACACCCCATATTATTTCTAAAAATCCAACTATTTTAAGTATAAAAATACTACTTTCATTCGATCCGATTAGTGCAGAAAGCATCTTTACTTCTTCTGAATGAGTAAACATCAATTTCGGTACAATCCCTTGATATAACCATACGAAAGCAAATAAAAAGCAAACTAGCCAATACGTCATCGTTCTTCTAATTAGCAACTTAGGATGAAGTCCCTTTTCTAACCATAATTTTAAAACATCAAAACTCCATGCTGTCGCCCAACCTAATAGTGGACGAAAAACATATAAATCTATCACATTTCCTATACGACCAAATCTCGTATCATAATCATATTGCGTTTCAAAATGAATATGTTCTTCATTCGGTGTATACTTCCAATAACCACGCCCTATTTGTATAAGTGATAATTGATTGTCTGTCCAAAATTTTAAAGAGGAAATGCGTTCTCCAGTTTCTTTTCTTATTTCACCTATCGATTCCCCTTCTCCGGCTATTTCAAGTCCAAATCCGATCTTTGTTTTATATAAAAACTTCTGTGGTTCTCCCTCTTTTTTTTCTAAATACGAAATCTCAGTAAAACGAGCATCCCACTCTGTATGTATATCAGGCTCTTGTGTATATGCCCATAGTTTCTCCATTGTTGTGTTCATTTCTGTGGCTACATAAATAGGCTTTTTCTTCCCCATCCTTCCACCTCCCATGCGCTATATTTTCAATGTACATGCAATGAATCGATTTTGCTACATTTTTCACAAACTAATTTAATAAAAAGATAGAATTTCAAAAAAATACAAAAAACACTTGATTCCCTGAAAAATTTAAATTATTATAAAACAAATGTTACCAACAACTTCATAAATCATACACTCTCGCCTAAAACGTGAGATAGAGGTTGCAACGCTTATAAGTATTCTAAAGGAGACACAGAGATGTCTATGATTTTAGAGGAAAGGAAGTGTTGCCGAAATTGATAAATTTCTCTGCATTTATCAATTGGGGCTGTTTTCGAATAGAAACAGAACTGTCATATGTACAGACGTGTACGTATGAAGAGCTATCTACAAAAAAGAGATATCATTTTTATGATATTCCTTTTTTGGCGTTTTTTTTATTAGCTCCGTTTTCTGTTTCCCTTTTCCTGTAACAGCACCATCCTCACTTATTTGAGATGGTGTTTTTTGTTTTTCTCTCTGGTAACTACAGGAATATTGGGATTTGTATATGTCCTAACCTATTCTTAAAAATGGACGAAAGAAGGAATTCGTAATGGAAACGATTGTACAAAAATTTGGCGGTACTTCTGTCGGAAGCGTCGAACGCATTCAACATGTAGCAAATTTAATTATTGAAGAATATGAACGAGGACATAGTATTGTCTCTGTCGTTTCAGCAATGGGAAAAAGTACGGATAAACTTGTAGCACTTGCTAACGCTATTACTGAAAATCCAAGTAAACGTGAAATGGATATGCTCCTATCTACAGGAGAACAAGTAACTATTTCATTATTAACAATAGCACTACAAACAAAAGGTTATAACGCAATTTCATTAACAGGATGGCAAGCTGGTATTACGACAGAATCTGTACATAGTAGTGCACGGATTACTGACATTAACACCACTCGTATTCAGTCTCACCTTACTGAAGGCACGATTGTTATAGTAGCTGGTTTCCAAGGAATAAGTGAAGAAAATGAAATTACCACACTTGGTCGCGGTGGCTCCGATACGACTGCTGTCGCATTAGCTGCTGCACTAAAAGCAAAAAAATGTGATATTTATACGGATGTGACCGGCGTATATACGACTGATCCACGAGTTGTACAAGATGCTTATAAATTAGATGAAATTTCTTATGACGAAATGTTAGAGCTTGCCAACCTCGGTGCTGGCGTATTACACCCACGCGCTGTTGAATTTGCTAAAAATCATAATGTAATTTTAGAAGTTCGCTCAAGTATGGAACAAGAAAACGGAACAATTGTAAGGGGAGAATGTAACATGGAACAACAATCAATCGTTAAAGGTATTGCATTTGAGGATAATATTACACGCGTCACAATTAAAGGATTAGAACAAGGTGCACTTTCAACAGTTTTCTCTACATTAGCAGCAGCACATATTAATGTAGATATTATTATTCAAAGTATTACAAATGAAGGAACTGTTCACCTCTCCTTCTCAATCCATTCTAATGATTTAAGAGAAACATTAGAAGTATTGGAACAAAATCAAGAAGCACTTCACTACGAATCTGTAGAACATGAAAATCATTTAGCAAAAGTATCAATTGTAGGATCTGGTATGGTATCTAACCCAGGAGTTGCTGCGAATATGTTCACTACTTTAAAAGAAGAAGATATTCATATTAAAATGGTAAGTACATCAGAAATTAAAGTATCTGTCGTTATTGACCGTCTTCATTTAGTAACGGGTGTTGAAGCACTTCATCAATCATTTATGGCGAAAATTGAACCTTTAGTGCAAATGATTTAATTTCCACCAGTAAAACTTACAACAAATTATATGAATCTATTTCCTTCCTATATAAATAGAAAGCTGTTTGCATAGTGGAAAGTGAGAAAAAGGTTATTTAGTTTAAAATCAAGTCGTTTGAAGAACAATAAAATTGTTAAAAAACGGAAGCAAGTCATTCTATTCAACAATCGGGCAGTTATCTCCCACCTAACTTCCTCGCATTCGCCGAATTTTGAGGTGGGAGTCTTATTGCCTGCAAATAGCGGGATAAATTTTTACACATAAGGAGATAAAGACTATGGCAAACAACAGATTACTAAGAATGGACAATGTCAGCATCGTTGTAGAATCTCTTGATAACGCAATCTCTTTCTTCAAGGAGATTGGATTAAAACTCGAAGGGCGAGCTACTGTCGAAGGTGAATGGGCTGGTCGCGTAACTGGACTCGGTTCTCAGTGCGTAGAGATTGCTATGATGGTTACGCCAGATGGTCACAGCCGAATTGAACTTTCGCGATTTCTCACCCCACCTACTATAGCAGATCACCGGACAGCTCCTGTAAACGCCCTCGGTTATCTGCGCGTCATGTTCACCGTCGAGGACATTGACGAAATGGTATCCAGACTTACTAAGCATGGTGCTCAGCTCGTTGGAGAAGTAGTTCAGTATGAGAACTCGTATCGACTCTGCTACATTCGTGGAACCGAAGGAATTTTAATCGGTTTGGCGGAAGAAATCGATAACAAATAAGTAAGTGATGTTTTATAAAAAGCCTTTACTGAATTAAAAATATTTGAAGCACATTCTTACTCCATAAAACTTAAATTTTCAGCCCCGTCCTAACTTTAGAACGGGGCTGTACTCGTTTGAGCTTTTAAAATTAAATAACTTTATTATCATTTTACACATAGATTTCAAGAATCTATACAAACAGCTTTTTAACATATTACCTATATCTAAAAATCGTTATAAAACAATTATATTGTTCGCAATACCTTTTCCTAGGAAATATAACGGACTCTTCTCACTTCTTATCATATATATCTTTCCCTTTAAATAACGAGCGAAATTCATTCAAAATAACTTTCTTCACGTCGGAATAAAAGACCATCATGAATAGCGCAGCCCCTAATAAAATCTCTTGAATTCCTTCGTAATCAATGAAAGCACTCATAATTAGCAAACCAAATCCAATATAAAAACCAAACTCATTCTCTTTCTCAAAATCCTCATCTTCTTCATCAATATGTATTTTCTCTTTAAAGTTTTGATTCCCTTTTATTAATTCATCGAGCGTAACGTTGTACATTTCGCTCAATAAAATTAAATTATCAATGTCAGGGTAACTTTTATCATTTTCCCACTTACCCCGCTTTAACAGGCACTAAATCCCATCATAGCTTTTAAATACATCAAGGAAGCCAGATGGGATTAACTGCCTATAAAAGCCCGATTGGTTCAACTAATAATCAGTGCGATAAATCGCTTTACTGATTAAAGTTTCACTTTATACACCGCTTGCCTAGTTACACCGATTTTCTTTGCAACATCCTCTTGCGAAAAACCCTTTGACTCTCGTAGTTTTTTTAGCTGTGCTCCTAAGTTCATAACGTCCCCTCCTTTAACAAATTATTACATAAAAGGAGATAAAAAAGAAAGAAACTATTAGTAACACTCACTGTAAACCACCAGTTTACACAATAAAAAAGGGAGAGTAACTCTATTTTCGAGCCACTCTCCCTCTCACTTATATTAAAACAAATGAATGTTTTCTTTCTTACAAGCTTCACGTAAATCATCAGGCCATACAGAAGATTGAACTTCACCGATATGTGCTTTACGTAAGAAGTACATACACATTCTTGATTGGCCGATACCACCACCAATTGTTAATGGTAGTACGTCTTCTAAAATACCTTTATGGAAATCATACTCACGTTTGAAGTCTTCACCAGTTTTCGTTAATTGCTCATCAAGTGCTTTACTATCAACACGAATTCCCATTGATGATAATTCGAACGAAGCTTGTAGTACTGGGTGCCAGAATAAAATGTCACCGTTTAATTTCCAATCATCATAATCGGACGCGCGTCCATCGTGCTTTTCACCTGAACGGAGTGCATCACCAATTCCAATAATAAAGACTGCACCGTGTTCTTTCGCAATTGCATGTTCACGATCTTTCGGTGTTAATTCTGGATATTTATCTTCCAGTTCTTGAGAAGTAATGAAAACAATTTCTTCTGGTAAATACTTTCCAAGGAACGGATACTTTTCAAATAAGTGATCTTCCAATTCTTTGAATATTCCATAAATTGTTTGTACTGTTTTTTGTAAGTAATCGATAGTACGCCATTCTTTTTGAACGATTTTTTCCCAATCCCATTGGTCAACATAAATGGAATGCGTTGCATCAAGTTCTTCATCACGACGAATCGCGTTCATGTTTGTATATAAACCTTCACCAGCTTCATATCCGTATTCATGTAATGCGAATCTTTTCCACTTCGCTAGTGAATGTACAATTTCTAATTCTTCTCCTGAATGTAACATATCAAATTCAATTGGACGTTCTACACCGTTTAAGTGATCGTTTAATCCTGATTTTTTCGTTACGAATAATGGTGCAGATACGCGGAATAGTTCAAGACGTTTTGCTAATTGATCCTCGAAAAATGTTTTAACTTCCTTAATTGCGATTTGAGTCTCTCTTACTGTCATTAATGATTGATACATGGTGGTTTCCTCCTAAAATGTTTGGATGTTGTGAAAAGAAGCCAACAAAAAAAGCCCTTCTTTCCCAAAAAACTGGGACGAAAGACTTTGGTTCCGCGGTACCACCCAAATTAGCAACAGAGGTTGCTCACTTATACAGTACGGAGATTAAAAAATCTCGATACTGTTCTTCTTGTAACGGCGAAGTTCCCGGCTAAGTCTACTTTCCTATAAAGGATTTCGGTTAGCGACTCCAGGAGGTTCTTCATAATAGGCTTCGTATCAGGCTCACACCGTCCCTGACTCGCTTAAACTACATCCTACTACTACTCGTCCTTTCATAGTCGTTTTATTGTCACATCTCTGAAACATTTTATTAATGATTATTCTATACAAAAAATAGATAAAGTCAACAAAAAGTTTTAAAATATTTTTCAATTCTTTATTTTATGCCTTTACCGATTGTTCTTAATATAACATTTTTATTTCCTTTGTCTCTTCAATCCAAAAAACATTTCACTAATTGAAACTAACATATATACAACAACTAGTGTGATTGTTCGAAATATAGAATCCGCAGTATTTCTTATTATTTTCATTTTCTTTATAATTCCTTTCAGTTTACTCGCAATTTCATGATATACTATAGCATTCAAGCAGTTTGTTTTTATTTAAAGCAAGCATAGTCATTTATCGATAGTATTTTTCTAAAACATTGGCTATTATCAAATCAGATTTTTTATATAACGGAGTGATCATATGAGTAAAACGAAAGCAAAACCGAAAAAAGGTGTAGGACAAGGTACAGGAAGTAAAGGATGGAACCGTTGGCAATCAAGTGCGAAAAAGAAAGCTGCAAAACCATACAAAAGTAAAGGTACAAAGAAATAAAATAAATAGTGGGAGACGAACAACTCCCACTATTTAAAGTTTCACTTTATCTCTTTACTTTGTACAAAACAAAATATAATTATTACAACAAAAAAGCTATGCTTTCATCTCTATGAAAGCATAGCTTTTTCCATATTAAATCATAAGAATATCGCGGATTTCTTCCTCCGTAATAGAAGATAACTTCTCTTCTCCCGGCTCGATAATTTCAGCGATTAAATTTTTCTTACTCTCTTGTAACTCGTGCATTTTTTCTTCAATTGTTCCATGTGCTACTAACTTAATCACTTGCACTGTATTTTTTTGTCCCATTCGATACGCTCTATCCGCAGCTTGTTGTTCAACAGCTGGATTCCACCACAAGTCGTACAATATAACTGTATCTGCACCTGTTAAATTTAGTCCTGTGCCACCAGCTTTTAACGAAATAAGAAATAGATCCCCTTCTCCTTCGTTAAACCGATTGCATAGCTCTACACGTTCTTGCGCTGGTGTACTCCCGTCTAAATAAAAGTATGGAACTGCTTGACGATTTAATTCACGTCCGATTATCGAAAGCATCTTCGTAAATTGGGAAAAGATAAGAATTCTCTTCCCTGTACTTCTGCATTCCTCCAAAATTTCTAGCAGCTGATCAAATTTAGCTGAACTACCTTTATAGTCATCAACAAACAAAGCAGGATGACAACAAATTTGCCGTAGTCTCGTTAAACCAGCTAAAACCCGAATTTTATTTTTACGTAACGTATCTTTATCCAAATGTTTTAAAGTTTCTTCTCTTAACTTTGCTAAATAAGCTGCGTAAAGCCTCTTTTGATCTGGTAAAAGTTCTGATGATTGCAAGTGCTCAATTTTTTCTGGGAGTTCGTGTAATACATCACCCTTTAACCTTCTTAACACGAAAGGTTTTACCCGCTTCGCAATATCTTCACGTCTTAAATCACCGAACTCTTTTCTTCCCGGTAATAATTCTGGGAAGACGACGTGGAAGATAGACCATAGCTCTTCTAATGAATTTTCTACAGGTGTTCCTGTTAATCCAAAACGGTACTCCGCCTGCACTGTTTTTACCGCTCTTGCAGTTTGCGTCGTATGATTTTTAAACGCTTGTGCTTCATCAAGAAATAGCGTATGAAATGGCTGCTCATATAACCTTATATCTCTTCTCAGTAGAGGATATGACGTAATGACAACATCAAATTTCGTTATATCTTTTAAAATTTTTCGGCGCTCTGCTTGATTTCCATCGGCAATAACTGCTCTAATATGTGGAGCGAATTTTTTCAACTCGCTAAGCCAGTTGTAAACGAGGGACGACGGAGAAACAACTAATATAGGCAGTTTCTTCTCTCGAATTTCCGGCAAAACAGAGTCTATAAAAGCAATACTTTGCAACGTTTTCCCCAGTCCCATATCATCAGCTAAAATGCCGCCAAAACGATAATAGGCAAGTGTTTTCATCCACTGGAATCCGTATGTTTGATACTCTCTCATTATCGCATCTAAGCCACTTGGCACCGCAAACTTCAGCTTTTTAGGGTTTTGAATGTTCTCTACCAATTCTTGAACAGACTCATCTAAACTTAATACGTTTCCTTCTTGCAGTGAATTCATCCATTTCACACTACGAATAAGAGGGACATCTATTTCTTCGCCCTTTAAAAATTCTTTTCGAATACTAGATTCTTTTATAAACTCATTAATATCATTAAACTCTTTACTCTCAAGTGATAGTAGAGCACCACTTGCTAAACGATAATATTTTCGTTTCTCTTCAAGTGCCACTAATACCCCTTTAATTTCTGCCTCTGGAATACCTTTTATATCAAAGCGGAATGATAACCAATCAATTCTCTCTTTCCTTCTAACTCTTATAAGAGGAGCTGTGTCTCCCTTATGAATTCGTAATTTGATTGCTGACGTCGCATAAATATCAACTAAACCTTTTAACGTTGGAACAGCATGATATAAAAAGTTATACTCAGCTTCTTCATTATGCATAAAATAACCGCCTTCCGTTTTCGCAAAGGCACTTTCACTCATAATTTCTAAAATCTCTTTTTCCTTTTTCTCATCACGATTAAAAACAGATGGCTGCCCATCCTCTTCTAACGGATTAATCACGACGTTTCCATAATGAAATTCGAGACCTGCTAACAAACGATTTTTCACTCGATCTAAATACAATTTTGCTTTTAGCGAAGGCGTTTCCACACAATCTGATACTACCTCATCTATTCGCACAGTTCCTAGCTTCATTAACCCTGGTACAACTTTTGCTACAAAGTGCTCCATCTTATCTGCTGGAATATACAATTGGTTACTACTAGAACGATTCATCATTTTTTGTAATTCGATAAGCCGCTTACAATCCTCAGCGTTCAACTGATACAGTTTCCCTCCAAATAGAGCATAACTATACGTATCCATTACTTCTACTTGTTGTAAGCCGTCAATATAAAGTGTAAACCCACCGTTACTCCCTTTATTAAACTCAAAATGTAAAGGAAGTAGCCCTTTTGAAATTTGTAAACCGTGAAAAGATTTTCCATCTTGATTAAGTCCCACAAACTCAACTTTAGAAAGTAAAGAAAGCATATCCTTCCATGAAGCTGGCGGTATTAAAATCATACTATCATCTTGTTTTGCATGTACTTCCAGTGTATCCTCATACATTTTTTCATTATGATAAATTTTAATGAGCTGCTGAATAATCGCATCCGTTTCTTGCTTAAAGCTATGTACATCTGGTGTATATGTAAATTCATTCGAACAATTATAGGACTCTCTTTTCTCCACATTGGAAAGAAATTCTCTAATATGATTTACAAAATACATCTTGGCGAGTTTAAACTGAATACCTAGCAGTGCCCCACCATTTTTCGTAACTACTGGCGTACATATAAATTCAACATGAAGTATTTCACGTGTATCAAAACGGTGTTGTTTACTTTTTGGTCTTAATGGTTTTTCTGCAAATAAATGAAACATCCCGCTTGTTAATTGATCATTTCCACTCATATTCCCGCTACTAATAGGCACCATTCCACCGGTTTGCTGATTATAATTTATTTGTATCAATACTGCCGCAACATGTTGACAGTATGTTTGAAAAGACGCTAACGAAGGACAACTACATTTCGCAACAACATCACCTTTTTTAGCTTTTTCTACTGTAACATGAAAATCTTCATTCCCTTTTACCGTTGCCTCGCAAATTTCTTTATTTTCATCATAATGATTTATTATTACTTTATTTGATTTATAATAAGCTTCGCCTCTTTTATATGAGGTTTCTCCGCATACTTCTTTAATAATCGATTTATTTAATGTAAAACCCATTGTTTTGACACTTCCTTACTTTAAAACCAGTTTCTCTTAACTAACATTTTACATGCTCCAAGAGAAAATATAAAATGTAGATTTAATAAAAAAAGATGCTTGTATATAAGCACCTTTTTTCACTCTATCTCCATCAACCTTTTCGCCTCAAAATACAACACTTGAATAAATTTCTTCGTATTAATTCGTATATGGCCAGAAGTTGCTACTTCTTCTTTTTTCATTTCTGTCATCCGTTTTCTAACTACAGTGAAATCAAAAAATTTCGGAGCATAGCTTTCAAATTTCGGATTTGAAAAGTCTGTTAATCCAAGGGAAGCTAAGTGATTTAACGATTGATAAATCGCTCTACGTACCCTTTGTTCAGATGCTTTTCTCTCCTTATCTATATCTGCATCTGAAGCTATATTCTCTAATTTTCTTATAGTTATATGGTGAAAGATATCTTTTAACGCTGGAAATCCAAATTCAAATGTTTGTGCTTTTTCTTGTCCATATAAATATTCCAACATACTAAGTAAATCTTTACTTCCATTCTCTCCTGCAATACCGAGTTCTGATAATAAATAGCGCCCTGAATCTGCTATTCTTTTTCCTTCTTGCATTGGCTCATTTCGAACTTGCGGCTGTTCCCACTTAAAAACGTTATTCAATGATTTTTGAATATCATGTATAGAGCGCTCTAAACGAATACGTTCCATTACTTTACGTACAACAGACATAACCTCAATTTTATTTAATGGTTTTGTAATATAATATTCAACACCAAGTGTATACGCCTCACCAATAAGCTGTTTCGATTCAACTTGAGAAATCATAATGATTTTCCCTGTAAAAGAGGATGCAATATGGCGAACTGTTTCAATCCCATCTCGCATTGGCATTAATAAATCAATAAATAAAATATCTACTTTTTTAAAATTTAGTTGATCCGCTTCAATAAAAGCTCCATCTTCCGACTCTCCAATTACTTCCCCAAGATCGCCATCTTCAATAATTTGTGAAAGCATGGAGCGGAAAACTTCATCATCATCTACGATATAATAAAACAACTTTATTCTCCTTCCCGCTTTAAACTGCACTCCGGTAAACAAACGATAAACTTACACCCTCCGCCAGTTTCTCGGTCTTCTAATCTCACTTCTCCACCTAGCTCTGTTACCATTTCATTTATGTAAGAAAGTCCAATACCTGTTGAAGGTGTTCCCGTTTGATCATACTTTGAAGTAAATCCTGGCTTAAATACTAATTTCTTATACTTCTGTGCAATACCAGGACCATCGTCAATTACTTCGAAGAATATATGTTTATCTCGTTTATATAGCTTAATAATAATGAGACCTCTACCCTCAATTGCTTCAACTGCATTTGCAACTAAGTTATTAAAAATGGATAAGACCGTGTACACATGATATTCTGCATGCTCACCTTCTATATGTTCCGAAAAACGTATATCTTTTTCTAACATTTCAGCATATTTCTCATTAATTCTTACAATCATTTCCGCTAATTCATGTCCTTCTACATACTCAGCCACATTTTTATCTAATAACAGTTTAGATAGTCCTGCAAAAATTCTTTGATTATCCTTTTTGATTTCGTGCACTTCTCCTGCTATTTTTAATGCTGTTTTGCTATTTAAATCATCGTTCGCTTGGAAGTTTCGATATAGTTGATATGCTTCTTGTGTAATTAACTCAGCATTTTGTAACGTTTTTTTCAAATGGACAGATTCCACATATAAATTAGAGAGGTACATTAACATATTTTCATTTTCTTTTCGAACTTGTGATTCTTTTAACTTCGTTTCATATAAGTTCATCATATTTAAAAAACCAAGTGCAAAGAAACTACGGAAAATAGCAATAATAATTAGTTTATTCACTTCAGAAACTGTTATCGTTGTCCCCAGCACTAACATATGATAAAACGCAAGTTCAGACATACTTGCGATAATTTCAATTGTAATTCCAAGACATCCTATCACAATTGGCTTCTGATGAAACTTATTCACCCTACAAAGCGAAAAAAGACTTCCATAAATAAAATAATAAAAGAACACAGGATAACGCAAATAAAATGATTCTGTCATATGGAATGAACCTTGCAATACCCAGTCAAGACATACACGAAATAAGACTACAGATATACCTACAAGAATACCTGCAGCTGCTGCTGGCACTCTTCTTAAAAATAGTAATAAAAAGAAGAAAAGCGGTGTCCCGAAACTAACACGAAACATATCATTAAAAGGATGAAAATTCAGCTCTCCAGCAATCGGAACAACAACCATTAATATAATTAAAAGATACATATCTTTCTTCCATAATTGATTCCAATTCAAAGGTGCCACTTCCTATGCTTTTTTTCAATTGTAAAAGTGAAAGCCCGCTTATAATTATAAACGGGCTTTATTTCTATATTCTAACCTTTTCTACCGCTTTTATTTGGCGATACTCCGGTTCCCATATTGCTTCTTTTACTGCAATCTTAATATCGTCATCACTTAAGTTCTCTCTAGCAACACCTTCTGCAACTGCAACTTTCGCTACTTCAATCGCAACCAGTTCAGAGATATTACGTAACTCTTCAACTTCTGGCAAAATAGGCGCTCCTGGCTGACTTGTATCTACCATACTTGCAACTGCTTCTGCTGCTGCTGCGAACATTCCATCCGTCATGATGCTTGCACGAACAACAATTGTACCAAGACCTAGTCCTGGGAAAATAAGTGCGTTATTTGACTGTCCAATCACATACGTTACACCGTTATATGTAACCGGTTCAAACGGACTTCCTGTTGCAACTAATGCTTTTCCTTCTGTCCACTCGATTAAATCTGCTGGTTTCGCTTCAGCAAGTGGCGTTGGATTCGACATTGGTAAAATGATTGGTCTTTCTACGTGAGAAGCCATTTCTTTAATAATTTCCTCTTTAAATGCGCCTGCAACAGTAGATGTACCAATTAAAATTGTCGGTTTTACATGTTTCACAACTTCAGCAAGTCCGATAGCATCATTTTGTTTCCAATCACTTACTTCAGCTTCTTTTCTTGCATATGGAATTTGGAAATCAAGAAGATCTTCCATATTATCTGTAACCAACCCATTACGGTCAATACACCAGAAACGATTATGTGATTCTTCGTCTGATAAGCCGACACGAACCATTGCATCTCTTACTTGATCTGCGATACCGATTCCAGCCGTACCAGCACCAAACACAACTACACGGTGTTCACTTAACGGTACACCAGAAGCTTTTACTGCCGATAATACAGCAGCAAGTGAAACTGCCCCTGTACCTTGAATATCATCATTAAATGTACAAACGTCATGACGATATTTATCTAAAATTTTTCGTGCATTTCGAGAACTGAAGTCTTCCCAATGTAGAAGTGCTTTCGGGAATTGTTTATTTACCGCTTGAACAAACGTATCAATAAATTCATCGTAAGCTTCACCTGTTATACGAGGGTGACGATTTCCAATATAAAATGGATTGTTTAATAATTCCTCACGATTTGTACCTACATCTAAAATTACCGGTAATACACGGCTAGGATCGATTCCAACTGCGGCCGTATATACAGCCAATTTCCCGATTGCGATGTTAATTCCACCAACACCCCAATCACCAATTCCTAATATACCTTCTCCATCCGTTACAACGACTAAATCAATGTTTTCAGCTGTTGCACCGATATTTGCAAATGCATCTTCAATACCTGATGGATCGTTAATTGATAAATAAATGCCACGTGGTTTACGGTATTCATGACTATATCTTTGAATTGCTACACCTACAGTTGGTGTATATACAATCGGTAACATTTCACGTAAATGCTCTGTTAAAATACGATAAAATAACACTTCATTTCGATCATGTAACGCTGTTAAGTATACATTCTTTAATAAATCATCCGGCTGAGAACTAAATTGTTCATACGCTCGGCGTGCTTGTTCTTCTAACGTTAAAACCGCTGGCGGTAATAACCCTTTTAAACCTAACTCTTCTCTTTCCTCTTGTGTGAAAGCTACCCCTTTATTTAAAAGTGGTGTTGATAATACTTCTGCTCCTCTTAATGTTGTTTCTAATGCACCATTAGAAGCCACTGTAAACTTACTCATAACATCCCTACCTCTATTCATATATAGCATTTCTATATTGTAAACAAAAAAGAGGGGATTGTCCCCCTCTTCTTTTAATTTTTCTTTAAAAGAGTTGCTCCTGCAATCCCTGGGTGTGTCATTTCGAATGGATCTAGAATTAACTCTAATTCTTCTTGTGACAATACACCATTTTTCACACATAGTTCTCGAACGGATTGCCCTGTCGCAATTGCTTCTTTCGCAACGCGAGCTGCTGCTTCATAGCCGATATGAGGGTTCACGGCTGTAATAATTCCTACACTCTTCTCAACGTACTCTTTTAAGCGATCTTCATTCGCTTCAATTCCTTTTAAGCAATTATCTGTAAAGGCACGGAAACCGTTATTCATAATGCTAATAGATTGAAGTAAGTTGAAAACAAGTACTGGTTCCATAACATTTAATTCTAATTGTCCTGCTTCTGAAGCAAGGCAAATTGTATGGTCGTTACCAATTACTTGGAACGCAATTTGATTAATTACTTCTGGCATAACAGGGTTTACTTTCCCTGGCATAATAGATGAACCTGGTTGACGAGCTGGTAGCATAATTTCCGCTAATCCAACGCGTGGACCTGATGCCATTAGACGAAGGTCGTTCGCAATTTTAGACATGTTCATCATACATACTTTAAGTGCTGCAGATACTTCAGTGTACGCATCCGTATTTTGAGTTGCATCTACTAAATCTTCTGCACCAACAAGTGGTAGTTCACTAATTGTAGCTAAATGTTTTACAACTGCTTCAATATATTCTGGATCTGCATTTAAGCCTGTACCAACTGCAGTTGCTCCCATATTTACTTCATATAAATGTTGACGTGATTGCTTGATACGTTTCATGTCACGTTCAAGTACACGGGAGTATGCTTTAAATTCTTGTCCAAGACGAATTGGCACAGCATCTTGTAAATGTGTACGACCCATTTTAATAACATGATCGAACTGTTCTGCTTTTAATTCAAATACATCATGCATATAACCCATTGTTTGTAATAAGCCTTCTAATGCATTTAATGTTGCAATATGAATCGCTGTTGGGAATGCATCGTTTGTTGATTGTGCCATATTTACATGACTGTTTGGACTAATATAATCATAGTCTCCCTTTTCCATTCCTAATAATTCAAGGGCACGATTGGCAATGACTTCATTTGCGTTCATATTCATTGAAGTTCCTGCACCACCTTGAATTGGATCAACGATGAAATGATCATGCCATTTCCCCTCAAGGATTTCTTGTGATGCTTCTGCGATAGCACCACCCTTTTTCAATTCCAATCTTCCTACATCTGCATTAGCAAGTGCTGCCGCTTTTTTTACAATTGCTAACGCTTTAATTAAACCTTCATGGACTTTGTATCCTGTAATCGGGAAATTCTCCACTGCACGCATTGTTTGTACACCGTAGTACGCGTAATTTGGTACTTCTTTTTCACCTAAAAAATCTTTTTCAATTCGTACTCCATTTTTAACTTCAGTTAATGTTGCCATGATTACTCACTCCTTAACAATCTCTTACGCTGCTTTTGTTTGTTTGACCGTTTCTACATATTGTTTTGCTTTCTCATCATCGAATTCGCCTTCCCACTTCGACATAACAATGGCAGCTAATGCATTTCCTAATACATTGACAGCTGAGCGAATCATATCTAAAATGCGGTCAATTCCCGCAATTAATGCGATGCCTTCTAGCGGTAAGCCCATTGATCCTAACGTCGCTAATACAACAACGAATGATGCACCCGGAACTCCCGCCATACCTTTGGATGTTAACATGAGAACGAATAATAGCGTTATTTGCTCCGTCAGTGACATGTGTACACCGTACATTTGTGCAACAAACAATGCCGCTAACGCTTGATAAATAGCCGATCCAGTCAAGTTAAATGTATAACCTGTCGGAATTACGAAAGAGGCAACTGCCTTTGGACAACCGAACTCTTCCATTTTTCTCATTATATTAGGTAAAACAGCTTCTGAACTTGCTGTCGTAAATGAAAGAATAAGTTCTTCTTTTAAAATTTTCATTAATGTAAAAATATTTACTCCAACCATTCGCGCATTAATACCTAATACAATCACAACGAATAGTATAACAGTTACGTATACAGCTAGCACTAGTTTTCCTAAAGGAAGTAGTGTTGCTACACCAAATTTTGCAACCGTAACAGCAATTAATGCGAATACACCAAATGGTGCGAATTTCATCACTTGATTTGTAACCCAGAACATCGCTTCGAGCACACCTTCAAAAAAGTTAAAAACAGGCTTTCCTTTTTCTCCGATTGCTGCAACTCCTAAACCGAATAGTACTGAGAAGAATATAATCGGTAATAAGTCACCTTGTGTAATAGACTCAAATATATTTTTCGGTACAATATGAACAATCGTTTCTGCAAAGCCTTTCTTCTCTGTTGCATCTGCTGTTTGTTTATAAGAAGAAATATCACTTTGCTGTAAATTACTCATATCAACGCCAGTACCTGGTTGGAATATATTTGCTGCAAGTAATCCCATTAAAATAGCAATCGTCGTAATAATTTCGAAATAAAGAATCGTCTTACCACCCAGTTTCCCAAGCTTTTTCATATCCCCTACACCAGCTACCGCAACAATTAATGCTGAAATAACAATTGGTACTACAATCATCTTAATTAAGTGAATAAATATATCCCCAATTGGTGTGATATAAGAAATCGCCGTTTTATTGCCATAAAAGACTGCCCCTACTACAATCCCTAAAACAAGCGCGACAAAAATTTGTGTTGCCAATCCGAATTTTTTCATTTATGTTCATCCCCTTTATGCGAACGCTTTCATTTCGTATTTATAAAAGCTTACTCACACATCATATAGGCGAACCTACAAAATCATACAAAAACCTACAAGTTCGTCACAAAAAATTCAAATTTTTTTCTTATAATATTCATTGACACTTTTTTATAAAAAAGAAATAAAATAACCTTGATAAAACATCAGATTATTTCGTATAATCTAAAAGATATACGTATTCTAAATAAATGGGGATGAAAAGGAGTGGATGTTATGAAAAATCACGTGAAGAAGTTCATCATATCTATTTCTTTTCTATTTCATTTTCTTACGAAGGAACAAAGGCATTCGCCTTTGTTCCTTTTTTATTGCAATCTATATAGGGGGAATTGTTATGAAACCATATAAACGCGTCTTAATTAAACTAAGTGGCGGCGCACTTGCTGATCAATCTGGAAATAGCTTTAACTCCAAACGATTAGAACATATCGCAAACGAAATAATATCCATTATTGACCTAGATATCGAAGTATCCATTGTCATCGGCGGCGGTAACATTTTCAGAGGTCATCTAGCTGAAGAATGGGGAATTGATCGTGTAGAAGCTGATAATATCGGTACGCTAGGTACGATTATTAACAGCTTAATGCTTCGCGGCGTTTTAACAAGTAAAACAGATAGAGAAGTACGCGTTATGACTTCCATCCCTTTTAATGCAGTAGCTGAGCCATATATTCGCCTACGTGCAGTACATCATTTAGATAACGGTTATGTTGTCATATTCGGTGGTGGTAACGGGCAACCATTCGTTACAACAGATTACCCAAGTGTACAAAGAGCCATTGAAATGAATAGCGACGCCATTTTAGTCGCAAAACAAGGGGTAGACGGTGTCTTTACAAGTGATCCAAAACATAATAAATCAGCGAAAATGTACAGTAAACTGAACTATAACGATATTGTTAGGCAAAACATACAAGTAATGGATCAAGCAGCTTTATTGCTTGCTCGAGATTATAATTTACCGGCACACGTCTTTAACTTTGATGAGCCTGGCGTTATGAAAAGAATTTGTTTAGGTGAACATGTTGGGACGTTGATTAATGATGATGTTTCGATGCTTGTGCATGAATAATAGTTATTCCCATCAAAAAAGGGTGTCCTTTATAGACACCCTTTCTTCCTTAATTATTATAAATAAAAATCAACTAATCCCGCCAACTTCTCCTTACAACGCTCCCAAAAAGATAAGTTATCAAAAAACTCTTTCGTCATTTCTTTCGAATCATTAAAATCCTCTATTAACGCCTTATTTACTTGCGCTACGATAGGACCACCATGAATATACAAATTCATCTCATCATTTATATAGAAGCTACGCGCAGTAAAGTTTGTTGTACCAATAACGGTTAATTCATTATCAATCAGCATTAACTTCCCATGAAACATCCCTTTTTTATAGCCATATACAGTAATCCCACTTTTAACAGCTTGACGTATGTAAGGATACGCCGCCTCTTTAATGAGAGGAATATCTGGTTTATATGACCAAAGTATTTTCACTGTAACACCACGCTTTTGCGCCCCAATTAAAGCATTCATTAATTCTTTATTTTTCGCTATAAAATAAGGCGTTGTAATTACAATCGAATGCTTCGCTTGTTTTATTAACTTTATATATTTTTCAGCGACGTGATGTCCATTGTAGCTAACCATCGTATGTAATGTATTCCCTTTACTCGCTTTATTCGTACTTCTTTTTATATGTTCTTTCGTATCTCGTTTCCAATCTAAAGCGAATTGCTCTTCTAAATCTTTTGCTCCTTCTCCTCTAAGCCGCACATGATAGTCACGCCAATATCCAAATCGCTTATCTTTCCCTAAGTACTCATCCCCCATATTAAAGCCACCCGTATAACCAATCTCCCCATCAATTGTCGTAATACGACGATGATTACGATGGTGAAGTGAATAAAATCCGAATGGCAATTCAGGTTTTCTACTATATGTAAAATGTACACCACTTTCCCGCAATTCATTTTTCATCTTTCTTTCAAATGATAAATCATTAATGCGATCAACCGATAAATATACGTTTACTCCTTCTTTCGCCTTCTCCTTTAATAAGTTTAAAAAAGTATGGCTACTTTTATCATCCGATAAAATATAAAAATAAGTGTAAATAGATCGCTTCGCTTCACTTATATCAGTAAATAACTGTTTATAAAACGACTTCCCTTCCACATATAATTGAAAGTCACTATAATGAGGCGCATACTCTGTCGGCATGTTTTTCCCGGCTTCCATTTTCCTTCCGAGCGTAACGTCAATATGCATCCAAATTAAAATAACAACGAAAATAGCAATAATAATAGAAGTAACTCGCAATATCTTTTTAATCATTTGGATTTCCTTCCGATCATATTACTTACTATTTCGTAGTGTTTCATTAAATTACTTTTTCATACGAAATGTATTCCTTACTTTTAATTACGAACAAAAAAGGCGTGGCATTTACGCCACACCCTTTTTCATTAAACAAAGTTCCTCGCATCATTATTTCTTCCAAACTTATAAATAGCAATTAAGAAGAATGCTATCGCGAAAGCGAATAAAATTAAAATATTTAAATACAACTCAGAAAATGGAATGCCTTGCTGTAGTTTTGAAATCGTATCTAGTAACCAACGCTGCGGAAGGAAATCAGCTACTTTTTGTACTGCTTTCGGCATAATGTCGTACGGGAAATAACATCCAGCAAGTAAACATGTTGGTACTATTACTATATTTTGCATTGCATTTGAAGCAGTTGAACTTTTTGAAAAAGACACAATGACTAATGATAAACCAATTGCAATTAAAGCGAATATCATAAGCACACCAATCATAACTATGAAAGGCATATTTATAGTTGTGTGAAAAACATTCGTCATAAAGAATACTGCAATTACAATTTGTACTGTTAATATCATCATATTTACTGCGACATTAGATAATATAAATTTCTTTCCGTCAATCGGCGTTGATAATAATCTAAAATACGTTCTGTTCTCTTTTTCTTTTAAAATAAATCCTGATAAGTTCACTGCTGAAAATAACATAAACATAATAAGATAACCCATCGTTTGATTTGTCATATCTTTATTTTTTGAAGTATCTTCAAGTGTCTCAGACTTTACTTTAAATGAACTTTTTTGATAACCCGCGTACATACTATTAAACGTACTTTGATCGGCCCCTGCCACTTTACTAATCGCAGCGATGTTATCAACATAGTTATATAAATACGATTTTATAAATCCTGTTACTTGATCGCCTTTAATCGATGAAATCTCAATATGACTCGGTTTCCCTTCTCGAACACTTTCAGAAAAACCAGACTGTAATGTAATAATACCATCAAGTTTTTTTGAAGTGAGTTTATCTTCCACTTCAGATTCCTTAATTTTACTAACATTTACATGATTGAGTCCTTCTAAAAATTTCACTGTATCATTTGCGATAGGTTGATTTTCTTTATTTATAACCCCAATATTTAACGTTCCTTGCCCTACATTCCCATATATCGAAAAGGAAATGAGCGTTCCTATTATCGGCAAGCTAATAATAATGAGTAACCCCTTTTTATTTTTCAGAAGCACAGATAACGTTTTTTGTATGAGCCATAAAATATCTTTCATACTATAGCCCCTCCCGTCTACGTAATGCAATAATCGCAATTAATAAGAAGATTGCTGAAATCCCAAGATTTAAAGATATTACCGGCAGTGCCGCTCCTACATCATTTGCATAAATAATTTTCATAATAGCTGTGTTTGCCCACGTTAATGGTGATAAATTCGTAACGGAATTTTCTTCCACTACGAAATACGCACCACCAAAAATAGACGCTAATTGCACAACAACCATAATAATCGCTCTAGATGCCTCACCTGTTTTTGTAATATATCCGATTCCTAAACCGAAGCTAATTGCTAAAAAGACTTCTGTTAGTAAAATAATAAATATGATTCCAATATGGTCGCCCCAATTCGCTTGAAAAACAAATTTACTAAATAAAACGACAAGTAATAGACAAAGTGCATTCGCTACAAGACTACCGAGCACTTTCCCAATGAAAATTTCAGCCTTACTTATAGGTGCTGCAATTAAACGATCTCCTGTTTTACGTGTTCGTTCTCCTCGAATTAAAAAACTCGCCCCCATTGCAGCGTACAGTGCAATCATCGTCGTCATTACAACCGCATAGTAATCCATAGAACCTGGTTTTTTAGCAGCTTGTAAAGATGTTTCTTTAATATAATCATTATGATTTCCGTTTGAAATAACTGCGCTAACCTTACTCGGATCTACTTTTGCAACTTCGGCCACTACGTTGTACTTATCAACAAATGTTGTAAGCATGCCTTCCACAATACTTCCCTCAATACTACTTTTGTCACTTCCATAAAATTTTGCACCATCTTTATTTAACTCTACATAAGCAGCATATTTATTTTGCTTCACTTCTTCTTTCCCATCTATACCTTCGGAAGCTTTTTTAAAATGAATACCTGATTTATCAACTTCTTTTGTAAATGCTTCAAATGATTGAGAAAACGTGCTACTTGCTTCATCTTTATATAGCACTTGTATATCCTTAAACGATTGACTATCGCTATTAAATGCATTCGTTAACGCTGTTCCTAACACAAGCATAAGTACAATTGGAAATGCTAACATAAAAACTAAAGTTCTTACGTCCCTGAAATCTCTTTTAATGTGCATCACTGCAATGTTAAAGATGTTCAATTGATGAACCTCCCTTTACCTTTTCTTCATTTACCGTTATTTATCTCGTAAGTTTCTTCCAGTTAACGTAAGAAATACTGTTTCTAAGTTTGGAGCCTGCTCCTCTAACGAACGAATTTCAATGTCATGATTAATGAAATGCTGAATAATTTTATTTAAATTATTTAATCCTGCATCCGAGTTTACCTTGATTACGTTCTCTTCAATTTGAACAGCTTTCACACCATTTATCTCTTTTAAATTTTCTACATCTAAATTTTCTACTGACTTTACTTCAATCCAAATATCTTTCGTATCTGTAATAATCGCTTTTAACTGTTCTTTCGTTCCTTCTGCAATTACTTTACCGTGATCGACAATTGCTATTTTCGTACAAATCTCTTCTACTTCTTCCATGTAGTGACTCGTATAAATAATCGTACTTCCCATTTCATTTAATTTTCGGACAGACTGAAGAATGTAGTTCCTTGACTGCGGATCAATTCCAACTGTCGGTTCATCCATAATAATTAACTTCGGTCTATGAGCGATTGCACAAGCGATATTCAGTCTTCGTTTCATCCCGCCAGAAAAGTTTTTCGGATAACTTTTATGTTTATCACTAAGGCCTACAAATTGAAGTGCTTCCTCTACTCTCGCTTTTAGCTCGGCTCCTCGTAATCCATACAATCCAGCAAAGAATTTCACATTTTCATAGGCAGTTAACTCTTCATAAATCGCAATATCTTGCGGAACGATACCAATATTCATTTTCGCAAATCGATTATGTTTCTTTATATTTTTTCCTAGTATGCTAATTTCACCTTCATTACTTCTTAACAAACCAGCAATCATATTAATCGTTGTACTCTTACCAGCACCATTCGAACCTAAAAAGCCAAATATTTCTCCTTCTTTAATAGATAAAGACATATTATCTACCGCGATGAAATCACCAAATTTTTTCGTTAAATTTTTAATTTCCAATGTGTTCATTATTTCACCCCTATTTCGGTTTCTCTGCTTTTATTATAAACAAAAAGAATGAACCTGCTCAGTGCAGAAGTTCACCCTTTTCACATGAGATTATTCACTTTTTTCATATGAGATGATTCATCCCTCATATCGGCAACAACATCGTTACTGAAAAACCACTTGTTCCATCTACAATAATTTTTCCGTTTACTGATGCTGTTCGCTCCTCCATCCCCATAATACCGAGGCCTTTCTTAACAAGAGCTGCACCTTTACCATTATCCTTCACTTGTACTTTCACCATCTTGTTCAGTACATGAATATCGATTGAAATGACTGTCGCATCAGCATATTTCATCGCATTTGTTAACGCCTCTGTAACGTTTTCACCGATAATTTTCCACTGAATGGGAGAAATCATATCTAAGTTACCTTTATAAACGAAAGGAATATTCATATCATGCTTACCGGCAAATTCCTCTATGAATAATTTCATACGATGAATGCCAATTTGCTCAGTTGATGGCTTCATATTTTTTAATGTAATCCGAATGCTTTCAATTCCATCTTTTGAAATATGAATGGCATTTTGTAATAACTCCGCAGATTTTTCTTTATCTATTTCCATTAATCTCTTTGCTGCTTCCATTTGAATTAGTGCACCTGTCATTGAGTGACCGATTTTATCATGAATTTCTTGAGATAGTCGATTTCTTTCCTCTAATTTAAATGTGTATTCAGATTGCCTTATGTAATCTTTATTTTCATTTAAGCTTTTCGTAAGTCTTTGTATGTCTTTTCTCATTTTATCATTTTGCATTTCTAGTTTTAATAATCGTGCTATATAGCGATGAGCTATCGTTAAGGAAAAAAAACAAAATGCACTAATAAGTCCATACGTCATTTGAATACCTTCACCTATAAAAATAATAGGAAGAATCATAATGAAAAAGATTAACCATTTCTTTTTTATGTAATAATTTGCAATTTCATATAAGTTCAAAGGTAAAAACAAAATAAAAAACGGATGAACCTTCCATGTAAATAACATAACTACGCCAATTGACACACAAGTTAATATGTTTTTGTACGTATCTTTTTTAAATATAGAGATCAACACATTGACAGAAAGATATAAAAGCAAAGTAAGTATAATCCACGGTAAGTTCGTAACATTTAAATGAATGTAGCTAAACACTATATATAAAAAGACAATAAGTTTACTTACAGTTAACCAAAATTCCATAACATTAATCTACTTTCCCTGTTAAGTAATAAATCGCAATTTGTGTGCGATGTTCTAGTCCAGTTTTCCCTAAAACTGATGTAATATAATTTGCAATCGTTCCTTCAGATATGAAAAGTTGCTTCGAAATTTCTTTATTTGAGAAACCTTTCGCAATTAATGCGATAATACTAAGCTCTCTTTCTGTGAAAAGGCTCTTATCAATTTTAGATTCTTCCTCTTTACTTTCCATTAAATTAGACTTAATTTTATCAAGCACTACATCTTGCATAACAGTTTGACCGTTATATACTCCTTTTATTGCATCACGGATACGCTCTGGATCGTTATTTTTTAACAAATAACCTTTCGCTCCGTTTTTTACTGCATCCAAAATATATTCATCATCATCAAACGTCGTTAAAATGAGAGGCTTCGTTTTTGTCTCTTCACAAATTATTTTCGTCGCCTCTACCCCGTTCATGTTTGGCATACGAACATCTAAAAGCGCGATATCAACTTCATACTTTTTACAATACGCTACAGCCTCTTTTCCATCATTTACAGTATCTAACACTTCAAACTCTTCGTATGTATTTAAAATAATTTTCATACCTTCTCTAATAAAAGAATTATCGTCCGCTATTAATATTTTAATTTTCATGTTTGTTAGTATGGACCTTATCCTACTAACATTCACATCCTTTCTCCATGTAGCATTTCCTCTTTGCTCATTATATACTTCTCTTTACCATTTTTTCACACCTTTTTCATATAGCCCTCCTGCTAAAAATATATTATTCTTTTTTTATAACATGTGTAGGGTGACTTATCATTTCTTACGTCTATATAATAGAATGCGTCAAAAAGGAGGGAGAGACCGATTGAGGAAAAACAATTAGTTGAAAAAGCACAACAAGGAAGCGAACATGCTTTTCGTATCCTTGTACAAACATATCGTCATTATATTTTTCAAGTTATCTTTTCTATTTTAAGACATGAAGAAGATGCTAAAGATGTTACACAAGAAGTATTCGTAAAAATTCACGCCTCTCTCCAAAATTATCAATTTCGCGGATTAAAAACGTGGATGGCACGTATTGCCACCAATCACGCTATTGATTATAAGAGAAAAAAAGCTAGAGAAAACGAAGAACTCTCCTTATGTAAAGAAACTGCGGAAAATAATAAAGCCTCTCATAATATCGAGGCTTTATTATTGACGAAAGAGCAAAAATTACTCATTGCTCAAAAACTGCGAGAACTTCCCGACAATTACCGTGACGTCGTTCTCGCACATTACTTAGAAGAAAAAAGTTATCAAGAAATTGCTTTGCAAGAAAATATTGAAGTGAAAACAGTCGAAATGAAACTGTATCGGGCAAGAAAATGGATTAAAAAACATTGGAAGGAGGAAGAGTTTCTATGATGCATTATTCAAAAGAAGATTGGCGCAATTATACATTAGATGTTATATCAAACAATGAACGTGAATCTATGGAAGAACATCTTTATGAATGTGATCATTGTTTAGCACTTTATATGGAAAGTATTGATGAACAACACGAAAACCTTCCAATGATAAATGATGATTCATTTACGAACGAATTTATGACGCAAATTAATTTTGAAACGTTACAGCCTAATGAAAATATAAAAACAAACTCACTAAAGCGCACAATTATTCACTACATAATTGCGACTGCGGCTACAATTATTTTTATGGTAAGTGGTTTATTCCAGTATATTTTCACAGCGACATCAAATTTCGAGAAATCTTCAAAACATAACGAGTCTTCTATCTCACAACAAATTGTAAACAAATCGGTAGACACATCAAAAAAGGACGGAGGTTCAAAGCATGAATAAAAATCCCTTTTTAGCACTTGTATTAGGGCTAATTCCTGGGCTTGGACATTTATATTTAAAGAAATTCGGACGATTTATTTTATATAGCGGAGGGGCTTTATTTCTATTTATCTTTGCAGCATTTTGTACAATAGCATTAGGAGCGCGTGATATTGCTTTTCTTTCTCTATTTTTACTAGTCGTGTTATGGGCGATCAATTTATTAGATTTAGTTATCACTATTATTAATCAATCGAAAAAACAAGCAGCCGGAGAATTTACAGAGTCCTCTAAAGAAAGCGAACGATTTTATATCATTCTTCTATCAATCATTCCTGGGCTTGGTCATTTTCAATTAGGACTTATGCAACGCGGACTTACATTTTTAGTCGCTTGCACAGGAATCGGAAGTATGATTATATTCGTTGCACTCTTAACATCTCAAGGAAGTTTCCTTATCTTCCTTATTACGTTACCTGTTTTATGGATTTATAATTTCTTCGATGTTGTTCAGCAACTACAGAAAAAAGAACGTGGCGAGCAATTAGTTGATCGTACTATTTTTGAAGACTTTGAAGAGCACCGAGAACAAGGAAAGAAAAGTAAAACATTTGCTTCTATTTTAGCGATGTTCCCTGGAGCAGGACATATGTATTTAGGCTTACAACGCCGTGGTCTTCAGCTTATGGCAGCCTTTTTACTATCCATTTATTTACTCGATTTATTAAGACTCTCTGCGTTTTTATTTTTAGTACCAATCATTTGGTTTTATAGCTTTTTTGACACATTACAGCAAACAGCCAAATACGGAAAAGAACGCGTACATGACGAACCTATCATCGACTATTTTATAAATCATCAAAGATGGATCGGTATCGGTTTAATTACACTCGGTGGTTATTATTTATTAGATCAAACAGTCCTTCCTATTTTGAATGATTATTTTGTAACTATATTTAATATTCATCTTAGCGAACTATATTATCGCTATTTCCAAACATCTATCGTTGCTCTCCTTTTAATTGGTGGTGGCTTTAAATTGTTACTTGGAAATAAAGAAAACAAAGGTGGTACAAACGAATGAGAACATGGCGCGTTGGAACATTCTCAATGGGGCTTTCCATTATTACATTAGGTTGTTTCTTACTATTTTCAGTTATGAAAGGCACTCAAGTATTGGATACATTAACAGCATGGTGGCCTGTTTTACTTATTATACTTGGCGCTGAAATTTTACTATACCTTCTATTTTCTAAGAAGGAACAATCATTTATTAAATATGATATTTTTAGTATTTTCTTTATTGGAGTTTTAGGAAGCGTTGGAATTGCTTTTTACTGTTTATTATCAACTGGATTACTAGAAGAAGTTCGTCATTCTATTAACACAACTAGGCAAACGAGTAATATTCCAGACGGACAACTTGATATACCTGAATCTATCAAAAAAATCGTAGTGGATGCGGGGCATCACCCTCTAACGATAGAGGGAAATAATACAAATCAAATTCATCTTTTTGGAACATATGAAATGACGACAAAGGCAAATGAAAAACCTAATTTAAAACAAGAGGATTTCCTTTCAGTTCAAACGGCTGGAGAAACGATGTATATAACGTTAAAACCATTACCGGTTCAGCATACGTTTTTTAACTTCGCACCACAGGTGAAACAAACACTCGTTCTTCCGCAAAATAAAAATGTAGAGATCCGCGCTTCGAATAACGAACTATCTCTTTATCCAGGTCAATTACAAAATAATTGGTTTGTACAAAACAGTTCAAACGTATCTGTTCATTTAACTAAAGAAAGTGATGTTTCTTTAACAGCCGTAACAAATCAAAAAGAAACTCACGGAAACACACCTTGGGAACAAGTAGAAGATTTAGCGAAAAAAGAAAATAATTCTTCAGAAGAAAATCCAGAATTAAATGGGCAAGAACATTGGTATAAAAACTCGATAAAAACAGGAAATGGAACGTACAAATTAAATATTGAGAAAGCTTATAATTTAAATATGAGCGTTATCGAAAAATAAGAAACCTTCCACAATTGTGGAAGGTTTTTCTCATATAATCGCTTTTATTCCTTCTAAAATTAATCCAATCATAAAACCACAAACAGCCCCGTTCACACGAATCCACTGCAAATCTTTACCGACATTATTTTCAATCATTTCGATTAATGTTTTATCATCTAACTTATCAAGGTTTTCTTGCACAAGCTTTCCAATTTTCGAATGATTCTTTTCAACAATAGTAACAACTTGTTTTTGTAACCAATCTTCTATTTTTTGAACAGTCAATTCGTCTTCTTTTATTTTATTCATTTGTGTTTGTAAGAATGGAACAACATATTTATCAGCAAATTCTTCATTCTTCACAAAAGTAACTGCCCTACTCTGTACTTGCTCTAGCATCTCTTTTATTTTGTCAGTAGCATCCCAATTTGCAATCCATTTTTCTTTCCACTTCTCTAATTCCTGTAATAAAGATTCATTTTCTTTTACATTTATAATCTCTTGACGAATTTTCGCTAATATAAGTTGCCTTGTGCTATTATCTGCATCTTGTAAGCTGTTAATATTGCTAATGATAAACTTCTGCAAAATGCCGCCGATTTTATCCTCATCAACAATATTCATAAACGATCTCAAAGTAAACTGTAGGAATCCATCTACTTTTATGTTTTCCATCGCCTTCATGCCTAAGCTTCCGAGCTGATAACGTGCTTCATCTTGAGCTGTCCAATCTTTCACTTTTACTAATATGTAATCAAGTGTTTTTTCATCATATTCTTGCACTACTAATTGATCCACGAGAACTTGTAATATGTTACTTGTATTAATTGTATGCAAATACGTTTTTAATTCTTTTTCAATAATAACTGCTAATTTTTCCGTATCTATTTGAAGAATCGCTTTCTCAGCAATTGTTACAATCCCTTTTTTCACAGCGTCAGACTGTAACTCTTTCTCAGCAATTTGCAGTACCGTTTGTGCTAGCTGCATTTCTTTTACTTTACTTGTAATACTTTCTTTCGTCAGCCATTCATTTTCTAACGTAGAAACGAGACCCTTTGTTACCCGCTTACGATTTTTCGGTAATAATGCTGTATGTGGAATTGGAATTCCCAACGGATGACGGAATAAAGCTGTAACCGCAAACCAATCCGCAAGTCCACCAACTAACCCAGCTTCAAATCCCCCTTGAATAATCTCCCCAGCTACCGTTCCTTGAAAAGGGATGGAAGCCGCAAAACCTACGCCCATAACCCCAAGCGAAATACCCGCTATATATTTAGTCTGTAATGACATCGTATACACATCCTCTTATTATGTAAAATAAAGCTTTTTGTTATTTTTATTCGATATTAGCAATCCTTTATATCTATACTATAAAGAACTAGTGCGAAAATAACAAAGAATTTTATGTACATGAAAAAAATGAGGCTGTAAATAGCCTCATTTTTATTTACACGTTAATTCCAAACCTTTCTTATAATACCCATTCATCACGTCTTCCGGAACCATACTCCCACCAGTTCCCCACACAATATGAGTACCTTTCTTCACCTTCTCTGTTAACTGTTGTTTTTGTAAATACTCATTTTCAGCTTTACATACATTCAACGGCCCTATCATACCCGCTAATGCAGAAGGCTCTAAATAAATATTTTCAGTATCAGCCAGTTCTTTTAATAATCTATATAACTCTTCATCACTTACTGTATAATTTCCACTCAAAAATGGTTCCATCGTTTTACCGACAAATCCAGATGGTCTTCCTACTGCAAGCCCATCCGCATCAGTTACATTGTCAATCCCGATATCTTGAACGGCAATTTTATCGTGAAGCCCTGTCATTAAACCGAGTAACATACACGGAGAGTGCGTAGGCTCCGCAAAGAAACAGTGCACATTGTCTTTGTACAATAACTTTAAACCAAATGCTACTCCGCCAGGCCCGCCACCTACCCCGCACGGAAGATAAACGAATAAAGGGTGCTCTTCATCTACTACAATTTCTAACTCTTCTAATTGTTTTTGTAAACGTGACGCTGCTACTGCGTATCCTAAAAATAAATCATGTGAGTTTTCATCATCAACAAAATAACAGCTAGGATCTGCATCTGCTTGCAGTCTTCCTTCTTCTACTGCTTTACTATAATCAGCTTCATATTCAATAACGTTTACACCTTTACTTCTTAATAAATCTTTTTTCCATTGTTTTGCGTCTGCTGACATATGGACTGTCACATTGAAACCTAATTTCGCACTCATAATACCGATGCTAAGCCCTAAATTCCCAGTAGAACCTACTGCAATTGAATACTTCGCAAAGAAACCTCTAAATCTATCACTATCTAAAATTGAATAATCATCTTTCTCTGTTAACATTCCATGCTGCAATGCTAATTGCTCTGCATGTTTCAACACTTCATAAATGCCGCCTCTTGCCTTTATTGATCCTGATATCGGAAGATGACTATCACACTTTAATAATAATTCTCCTAAAATAGGCTGCTCGTAATTTTTCTCTAAAGATTGTTTCATAGAAGAGATTTTCACTAAAGGTGATTCTATAATACCGCCTGTTTCTTTCGTTTCAGGAAATACTTTCGCAATATATGGTGCAAAACGCTTTAATCTCTCTTCCGCGTCTTTTACATGTTCTTCATTAAGTGGCGAATTTTTTATTGCTGTTTCATACTTTTCCATATTCGGGTTTACCCAAAATACTTCTTCTGTTGCGATTAAGTTATTTACTAGTGGATATTGCTCTTTTAATGCCTCTATCTCCTTCATTCCTCTTCCTCCTCATATCCTTGTAGATAGCCATATAATAAATTATAATTAAATTAATTTTAATATAGTTTAACATAAATAATTCATTTTAGTTAATTTTAATTTAATTTATTTAAATATAATTTAATAATTATTAAGGAGCATTTATTATGGAAAATATAGATATTGGTAAAAAGATTGAAAAACAAAGAAAAGAAAAAGGATTAACTAGTAAAGAATTAGCAAAGATGGCCGAAATCACACCATCAATGCTTAGTCAAATTGAACGTGGTTCTGCTAACCCTTCTATTCAAACATTAAAGGTACTTGCAAAAGCTCTTGATGTTCCAACATTTAGTTTTTTACTTGAAGAAAATAATACAGACGATTTAATTGTACGTTCTCATAAAAGAAAAAAAATGATTATCGATAATTTATCATATGAATTGTTATCACCTGATTTCACAGGAAATTTAGCAACAGCAATTATGACTATCCCACCAAATACTGCTTCATCAGAAAATGTTCTAGAACATAAAGGTGAAGAATTAGCATTTGTATTAGACGGAAAAATCACATTGCACTTAAATGAAGAAGAATACACATTAGAAACTGGTGATAGCGTAAAAATACCAGCTTATTTAAAACATAAATGGGTAAATCAATTCGAGAAAAATGCGATTGTTTTATTTTCTGTTACTCCGCCGATTTTTTAATTCATATGATGATACAAAAGTAGCCATGCTCTCCGCGCATGGCTACTTTTACTTTTTTGGTACTAACAAAATCCCTAAACTAATAACAAAGAAGCTCAGTATTTGCTGTATTGAAAGACCAAATAGAACTGAATTTTGTTCACTAATAAGTGAAATAATGATATGAGCAATTCCCTCGCAAATTAGAAAAAAGCTTATATTCTTTCCATTTCCTAATCTTTCATTTTTAATCCATAACGAGCCAATTATACCGAGTGCGAGTATAATCTCATACATGAAAATAGGATGATACAAAAATTTTGATTCATATATTTTCATCCCCCACGGCAGTGTCGTTTGTGCACCTACTTCTTGATGGAATATAAAATAAAAGATTATACTCACGCAAAATCCAAAAGGTAATGTATCAAGTAAAATCCGAAGAGAAAATTGCTCTTTTTTACTTTTCCAAACAATATATATACTCGCAATTACGCATCCTACTATAATATGCTGAATACTTCCTACAGCTAATAATGCTGGCATTGGCGCCCCAATGGCCCATACCGGATTTAAAGTTGCCGGTGCGAATTTCCATACTAATACAATGATAAGAAAGCCATTCGTTACTGCATCCATCATTTTTTCATATTTAATATTTTGCTTTTTCATCCTTAGTTTCATTAGAGTAAATCCAAATAAACTTCCTATTATAAGAGAAACGGGTTGTAACCTCTCCATCCACTCCATCACTTTGAAATCCCCTCTTAATTCTCAATTATTTTCTTAAACTTCTCTTCTAATTGATCTGGAGGTAATACACCTCGTGCATGATCTACAATAATTCCATCTTTATTAACAAAAAATGTCGTTGGTAAAGAAAATACTTTATAATCTATTCCAGCTACTCCGTCCATATCTAATAAAACAGGAAATTTAAATCCGTGACGATCTGCAAATGCGCTCGCTTCTTGTACTGGATCCCCGATTGTTGCATTTACCGCAAAGATTTCAACATCCTCCTTATATTTATCATACAATCGAACTAGATCAGGAGCCTCCATTTCACATGGACCACACCATGATGCCCAAAAATTAATAACATATGGTTTTCCCTTTGCATCATTTAACGAATAAAGCTTCCCATCTAATCCTTTTAATGTTATGTTCGGCGCTTTAAATCCCACTTGTGGTAATACTTCCTTCTCTTGTAACTCCGCTTGTTTCGCTTTTCTTTCTTTTTCTTCTTTCTTAGTATTATAAAAGTTAACTCCTGCCCAAATTAGTGCCCCAGCTAGTATAATAGCAATTAGTTTCTTCACTTTTCTTCCTCCTCATTTCTAAAATCCCGTAAATCCGCCGAATAGACGAATAAAGAACGCTGTAATTTTCGTCATTTGATTTGTATATAATAAAACCCCTGTTAAAATCATCATTCCACCGCCGATTTTCATCATGACATTGGCATAAGTAACAATCCATTTTACCTTTCCAATAAAAAATGCCATCACGAAAAATGGAACTGCAAAGCCAAGAGTATATGCCGTAATATAAAGAAGCGCACTTTCAGGATTGGTCGCCCCGAGCATAAGCACTGCAGAAAATATCGGACCAACACACGGTGTCCATCCTGCTGCATATGTCATGCCGACCAAAACTGAGCGAATATATCCTGTCGATTTACTTCTATACTGCACTTTTTTCTCTGCCATAAGCCACTTAGGCTGAAACAATCCAGTCATAAATAACCCGATCAAAACAATAAAAACCCCACCAATTTGCTGAATCAATCTTTGATTAGATGAAAAAGTAATCCCAATCCAACTCACCGATAAACCTAACGCATAAAATATAACCGAGAAACCGATCATAAAAAATACTGTATGTATAATCGCTGACTTTTGCATAATCCCACGATTTTCTTTTAAATCTTGAATAGACACACCTGTAATATATGATAAATAAGATGGATATAGCGGTAAAGAACATGGTGATATAAATGAAAGTATCCCAGCCCCTACTACTAGCCAAATTGTTAAATCCGCCGCATTCATTTTATCCCTCCTAAATACACTACAATGCGTAGTGTTAATTATTAAAAAAAGAGGCTATATGCACTCTCCGACAATAAGTACGATCGACATACAAAATAGCCCTAACGTTACATATACTGAATTCGTATGTAATGGCATATTCAGCTTAACAACTTGCTCATTCAACACTTGCTCAATTCGTAAATTAATTGCGGTTTTCGCAAACGACGCTGTAATACATTGATTTTCCATCGTCTTTATTTTAATTAACTTTAATAATGCACTACCTAGCTCAAATGAAGATTTCATTTTTTGCATCGCATATTTATCTGCTGATAGCTCTTGATATACATGATAACGCTGCAACATCCCTTTTAATATAGGAATATACATCATTCCCTCAGCTAACAATGTAAAGAAAAATAACTTTAATGGATCTCGATTTTTTTGATGATATTCCTCATGTAATACAATCGCATCAATTTCTTCCTCAGAAAATGCCTGAAACATTCCTTCTGAAATGACAATTTTCGGTCGAAATAATCCAATTGTAAATGCCGTAATCTGTAACGTTGATAATACGTACACTTGCTTTCCTTTTCTAGTAATAGACACGAGATTTCTTTTCAATCTTTTACTATAAAAAAATTGCTTCCAAATTCTTTTACTCATAATGATTACAGTAAATAACAGTAATCCGGCTATCATTATACGAAGTATTGATAGTTCCCTCATATGTTTTTGTAATTCAAATAAACAAAATTGAGAAAGGAAAAATGCTTTATTTTGAAAAAGAAATGGGTATGTAACGTAGTATACTAACATGCTTAAAAAAAGCACACTAATAGTCACTGCTAACAAAACGATTTTACGCATTTGCCACTTCATTTTATCGGTCCTCTTTTTTTAGCCGACTTAATTTCTCTTCTAATTTTTTTATTAAAGATGGATCAGCTTGTTCTAACTCATCTATCATATGGTTCACAACAAGATCTCCAAATTCACCCATTAATTCCTGTGTCATTTTCTTCGTTTGATTAGATAAAAATTCTTCCTTCGTTTGTGTAGTACGATACATACCACTTCTTTTCACAATATGCTTTTCTAAATGTGCTTTCTCTACTAATCTGTTCATAACTGTCATTACAGTATTAAAATTCACCGGGGATTCTTCACTTAATCTCTGTTGCACATCTTTAATGGTAATAACCTCAGTAGCCCAAACAATTTCCATTATTTTCGCTTCAAGCGGTCCGAAAAAGTGATTTAACCCTTGCTCATTTAACTTATAGTTTTGAGTAAACATCGTATGGCCCCTTTCACACTACAGATTGTAGTATAAAATATATAGAAGGTCAAACATAAATGATATTAACTGATACTTAAATGAATCCTAATCTCCACTAATTAGTTATCTGTACCACGTTCGATTCATTGTAAACCTAACTTCTCTCCAAATGTATCATAGAGATAATATTCTAATATTTGCACACTAAATTTCTCATTACGCCCAAGTGCAAATAATTCCCGATCTTTAGCTACGATAGTATCTAATGGAATCACCACATTATCCACTATTTTTGTAATTTCAATTATATTACTTTCTACGTTTACTTCTGTTTTAAATTCAATATTTTCTAATACTATATGTGAACGTCTTCCTGATGCAAAAAAAGTAAAGTTAGGGTTTTTAAAAATTCCAATTTCACTCTCTAACGGATATAAATATTTATAAATTATATCTCTGTGTCCATCTTTTATTATTTTTTCATCTTTTTCATCATCTAAATATTCTTTCACCTTCGCTGCGAACTCAAATCGAAAATCCACTCTTTCACGCTCCCTCTCTTTAGTCTACGCTAATAAATATATTAATATAATTTAACTATATTATAAAATAAGTTCCTATAAAAAGTAAAAAACACTTTTGTAAAACTTTTGGTATTCCCTGTACTTTTTAAATATAAATACTCTTACAACATTCATTAGTACGTCGTTATATTCATTTAAACATATTGTCCCCATATTTTGAAACAATATTTTCCAGTATTATATATCAATAAAGTGAAACTTTAATCAATGGGGATTTTGTTCATCCCCCATTGATTATTAGCCCACACCAATCGGGCGTTTACGGGCAGCAGGGCTCCCACCTAACTGCTTTGCTCCAATCGAATTTTGAGGCGGGAGTTTACTGCCCGCAAATAGCGGGATAAACTGCTTCTAATTCCTTTCTATCCACAGCTATCGACTCCTTATGCTATTTCAATATATTGTTCACTTTATTTCCCCTTATTCATTAAATCACAGAAGGAATGTAACTCCCCACTATCGAATTTTTACATAACAAATATTATTAGGTGGTGCTTTACTATGAAATTAGCTGTCATTGGTGGCGGTGATTTACAAGATCCAAATCACTTGCATATTAATGAACGACTTATAGAATTAACGAATAAACAATACCCAAAAGTATTATTCATTCCTACAGCTAGTCGTGATGATGAAGGATATATAAAGTTATTTTTAGCAACATTTGAAAAGCAATTACATTGTGAGGTTCAAATTTTACGCATTTCAACCGAAACACCTACTAAATATGAAATAGATGAGATGATTCATTCTGCCGATTTAATTTACCTTGGCGGTGGAAATTACGTTCACATGCTTGAACAATGGAAAGAACATAAACTAGATGAAAAGTTACTATTTGCTTTAAAACGTGGAACACTTATTGCAGGATATAGTGCCGGTGCTATGTGCTGGTTCACATCTAGCATTCGTTCAGATTATGAAGGTTCCGGTTATATAGAAAGTAGTGGCTGGGGTATTGTTAACAAAAGATTTTGTCCCCATTACAATCAATTAAATAGAATGAATGCCTTCCATACGTTTTTACAAACTCACCAAGGTAATATAGAAGGTATTGCATTAGAAGATAATTGCGCTTTATATATTACAGAAGGTTCATTTGAAATTATCGGTGAGCCAGATACAGCTTGGGAGTTTTATATGAATAATGGAGAACTCATTAGACAACATTTTGACATAACTTTAAAAAGTTATTTATAAGCATTCATAAAAAAATGTCCCTAAGTATAATGACTTAGGGACATTTTCATCTTTTAACTCACTAATCGTGTAATTCGTTTCTTCTGCCATGAAAGCTTATAATATGCATACTGTAATATTAAGCTGACGATGAATGCAGCTGGATACCCAATCCATATCCCTTCTATTCCAAGGCTCGTATGGTAAGAAAGATAATACGCCACAGGTACTTCAACAAGCCAAATTGATACAACACTGATTACAGTTGGCCATAGTACAGTACCACTTGCTCGCATTGTCGCACTAATAATTTGTGCATGACCGAAAATTAAGTAGCTCCATAATGTAATCATGATTAGACTATGAGCAATGTCAATTGTATTTTGACTTGTTAAAAATAGTGCTAAAATATCTCTTGAGAACAAGTAAATAAGAGATATTAATACACCACCAATGATATAATTCATAATAATTCCGGCCTTAACAACTTTCTGTAATCGATCAAATTGGTTCGCACCAATTGATTGCGCTGCAAAAATTGATACGGTAATGCCGAGGCTAACCGCTGGCATTTGTACATAACTTGCAACTTGGTTCACAACACCATACGCCGCTGTTGCATCTGAACCGTACCGATTTACAAATGCGATTACCGCGATCTCTGATAATGAAACTAATATCATATTAATACTCGCTGGAATACCGAGGCGTAACAATAATTTTAATAACTCCCAGTCCATACGAAGATATTTTCTTACTGTCCCGTCTAATTGTAGTGGATGATTTTTCTTCTTTAAATACACTAGCATGACAATAAACGTAATAACTGTAGATATAACTGAAGCATAGGCTGCTCCATAAACATCTAATTTCGGAGCTCCTAACCAGCCAAAAATAAGAATTGGTAATAAAATCATATTTAGCGCTGTACTTACGATTAAAAAGTAAAATGGCGTTTTTGAATCTCCTGTACCTCTCATAAATGTTGTATATGCAAAATATAAGAATAATACTGGCATAGATATAAATAAAATTCTTGCGTAATGCACACTTATTTCAATAATATTTTCTGGCGTTCCCATAAGACGCATAATATCCATCGCAAAAATACTACCTATTATCGCCAACACGACTCCGATAATAAAAGTAAACGTAAGCGTCGTACCAACGATAGCTTTTAAGCGCTCCTCATTTTTAGCACCAAATGCCTGACCAATTAAAATTGAACTACCAGAACCAATTCCAATTACAAATGAAACGAGTAGGAAAAATAACGGGAAAAATGCCGATATAGCTGCTAGATCATTTACGCCAAGCCATCTTCCTACTACTACCATTCCAAATAACTGTCCAACTGACTGTAATACATTACTTAAAAGTAACGGCACTAAAAACATGGACATCGATTTCCATATCGGCTTATGTTCCGTTTCTGACTTCTGTGACTCTACACCTTCTTTATTGTTATCTGTAGGTGGTTTCAAATTTCATTTCTCCTTTTATTTAAAATCTGCACGGTTAAATCGGTGCTCAAATAGTTGTAATTACTCCAACCATTTCTATACTGTTTGCTCGTCAAAGTAATTGCCTCTTCCACTCACTATTTTCAAATTCATCATAGAACTTTAACATATTTTTCGTATCTGTAATCCTCTATCTCTTTGTATAGTTGTTTTTATTATGTGCATCTATTCATTTTCTTCTCTTCATTCTTATAACTTCACCCAATATTGGCTTCCATCAGCTGTTCTATCTAAAAAACCATATTCGATTAAATATCTTCTCAAAGTTACAAAATCCGGATATATATTTTCTAAAACTGTATTTACTTCTTTTTCAGTATACTTTTTATTACTATCGAATTTCTTCACTAAATGACGTAATATAATCAATTTACGCTTTTGCTTTTTCGGAAATTTAGAAAGCGGTCCATCCAAACCTTCTGTAAAATGCACTGTTAAAACTTCAGCATTTTCTTCCTCTGTAATATTGTATCTATCATCCACCATCGTAGCTGTTCTATGAATCGGTACAAATTTAGTTTGAACTTTTGATTTTTCTTCTGACAATTCCATTAACGCTAAAAATACTTTCGCTTGCTTCATTTTCTCGCGCAATGTAAATCGATGATTGCGAATCGTCGATGTGCTCCCGCCATCCATTTCTTTTACAATCTCTTTATCGTTAAGTCCCATATGGAAAAACTGAACCATTTTCTTTTGCAAATCAGTTAAGCCTGTAAACTTTTTATCAAGATTTAATAAATATTCAAACATAGATGTATGCTCATTTTGAATATGCAACTGTACAAACTTCTCTGCTTCATACAAAACTTGATTTTCTTGATAAATAACCCCTTTAATAAACGTTTCTCCACAAGCTAAACAAACATACTCCTCTGCTTCCTCGTCAAATACATACCCTTTCTTCAATTCCTCTATCGACGCATCCCAAAACTTCTCTGAAATATCACTCATACTAAACATTCCTCCAAAAGGTTTATTAAAACCATAAACAAATTACGATACCGTTTATTACCACTCCATCATCTTACCATACCAAAAGCAAACAATTCAATATTTCGTTTACCTATTTTACAAACTTTTATAAAAATATCTATTTATACGTTATAAAAAGGACTTATCCCAACAAACAGCGAATGTGTTTTTAGAAACCACTTATTATTAAGATGTGAAATATGCTGTTCAATATTTAAGTGCTACAAACCTAATTCAACATGGAACCGGCATTCACACATTCCAAAACTTCAGCATTCAATTTAAACTACAAAAAAGGTGTTTCCATATACGAAAACACCTTTTACCTTTTATATATTTTATAAACAACCTCTACTAAAACTTTACTTGCTTTTACAAATACATGTTTTCGATTTCCATCCTCAACGAATCTATTTGAACAACCACTAATCATCATACAACTAATTATGACTATTACTTTAATACTTTTTCTGCAAATCATTTTATGCAACTCCACTTTTGAAAACTCCATTCAAATTTACCCCATCAAAAAAAGTTTACACGAATAATGAAACGTAAGAATATGTAATATTGCATATTTTTACGTTTCATTACAATATTGTGATTTAATTATTTTAATGACTGGTATACCGAGGTGATTTACTTGAAATTTAAAGCGAAAAAAAATCCATTTCATATCATTTTAATCTCATTGTTTTTAGTCGTTTTTTTCATTTCTCTATTCTTTCAAAATGAGAATTCTATTTTTTTCACTCTCATGATGCTCTTAAATATCGTGAATCTCTCTTCTTTCTATTTTTCTCATTACAAAATAACGGAATCTGCCCTTATTGTTAAACATGGTTTCATACTCCGTACTGAAATTCCATTTGAAAATATACGCCACATTAAATACTCTGGTAAAAAGCTTCGTTCAGAAAATTGGACAAGACAACAAATAGAAATTCATTATAATTTATTCGACTCAGTAACATCTTTCGTACCACAAGAAGAGGAGAAATTCATTTCACTCTTAAAAGAAAACTGGCCAAATGTGAAAATAATCAATAGTACCTCAAATGAATAATTTTGTTTGAGACAGTTCAATACTATTAGGATAACTATATAAGAATTGAATATCCTCCCCAAGTAAAACCGCCGTTTACATATTTATTCTCCCCTCAGGCTAACTCTCCAATAGTTAGTCTATTTTTTATTACATAAAGATACTACGCCTTCATCACAAACAAACGATACGAACATACACTATTTCTAGAAAAACAAACTACTACACAAAATGAATGAAAGGTGCTTATTATGTATGAGCTAAGTTATGAAGGATTAACAGGTGAAATTATTACAAGATATGATTGTGAGTACGAAGAAGCTAGACAAGAATGGAATCGAGCTATTCAAAAGTTTCCTTTAGCTATCATTTATTGTTTTACGAAATGGGGTGTTAGTAATGCGATTATTTGGGCGAGAAAAAATGAAATCGCTATTCGCATTCGTTCTGGTGGACACCATTACGAAGGATATTCTATCGGAAACAATGTCCTCGTAATTGATATAAGTAAAATGAACTGTATGCAGCTTAATGAACATAAAAATACATTAGTCATTCAAGGTGGTGCTCAAAATAAACAAGTCTATGACTTTATCTCTTCAAAAGGTTATCCATTTCCAGGAGGAACTTGTCCAACTGTTGGAGTAAGTGGATACACTTTAGGTGGAGGTTGGGGCTATTCTAGTAGGTATTTCGGCCTTGGTTGTGACAATTTAATAGAGTTAGAATTAATTGACTATAAAGGTAAAGTAATTACAGCTAATGAAACTTGCCATAAAGACTTATTTTGGGCTTGTCGCGGGGCAGGTGGCGGAAATTTTGGCATCGTTGTTTCGCTAACTTTTAAGCTCCCTCCAATAGTTGATAAAGTTACTTTCGTTGAACTATATTGGCCTAACGCTTCAGTAGACATCCAAAAGGAATTTCTTCACACATGGCAAAGCTGGCTAGTAAATTTAAATAGTAAGATGACAATCGGTGCGAGCATATACAACTCTGCTGTGGAAGGACTTGCAATATATGGACGAGGTTTATATTACGGTACCCCAGAAGATGCAGCGTTCATTCTACAAGATTTACTCAATATAAACGGGGTGAAGATGAATTTACAATATATCAGTTTTCTTGAAGCAATGGCCATTGTAGAATCTTCATATCCACCGTCTGAACAATTTAAATCTACAGGCCGGTTCGTTCATAAACAATATAACGAGGAAGAAATCGAAACAATTATTAGTCTTATTAAAGATAGAGCTTCCGGCAGTATTTTTGCAGCTATAAGTCTCTACCCCCTTGGAGGAAAAATTCAAGATGTAGGTAAAGATGCGAGCGCTTTTTATTACCGTGATGCACATTATATTCTAGGAATCCAAACTATATGGGAAGATCCGATTGTTAAAAAGGATAATTCCCAATGGTTAGAAAGCCGATTTGACTATATAGAATCTATAACAGAAAGCTCATTCATCAATTTCCCATACAGCGATTTGAAAGATTATATGAACGCTTATTACGGGACACATGCGAACAAATTAAGAAAAATCAGTAAAAAATATGACCCTTTATGTGTATTTACTTTTCCGCAAGGAATTAAAAATTAATATGCGATAAAGTGAAACTTTAATCAGTGGAGGTTTTGTTCATCCCCCACTGATTATTAGCCTTCACCAATCGGGCGTTTATGGGCAGCAGGGCTCCCACCTAACTTCTTTGCTTCAGCCGAATTTTGAGGTAGGAGTTTTACTGCCCGGCAAATAGCGGGATAAAAAAGCCAAGATTCTAAATTAAGAATCTTGGCCTCTTCTATTATTCTTTCGGAGCAATCATTTTTTTCGGATCTACAATCTCATCAAATTGCTCTTCTGTTAGTAGTCCAGATTGCAATGCTGCTTCTTTTAAAGTTAACCCTTCTTTATGGGCATGCTTTGCAATTTTCGCGGCATTTTCATACCCGATATGTGGGTTTAGCGCTGTTACAAGCATTAATGAACGATTTACATTTTCATTAATTACTTCTTCATCTGCTTCAATACCAACTGCACATTTATCATTAAACGAAACGGTTGCATCAGCTAATAAGTGAGCAGATTGCAGGAAGTTGTAAGCAATAACTGGTTTGAATACGTTTAGCTCAAAATTACCTTGGCTCGCAGCAAATCCGATTGTTGTGTCATTCCCCATAACTTGTGCTACAACCATTGTTAATGCTTCACTTTGCGTTGGATTTACTTTACCTGGCATAATAGAGCTTCCTGGTTCATTTGCAGGGATAATAATTTCCCCAAGACCACTTCGTGGACCACTTGCAAGCCAGCGCACATCGTTAGCTATCTTCATTAAATCAGCAGCTAATGCTTTTAATGCTCCATGTGCAAATACAACTTCATCATGGCTCGTTAACGCATGGAATTTATTTGGTGCAGAAACAAATTGTTTACCTGTAAACAGACTAATTTCTTCTGCTACCATCTCACCAAATTTAGGGTGCGCATTAATTCCAGTTCCAACCGCAGTACCACCAATTGCTAATTCTTTCATATATGTATTGCTATCTGCAATCATACGCTCTGTTTTTTCAAGCATACGGTGCCATCCGCTAATTTCTTGTCCTAACGTTAAAGGTGTTGCATCTTGTAAATGCGTACGACCGATTTTAATAATATGTTCAAATGCAGTTACTTTTTCTGCTAATGTTTCTTTTAATTTCGTAATAGCTGGCAATACATGGTTTTCTACCGCAATTACACACGCTACATGAAGTGCTGTTGGGAACGTATCATTTGAACTTTGAGACATGTTCACGTCATCATTCGGATGAATATGTACGTCAGATCCCTTTTCTTTCAAAATTTGATTACCGCGGTTTGCAATTACTTCATTTACATTCATATTCGATTGTGTACCACTACCCGTTTGCCATACGACAAGTGGAAAATGTTCATTCCATTTTTCTGCGATAACTTCATCAGCAGCTTCCACAATTGCTTGCGTCTTCTCTTCTGATAGCTTTCCTAATTTTTGATTACTAAGCGCTGCACTCTTCTTTAAAATCGCAAATGCTTTTACAATTTCAAGCGGCATATGCTCTGTTCCAATCGGAAAATTTTCCTTACTACGCTGCGTTTGTGCTGCCCATAATTTATCAGCTGGAACTTTCATTTCTCCTAATGTATCTCTTTCAATTCTGTACTCCATTTTTTCATCCCCTTGAAAATAAAATACCTACATCTTTTATTTTAACAGACTTTCCATCAAATGATAAGAATTCTCATTGATACATATAAAAAAAATTACCTTCCGCCACCGCAGAAGGTAATTTTTTTATGATGCTTGCTTTCCTTTATCCGCATCATCTACATACCAAATGAACTTGCCTGTATATCCATAAATAACTGCTAAAATGAGTGATACGAAGCTTAGCCACATAAATGGAACGTATGATAATGTTGATACACCTAAAATACCAGCCATAAAAATACCATTATCAGACCATGGAACCATACCAGAGGTCAAAGTTCCACCTACTTCTGAGTTACGTGCTAATACGCGGCGATCTATTTTTAATTTATCATAGCTATCTTCCATAATTTTTGGTGTTAAAATAAGTGATACGTACATCGCACAACCAAATATGTTAGCTAAAAATGCAACGATTAATGTAGACAATGTTACATTACCTGCAGAATTTAATTTCTTCTCAAATTTCGATACGATTACCTTTAGAACACCTAACTTTTCAAGTAATCCACCAAAACCTAATCCGAAAATAATAACAGCTACTGAACCAAGCATACCATTAATTCCACCACGGTTTAATAACTTATCGACAAACTCGACACCAGATTGAATTGAGAATCCGTTATATGCTGTTCCAATTGCCTCTCCAAAGTTCATTCCTTGGAAAAGTGTTGCCCAAATTGCACCAATTAAAGCTCCCATAGCAATTGTTGGCATAGATGGTTTCTTCATCGCCAATAGCACAATAACAATTACCGCTGGAACAAGCATCCATATTTTAATATCAAAGTGCTTTAATAAAGATTCTTTTAAAAACTCAACTCTATTTAAATCTACATTATCCCCGCCATACATCCATCCAGCAACAGTAAACATAATGCTGGTAATAATATAAGCTGGAACGTCTAATACGAGCATAGCTCGAACGTGAGCGATAACATCTACTTTCGCCATAGAAGCTGCAAGAACTGTGCTATCAGAAAGTGGTGATAATTTGTCTCCGAAATAAGCTCCTGAAAGGACTGCACCCGCAACAAGCGGAAGTGGTAATCCAAGCCCTTCACCTATCGCCATCATAGCAATACCTGCAGTTCCAACTGTTCCCCATGATGTTCCTGTCGCGATAGAAGTGATTGAACAAATAATTAAAGTTGCCAATAAGAATATGCTAGGGTGAATGAATTCTAATCCATAATAAATTAATGTAGGTACAACCCCACCAGCAATCCACGTTCCAATTAAAGCCCCAACTGCAACTAAAATAAGAATTGCTTCTAATCCATTAGAAATCCCTTTCGTAATTGCATCTTGCAATTCTTGATAACGAAATCCTAATCTTAATCCAAGCGCAATAACTAAAAACCATGAAATAAATAGCGCTAATTGAATTGGGAGATCAAAAATCGTTTGGAAGGAAAAGACGACAGCAAGAAATAGGCATAAAAGAATAATAATTTCTAGCATCGATGGTAATCTTACACTTTTCATTTTTTTCTCTCCTTACAAGTCGATAACATGATGTATGTAGTCTTACGTGTATGTAGTATACAATTAGCGAAGACAAAACAAAATTTTCATATTATTTCGATTTATTTTTTCAGTATAATATATTCACAACCCTTTCTATTGTAAAAGTAGATTGCGCTTTTCGCAATGAAAAATATAAAAAATGTTGTATTTTTATTTATTTAGATAAAAACACCTAATGAAATAAAACTTTAATCAATGAGGGTTTTATCCATCCCCACTAATTATTAACCCATAATAACCTTTTTAATATTTGCCTCAACAAAACTTTTTACTACCGCTTTCACCTCATATGTAATAATATATTTCCACATAAAAAAAGAGCACACATCATTTAATCGATGCATGCCCCTCTTTTATTTATACATATTTTGTATCTCTTCTTTATTTTTAAGTATTTCCGAAAACTTATCGCTACAACCTTTCGGAAATAAAACTCCGAGTCCATATGAATGCCCAAACTGAAAATGAGGGTATTTCACCTTGACCTCATCCCAAAACTTATACACACCGAAATCACCGTTTTTAACTTCAATATCATGAAATAATACAATACCGTTTTTAGCAACTTTAGGTAACCATGTTTTATAATCATGAGAAACAGCTTCATACGTATGATAGCCATCAATATGCAAAAGATTTATCGTTTCATCTTGAAACTCATCCAGAGCATCATCAAAAGTAGACCGAATTAAATTCCCTATATTCAGGTAGTTATCCCTCACCACTTTTTCTACTATTTGAAAAACCCCTTCTCCATATGGACCTGTATGCCCATCTCCAGCCCAAGTATCTACAGCAAAACATTTTGTGGCTAACCCACCATCTTTTACCCCCTGGCAAAAACTAAAAAAGGAAGCACCTAAATGCGTACCTAACTCAACTAAAGTTGCTGGTTCTTCAAATCTTACTAAATCATATGCGAAATCTAAATGCCCACTCCACGCAGATTGTGACCGAATAATAGGACTAAATTTTTCAAATTCAAACGATGGTTTATGAGTAACCCAGTTCATCGCGTATCTCCTTATACACATATTTTTAACAAACCAAATTACTCTTATCTTTATTTTTTTGGCGCCGCGATTATGATTATATTTCATAAAAAGATGAAGAATTACCCATTCTTATTGGGGTAAAGCATCATATACATATGGATTTGCTGGCTTCTTAATCTTCTCTACTTTACTTATTTTCACAAGTGGAAATAGCATTCCTTAGAACCAGAAGCATTGAAAAACTTGGATGAACGATATGGAGATCAAATAACTGAACTTGTATTTATCGGCATCGATATGAATCGTTCTATTAACAGAAAAAGAAATGAAACAAGATTGAAATACATTTGTTGATCCTATTCCCGCTTTTACTTTCACTTCATAATAAAAAGGCTTCCGTAGCATGGAGCCTTTTTCACTTTGTAGTACTCTTATTTAACATATTTGCTTTAATAAGAAACACAATTGTACCTAAAACAATTAAGATAGCATATACGATACCAACTACATCACCTATTTTTTCTAAGCCAAACGGTAATAGTATAGTAGCAACTCCGACTATATAGGAAAACACACCTGAAAGCTTCGCTAATTTATTTTTATCTCCAACAAACGTTTCTTCCTGATAGCCTGCCAACAAAAACAATCTCTTTTTCACATGTATTTGATAGCCTAAAAAAATGATAAGTAATCCAACAAATAAACAAACCAAAAATCCTGCTAGCATATAACTCTCCCCTACGATATTTTACTATACACAAAAAAGATGATCGTTCTTACTAAACAATTTTATTTTTAATTAGAAATTTCAGTTTATTAATACTCCATTTAGTGATATATTGCATATTGTATCTAATATATATTTTTTTGAAAGGAGGACTATATATTTTATGGATCCAAATCGATTAAAAGGAATTATAATGGTCATAATCGGTGCTTGTTTATGGGGCTTATCCGGAACAGCTGCGCAACAACTTTTTCAATTCGAAAACGTTTCCACTGAATGGTTAGTTACAATCCGTTTGCTTATATCCGGTGCTATTTTGCTCATTATGTCATCATTCGGAGCGAACAAAAAAGAAATATTTGGAATTTGGAAACAAAAGTCTGATGCAAATAAGATAATTTTGTTCGGTCTTTTAGGCATGCTTGCTGTACAGTACACGTACTTCGCTTCTATTAAAGAAGGAAACGCTGCTGTTGCAACTTTGTTACAATATTTAGCCCCTATATTTATCACTGTATACTTACTTTTCAAATGGAGCGTTCGTCCATCAAAAATTGATTATATTTCAATTACCCTCTCATTAGTAGGGACTTTTCTCCTATTAACAAACGGTTCTGTTCATAACTTAGCTGTATCTACACCTGCTATCATTTGGGGCATTTTATCTGGACTATCTCTTGCATTTTATAGTTTGTATTCAAAAGAATTGTTAGAAAAGTGGTCTTCATCCGTTATCGTTGGATGGGGGATGATCATTGGGGGGATTGGCGTAACGATTTTACACTTTATTTCCACAAACGAATTCATTTTATTATCAACTATGAAATATGTAAAACTAAGTACCCTCCCGCTCATTACATTTGTCGTCATTTTCGGGACACTCATCGCATTTTATTTATACTTAGATAGCATAAGATACCTTACGCCTAAAGAAACAACATTATTTGGCTGTACAGAACCACTCGCAGCTATTATTTCTTCTGTGCTTATTTTGCACGTACCGTTTCAATCTTTTCAGTTATTAGGTGCTTTTTGTGTAATTGTAATGGTGCTCATATTAAGCCAAAAACCGGATAAAGGAAAACCAAAATTAAAGCTTGTTAATACGAAAAAGAAACATATACAATGAAAGGATTGAATTCACTATGCCTGTCCCTCAAAATTATAAAAAACCAGGAAGAGTTTCAGCAAAGTCACTCGTTTTAAATCAACTGCAAGATTGGATTATAGAAGGTGTTTTACGACCTGATGAGAAAATAAATGATGGGGAATTGGCAGAAGCACTAGGAGTAAGCAGAACACCTGTTAGAGAAGCTTTACAAATTTTAGAGCTTTCTGGATTAGTTGAAATGGTACCTGGGCAAAAAACGAAAATCGCGCCTATTAAGTTAGACGACGTATCTATCATTTATGAGACGATAGCTGGTCTTCACTCAATTATAGGAAAGCAAGCACTTCAAAAAGTTACAGACGCTGATATTAAACTACTTTCCGAGATAAATGATGCTTTTCAACAATCTATACATGAAAAAGATTCAAAAAAAGCTTTAGAACTAGATATACGATTTCACAATACAATTACTTCTATTGCTAAAAACCGATATATTGAACCTTTTCTAGAAAATATGCAACTTCACATTTTACGCCTTGAATATTTATTTTTCCAAAACTTCGTGCCTGCAAGTCAATCTATTAAAGAACATCACTCTATAATTCAAGCACTACAAAAACAGGATGAAAAACGAATGGAACAAATGATGTCTCAAAACTGGCTCCGTCCAATGAAAGAAATACAAAAAATAATTTCTATGAAATAATAAAGCTGGTTACACAAAAGTGTAACCAGCTCCTTCTTTAATAATCTATGTGCTATGCCTGAATATTTGCGTAATCTTCAATATGCTCGTACTCTTTTTCCAATTCCTCTAAAGACAGCTCGTATAATTGTCGGTCGCGAATCTTAAACACCCCTGCTCCAATTAACTCATCAATTAAATGTCTCTTACGATTTTCAACAGCAAAACGGAGTTGACTACTCATCTTTTAAAAAACTCCTTTCTACGATCATTGAAAATGATAATCTTTATCAATTACCACTTTTGATTATAAAAGATGATTCTTAATAAGTAAAGTAATCTTATGAAATATTTACCTTACAAAGTATTTGTGGCCACATTATATATATGTATGCCACGCGAAAAATGTTATGACATTTTTTCATACCCTTTTTCTTTCATACTTTGCAAGTTGTCTCATTATGGTTAAATTCACCTTCTATTTCAACTTGAATGGTGACATGTTCTACATGAAATTTCCCCTTTAATACATCCGTTGCTTCTTTCAATACGCTTTGCGTTTCATTACCTTCGATAATAAGATGGCAAGTTAATACTTGAAAATCTGATGTTACAGACCATATATGTAAATCATGAACTTCTTTTACAATAGTAATATTTAATAATGTATTTTTCACCTCTTCAGCATCTATGTGCTGCGGTGCACCTTCCATTAATATATGAACTGTATCACGTGTTACACGCCATCCACTTATAATGACTAAAATAGACACAAGAATACTAGCAACCGCATCTGCAGCAGTCCATCCAAAAAATTTAATAAGTAACGCAGCAATAATCGCTCCAACTGAACCTAATAAATCGCCTAGTACATGTAAGAACGCACTTCTTAAATTTAAATTACCTTTCACATCTCCGCCTCTCATTAATATCCAAGCTGATACAATATTAATAAGCAGACCAAGCACAGCAATAATGAGCATTCCATTACTAGCGATTTCAACTGGTTCCTTAAAACGACGAATTGCTTCAATAAAAATATATACTGAAATGACAATAAGAACGACACCATTACATAATGCCGCTAACATTTCGACTCGCTTATACCCATATGTTTTCGCGGCCGTTGCCGTTTTTTCCCCAAGCTTGAACGCAAGTAAACTTAAAGCTAAGGATACTGCATCACTTAACATATGCCCTGCGTCAGACAATAGTGCTAAGCTATTTGTTACAAATCCGCCAATAACTTCAGCAATCATAAAGCTTGTTGTTAATAAGAAGGCAATTAATAACGCTTTTTTATTTTTTGAATGACCGTGATCATGTGAGTGCCCCATACAAATGCTCCTTTAAGTGCAATATCTGTATGTTAGTATGAAACACATTCCCTATCTTTATCCCCCATTAACGCCCGATAGTGAATGCTACTAATCAGTAGAAGATGAACAATACCCCACTGATTAAAGTTTCACTTTATCCCGCTTCCTCTGTATACAAACTTCGCTACTTTTCAAACAAGTCCTTTTTCTCAACTAAAAACAAGACTACTTCTTTTTTATTTTCATATTGTTTACTAATGAAAGAATTTTTAAGGGGGTTACAAAATTGAAACGACTATTTCTCTGCATGGAGCGTGAACTTGTTGTAGTAAAAGAACAATATGGTAACTATGAAACCACATATCATTTACAAAATATGCAACCTACCTGTATTGTGGTTGATCCATTCCAAACAAATCGTGTTTATTGCGGCACATTTGGACGAGGTTTATGGCTAAGTGACGATGGCGGGGATTCGTGGAGACCAATTGGAGATTCATATCGTTACTTTGATTTCCCTAAAGAGGATGGTATTTTACACTCTTCTATTACTTCTATAACGATAAGCTCAAATGAACAAGTTAACGGCTACGGCGTCGTTTATGTAGGTACAGAACCTAGTGCTTTATTCCGTTCAGAAAATGGTGGTGAAACGTGGACTGAACTTAAAAATATGAAATCATTATTATCTTCTTATACGTGGGCTTTTCCGCCTAGACCTTTCACCCATCACGTTCGCTGGATTACAGTTGATCCAAACACTCCAAATACAATCCATGTTTCAATTGAAGCTGGTGCTGTTATTCAAAGTAATGATAGAGGGCATACATGGATTGATAAAAAATTCGGTGCTCCTATTGATGCTCATCAACTGCTTATGCACCCTGAAGCCCCTAATCGCCTTTATGCATCATGCGGTGACGGATTTATGGGCGGACCTGATCGCGCATACCTTGAAAGTTATAATAGCGGAAACAGCTGGATCTCATGCAGTGAAGGACTTGAACATCATTATTTATACAGTATGGCTATCGATCCGGCTGATTGCGATACAATTCTCGTTTCTGCCGCACCAAGTGCCGACCTTGCTCATCACCGTATTCCTTATGAATCTTATATTTATCGAAAAACGAAAGATACTCCGTTCGAGCAAGTGCAGCAAGGTCTACCCTCTGCAATTGGTACAGTCATTTCAATGTTTGCGACAAACCAAGCAGAACCACATACGTTTTACACTTTAAATAACAATGGCGTATTTCAATCCAATGATAGCGGTGAAACGTGGGAACAACTAAACATTCCGTGGAAAGATGAATATAAAACGCAGCATCCACATGCATTGCTCGTTACTTGTTCTTAACGAAAAAAGACTGCCTAATGGCTTTAGGCAGTCTCTCTTTTATTTCTTTAAATCAATTACGATATCATCTAGAACAATATCTTTACTCTTCGCTTCTTTTTTCGGCACTTCAATTTTCTTCTCTTTTCCATTCACATACTCCACTCCACCATGATTTTCAGGTGTATGAACTCGCAAGTGCACACGAGGTGTAACGATAAGCTTTGTTGCATTTTCGTTTAACTTTTGGAATGTAGCACTCCAACTACTTTTATGTGGCTCTGCTACTGTACTAGTTCCGCCATTTCCTTCACCTGCATATTTATTTCCTAAATCATCTTTTATTTCTAATTCCACATCAGCGCTATCCCATATACTTCGTAATGCCTTAGATTCTTCCTGATTGTAAAAAACGATAAAGGACATCGGGGTTACTTCCATTTTATCTATGTTTACTTTTATTCCTTCTTTTTCAGAAATTCCTTGAAGCTTAATTTCTTTACTATCCATTCCCTTAACAGTAAGGGCAAAATTCCAATTCCCTTTTATAGATTTCTTTTCCTCATACATATTTATTGCCTCTATATCCCACCAAACATTTGCAACATCTAACCTTTCACTACCATGACCACTCATCGTAGTCATACCTACATATTTTCCCTCTCCAACTTTTGTCACGTCCGAACTACCTCCTCCACCATTAAAGCCCATCACTTGCGGACTTCCAAATGGGAACGGTTTCTCTCCTAAATCTTTTTCGCTTTCAATAGAATATGTGATTGTAATTGTTCTACCATCGAACACAGCATCATTAATTGTAACCTTAACCCCATTACTCTCCCTCGTCATATTCAATTCAGTCGAAAACTCTTTATAATTTTCATATAACCCTGTTCTACCATTATCTAAAAATCGGAATATGTCACCTACAATTGGCAATCCTCCAGCATATGTAGGAAACCCAATACCAAGCGTTGCAACTGATAACCCTACTAAAATAGATGCTGCAGCAACACCTTTTTTCCAACTTTTCATCTTTTTCTTCGTACGTATCGATTGTTTTACATTGCGTTTTACTTTTTCTTTTTCAATTTCAGAAGCCTCAATTTCCTCAAGTTCTTTTTCATCTATATCAATATCATTTAATAGTTCATAAATGTCTTTCATATTGCACTACCTCCAAAACTAATATTCGTAGCATTTTGTTGTAGTTTCTTTTTTCCCCGGTACACACGATTATCTATCGCTGCCCTGGTTAATCCTAATTTGTCACCTATTTCCTCTGTCTTCATACCGAGAAGATATTTCATAATGAACACTTTTTGATCTAGCGGTTCTAATTGATTAATAAGCTTCAATAATTCTTCCCTATCTTCCATAACGATTAATTCGTCTTCCGCTGACTTTTCTGTACTAATATGAAACTCATCTGAAATAATTTCTACTTTCCTAGTCGCTTTCCGGTAATAATCAATCGCTTTAAACTTCGCAATTGCCGCAATCCATTTTTTAAAATCATTTGGCTCTCCATGAAATTTATTTGCGTTATTCCAAATGGAAAGAAATATATCGTTTACACATTCCTCTATGAGTCCATCATTTTGAACTGGAAGAAGAACTTTGTGCGTGATTCCTTTTATGAGTGGTAAGTATGTATCGACAACGAATTCTAGCGCATCTTCTTTTTGCCGTTGTAATCTTTTTATAAAATTTTTCTCATTTGATTTCATGTAGCGATTCCCCTTATTTTTTTATAAACGCTTTTACACCCTATATAACGTTTTGGAAATTTTTTTCTCGCATCTTTTTTTATTTTTTGTATGTAATGGAATACTTTTCCTTAGCCATTGTCTCATATAAATATAAGCTTGAAGAAAATTTTCTCAAGTCTGTAATTCAATTAGTGTAGTACACTATTTATGCAGACACTCTTTAACCTAGTGTACATTTCATTTAATTAATCTACTTTTATAATTTTAAATTAGGAGATGAAATTTGTATGTGTGGAATTACAGGTTGGGTAGATTGGAAGAAAGATCTTTCAAATAAACATGTTATTTTAGAAAAGATGGCGAATAGTATTCAGCATCGCGGTCCTGATGCTGAAGGATTTTGGTTTTCACCTCATGCAGCTTTTGCACACCGACGTTTAATTGTTATTGACCCAGAAGGCGGGACGCAGCCGAAGACATTTCGTGCTGGTGATTATACGTATGCTCTTACTTATAATGGAGAAATTTATAATTTTCGTGAACTGAGAGAGCAACTACGAAAATGTGGTCATGCATTTGAAACGCATTCAGATACAGAAGTATTACTACATGCTTATTTAGAATGGAAAGAAGACTGCGTACAACATTTAAACGGAATTTTCGCTTTCGCCTTATGGGATGATCAGAAGCAACAACTGTTTTTAGCACGTGATCATTTAGGCGTAAAGCCACTCTTTTATACAGAAAGAAATGACAGTATTATTTTCGGATCTGAAATAAAAGCATTATTAGCTCATCCATCTGTTCCTGCTGAAATTGATGCGGATGGAATAAATGAAATATTTGGATTAGGCTTATTTCGAACTCCAGGATGTGGCGTCTTTAAACATATTCAAGAAGTTCGTGCTGGACATTCTATAACATTCACACGTGATAAAAAAGTGGTTAAGAAGTATTGGAATTTAGAAAGTAAGATCCATACAGACTCTACCCAAGACACATCTTCTCATATTTTATCTATTTTACAAGATACAGTAAAAAGACAATTAATTGCCGATGTTCCTCTCGTCTGTATGTTATCAGGCGGATTAGACTCTAGCGGTATTACTGCACTTGCGGGTAAAGAATTTGCAGAGGAAAACAAAACACTTCACACGTATTCAATTGATTTTGTAAACAGCGCAAAAGATTTCGAGCTGACATTTGCTCGAACTGGTCTAGATGCTCCTTGGGTAAAACGTGTTTCTGAACATGTAGGGACATCGCATCATGACATTATTGTGAATGCTGAAGAGTTAGCAAATCACTTATTCGTTCCCCTTCACGCGAAAGATTTACCCAGTGCTGGTGAAATGGAAACTTCACTTTATTTACTATTTTGCGAAATGAAAAAAGATGCAACCGTAGCTTTATCTGGAGAATCTGCTGATGAAGTATTCGGGGGATATCCTTGGTTTCATCAAGAAGAACTATTATATGTAGATAAGTTTCCGTGGTTAACAAACTGGAAAAACACATCTTCTCTATTATTAAGCGAAGTAACAAATCAATGTAATCCTGAGCATTATATTAATAAACGATTCCATGAGGCTGCTCTTGAAGTACCTACTCTTGAAGGCGAAAACAAAAAAGAAGCGAAACAGCGTCAAATGTTTTATTTATTTTTAACACGATTCCTTCCGTTCTTACTCGACCGTAAAGACCGTATGAGTATGGCTGTCGGATTTGAAGTTCGTGTACCGTTTTGTGATTATAGATTAGTTGAATATTTATGGAACGTACCTTTTAACGTCAAAAGTATTGATAATATTGAAAAAGGTATTTTACGTAGAGCACTGAAACCGGCTTTACCTGATGATGTGCGAAATAGAAGAAAAAGCGCTTATCCTACTTCACAGGATCCACACTATTTACAAACAATCCGCAATTTAACGCTTGATATGTGCAGCAATAAAAATAATCCTGTTTTCTCACTCATTAACCATTCCATATTACTTGCAATTGCTGATCAAAGTAACAAAGAGATTACCAATTTTGAAGCAAGAAGTGCTATGGAGTATATGCTACAAGTAAATGAATGGTTAAAAACGTATCATATTCATATTGCTTAACAAAAAAGAGTTCAAGGACAAAAACCCTTGAACTCTCTTTCATTTATTAATTGGCACATTGTCTATTTTCAGTATCGATGGACCATCCAATAATAGTGGCACAATCTCTACCTTTCCACTGAAGTACATTTGTTAATACAGGCTCAATCTGTAAACAAGATCCGTCGTGTAATATTTCTACTAAAGATTGATCATCATCAAACTTTAGTTTATCACACTCTAAAATACCATCCGTTGCCATTACAATGTGATTCTGACCTTTTTCTAATCCCCTTACCCCTGATGTAAAACAAGGTGTATTCGCTGCAAAAACATTTTTTCTTCCTATATACTCATAGTTCTTACGCTTATTTAGCCTACCTTTTCCATTTTTCGTTTGCTCTGAATGGAATAAATACGCAAAGCAATCACCAACTGATAGCCAATATAAGAACTCGCCTTTTCGTAAACAAATTAAACATGCAAGTTCCTCATCATCTTGGTCACATTTCTCGATAAATAGCTCATCTGTAAATAACGCTAATAAATACATATGTGTATGATGAAAAGCTAAATGGATTGGGTATGAAAATAACTCTTTTAGTTTTTCTTCTCTTTCTGAAATCGCTTCTATTATATAATGTATATTTTTCGTTTTATGATGTGTATCAAAAATCATAACAAATTCAAATTCTAATTTCGGATCCCACCAAGCTAGCACTGCATCTCCTCTTTCATATGCATCACTCTCTTGATTTCCTCCATATACGCCGACTGAAAGAGGACCACATTTTTCAACATGTATTTGATCTACATACATCTTTTCATGACTAATCCATTTAAATGTATTCACAGCTATCATCCTCTCTCTTGCTAAATGTATACCTTTACACATAGATTACCTTATATTTCAATAAAAATAAACTTTTTCAACATTTATTATGAAAATAACAGGATTTTAATTCTTATCAAGCGAATATATCTTATGATACGATATAAAAATTAGGGGGAATTATAATATGAAAGACATTAATCCACATTGGGAGACAATATACTATCACTTACGCTATGAATATGAAGACAACCTTTCTCACCAAGCTATTCGTATTTTACAAATCGTTTCTCGTGAGAAAGATATAACAATTGGAAAAGTTGCTACTGAGCTTAGTCTCTCTCATAACACAGCATCTGAACACGTAAAGCGCCTTATTCAAAAAGGATTTATTATAAAAGAAAGAAACAAACACGATGAAAGGGTTGTAAACCTTACTTTAACGAAAGAAGGCATTGAAGTATTAGAAAAACATACTTTACTAGATAAAGAAAAGATAAAAATATTAGAATCACAGTTATCAAAAGAAGAACAACAATTAATTGAAAAAGCCTTTTCGTTATTAGCGAAGGAGGCAAAATATGCATTTCCTCGTTAAAGTAATCGTTTCGGCACTTATTATCGGCGTTATTACTGAAGTCGCTAAACATTATAGTACGATAGGCGGCTTTATTGCTGCCCTTCCACTCGTTAGTTTACTAAGCCTATTTTGGATTTCTTTCGAAGGTGGGAGTAAACAAGAATTAAGTCAATTCGCTTTAGGTGTATTATATGGATTTCCTGCATCCGCACTACTATTATTTATTGTTTATATCGGTTTAAAGAACTCCTTTTCACTTAGTACATCTATACTCTTCGGCATATGTGCCTGGTGTATCGTCTTTACTTGCCAAAAAGTATTTCAAGCTTAGGGGGAATTACTATTAATAGATCAGTAGAGATATTTGGACAAACTGTAGAAGTATATATAAGAGGTAACAGTAAACAAACTGTAGTCATTCAAACAGGAATGATTTGCTCATTTTATGATTGGCTCCCTATTATAGAAGAGCTTTCACAACACTTTACAGTTGTTTCATACCATCGCCCAGGTTACGGAAAAAGTGAGCTAGGAAATACTCCACGTACAGCAAGGCAAGTTACAAAGGAACTACATATGTTACTAAACAAACTCCATATTCACGAGCCAATCATTCTAATCGGCCATTCCTATGGAGGGTTATGTGCACAACATTTTGCAATGTTACATGAAGATAGGCCGCAAGCACTTCTTTTAGTTGATTCTACTTCCATGAACTTACACCGATTAGATGAACTGCATTTACCGCTTTCTGATCAAACTGATTCTGATGATATGTGGCTACAAAAATATCATACCTACTCCAACATGGATGCAGAAGTACTTTATAATGAACTAAAATCTATGCTCGTCAATACAACAAAACAGCATATCAAATTTTCTACACCTCCTTCCTTATATAAAGCGACAGCTTCTGAACTGTCCGAGTGGAAAAATTGTGCTCGCTCAATAAAAAAACAACATAAAACATTAGAAATACCATTAATCGTTATCGGTAGAGATCCTCAATATTCTATTGCTCAATTGATTGAGGGCGGTATGCCAAAAGAAGAAGCTACACAACTTGAAGATATGTGGCAAGAACTTATTCGTGAACAATTAAATCTCTCAATAAACAGCCAATACATTTTGGCTGAACATGCTAGTCACGGGATAGAAAACGATCGTCCAGATGCTATCATTGAAGCCATTCACTTATTGTAAATAAAAAAAGGAAGCAACTAAAGCTGCTTCCTTACTTATCTATTCATAGTCTTCTTCATCATCGACTTCTTCATAATACGAACTCCCATTGCTTACATATATAGGACCGTTCGCAACATCAATACGTAGTACCCATGCCCATGGCACAGCTAAACGTTTATGTATTGCTCTCCAAAAGTTCATTGATTTTCTTTCGTACTCCTGGAACTCCTGAAGTAACTCTTTATAGGAGGAACCGTCTAACTGAATATTTGCTTCTAATAAACGAGAATGGGCATAGTACTGTAACTCTAGTTCAGCAGCAATCTCCATTTCTTCTTCCGTTGCCATACCTATAATTGCTCCATCTGCTGGTGCGATTTCATATACGTTGTGAACTTCAATAAGCCCTTCTTTCTCTTTCTCAAACATGTAAACAGCCTCCTTTAACCAATATTTTTTATGTTACAAAGTCATACTTCTACAATACCTTCTCCCTTTCCTCTTTTTTTGATAAACTTTTACAAATTATTTATCTGATAATCTGTAGACTGTATTCTTTCAGCAGAACTGAAACAATTATTATCAAAAGTTAATTTATACACATCAGGCATATGAAGGGTTTTCCAAAACTGAAAACCATATTTCGAATCAAAATAATTCATTAGTAATACCATAATATTCCCATGAGTACCTATTACAATATTCTTACCCTTATATTTTTTTAATATACTTTGCATACATATTACAGCGCGTCTTTGCGCTACATCATTTGATTCTCCGCCTTCGTATGCAAAAGTCCAGTCTTCCCATACCTTCTGAATAGCATCGTTAAAATCTGTTACTGGCTCTTTACTTAATAACCTTTCCCGTAAATCTTCTTCCAGTTGTATTGATAAATTATATGTATTCGCAATTCCTTGCACGGTTTGAATCGCCCTTTTATACGGGCTAGAAATAACAACATCAATGTTTTTATCCTTTAACAAACTTGTTACATTACCTGCATCAATCTCTCCTTCTTCAGATAAGGGACGTTCCCTTTCTTCCTTTGTATATGTAGAGTGAGCGTGGCGAACGAAATATACTGTAGTCATTATTCAACTTCCTTTCTTAGTTTCAATCTATATTCCATGCAGTAAATAGGAAATCCTGTATCATGAATAGAAAAGAGCGCCTTTTAAAAAGCGCTCTTTTGTTTACATAATAAAATTATTCCATTATAACTTTCTTCTGAATTCTTCATCTGTTATAGCATCTTGAATAAAATAATCTATATTATTTCTCAGCTTTTGATATGCAACTTGATCTTCTATATCGTTAAACATAATTACAACTTCTACCTTATTCCCTTTCTTATCTGTAGTATACAAACTTTTTGTCAATACGAATGCGGTAGAACCACCTTTTTGACCAGCATATTCCAACTTACTATTTTCAACTGTTCCTTTAAAAACATTATCAATTTCATCTTGCATTGATTTTGGAAAATAATTTCTACTATTTATCTTTTCCATTAAACTCAAATAATCTTTAGCATTTGCACTCACTAATCGATCTGACCAAATACGCTGGAATTCCATATCTATTTTTAATGGTATATCACGTTTCTTCCATTCACTTTCATCTTTCATCCATTCATGTATTTGTAACACGTGTTTATTATATTCATCATTAGACATGTTACGTATCATTTCTAACGATTGATTTTCTGGCTCATTAAGCTCTTTTTCTACATACCCTCTCATATATAGTGAAGCAGTATACGAAGAGAACGTATCATGACTAGTAAGCTCTAATTCTTTTATACTATCATTTACTCTATCTATCCCGAGTTTCTCTAATAAATATGTTGTATTTGCATTAGAACTATAATGAATCATCCCTTTGGCAACTTCTTCTAAAGAGATTTGTTCATTTTTCACTAACTCTCTAGCTTTAGCATCTTCTAACCAGGCAGGATGTGCTCCACCATCAGTATCTTTAACGTAGTATTTTTCTAGTTCTTTCAATGAAATTTGTTCATCGCGGCGGATTTTCCCTTCTGACACTTGTTTAGCAAACTCAACTGCTATTACGATTTTTGCCATACTTGCTAATGGTAATTTTTTATTTTCATTTACAGATGTTACTACTTCACCGTTTTTTCTAATAAGTAATGAACATGTTTCATCACCTTTATGTTCTTTTATGTAGTTTAATACGTAATCAGGATCTTCTTTTGACAAATAGTACTTCATAATAACAAAGAAAGCTATAACAGCTACTACAATCACTCCTGCAACAATTCCTATAATCTTTAATATGTTCACAATATGCCCCCTCTATAAATTCCCTTCTATATAATAATTATAACGAATAAAAATACAAAATTATACAAAACAGAGTAACTCTTCCTAAAAAAAGAAAGAGTTACTCTATTTCACATGATGTTATTTGTCCATTTAACGTAACAACTATATTTGAGTCGTCACTTTCTTTAACTCTATTTAGTCGATTTGAGTTAGGAGGACCAATTACAACTGACTCCTTAATTGGCGAAAGGTCCTTTCCTAATTTTTCTGCACTTACACCGTATGCAGCTTGAAATACTTCTGGCGGTGTTAATCTAAGTATGTCTGATCCCTCTGCTGTTTCAAACTGATCGTTATTAAAGAACAAATGTAATTGTACTTCTTCTGTTACCGCTGTAATCCAATGCCACCATCCCATTGGAATAAAGACAGTTTGCCCCGCTTTCACATGATAATTTTGCAATTGATTCGTTTCGGGATTTAAAATGGATGTAACTGCTTCTCCTGATACAACAACATCTAATTCCCACGCATTCGGATGCCAATGTGGTTCCCGCATATGCCCTTTCGTCATAAATAAATCAACAAACGCCCCTCCTATCATCGCAGGTAACTGCGTTGAGGTAACTTCATATGCAACGTTTTTCTCATCTCTTTTAAAAAAGACATTTTTTCTCGAATCAAAGAAAAGATTTGGCGTTCCTGAGCTTTTCTTTAAATTTTTATTATCTGTAACATAACCTGAATTACTCATTCAATCCCTCTTTCCCGCTCCGAACATTTCTGATTTTACACTGTATCGTATGGGGAAATTTTATAAATGTGCCTATTAACAACATAACAAAAAAACATGCCTTCATGATGAGAGCATGTTTTGTGATTTTTTTCACATTGTTTAGTTAAAAAATAAACTTTTTACTTACCATGATGTAACATTAAATCACTAAGTTCTTCTTCAATGTGATTTAATTTCGCAACTCCTTCTTTCCATTTATGAATATAACGCGATACCCCGACAATAAATAAAACAATAATTGTAGAAAGAATAATACCATATACGATTGTTACAGTACTCATAGTTACACTTCCTTATAATTAGTAATGTTGTTATTAGTTATATTTTTATTATAAACCTTTTTCTTTTAAAATACTTCGATTTCAACTTTTTGTAACAAAATTGATTTTTCTAATATTTCGTTCATAAAAATGGAATATTTTTCACAAATTATACAAAACTTCACCATATGTACTATTGCCACATGAGTTATATTGTTAAATAGGATAAAGTGAAATTTTAGTCAGTACGGGGTATCTATCCCACACTGATTATTAGCCCGCACCAACCAGGATTTTACGGACCGTTACTGTGGGATAAAGGGGATGAAATACTATGACGACTTGGTTTATTGTAATGTTAGTTGTATTTGGAGCATTTAAAATTATTGTTTCTAGCCTTCCTAACTCTGCTATTGAATCCATTATTAGCAAGTACGAAACACATCCACAACTTGAAGAAGAGAATGTGACTGTTACAATCAATGGAAATAACTTAGAAGGCGAAAAGAAATCCAAAATTATTCATGATTTTAACGAAGGATTATTTTTAGATCGCTATTATGCACCACCACACAATGAAGGCACTCCTTTAATTATCACTGCAAAACGTGGCAAAAAAGATTTTACATTTTATATTTATAGTCATGAAGAGCATGTTGATGTAGTAAAACAACATAAAAAGAAGGTAGTTGCTTATAGTTTACGCTCTAAAAACCTTCAAAATAATGATATGTTCGTGTCAGCTGATTTAGCTTAATACTCATATATTAGAAGAAGGAATCCATGTGCCATGGATTCCTTCTTTCCTATTTACTGAAAAATAAGCTCTGTCTTCAAACTATCTTTCGGTAACAACCATCCTTTTTTCTCTATACTCGCCATTAATAATTCTCTTTGTTTTGTCGCGATACTTTCCACAGTTGTTTTAAACGACACTTCTATTACGAAGTCATCTTCTATCTTCCCGGTATTACTTAGTGGCCAAACTTCAATATTCGTTTTAATATTTTCAAATTCAGCTGTATACCTTTTCATTAATACAGGACCATAAATACGAGAATTCTTGAGCATTTCTTCTCCCCAATTCGTATACAACCATTTGTTCATTTTCCCTGGCAACTTTTCTATTAACATGTTTTGAGCGGCTCGTTCGTTTGGTAAATCAAGTACTCCATATCCTTTAGCACTGTAACTTTTCTTATTTGAAATACTTAACGTTTTCTTCTCAAATCCCCAATCTATTTCCGCCTCATAATTATCAGTTTTACTATCAAATCCATCCTTTTTAGCCACTTCTAGTGCTTCTTGAATTACACCATTTTGAATAGGATATCTTTTTTTATATGTTAGCTCAAAATCTTTACTAAATTCTTTCTTTCGAATTCTCGCAAACCAACCTTCATTACTTAAATTTTTATTTGCCGTATCTAAAAATTGCACCTGTATTCTTTCATAATTTGTACCAGCCTGAAAATATTCTAGTACCTCTTGCTTCATCTCTTTGTTATAACCTAATACTTGTTCTGGCTTTAATAATAACTTCACTTCAAAGCTAGGTTTCATTGGACTAGCAGCAAAACCTTCCTTAACGTTATAAAGGAAACAACAAAAGAAAATACTTACGAATACAAATACTTTTTTCATATACCAATCTCCTTTACATTTTATATGACTTCTACACATTCCATTGCAAGTGAATACACATTTTCATATCCTGCTATGCTAAGCTTTTCCTGCAATCGATCCGTATCCTCTTTCAAAGCATGTACTAACACCGTATGTTCTGGTAATAGTGTATTTAACATTTCCTTAACGTCACTTATACTTTGATGAACTTTATATGGAACTCGCTTCACCCTACATTCTTTACCTACACGTTCCTTCAAAACTTTTTCTGCAAAACTTCCTTTAGCAATATGTCCAGTAAAGATAATCGAATTTCGTTCTTCATGCCGAAGTTGTTCATAATACAACTGTGCTCGTTTCGTTTGCATATTCGCATCACTCATTACAACTATTCCGTAACTATTTTGCATACAAATTTCCTTATCCATAACTATTATGTTTCTTTTTAAATCCTCCACAACCCGTTCAAGTTTTTCATTATTTTTTAACCAATCTTTATATATGAACATCTCTTCAAATCCAGCAAAAATTTCTTTATCTACTATAATTGGAAGTTCTTGATATCGTTCATATAAATACAATACTATATCTTGCGCCCTACCAAGTGAGGGCAGTGGTAGTAATGCCGTTCCTTTATTTTGAGCAACTCGTTCAATTTCTGCACATAATTCGTCTACTCGTTCCTTTTGTGAAACATCATCAGTGTGATAAGCGGCATCTACAATAGCAATTTTTATATCGCTTCGCAAATCTTCAGGTAAATTAGCTCGTAGTATATTAGATTCTGCTGAATAATCACCAGAATAAAATACGTATGTATTACACATATCCACTAAAAACCAAACAGCTCCTAATACATGCCCACTATACCCCCATTGAAACCGCAACGTTGGTGTAATCTGTATCCATTCATTTGGATTACTAATCTCATCAATACATACATAATTTAGATCTTTAATATTTTGATCGTTATAAGGTAAATTCCACCCTTTTGAAAGATTGTAGTTTCCCCATTTTTCAAAATAAGCTGGAAGTTGCTCCTTCGTATAACGAGTCGTCCAAATTTTTTTCTTATATCCATACTTCGTCAATAAAGGTAAACCCATCGTATGGTCTTCATGAATATGTGATAAAAATACTGCATCCAAAAATGGAACAACTTCTCTTTCTATTTTAGGATAACTATCCTCATATGATCGATTAATACCACAATCAAATACTATTTTTGTCTCTTTATTTTTTACAAAATAGCAGGAACGACCGTATTCTCCCGCTCCTCCCCATACTTCCATCCTCATCATGCTACCCCTTTTCGTTTTTGCTCCATATGTTGCAGAAGTAATAAGCACATTGTTGTAAGCCCAACAGAAACAACAGCCATTGCCATTCCTATAGATACTTCTCCTTGTTCAAATTGAGCAAAAATAAACGTTGCTGACGTTTCTACTGATGGAGGTAGTACGAGAAGCGATGCTACTAACTCTCTTATCGAAATCGTAAATGTCATCGCCCATCCAGCAAGAATTCCTGGAATAATAAGCGGCAATATTATTTTTCTAAAAATATAAATATAATTCCCAGAAAAAATACTTCCTGCCTGTACAAGAGAATCATCAATTTGTCCGAGCGATGCTTTTACATACTGCACCGTATAAGGTAAAAAGAGAACAACATACGTTACGATAACCATGACTGGTGTATTGTAAATTGACATAGGCATATAGGGTGAATTCCAAAATAAAATAAGCCCTACAACCATCACTATTCCTGGTACCATATTCGGTAACATGCCGCACATATCAAGCCATTTTTCAGAGGACTTTTTCCCCTTTCGAATCATAAGCGCCAAAAATACGCCAATAATTACAGCAACAATCGCCGTTACGAGTGAAAAAAGAAAACTGTTCCATAAAGCTTCTAATCCCGGAGAACCAATTGTAAATAATGCTTCATAATGGCTTGTTGTAAAGTTATTAAAATGTAAGCCACCGCCTCTTAACTTCGACAAAGAAGCAATAAGTATAGAAAAGTATGGGATTCCAATTGCTACTATTAGTAAGCCAATTACATAAACCCATGCTATAACGCGCGCAAATATAGACAAAGTATACCTTTTAGATTTCACACCTTTTCCACTAACCATTGCATATGTATACTTTCGATTCAATACATTTTGCATATACCAAATGAGCATACACGCACTAAGTAATAAAGAAGATAATGCTGTGGCACTGCCAAAATCAATCGGCCAACTAGAGATAAATTTATGAATCTCAGATGTTAACACATGGAATCCTATTCTACGTCCGAATGTAGCTGGTGTTCCAAATTCAGCAATCGTCTTTACGAAAATGAGTAAAGCACCCATTACATAACTTGATAACAATAACGGTAGTATTATCTTTCTTAAGCGATAGAAAAAACTTCCACCATGAACTGCTGCCGCTTCTTCTTTACTACTCCCAATCTGAAGTAACGTGTTTTTCAACATGAAGTAAAGGAATGGGAATAAATGCAGACTCATAATTAAAACCATACCGCCTAAACTAAAAAACGATGATGAAATCGGCTTTAAAGCCGGAAAAAATTGTTCAAAATAACCGTTAGGTTGCATGAACAAAATCCATCCCATCGATCCGATATAGGGCGGGGTCATAAATGGGATCATAAAAACAATATCTAACTTACTATACTTTCCTACATCTGTTTTGCTCATAATGAACGCCAATGGAAACGCAAATATTGTAGCTCCTATTACAACGAGTACACCTAGAAGCATCGAATTTAGAAAAATCCCAGCTAATCCACCACTCTGCATGACTTCAAAAGGCTTTAAAAAATTCCAACTGCTATTTTCATATACACTAGAAAATAAAATGAGAAAAAGCGGAATGACGATTAACATCGCCACAAGTAACAACGCTACTGTCATTCCAACTTGTCTTACTGATACGAATCGATTTACCATGTAATCACCATCTTATTGAAATACTTTCTTAAATTGTTTTGCTATTTCATCTTGTTCTTTCTCAACTGTTTTCCAATCAATATTTAATACTGGAATCTCTTCTACATTCGGTCTATTTTCAGCTTTTATATCTTTTCTACCTGGCAACAAATACGCTTTAGAAACTTGTTTTTGCACATCATCTGATAATAAATAATCAATAAACTCTTTTGCACCTTCTACATTTTTACTATCCTTCATAATGCCTGCTGCACGTGGACTAATGACTGTTCCGCTTTTTGGATATACGATATCAACCGGTTCACCCTTTGCTTTTGCACTGTACGTCATATAGTCAACACCCGCAATTACCATATCTTTCGCACCTGTTACAACTGGGTCTAACGCTTCTTGGTTTGCCCCAGCTACTGTAACTTCATTTTTCTTAAGCTGTTCAAATAAATTCCATCCATCTTGTCCATTCTTTTTCACATATCCTGTTACAAAGTCTAAAGCTGAACCTGAAAGTGCTGGATCTGGAAGATTCACTTTCCCTTTCCATTCTCCTTTCGTTATATCGCTCCAATCTTCAGGTGCTGTCTTCACATTTTTTGTGTTATACACAATTCCTAATGCTGAAGCACTATATCCAAAATAATGTCCTTTATCATCCGACCATTCAGAACGAAGCTTATCAGCTTGTTTTGCTTCTTTATAAGCTAACGTTTGCCCATCTTTTTTTAATCCTTCCATCGCTGGTAAAGAAGCAAGTACGACAACGTCAACGACTGGATTTTTCTTTTCAGCCTCCATTCTTGCTAAAATCTTACCTGTTGTTCCTTGAAACATTTCTACTTTTATCCCTGTTTTCTTTTCAAAGTCCTTTTGAATTTTTTCTGCTAATCCTTTTGGTCCTGCACTATATACAACGATTTTCTTTTCATTAGCGTTTTTATTTTTTGCATCTACACTGCCTGTCTTTGAGCTACAACCTGTTACTACAGCAGAAAATAGTAAAGTACATACAAATAAAGACTTAAGCGAACTGAATTTCTTCATACGATTCTCCCCCTATATGATGAATACATTTTTTTGGTACATATAACGATACCTGTTTACCAACGCTTAGCTTACTATTGTGATAAGCTGTCCATACACCGAGTGTCCCCATGTTTACTTTCACTTCATAACGTTCTCCTACATATGTAACGTGCTGAACTTCACCTGTATACATTTCGCACAAGTCATTTTTTGTCCAGCTCACATGCTCTGGACGAATCATTTTTTTCCCCTCTACAAGCCAATTTGCCTTACCAACAAATTTTGCAACAAATTCATGAGACGGTTTCACATAAATGTCTTCTGGTGTTCCTTTTTGTAATACTTCACCCTGCTTCATGACAATAATTTGGTCTGACATTGACATAGCTTCTGTTTGATCATGTGTTACATACAATGCCGTTAAACCAATTGAATGAACGATGTCCATAAGTTCTAATCGCATTTCTTCTCGCAAAATTGCATCGAGTGCACTTAACGGTTCATCGAACAAAATAAAATGAGGTTTCGTTACAATTGCTCTAGCAAATGCGACACGTTGCTGCTGTCCACCTGAGAGTTCATGCGGATATCTTTTCTCCATACCTTGCAAACGAACTCGCTTTATCGCATCTTCTACCTTTTCTCTTAATTGATTCGTTTGCTTTGTAGCCCTTAAACCAAATGCAACATTTTCAAATACAGTCATATGCGGCCATAAAGCAAAATCTTGAAATACCATGCCGATATTCCGCTCATGAGGAGATGTTTTTATCTTTTTAGCAGAAGAATACATGCACTTATCTCCAAAATATATTTCACCTTTATCCGGTTCCTCAAGCCCTGCAATCATTCTAAGTAAAGTCGTTTTCCCGCATCCTGAAGGTCCTAAAAGTGTGGTGAATTCCCCTTTTTTCATTACAATCTGTAACGGCTTTAACGCCTGTGTTTTCCCAAATGCCTTTTCTAATCCATGAATTTTAATATCCATCGTTTCACCTCTCTCCCCTCATTCTTAACCTGCTTTCATTCTATCTGGAAGTTTTATACTGAATGTTAATGTACTGTAAAGATTAAATTAAAAAATCTCTAATAAACTATTTATTTCTATAGATTTTTTCTATAGTTAGAAGAAAAAGGGGCCAACTTATCATGAATCTCTTAAAATTAGAAATTGTAGTGCTTATTAAGAAATACAAAAAGCTTACTATTGTTGCAGAAAAACTTGGCGTTAAACAACCTACTATTACGTTTCATATAAAAAGCTTAGAAGAGGAACTTGGTGTGCCTTTATTTGAATTACGTTCCGGAAGGTATTTCTTAACAGAAGCTGGTGAAGCGTTGCATCATTATGCTTGTAAAATAGATGCACTTATGAAAGAAGCTAGGCGGGTCACACAAGAGTTTAAAGATTTTAATAAAGGCGCTATAACAATTGGTGCTAGTTATGTACCCGCGACTTATCTTTTACCAGAAGTTGTTCACCAATTTCAATGCGAATTTCCAAATATAAAAATAACACTCATAGTAAAAACAGCTCCTGAAATTCGAACGATGCTACAAAATCATGAAATTGATCTCGGGGTAATTTCTGCGGCACCGTTTGACGAACCACTTCTAAAACAAATGAATGTAATGCCTGATACACTTGTTCTTGCCTTTTCCAAAGAACATCATCTTTCTAAAAGAACAAATGTATCATTACAAGATATCGAAAAAGAACGTATATTATTGCATCGTAACCCATCTACAACGAGAGATTTACTTACACAATGGACGTTAGCACATAACATTACATTCCAATCAGAAATTGAACTAGATTCATTAGAAACGATGAAACAAATTTTAAAATATGGTAATGGGGTTGCCTTTATTTCAAAACTTGCTATTGAGCAAGAAGTACAACGAAATGAGCTATGCTATATACCGATCCCTGATTTTGAATTTCAGCGTAATATTTATACCATTCATCATGAGGACAGATGGAATTCTAAAATAATTTCTTTTTTACTACATAGCATTACTTCTTTTGCAGAAAAAAATTAAAAGGCTGTCGTTATACACGACAGCCTTTTAAACTATAACTCTATTTGTTTTTCTTATCCTCAATTTTTGCTTGTGCCTCTTCAGCCTTATCTAATGCTTCTGAAACTTTTTTCTCTTTTTCTTTTACATCATCTATACTATCAACAGCTTTAATTAATTTATCGATTCCTTCTTCATTTACCTTTTTTCGTTTCGCTACTCTTTCATTTACTTTCTCTTCCACATCTTTTGCTTTTTGAAGCATATTCTCTGCATTTGATGTCACAGCTTTTTCAAGTGCATCATCTTTTTTCTTTTGTAACACTTCATTTGCAATATCTTTCGTTTCTAAATACTTACCGTCTTTTAATGCTGTCGCACCGCGATCTAGTAACTGAGCGACTTCTTTATATGCCTTCGCTTCATTTCCTGATTTCTCTTTTTCCGCTTTTTCAAACCACATAATCGCATCACTATATTTTTCATTTTTCAATGATTGCATACCTGTTTCAATATACGTGTCATAATTACTACATCCAGTCATTACGACTAACAGAAAAAGCATTACAAAACTTAATTTTCTCATGATGTTTTCTCCTTTTCTTTGCCTGCTCACTATACTGTAACATACATGAAAAAGAGTTTCAAAAACTAAAATACTAATTTGGTCATTTTTATTATTTCCAGTCAATTTTTTATTACTTTCTTATTTTTAGGCCGACACATCCACTTGCTTTTTCGCCACTTGCTTTCTTACTCCAACTAATACAACTAATAATAACCCTCCACCTAATGTCATCATAACAATGCTAGTCGGTAACATATCTAATAATAATCCATATACAATCATACCAAGCGGTGCGATTGCGGTAGAAATTGTTTCAAGTAAACCGAAAACGCGTCCTAAATAGCTTGGGTCTGTCGTCTTTTGAATATGTACTTGCATAGGTATATTTACAACCATCATTGATATACCAGTTAAAATCATAAAAGCGATATAGTAAATAAAACTTACTACTTTCGGAATGGTAACTAACAATGGAAAGACTGTACATAAACTCAAGCCCGCAAATAAAAACAGCCCAATATAAACAGAGCGAAACGGATTATTCACTTCTTTACGTACTGATAAAACAATCGCACCAATTAGCATCCCGACTGCTAACATTCCCTCTACAACACCGAGTTGCTTCGAGGATAAATGCAAATTTTGAACAATAATATACGGAAGTGAAACGAACAGTGCACTCGCAAAAAAGTTTACCCCTACTGCAATTTTCATTAAACCATATATTTCATGCTGTCGTTTTACATATGAAAAACCTTCTTTTATACTCGTCAAGAAATGCTCTTTACTTTCGGCCAATTCTTTTTTATATAAATCAAATACGATGAATAATTGTACAATAACTGCTAAAAAGAATGTAATACTATTTAACAGGAAAAATGTTTTGATTGAAAAGAAACCAAATACAACTCCTCCAATAATCGGTGCTAAAATATTCGATAAAGATGCTGCCGTCTGGTTCAAAGCACTCGCTTTTTGAATACGCTCCTCGTCTACTAAATTAGGAATAGACGAAGTTAATGCTACAGAATAAAAGCTTGCACAAATTGATAATAATGCTGCTGAAACATAAATAAAAAGAAGTGATGGCCCAAACATAGTAGCAAGAATAAACATAATAAGCATTGTTAAGCTACTTAATAAATCAGTACCAATGACAAGCCATCTTCGGTTCACACGGTCAGCTACAGCACCTGCAATTGGTCCACAGATCATTCTTGGTATTGATCCGCAAATGAGCGTAGTTGCAAACCCCATACCTGAACCAGTTGTCTTTAATACGTATAACCCCATTGCAAACGTATAAATACCCGCCCCTAACAAGGACGTCATTTTTCCAATCATCATTAAAATAATATTTCTCGTTGCAATCTTCATTTTCCAATCATTTTGACCTATACTTACATCCCCCATTATGACACTCTCCCTTTAAAAGTTAAATTGTGTTAAACTTATTATATATAAAACTTTCCAATTTTTACAACGAAAAGTTTAATTATATTTAACTTTTTGATTATAAAGGAGCATATGATGGCTACTCTCGGCGAGAAAATTAAAACGTTACGAAAAGAAAAAAAGCTTACTCAAACTGAATTAGCAGGTTCAGAACTGACAAAAAGTATGTTAAGTCAAATTGAAAATGGAAAAGCTACACCTTCCATGAAAACATTACAATACATCGCTGAAAAACTTGGATGCGAAACGAGTTTTTTACTAGAAGAAGATGATGTAGAAATTGTAGAAATCATTCAACAAATGGAACAACTAATAAAGGCAAATAAATGTGATGAAGTATATGAGACTTTACTACCTATCGTTCAAAAAGAGCTACCTTCTACTTTAAATACCGCTCGTTTATATAAACAATTTGTAACAGCTGCGGCGATTATGAAAGATTACAACATTGAATATTACGTTGAAAAGGCTACTTCTATTTTTGAAAAATATACGTTATACCGGGACAGTACGGAAACAAAATTAAAATTATCCTTTACGATATTCACACGTAAAAAGTATGGTGAATGTTTACAACTTATAGCTAGTATTAGAAATGATTATGAGGAGAAACATTTAGAAATGGATCTCATTATACATATCGAGTTATGTTTATATGAAGCCATCATTTTACTAGCATGCGGCGATTATGAAACATGTGAAAAAACAATATTAGAGGCACTCGAGTTTTCAAAAAAGCATCAAGTATATTTTAAAACAGACGAATTTTATCGGATTTTATCTTACCAAAAAGTCATTACAGCTGATAAAGAACAATATTTATATTACATAAAAAAATCTGAGCAATTTGCCATTTTTACAGAAGATACTCTATCCATTGCGATTATTGATATTTTAAAAGCTTACTACTACAACACGATTACTAATGAATATACAATCGCATTAAAACATCTAGAACAATTTCGAGAGAAACTAAAAGATGAGCCACTTTTTCAAGACGACGGATTGTATTATCTTGAAAAAGGAAAAGCTTTATACGGATTGAAACGTTACGAGGAAGCTTTACAAGCATTGCAACGTGGTATCATGCCGGATTATATGAACCATCCACTTGATCAAGCGTGGCTTACAACAGCAGGTGCATATCGTGCCCTTTGTTATGTAAAACTTAACGATAAAAAAAGGGCTCTGGAGGAAGCTACAGAAGCCGCTCAAAAGATACAATCCTACCCGGATTCCATCTTTTCTTCTTTTATTAAAGAAACATTACAAATAATACAAAAACTTTAAAAATGTCTCGAAATGGTATATTATTCCTCCTTTTTTGCAAAGATAATAATGATGGGAGGAATATAAATGAATATACAACGCGCAAAAGAGCTTTCCGAGTCATCTGAAGAAGCCAATGTCAGTTTTCAAGGCATGCCTGTTATGATTCAACACGTCGATGAAAGCAACGAAACCGCCCGCATATATGAAGTAACAAATCCAAAACGCGAATTAACTGTTCCAGTTAATAGCTTAGAGGAAATATAAAAAATGCCACTTCTTTTTTTTGAAGTGGCATTTTTCTTACTTTAGATTACTTAATATAAATCCCTTCTATCCTCTGTTTTACAACACCTAAAAAAAATAAGAATCTTCTACTTCTTTTTTTAACCTGCTAAAATACAAACTATGAATTAATTATTCGCACTATACATTAAGGGGGAAAATAATGAAATATGATTTAGAAAAAAACAAGCCCTATTATGCAGTTATATTCACTTCTAACCTATCAAATGATACAACAGACTATAGTACCGTTGCTGAAAAAATGGAAGACCTTGCGAAACAGCAACCTGGATTTTTAGGTGTCGAAAGTGCACGTGATAATTCCGGACTCGGAATTACAATTTCTTATTGGGAGTCACTTGAAGCAATTGAAAATTGGAAAAGGAACGCCTTACATAAAGAAGCGAAAAAAAGAGGCCGTGAGCAATGGTATGAAAATTTCCACCTGCGCATCTGCCTTGTTGAGAAAGAATATAAGTTTCAGAGAGAAATCTTGTAAAGGAGTTTCATATGCCACTAACATTACTATTACTCATATTCATAATAATTCCCTTCATTTCAGCATTAGCTCTCATTTTTATGACGGTTAAAAAAGGAACTTTTCTAAACCGACCACACTTACAATCATTCATCGTATGCACTCTATTCTTTGCGAATTGGATATTATATTTAACAAATTTTTATTCATTACTACCTGAGAAAGTTAGTCAATTTATATTCCTACCCATTTGGTTTTTCCTTTGCGTTTTAGGTTTAATCATTTTCACACGCGAATGGAAAAACAATCGTGTTTTTTCCATATCTATCGGTTTTCTTTTATCCCGCATTAACGGGCAGTAAAACTCCCACCTCAAAATTCGGCTGAAGCAAAGAAGTTAGGTGAGAGATTAACTGCCCGTAAACGCCCGATTGGTTCAACTAATAATCAGTGGGGGATACCCCCCACTGATTAAAGTTTCACTTTATTAGTTTTCTATTTGGGTTATTTTTGTTAGTTCTTTCGGGAATGTGACTGTGAAATGGTAGTAAAAACCTAATCACTTTATTTCATTAACAGCTTTGACCTGAACTTGGTATAATACCAAGTTCGGGTCTATTAATTTCTCCTTAATTTTTATGTAATTATTATATCTCATCTATTTTACACTCTCTTCTTGAAATCATTCCACAGTCTTTTAAACTTAGAAATTCATAGTATCAAGGAATTGTTCAGCTGCTTCATTCTCCTCAATATACTTTTGAAGTCGTATATTCATGATCCCCATATAATCATACCAATTTTAATGAATTCATTAATCACTTTTTAACAATTGAACTATCTTATCTTAAACAAATTGAAACTATATGGCATTTTCTTAATGATTGTAAAACCATTGTAAAAATTATAAATCTTTATATCTTATTATTTACACGTACAGTTAAATGGATTATTATCTTTATTGAGAAGGCCTCTCAATAATAAAATAACAGGGAGAAAAACATGAAAACAAAAATTTTTTCTATTATTACAGCTTTAACTTTAATGACATGTTTCGCTATACCAACATTAGCAGCATCTAGTAGTTACAGTTTTAAAATGGACTATCGAGTGGTGGATGGTAGTAAAAACAAACAGTTCCACACACTGTCTAAAGGAAGTGTATATATCAATGGGAGCGCATATGTATATTCTACTGATGGAGGAGCGATGGGACCTTACGATGTAAAATATACTCTGTACAGATCTGCATGGGGTTCGGACCCTAGTTATGGAACAGTTAATGGTGGCATAAATAAATCTTTCTCTGGTGCATACAATGTTGATACAAATTCAAATGAATACTACTTATTTATTTGGAAAACAAATGACGATGGACAGAATGTAAAAGGGAACGGAAAAATATCTAATTAAAATATTGCTACTAAACTATGATGTCTAATAATAGACATCATAGTTTAAATATGAAAATATGAGGGATTTTAAACATGCTAATTGACTTTGATGGTTTTATTCTTATTGGAGCATTTATTATATGGTTATTTTTACTCCTCTTTTTTAAGTTACACCTAAAAAAGAGGAACATGTACTTACTATTTTTTTCAATATTTTATTTGTACCTTTGTGTAGTACTTAATTATACCCAATTCCCAATTATTATAGATGAAAATATGAAAAAAGAAATTGGACAAAATGTTTGGAGAGATGCTAATTTTATACCATTCAACACGGAGCATTTCGCTATCACAACATCATTACTTAATATACTACTAACAATTCCTTTTGGCTTTGGTTTTCCTTACATAAAAAAGACGAATTTCAAACAAGTTGTTTTATCAGGAATTGTCTTAGGATTCTTGTTAGAAATTCTACAACTTTTATCAGCACTTTATGCCGGATTCACTTTTCGATATGTCGATATAAACGATGTAATTTTTAATTGTATGGGTGTCATTTTAGGGTATGGTATATCAAAAGGCTTTACCCTTGTGTATAGAACATTTATACACAAACTTGATATTAAATTGAATTCCTTTTTAAGATATATTTATGAAACGAACAATTCCTCAACATGACTTCCCTTTTACATTAGCATGTTCTATAACGTTTTATAGAACATTATAAAGCAAGAAAAATAGAAGAAAGAAAAGCCTTCATTCAACTTTTCTTCCTTCTATTTTTACCTTTAGATTTTATTGTCATAGTTTCACAAGGTGTGTAATAAATTTGAGGTGTCGCCTTATCAACAAACATCATAAACGTAATAAAACCGATAATAAAAAAAATAAACAACGTTAACAATATTGCTCCTATCGTTAAAAGTATCATAACACCACCCCTATATATTTCATGTTATTACACCTTTCGCTATTATATGAGCTGAATCCTTTTTAGAAAAATAAACGTAACAAAATAATTACAATGACTCCTGTTAATACTGTTCCTAATAAACTACGAGTATATATCGCTACGAAAAATGTAGGAATTGCCGCAATGATATAATCCCACTGCACTGTCTCATGCATAAATAATACTTGTGCTAAAAGTGCTGCTAATATCGCAATTGGTATGTAATTTAACCATTTTAAACCCCAGTCTGGAATTTGTAGTTTACTAAATACGAGAAGAGGTAAAATACGTGGTACGAGTGTGACAACTCCGGCTGCTAGTAAAAGGAATAATACGTCCAATCTTACTTCCATTTTTCAATCACCACCCCGATTGTCGCAGCTAAAAGTGTTGCGATAATAACTGCTATACTATCTGGCATAAATAAGTGTGAAACGTATGCGATAATAATCGCTACAATTGCAACACTTAGATGAATGGCTAGTTTCGGTTTACTACTTATTAGCTGAAGTACAAATAATCCGATAAACATCGCTGGTAACGCATAATCCATTCCGTACGTATGAGGATCTGGTATCCACTCTCCAAAAAGCCCTCCGAGAACTGTAGCTAAAATCCAATTTAAATATGCTGTTACATTAAGTCCCATCATCCATTTCTCGCCTAAATGGCCTTTTTGTGCTGCTTGTTGCACTGCAACGCCGAAAGTTTCATCTGTAATTTGCGAACCAATTATTAAATTTTTAAAAAGAGGTATCTTAGTGAAGTAAGGTGCGAGTGCAGCACTCATTAATAAGTGACGTAAATTAACAAAGAACACAGTAAAAATAATTGCCGAGGCTGGGGCACCCGCTGCATACATACCCGCTAATATAAACTGAGCAGAACCTGCGTAAATTAATGTGGACATAAAAGCAATTTCTATGATCGAGAAACCTGCTGTTTTCGCAATAACACCAGCCGCTATACCGATGCTCAAATATCCAAATACAGTTGGTAAACAATCCTTTACACCTTGCTGAAATGAATCATCGCTCTGCAGTGTCATATGTGCTTGAGCTTTATTCACCATTATCTCCCTCCATTTCTTCCATAGTACGTTTTCCTGTTACGACCTGAACTAAATCTATGTTTTCACGCCATAATGTATCTAATTTATCAGCTCCAAACTCCTTCGTAATCTCCTCCACCATAATGTCGTGCCGAACATATTCTGTAGCGACGAGAACTAAAGCTGGATCATACGTTGTAACGGCCCATGAAGTGCTATCATTTGAAAAATTAGCAATTAATACTTCTTCCCCATCACGCGCGATAACAGTTAAATGACCACCCATTCTCTTTTCAACGACGTGAGGTGTCATATAATTATGGTGAAATGTCGCTCCTATTTTTGTTTCTGGAGCACCAAATAAAATTGAAAAAATATGTACGCCTTCCGCTTCCTTTTGATGAATGAACGGCTCAATCTCGTGCACTTGATTTTCCCATACAGAAATCCATAACTCTTCTTTTGCTCTATTAATTATATTGCATATTTCTTTCAAAACACGATCATTTGAGCGAATATGCGAAATTACATCAATTTGTCGCTCTTGTTCTAAACAATTTAATTTTCGGTCTAAAAATTCAAAGGACTTTTCAAAATCTTTTCGCATTCGATCCATTAATTCCGTAGCTGGCACTGGTACATATTTCACTGGTTCAGAAGGAACGATATGCACCGCTCCTTTATCCATCAACTTGCCAAGTACTTCATAAATCATCGAACGCGGTACGCCTGTTTGTTTACTCACTTCATAACCTGTTACTGGATAATGTTTTAATAGTCCAATATACGCTTTACATTCGTACTGGGAAAAACCTAACTTTTGTAACTCCTTTATTATTTCATCCATCGGTAACCCCTCACAATTTATATAGCTCTAATTTCAAAACGACGATTTCACTTTCCATTAGTAGTTATTGCTATACCTACTAATATAAAAAAGAAGCCTCTACAAGTCAACTGACAATTCCGAATTTTTATTCGAAATAAAAAGCCTTCTTTTGAAGGCTTTTTGTGCATAATGAATTATTTCAACTGTAGAGCATTTGATATATTACCCTCCAAATGCTCACGTAAGGTTGAACCTGTATACTCTTCTCTAAATACACCTGCTCTCACGAATAAAGGAATGACCTCACTAAAGAATAAATCCAATGATTTTGGAGGTCCCCCTGGAATTACAATAAATCCATCTAGTGCTCCTGCTTCAAACCTTTCCATAATTTGTTTGAAAACGTCTTGTGGTGTACCAATTGCAACCCAATGAGCAGAACCAACAACTTCTGGTCGTTCTAGTATTTGCTCAACAGTTGGTTCATGTTTTATGATGAAATTCCGTAATAATTCGGCATGTGTTTTACTACGTACAGCTTGATTTCTACTTGGTAGCATATGTTCAGTAACCTTACTTTCTAATGGCATCCCTCTAACATCTAATCCGAGAACCATTTCGAGTAAAGCGTACCTCTTCTCTTTTGTAAGGTGTTGATGAGCTTGCCTGTGCATTTCTAGCGCTTCTTCATATGAATCGCCAATAAAGAAATATAAACCAGGCAATACACGTATATCATCTTGCTTTCGGCCATGCTTTTCTGCTCTTCTTCTTAAATCTTGACGAAGTTCGATTCCTGATTCTACATCTGGCATTGCGGCAAAAATCGCATCCGCAACAGAAGCAGCGAAATTCCGGCCAGACTCTGAAGCACCCGCTTGAAATAAAGGCATTTCCCCAGAAATATGTTGCGGGATATTAAGTGGACCTTTCACCTCAAAATGCTCACCACGATGCTCAATTGGCTGTACCATCTCTCTAATTACATCTGCGTTGTCTTCTTTCAAAACTTCATAAGGGTGGCTCCTCCAAAGTTTTCTTACTAACTCTGTACATTCTGCCGCTTTCGCGTATCGTTCCTCAGATGGTGGCATCCCTGCCTCACCAAAGTTTTCAGCACCATCAATTGATGTGACAATGTTCCATCCTACTCGGCCGTTACTAATCCAATTTAAAGATTGTAGTTGCCTCGCTAGTATATATGGTGGATAAAATGATGTTGAAGCGGTCGTAACGACTCCAATTTTTTCTGTTGCATAAGCAATAGCAGTAAACAATAGTGTTGGATCTAAAATTACATTCCCCTTATTACGTGCAATTAAATCTGGATGTGCCACTAAATAATCCGCTTTAAAAACAAAATCTAACTTGGCCTTTTCTGCCTGTAGTGCCAACTCTACTTGTTCATCTATCCCTGAATTAAACATACTCTCTTGTTCTTTCTTTCTAGAAATCAAACATAGTCCAATGCAAAGCTGTTTTTTTGTAGACATATGTACACACCTTCCCCTTATTTTTAATTTACCTAGTTAAACAAATGATACGACCCTAACAGCTTCTATTCTTATTAAAGATAAAATGATATTGATAATCATTATCATTTTATGGTGTAACTATAATAAAAGCAACAATAAAGTGAAACTTTAATCAGAGGAGGAGCTCCCATCCTCTGATTATTAGCCTTCACCAATCGGGCTTTTGCGGGATAAAAAAAAGACCACCACTAATTGGAAGTCCTTTATCTCAATATTTCATTCGCTTCTTTTTCATAAATTTTATCAAACGAAGTCATGATGCGCTGCGATGCTTGAATCATTTTTTGATTCGTCATAAGGTCAGCCATTTCTTTCGTCATATCCACATTTGAATTTTCTAGCATATGATTACGTACTGCCCCTGTTCCATTCGGTAAATCAGCAACGTTTCCTTCTGCTAGTGTAAAACTTTTATTTTCACGTTGTACGAGGCGAGCGTTCGTTTCTACGTCTACTGTTTTCGTTTGCAGACGGGCAATATTATTTTGTGTTGCTTCATCGTATAATGTACCGTCTGCTTGTACAGCTACCTTTGCTCCTTCTGGAATACGAATACGTTCATTATTCTCACCCATTACGAAAGCACCAGATGCTGTTTGTAAATAACGATCACTATTTAATGTAAAGCTACCATCTCTCGTTAAAAATGTTTCATCATTTTTAGATGTAACGAAAAATGATGATGTGCCAGCCGCACCGTCGTCTAAAAAGAAATCTGTAGCACTATTTGTCATTTGTACATTTCCTTGTACTAAGTTCACATGCGTCGCAGCTGGTACGACAGCGTAATCGACCGAGCCGATATTTGTCGCCGATCCGTCTCCGCGGCGATATGTGTCTTGCACATCAAATACTTTAGACGTCATGTTTTCTGCTTTAAATCCTGTCGTTTGGGCATTTGCGACGTTATTCGAATGAACATTAATATGCTGCATGTAATTCATCATACCCATAGAACCTATATAAAGACCGTTCATACTCGTTTGAATAAGGCAAGTGCCTTATTCTTCACCTCTTTTCTTACGATGTTTGTAACATTTGTTTTGCTAAATGTTCAGCTGTAGCGATATGTATATGTTGCTTCACGTCTTGTCCATCTGTCATTAATACAATTGGAGCTGATGATACAGCTGGAATTTTCAACAATTCACCGCTGCTCGCTGTTTCATCAAATTTCGTAAACACGATACCATCTATATGAATATCTTTAAAGTTCGTAATAATTTCAATCATGTCTTTACTTTTCATGGAAGCTGATAACGTTAAACAAATATAGTCTGGCTCTACTTGTCCCATCGTCTCAATCATCTCTTCAACTGTCTCTGACGTACGATAATTTTTACCGGCTGTATCTATTAATATATAATCGACGCGCGCTTCTTCTTTAAAATAACTGAGTGCCCTTGTCATAGCTGCTTCATCTCGCACAGCGATTACTTCTGACCCAATTGTTTTTACGTAATCTTGTAATTGCTGCACTGTTCCAATGCGAGAGTGGTCCGTCGTAATAAAACCAACTGTTTTTTCTTAGCATGAAACTGCCATGCCATTTTCGCAAGTGTCGTCGTTTTTCCAACACCAGTTGGACCTATTAATGCAATCGTTTGTACTTCTTTTTCAAATACGTTTTCAGTATTGAAATGAGATCTCATATCTTCCAATATGTATCCGATGACTTCCTCTTCTGTAATCATCGTTGCATTCTCAAACTTCACTTTTAATTTTTCAGCATATGCATGAATGAAATATTGTTCCACATCGTTTTGTTCTAACATCCGAATTACTTTTTGAATAATAAATGGCACAGATTCCTGCTTTTCTTTTTTAACAACTACTTCTTCTTTCTTTACAGGAACAGCTTGTTTCACAGCAGGCTGTTTTTTCGTTACTTTCGTCGCCTCCGTATGTTTCACAACGACAATCCCTTTTTCAAACAGTTGTAATAGTTTCTCTTTTTTTCTTGCCCATTCTTCACTATTTCCTGTTTGCATCGCTGCGTACGGCATAGAAGTCGTTACGTTTTCTAAATTGTGCAGTACCGATTGAATTCCATTTGCCTTCACAATTTCTTCTGAAGGTTCATTTACAACATCCATTAATTGTTCATGAAATTGAGTTACGCCTTCGTTACTTTCTTCCTGTTTATCTTCAGGAAAAGCGACTAACATTTCATAATTCTTCTTCCAAAAAAACGGGATGTTTCGTTTTACACTTTCATCGACAACGTAGTAATAATCTGTACCATATTGGTCAAATAACTTTCGATACAATTCATTTTTCGAAGCTGCTTTTATTCGCATTAACGCTTCTTTTTTTTCTGTACTTTCCATTACTTCACCCCCTACTATTCAATATAAGCAATTTGATCTACAACAATTTCTGGTGCTAATTCACTAATACATAATACTTTAGCTTCTATTTGATAACGTTCAAGAAGTCTCACAATCGCAAACCTGAAATCTTTTCTGCGTGTTAATAATACTGGCTCTCTTCCCATTAAACGAGCTTGTTTGAAAACGCGCTGTACTTGCTCTACTACTCGCGTTTCTAAATCTAAATCCCAGTTTAATAAATAACCTTGGTATGAATTATTAACAACATCCGCATCTAACTCGATTGAATCAGCGAAAAGCGCTGCATAAATTTTTCCATCAGGATTTTTCGCACTCTCACAAATAACTTTTGAAATACATTCACGAACAAATGCAGTGACACCATCAACATGGTTTTGATAAATTTCTTTCCCGTCAATAATACCTTCAATAATTGTTGGTAAATCACGAATTGAAATTCCTTCTTTCAGAAGTTGTTTAATAACATTTTGCACGAGTGATAAATCGATTTCTTTCTTCTTAATTTCTTCTAATAAAACGCCATTATCAGTTTCAAGCGAGTTAATCAAGTCTTTCACATGTTGACGCTGAATTAACTCATGAAGATTACGTCTAACGACAACATCTAAATGCGTAATTAATATGCTGAGCGGCTCTAACACCTGATAGCCTTTCATTTGTGCATCTTGTACCATATGCTCCAAAATCCAATATCCATCTTCACCAAAAATTGGATCTTTCGCCGGCTCTGCATCTAAATCAGCCATTACATTCGGTGTTTTCAGTGCTAATAAATAACCTGATTTTAAAACACCTTCAGCCGCCTTCGCACCTTTAATACGAATAATGTAACGTCCGCGTGGTCTAAAGCTCGTATTATCTTTAAAGTTAATTCCCGGAACGTTAATTCCAAGGTCGGTAATAATTGACTTCCTCATAAGAACAACTTTATCACGAGCTGTTTCCCCGTTAATCTTCTGCTTTACAAGTGCCGCTAAATCTAAACCGAGCTCTACGATAATTGGATATTTATCTGTAAAGACGCCGAATGAATCTTCCACTTGTTGCAGTTGCTCTTCATCGCCTTGAATCATTTCTAATTCTTTTTGAAGCTCGTCTTCTTTTTCTTTCTTTATTCGCTTTTTATTACGAACTCCTAAGAAAACAATCGTGCCTCCAACGAGAGCAAAGGGTAGAAATGGTAACGGTGTAAAAACACCCATTGCGATAAATAAACCACCGAGTGCATATACAACAACTTCATGCGCTAATAACTCTTTAAAGATTCCTTCAGTTACTGTATCAGATGAACCGTCAAATACTCGCGTTACGATAATACCTGTTGAAATCGCAAGCATTAACGAACCGATTTGGTTTACAATTCCGTCACCGACAGTTAACTGCGTATAGTGAATAGCCGCATCTGCAAAGCTCATTCCTTGCTGCATCATACCGACAATTAAACCGAAAATAATGTTTACGAATAAAATGACAATCCCGAAAATAACGTCCCCTTTAATGAACTTTCCGGCACCATCCATCGCTCCGTAAAACTCTGTTTCCATATTTAATTTTTTTCGTTTTGCCTGTGCATCTTTTTCTGTAATAAGACGCTGATTCAAGTCAGCATCGATAGACATTTGTTTCCCTGGTAAAGAATCAAGTGTAAAACGAGCTGCTACTTCAGCTGTACGAGACGCACCGTTTGCAACGATAAACTGGAATATGATTAAAACTATAAAAATAACGATACCAATTAATAAGTTCCCGCCAATTACGAACTGACCGAACTCTTCAATAACATGACCCGCATTTCCGTCTGTTAAAATCGCTCGCGTCGTCGAAACGTTAATCGATACGCGGAAAATCCCGATTAATAACAACATCGTCGGAAATGACTTTAATTCATCCCACTCGTTAATACTTGTAGCTCGCATATAAATAAGCACTGACATACTTAGTAGAAAAACGATAACGATATCAAGTATAAATGGTGGAAGTGGAATTAAGAGCGCCACAACGAATGACGCTGCTAAAAAGATAGAAAAATAGGTTCTTGCAGAATCCATCTTAAACAAAGAGATCCCCTCCAAACGCGCTATTATACTTCAAGTTCGTTCGTTTGAATTAAATAGCGCATAACTTCAATTACAGCTACGTATAAATCTTCTGGAATCGTCTCGTCTTCCTCAACTTGATAATATAAAGAACGAGCAAGCGGACGGTTTTCCACCATTGGTATTTCTTGTTCACGGGCAAGCGTTCGTATATATAATGCGAACTCATCTTCCCCTTTTGCAACGACAATAGGCGCTGCATCAACTTGTTTATTGTAACGAAGCACAACTGAAATGTGCGTCGGGTTGTTCACAATAAACGTTGCACCATCCATCTTCTTCGCAATTCTCCCTTGCAAGATGGCATGCATAAAGTTTTTTCGTTTCCCCTTTACTTGCGGGTCCCCTTCATTATCTTTATGCTCTTGTTTCACTTCTTCTATTTTCATTTTAATATCTTGTTCGTACTCCCATTTTTGATAAATGAAATCAATAATAGAAAGAACGATTAAAATAATTAAAATGGCTAGAAAGATAAATTTAATTTGGCTAATAATTTCAGTAAGTGACGCTGTCCAGTTAAATCCAATCATACTAACAATCTTCTCTAAATTCTTTTTAAAGAGAACGTACGAAACGTAACCGATTAATCCCATATAAAATAGTGATTTCAAAATATCTACTAAACTTTTACGACTAAACAATCTCGTAAAATAGTTTTTCGGATTAATACGTGATGCTTTCGGCTTAAGTACTTTAGAAGAAAATAAGAAACCGACTTGAATCATATAATTGAACAAATGAAAAGCATATACAAGTATTAATATAGGAGCCGATACTTTCAGAAGTAATATGCCCATTAAATAAAAATACTCGGTCGAATCTGTATTTTTTCCAATTTGATCAAACAGTACCGCTACGGAATGTGCGATCTCATAACCGAGCCAATCTCCGAAAAAGTAAACGACAACTGCTAATACAAGAATGGAAAATAAATTATTTAAATCTTTACTCCGGGCGATATTCCCTTCTTCACGCGATTTTTTACGCTTCTGCGGGGTGGCCTTTTCTGTTTTATTATCCTTTGCCATGCGCGTCCCCCTACTTCGTTAAGAAAAAGTTAAATAGTTTCGTATACTCTTCCAGTAATACGTCTGTCATATTTTTAAACACATAACCGAGCATCGGTACACTCATCGCAATAAACAAAATACCACACGTTATTTTAATTACGTACGCATTCATAAAAACGTTTAATTGCGGTGCGTTTTTTGCGATTAAAATAAGAACGAAGTTAATGATGAATAAGCTCCCCATAAGCGGCAAAGCAATTTCGACCGCTGATGTAATTGCAAATAATAACGTTGCGAGTAAACTATCTAAAAAACTAGTCGTCAACAATTTTGAAATCGCCTCTGTATATTGAAACGACTTTAAAATCGTGGCAACGAAATAGTTAATGCCGCCAAGTGAAATGAAAATAATAAGAAAAAATATATCAAAAATTGTTGATAGTAAAGTAGACTGTGATCCTGCATTTACATCAAATAAACTTGCCTGTGATAAACCGATATCAAAGTCTAAAATATGCCCTGCCATTTTTGGAATGTTCCACAGCATCTCTACAATTTTTGAAAGTGATAACCCAATTACAATTTGCGTTCCTGCATAAGCTGCTACATCCCAAACTGTCTTTATGTGAGAGACATCCACTTGATCTGCCACTGTAATCGAAAGAGCGATTCCAAATGTAACCTTTGCCATCGCCGGAATTGATCGGCCTGAGAAAAACGGTAGAAAATATAAAAATGAAGTAATGCGACAAAACGCAAAAAACGTCGCCGCCCATAATTCCATATTCATTTCAGTTCACCTATCTTAGTACGAACGCAATAGCGATGGGATTTTATCAAATAAATCTAAAATAAGCATCGTTAACTCTTGAAACATCCACGGACCTAAAATGATAATAACGAGCACAATACTCGCCATTTTCGGTAAAAACGTCAGCGTTTGCTCTTGAATTTGCATCATCGCCATAATAACCGCGATAATAATAACGACAATCATACTTACAACGGCAATCGGCATTAAAATCATAACCCCTTTATAAAAAAAGGTTTGGAAAATATCTATAATTGGTGACGTATTCATTTATATGACTCCTATCACATAGCATCAAACGCTTCAGGCGACCGTCTTAAACATAATATCGACGATTTTTGTATATCCACCTAAATATACGAAAACGAGTATTTTAAATGGTAAACTTAAAATCATCGGCGGTACCATCATCATCCCAAGGTACATTAAAAGTGTACTAATAATTAAATCAATAAAGACAAACGCTAAATAAATGAACATCCCTGTAAGTAAACCTTTTTGAATTTGCGTTAACGTAAAGGATGGCACAAGCGTAAACAGTGAAAGATCCTTTAAATCTTTCGGCAACTCTTCTCCGCGCACTTTCAGCATCATTTTCAAATCATGCTTATACGTATGCTTCGACATATAATCTTTCATAATCGGAGCTGTCGTCTCCGCAGCTTGACTTACTGTTATTTTTTCTTTCGTCATCGGGTCCCACACATCACTCTTTAACTGACCAAGTACTGGTTGCATCGTAAATAGTGATAAAAATAATGCAAGTCCAACAAGCACTTGGTTCGGTGGTAAATTCATAACCCCAAGTCCTTGACGAGTAATCCCAAGAACAATCATAAAATACGTAAATTGCGTAAATAAAAGAACGATAGAAGAAGATAATGATAGAAGGGTAACGAGTGCGAATAGTTGTACACTTGAATTACTCGTAAACTCTTTTCCATTTTCGAAATTAATAAAGCCGTTCGGGGCTGCATACGCTGGATTTACAAAAACAAATGAAAAAATAATAGAAAATACGAAAATAACGGCAAATAACGATAACTGTTTCTTTATTCTCATGATGGATCCTCTACTTTTTTCGTTTCACTCTTCACCGCGTCTTCTAGCGCTTGCTGAAACTGATTTCCTGTTCCTGTTAACTGCACAGATTGTACACCGTTATTACTAATAACAGTGAACACTTGCTTTCCGTCCACTTCAAACAAAAAGGCGCTCGTTTGATGATTTAAATATACGCCGTCTTTCACTTGAATATGGCCGTTTTCACCTTGCTTAAAAAACTGCTGTTTGCGCGTCTTTTTCGTCATATAATATGCACCATAGCCGAGCGCACCAAACAGTAAAACGACTTGAAATAAGGTCGTCATATACGACATATGACTCCTCCTCTACTCTTTATCCTGCATTTGATTTTGCGCCTTCATAAGCGCTGCATGTTTCTTATCAGCTTCAATTTCAGAAATAATAATGCCGAATTTCTCATCCATTACTATCGCTTCACCAATACCGACCTTCATATCACTTAAATATACATCTACTTTATGTCCTAAATTTTTCTCTACTTCAAGAACATCGCCAACTTTTAATTGCTTCACATCACCAAGCTTAATAGATGACTTCCCAAGCTTTACTCCAAGTTCAATCGAAATATCCGAAACGGTATCAATATGTGCCTTCCCCGCTTCATTTCGCTTCCCTGCAAATTCTTCTAATCCCATTAATGACACAGGAGATACTTCATGCTTCATATAGATCCTCCTACTCTATAAAACTTTTAAATAGGAGCGCCTTACGCGTTCCATCTTTCCCGATAAAACAATTAAATTTATGTTTTCCATCTACATAACCACGCAGTTGGTCTGTTACTTTCGTATGAAGCGGAATAATATCGCCTTCTTCAATTTGCTCAATCTCGCCCATTGTCATTTTCTGCTCACCAATCGCAACGTGAACAGGCTTGTACACTTGATTTACTTTCACTTCTACTTCAGACGTATACTTTCTACGCTTATCTGAAGAATGTTCGACAATATTTTCAGACGTTAACTTATCCATAATTTCTTCAACAGATAAGAACGGAATACCGATACGAACTGTCGTATTCCAAAAATCCGTTTTCATATTTACGTTTAATAGTGAAATAATATCGCTCGCTGTCGTAATCTTCAGCGTATTCGGATCTGTCTCCGTCGTTACAAATTTCGGTTCAATCGCAACAACGCTTTCAAATGATTGTTGCAAATTTTTACAAAGAAGAGTAAATATATTATCAAGTGTTAAAAACTCAAACGCCGTTAATGGTCTACGCATTAGAAAGTTACGCTTACTATCTCCGCCAAGCCAGCATTCATGAATATAAATAACGAACGCTAAATCAATTTCAATTACAATTTCTCCAAGCTCTGGAAGACCGAGATCAATAACACAATATAAATAATAATCTTTCGGCATTTTCTCCACATACTCACTCGTAAACGGAACTTGCTCAACGGTCGAAGGCTCTAGTTCAATTGGAATACGCATACGCGCTGACAACGTCTGTGACGTCTGTTTGCCAAAAGTAGACGCAATCGCTTGCAAACTACGTAAATGCTCAACACCGAACTTCTCCGGTCTATTAAAATCATACTCTTGAAATTTATCTTGCTTCCCTGCTTCTTGTGCGAAAGCTGGCATTTCCTCGCCTTCATTTACCGCCTTCAGTAGGGCATCAATTTGCTCTTGACTTAATTTATCGCTACTCATGAAAATCCCCTTCCCTACCTTTTCAATTCAACAATTTCAACGTACATTTTTCCATTCTTCGTCAAAATCTTTCCGGTTCCAATCTCTTCATTCTCAAGCATAATAAGCACCGTATTTTTCGTTGAATTTTCAAGACGATACAATGTACCTTTCGTAATATGAAGCAGATCTTCAATTTTCTTTTTTGTATTTCCGATTTCAAAATAAATTGTTAACGGAATATCATCTTGTAATTTCAAATCTAGCCAACTCCCATATCATGTTAACGAAAATTTCATATTCTCTATTTATCCCGCTATTTGCGGGCAGTAAGACCCCTACCTCAAAATTCAGCGAAAGCAAAGAAGTTAGGCGGAGGGGCAACTGCCCGTAAAAGCCCGATTGGTGAAGGCTAATAATCAGTGGGGGATGAACAAAACCCCCACTGATTAAAGTTTCACTTTATATATAAATGAAATTTCTTATTTCGAAACGTCTATATTCAATATTTTCTTTATATATCCTTGCGTTTCTTTAAATGGCGGTACGCCTCCGTACTTTCTCACATTACCAGGACCAGCATTATAAGAAGCAAGCGCTAGTACGAGATCACCGTTATGTTTCTTTAAATAACCGCTTAACTCTTTCACACCGCCTTCAATACTTTCAGCTGGTGAAAATGGATTTTTTATACCCATCTCTTTCACATTTGCTGGCATAAGCTGCATAAGCCCCATCGCTCCTGCATGTGACACCGTTTTCGGATTAAAATTAGACTCGACTTCAATCATTTTTTGAATTAACGTTTTCGGAATTCCATATGTATTACTTACGCGATCAATAATATCCTCATACTTACCTTCATTTGAAGAACGTATTTTCCGAATATTATATTTATTCGTTAATCCCCACGTATCAGCAGGCTCATTTTTCGTTTCTGGGAAACGTCGCTCAAACTCTTTTTGTGCAACTTGCACTTCATCTACTTTCTTCGTTTCAGCTTTCTCCTCAGGCTTACTCGTTTCCTCTACTACTTTATTAATAGGTTCTTCCGGTTTATTAACAACCGTTTCTATTTTCATAGATTGTACCGGCTGACTCATATCCTCTACTTTTGCCGTTTGCGGAGCAACCTTCGTCTCCTTCGCAGGTTCACTTTGCAATTGATCTTGAAAACGACTACTAACGAACGCCTGCGGACTACTTAATTTTTGCTGAAATTGTCCTTTTTTATATGCAAGAACTTCTTTTACTATATTTCCAACTACCATAATATCACCTTTTCGATAAACAAAGATAATCTAATATTAGATTTTTTTTTAAAAGTTTGCAATAATCCTTTGCAATAAAAAAATGACTATATTGTTAAACTGTTATTTTTTTATATTTATTAATTCGGATTTTTAGTTGACACCCTTTGTAGCAAGGCTTACAATAAATCTCGAAATCGATTTTTTCGCATATTACCGTTTTTTAATTTGCAGAAAAGTCAATATAAAAAAATGGGGGTTCTTCACATGAGAATCAATACAAACATTAATAGCATGCGTACGCAAGAATACATGCGTCAAAACCAAGACAAAATGAACGTTTCTATGAACCGTTTATCAAGCGGTAAACGTATTAACAGTGCAGCTGACGATGCAGCTGGACTTGCAATCGCTACTCGTATGCGTGCAAAAGAAAACGGATTAGGTGTTGCATCTCGTAATACACAAGATGGTATCTCTATGATTCGTACAGCTGATTCAGCAATGAACTCAGTATCTAACATCTTACTTCGTATGCGTGACCTAGCAGTTCAATCTGCCAACGGTACAAACACAAACGAAAACCGTGGTGCACTAGAAAAAGAATTTTCTGCATTAAGAGATCAAATTGATTACATTTCAACAAACACTCAGTTTAACGGAAAAACATTATTAAATGGTGATAATGGATCTATTAAAATCCATAGTTATGATGATGGACAAGCAACTGCTGCAACAGGATCAGCAGCTCCTGTTGTTGATCCTGGTACTGATCCTGGTACTACAAAACCTGCTATTAACGGCACTATCGATATCAAACTAGCAAATGTTACAAGTGCTAATTTAGAAGGTAATGAAAAGAAACTTAACCAAATTTCTATCTCAGCAACAAACGCAGGCACTGCTGGAACTGAAGATGATACTACTGCTATCAATAATGCTAACGATGCAATTAAAGCTATCGATGGTATGATCGCATCTATCGCAGGTAGCCGTGCTGATTTAGGTGCTACATTAAACCGTCTAGACTTCAATGTAGAAAGCTTAAATAACCAAGCTTCTAACATGGCATCTTCTGCTTCTCAAATCGAAGACGCTGACATGGCGAAAGAAATGTCTGAAATGACTAAGTTCAAAATCTTGAACGAAGCTGGTATCAGCATGCTTTTTCAAGCAAACCAAACTCCACAAATGGTTTCTAAATTATTACAATAAGCCATTTGAGTTAGTTTCATGAACAAACCTCTCTGCTTGCGAAGAGGTTTGTTTTTTCTATATAAATAGATTAATAGATTTCTTTTCAGCCTGGAGAGAAGCTCCAGCCATATTTAGAAGCGATCAGGGCTTATTTTATCCTCGTCCTGTGTATGAAAACCAAAAGATAAAGTGAGCATAAGCCCTTTTTTCTCTTCATAGCCGTTTATTAGCGTTAGAATACTGACCATATATCAATCTATAAGGAGTGTCCAATATGCGTATTAGTACAAACGTTTTAAGTATGAACGCTAAGTTAGCTTTATATAAGAATGAGCAGAGTATAAATGTTGGGATGGAGCGTTTAGCGACTGGTAAGAAGTTAAATGCTGCTTCTGATAATCCTGCGAATGTGACAATTGTGACTCGTATGCGTGATTTAGCTGTTCGATTTGCAATTAGTGCAAATTCTTTCGAATAATGTGCTAAAAGGACAAAGCATATAATGCTCTGACCTTTTTTAGTAATGATTCTACTCCAATCGTTCTCTTTAATGTAAAAAAAGAAACTATATATTGAATAAAAATTAGTATAGTTTCACTCCGTATTCCTTAAATTAGAAAAGAACAAATGTTTAAAACGCTAAATACAGTTAATGATACTTACCTTTCGGGATTATTTTCGGCTGACTTATTTCCCGGTGCAAACCAACCAATTAGTGCGATGGCAACTAATACTCCATAGAAGATTAAAGTCCAAGTTGTACTGTGCGGAAAATCATCATTTAAAATACCAATGTCCTCATGAGCCAGTGTAATTACAGCTAGTTTGACACCAACCCAAGCAACAATCGCATATGCCGTTGTTTCCAATGCTGGCCGTTTCTCAAGAAGCCCAACAAACCAAGTTGCCGCAAATTTAATTAAAATAAGTCCAGCGATCCCTCCAAGAAGTACAACAATGAACTGTCCTCCATCCATACCTCCGAAATCGTCAAGCGGTGAATCCGGAAGCCCCAGAGCAAGAGCAACCGCAGCTAATATCGAATCAATTGCAAACGCGAGGTCAGCTAATGCAATCTTCCCTACTGTGAACCAGTAGCTTTTACCTGCCGCTTTCTTTTCATCGTCCTTATGAATATTTTGATTGCCTTTTCCGAATTGCGCCTGAATGACATGCTTCAATCCTAAATAAAGAAGATAGGCTGCTCCTATCGCTTGTATTTGCCAAACATTTGCAATAAATGAAATGGCAAATAGGGCTGCAAATCGAAATACAAAGGCCATAATGATTCCGTAATTTATAGCTCTTTTTTTCTCTTCTTCGGGTAAATGTTTCGCTATAACTGCTAGTACAAGGGCATTGTCAGCTGATAACAAACCTTCTAATCCGATTAGAATTAATAATGCCCAAGCATACTCTAGCCATATTGACTCCATCCGTTTCTCTCCTTTCTAAAATTAAAATCAGATAAGGGCTTTGCTATCAATAGAATTTCCTATTAAGCCAAATTAAATCCTAAAACTTATGGCTAAAACATTTTGACAGTTACTTTTCTGTCCTCTATTTGTTATAAGTTGAAATCATTTAATAATCCCACTTTCTAAAATCTTTAATACCAGCGTTACTTTAACACTTGCTTCTGAAAATGTATTCGGCCATTCATTTTCGACTTTTTCCAATGCTCATATTGAAAAGTACGTGCATAGTCACCAAATCCAAATGGATCTAGCTTCTGCCTTTGTACTTTATGAATTAGATCATTTAAATCATGATTTAGCTGTATCATAATAAGTGCAACTAGTTCCCCTTTATCTTTCTTCATATTTACATCGAATGTACGCTCGGCAATAGATAAATCAAATGACTATCTTTAAGAAGAATTACTTCATAATGAAAGGAAATCATAGCAATATAAAGAGCCTAAGCAAAGATCGCAATAAATAATCCCGTGAGGCGAAGTAGCCATGTAAATGATGCTATAGCTATCCTTAAGCTGTAATCATCCATCGTTTGAAAAAATGATAAAAAAGTCATCGGACCAATTAACACACCTGGTGAACAATCGCAATTCGGCCCTTCAAAATATGATGCGAAGTTGTATCTGGACGTTCGGTTATAGAAAACTGTGGGAATAGTGTATATGAATTATCTTCAACGAGTCCCTCTAATGTACCGGTACTGAGAATAGCATCAATGTTGATTGATTTTATACGACTTGCCATTTCGTGGACGACAGTTTCATTTGTAACATCTGCTAAATACAGCATAACAATTTTTGAATTTGCCCGATCTCCAACAGTGAACTCTTTCACCTTCAATTCACGATTTGGAATATATCAGCGAATGAAGGCAATACTCTCGCTAGCTACTTCCGTAAAACCTTCGTGTGAACTTTTTAATGAAGTTTCAGTTGTTGGTTCCTGAATACTCCTCTTAGGTGCCCCTGCGTGTCTAACTCTAACGCTGTGTACTGACCATCTATAAGCAAAATGCTTTTACCATGTAAAATAGCCTATTCGATTTCTAATCATTTTTTTACCTTCTTAATCTGCCCAATAGAAATTGAAGACTCCCAAAAATCTTTTTCATTCCATTCTTGAAATAAGAGAGGTCGTAGAACATCCGTATTAATGACATTTTTGTCTACTAACCCCTCCATATACACGAGCGTGACTCTTTGTCCGCTTTTCAACGGAAAACTTCTTATAACTAGCTCTGGAATTCCGCTAAATAGTTTGGACAATTGCTCTAGGTTTATAAGACATAGAAGAAACCGAACCGTTTATTACAATGTCAGCTTGTTCCTGCGTAGAAAAAGATTTTTCACCTCGTAACCATTTATGAAAAGAATCCATACATTCACCTTTTTCGTTGTTGTGTTTCATATGGGTTATTATGGATGAATACTTAAAGACATATACTCTTCTTTAGGTTATGAAGAATCTATGTTGTTTTATTATGAGCAGTTAATTATTTAAACTTACATATTTTCACAATATAAAAGTAAATAAGAAACCTGTCTCCAAAAGATCGTTTTTGACGATTTTTAGAAACAGGTTCTTTTTTGTATCCTATATTTAAGGTGTTACTGTCATAACTTGCCCTCTACGGTCGACCATTATTTTCATTTTACCGTCTTGTGCGTTATATAATCCAAGTTTATTTAAATCTTTTTTACAACATTTTACGAAAGTCGGTAACGTACGAAGTTGATCAATATCAGAGCTAGTTATGAAATGAATCAGATACTGCGTTAAATCTTTAATATCGTAAATGAGTTCTTCTTTTTCTCGTATTAACTTATCATTTTCAGCTCGTAGTAACTGTAATTCACCCTCAAGACCACGTGTGTTTTTTTCATCTTTTGAACGCTCTGCGGCCATGCTAGAAAGTTTATAAATCCCTTTCATAAACTTATGTAATTCACCTTCTTTTTCTTCACCATGTTGATTAATTGTTTCAAAATTATCAACAATTCCAGATATAACTGTTACGAGTTTTTTTTCATCTGCTTCATTTTGAATTTCTTCGATTACTTCCTGTTTTCTCTCCTGTTTCATCTTAGAAGTTGTTTCTTTTGCAAATGTATATTTACGTTTCCGCCCAGGTTTTTGTTTTTCAATATTTTCAAACGGTATCTCTTGTTTCTTCAATTTATAATATGTGTTTTGCAATTGACTTTCCGTTTTTTGAAAAAGATTCAGTTCATTTTTACTAATATATTTTGAAATATTTGCGATGTTTAACCCGTGACGTTGACAAAATTGATACACTTCATAAAGTAATTCTAGTTCAGACTTCAGCCATGTAATCGTTGATTTTTCGTAGGCTCGTATACCACCATTTTTCTCTATATCTATTTGAAATAATACCATTCTATTATATAAATCTATTAGCTCTTCATACTCTATGCGGAATTGTTTCTCTATTTTTTGAAATTCCGCTCCCAACTTCGTATCGTTCATTTTATCATTTGACATTTTTTTTAAAAGACTTAATACATTGATTGCTGTGTGGTGATACATAATACGTGTCACTCCCCCTCATTCTTTCACAATTCTCATATGACCCCCATGTCTTTCAAGAAAATAGAAATTTTTACATATCAACATTATAGCATTTCGAAATTGTCCGTCAAATGATAAATCTACAAAAAAAATCAAAAAACAATAGAAAAACTTTTTAGAAAATATATATATAAATAGTATAAAGTGGTATTAGTAGGAATCTATCCGATTATATCATATGGTATTTCCAATATAATTCCACCGAAAATTTGCGCCATCACGTAATTTCACCACTATATTTCCAAATAAAAAACTCAACTTTATACTAAAAGTAAGGAATACAGGATGAAAATTAAATTGAACTACACACAGCAATTTCAATATTTCTACATATTAAATAATAAAAAACGTCCTAGAATCAATTCCCCAGTCAAGAAGACGCTTTCAAATAAAACCGTGACTATAGAAAACAAAAACTATATTTGAAACACTCCCTCATTCTTTCTTTACATAAATGGAACAAAAAGAAGAACCACCCTGTACTACAGGATAGTTCCCTCTTCCAACTAAAAAGCTTTTTTATAACACTAACTTATCAACCAAACCAATTAACTCTTGAATATCCGGCTTACTCACTTGAGCATTTACTCCTACAGCCTCACCTTTATGGAACAGCTCATTCGTAATTAAAGAAGAGAAAATAATAACAGGTAAATGATTCATCACTTCACTATCCTTAATCACCCTCGTTAAATGATGTCCATCCATTTTCGGCATTTCAATATCTGTAATAAGCAGATGAATATGTTCAAACATTTTTTCATCTTGCTCTTTTGCTAGTTTTTCAATTTGCGCTAACGCTTCTGCACCATTGCTGAAGAAATTCATTTTCGTATATCCAGCTGTTGATAATGTTTCTTCTAGTATTTGGCGAAGCATCGCTGAATCTTCCGCAATATAAATAACCTTTTCAGCTCGATCTGTTTTTTGCTCTAATCCTGAAAGTGTTTTATTGTCATAACCACTGTTACTAATTTCGCAAACAATTTTTTCATAATCTAACAATAAGATAATTTTCCCATCTAGTTTTACAATTCCAGACGTCGTTTCTTCTAGTCCCATAGATAATGAAGCTGGCTCATCAATTTGTTCCCAAGAAATGCGTTGAATACGATGTACTTCATCAACACGGAAGATAACTTTCATTTGGTTTAATTCCGAGATAATAAATTTCGTTTGATCAAGTGGCTTTGTAGATTTTAAATTAAGAGCTGTCGCTAAGTTAATAACAGGTAAAATTTCGCCACGTACTTGAACAACACCTTCAACTGCATGATGAGATTCCGGCACAGTTGTAACAGGGAATGGATTAATAATTTCACGCACTTTCATTACATTGATACTAAATAAATTTTCACCCACAGTATAAGTTACGATTTCTAATTCGTTTGTTCCACTTTCTAATAAAATACTTTGTGCTTGTGACATAAAGGTGTCGCTCCCCTTCCATTAATTCCGTATATTTAATTATTAAGCTTTAATAACATCCAAAAGTCAACTACCTATATGAAAAATATAGATAGTTGCGTGAGCCTTGCCGTTTTAAAATAATAAAAACACTGGTAAAGCTTAATCTTGTATAAACGAAGCAAGTGCTTCTAGTAACACTTCTTGCGCTCCTACAATTTCTGTCGGCATCGCTTCCCATTTTTTCGAAAGCTCTGTTTCCACTCTCACTCTAAGCTCTGGATTCATTTCTCCTAGCACATATTCCTTTGTCGCTATATCGACATCAAGAAGTGCAAGTGCATATAATTCCGGATCGTTTATTTTTTCAAATAATTGTTTCAATACCGCCGGTGCTATATGTTTTAACTTTTCAATGTGAATTTCCTTATCCGAAAATAGTAACTCATATTGAATAAACGTAACATTTTCTTTAATCACTTTAAAATAGCAATTATTCTTTTTATCATTTACAAAATAACCGTTCAGATCTGCAATAATACTCTCTACTTGACGTATTAAATTAGGCAAACTACTCGCCATCATTACAGTACGTTGCTCAACCTCACTTGGCGAAATGAATGTAACGCGATACTTATTCTGCGCCATCCTCCTCACCTCTCCTTTTATATAAATTTAGTCTAATTGTACAACATAGCACAACTATCTTAAATTAATCTATATCTATTTCAAATCACTGCTCATAGGCCCTATATCTTCAAAGAGCGAAGAGGCACCACCTAAACACTTGGATTCCAGCCTCTCCAACTACCTTAAAACCACTACATATCTCTAGTCTTACAACATACGAGCCACTCATAAGCACTGACGGCTACTAAACATCGCTGGGCCCTCTCTCAAAACTTTAAATGAATACAACTATAATCGTTATTCATCTAAACTATCGGTTCACACATCTTAAACAATGCACGAACCACTCATAGGCACTGACCGCTACTACTCATCGCTAGGCCCTCTCTCAAAACCTAAAAGAAATCTTTTAAGCCCCTTTCAACAACTCAATGTTATTGAACCAAAAAGCAAGCTGCTGATCCGTAATATCCGGCAACATAACAAAAAACTCACGGCACTTCATCTCATCTTTAAACAGTTGATACTTCCAAACACCACTACTACCAATACTTACGAAGTAAAACTCGTGTATACGGCCAATGATTGCTTGTTTTTCACCAAACGAATATGGAGGCACTTGTTTGATTTCAAATTGATCTGGTAAATATACATGCTCTTCTCGTTCTATTTTTAACATTTGCTCAGCAAGCTCACGTTTATTTTCGAAAAAAGGCAATTGTAAAATTCGCTCTTGTCTTGTCATACGAATATAAAACCCTTCCTACTACGTTACAATTTTTCTTTACGATTTATTATTGAATTAAGTTCACAACTTCATTTAATACTTCATCTGAAATTTTGATTACTTTCGCATTTCCTTGGAATCCGCGTTGGTATAACATTAAATCAACGAATTCTACAGATAAATCTACGTTTGCACCTTCTTGTGCACTACCGCGTACTTTTCCTGCACCATTTTGACCAGATACACCCATTGCTAAAATACCCGTTGTATTTGTCGCTGTATAGTTACCATTACCAGTTTTCATTAAGCCGCCTTCGTTCGGGAACATTGCAACAGCTAATTGACCCGCAGCTTTCATACTTCCATCAGAATATTTCACCATCAAATATCCACCGTCAGCAATAAAGCAATCTTTAACAGTCGCTGCTGCTCTACCATCTACGTTTGTTACTGCTAATGTTTTTTCTGTCGGATGGTTTGTTAGTTTACTAAAATCTAAATTTACTGTGCCGCCATTAAATGGAATAGATGCTCCAGGATTTTGCTGATTTGGCTTTCCTACTGCATCAAACGTCATATCACCACCTGCGCCTTGAACCTCATTAAACGTTGTTTCTTTCTTCGAGTCGTTACGCATCTTTACTGTATATTTATAATTATGTTCACTAGTTTGTGTAAACTCCACGCGCATTGTCCATGTATTACCGGCATCATCGTATACAGGCAATTCTTGCGTAATTTGTTTTGCATCGGCTGGAATATTCCCTCCAACGACTCCTTTTGATGTTCGAATACCACCGATTGCTGATCCCATTGGAATTTGCAATGGTCCCGGGATACCAGATAAGTCAACATTACCAGTTGATGGATCTGCTGGATAAGCGAATACATATTGACCTTCTATATTCGTAATATAGTAATCTGAAGATATTGTAAATGTCCCTTTACGTGTAAATTCCATATTTCCAGCTTTTGAATCACCTACAACGAAGAAACCATTACCTTCCATTGCTGCTTGTGTTTTACCACCTGTTAACGTAATTGTACCATCGCTATAATCCGTAACCGTTCCGCTCATTTTTACACCGTTACCGATACTTTTAGGGTTCGTCCCTGCGTATCTATCATCACCTTTTGCACCAATTGAATTGTTGTATAATAAATCATCAAACATTGCTTTTTGTTTTTTATAACCAACTGTTTGTGCATTGGCAATATTATTTGAAGTTACACTTAATGCATTTTGTGTTGCATTCATCCCTGTAATACTTGTATATAACGCTTTAATCATAATGTATGGACACTTCCTTATGAATTTGTTGTTTTTACTTCTTCAACTACTTTTTGATCGGCTTCCTTTACATCTTCTGGATTCGTGTCTCCAATCTGTTTATCAGACACTCTTTCAACGAAACGAAGAGATACTACTTTATTATTAATAACGAGCTGTACATCGTTATTTTCTGCAAGGCGAACTGTCTCTACTTGACCAGTTACTTTGTTCCCTTCACCGTCAATACCTCTTACATACTTTCCTAAAAACTTCATTCCACCATCAAGCGCTGTCGAATACATCGTCGTTCTTAAGGAGTCAACTGCTTTGGTCATATTTTGTACTTGTTCCATAAGAGATAACTGCGCTGTTTGGTTCATCATTTGATTCATATCCATCGCATTAAATGGATCTTGGTGCTGGAAACTCGATAAAAACAATTTTAGGAAATCATCTTTCCCCATTACCCCAGGAGTCTTTTGCTCTCCTGCTGAAACTCCATTTGCTTGTTGAACTGGCGATTGTAAACCGTTAACAGGTACATTACTTTTTTGCGCTCCTGCTTGTAACGGAATATGATTTGTACTCGTTGTATTTAATCCAACTGTTGGCACGCTTTATTCCTCCAATAATCCCGCAAATTCTTTTGATTGTTGTTTCTCATGTTTCGTATTTGCTAATTTTTGCTTTTGCCTTTGCTCTTGTTCTCGCTGTTCTTTACGATTTTCATCTTTATCTGAATAGCTAATTTGAATATTGATTTCTTTTTCTTTTAACTTTAGTTTCAATTCATCAAAAATGATTTCAACACGTTTTTTCGCATCGTGTTTTTCCATTTCTACATGAACATCAATTTGGTCTCCATGTTTTTTCATAAACACAGTTAATATACCAAGTTTTTCTGGATTTAGCTGGAATAAAACGCGTTCTTGTTTCACTACAAATTTTTGTAGCGCCTCTACTTGCGCTTCCATTTTCTTTCCTAAGTCAGGCAATGAAACCTTCTCAGCGCCACCATTTGATTTTCCTATTTGATCGGTACTGGTCGCTTTATTTAATAACTCCACACCCGCAGAACTCGAATCGTTTAATGTATCAACTTCTGGCAAGTCTATCTTTACATCATCACTCTCTGATTTCGGAAGATCTACATCTAAGTCTTTAAATTCTTCTTGTTTCTTTGCAATATTACAAGTTTCTGATTCTACGACTTTTAATACTTGCAACATCTGCTCTGGCATCGTCACCTTGTCTAACGTCATTCGCATTGTACCTTCTAAATATATGGCATTTTTAATATTTATGTTTGAAAGAAGCTCTTGTAATTGCTGTAATTCAGCTGCGGGCAATTCGTTCAGTTTAATATTTCCGTATTCTTTATATAACTCTTGTATTTTTTGTATGTATTGATATAACAATTCTGACTGCACACGTAATTGCTCAATTGCAACCATTTGCTCAGATACAGATAATAATAACTGTTCTGTCTCTTTTTTTTCTTCTTTCTTAACAATAGGCTCTTCTTTCGTTACCGATTTTTTAGAAAGAATATAATCTTTTTTCTCTTCTATTGGTGCTTCTTCTCGTTTCGTTTTCTCCGTTTTCGGCTGCTTTTTATTTTCAATTCTCATTGTATTATCAAATGAAGAATTTTCATTTTTCGATTTTATTTCTAGCCCTTTTTCTTTTTGCGGAGGTAAACTTTGTTGCACCGGTAATACAAATTGCATCACTACATCCACCTCATCCGTTCATACACATTTTTAAATCAAGAAGCATTTTTTCTTCTAACTTTTCTTTTACTTCCACAAGCTTCTTACAATCTTCTTGATACATTTCATCAAGGACACGTTCTTTTTCTTTTATTTGCTCTAAAAGGCTTTCATTTTTTTGAATAAAACCTTCTGTTTTTTTAATTTTTCGATTCCATTCTTCTATTCTTTCAGGTGAAAATGTATGTGAAGACAGCATACCAGCCATAATACGTTGCCCAGTTTGTACGACTTTACTACGTGATTTCACAACATACAGATCATATTCTTTTTTTTGTTCTATTTTTCTTTTTTCAGCTGTTAGTTCATACACTTCTTTCAAGATTTGTTCTTTCTCTTGATTAATCTGCAATTTTATCGTGTCGTACTGCTGCTTATCCACCCGTTTTCATAGCCCCTTCCTATTATAACGTTCCCTTTTTCTATTATATAGTTTTTTCACAAAAAAATCTGTGAAATATTAAAAACAAAAAAATAAGACCTCAAGGGACGAGATCTTATACAATATGGTGCATTGCTTGGACAACACCTTCAAAATGAAAACTATCCGTTCGACCTTGTTTTAAAAACATATTTATAGCTTCCACTTTATTTTTACATTCAAAAATATAAGCATTTTCTTCATTTTCTTGAATTGTTCCTAGTTTAAAATACAATTCATTTTCTTTATAAATAGATAAAATTTTTCTCATTTCATTTGCAAGTTGCCAATGCTTCGGCGATACGATTTCTTCCATAATCCTACTAACCGAATCTAGTACAGAAATGGCAGGGTAATGACTAAGAGTTGCGAGCTCACGTTTTAATACAATATGTCCATCTAAAATACCACGAGCTAAATCTGGTACAGGACCATTTAAATCGTCACCATCAACTAGCACTGTATAAATACCTGTTATTGCCCCTTTTTGTGTTTTTCCGGATCGCTCTAATAACTTTTTCATATAACTTTCCATTAACAGTGTTTTACCACCAATTGGTAATTCTTTGACTGCAATGTCAACACTTCGGCGAGCATCAGCAAAACGAGTAACCGAATCCATCATAAGTAATACAATATTTCCTTGGTCACGGAAATATTCAGCAATAGATGTAGCAAGCTTTGCCGCACGAAGTTGCATAAGGTGACTTTCATCTGATGTCGCTACAACAACGACGCTTTTTTTCATGCCTTCTTCGCCTAATTCTTTTCGAATAAAGTCTTTTACTTCCCGGCCACGCTCACCTACTAAACTAATAACATTAATATCAGCTTTTGCGTTTTTTGCAATCATTCCAGGTAATGTAGATTTCCCAACACCTGATCCAGCGAAAATACCAATCTTTTGACCGATTCCAATCGTTAACATAGAATCAATCGATTTAATTCCCGTTTCAAATACATCTGTAATTTCTTCACGCTCAAATGCATGAATCGGCGGTGCATCTAATTTTATTTTTTGTACTGGAATATTTTCAGAATCTTCATTTAACACTTCTCCATTTGCACTTAACACTTTGCCAAGCAAATGATTACCACGGGGCACAACGACATCTTCTGCAATTAATGTAACTGAATCTCCGTAACACACTTTTTCTGTCTGTTCAAATGGGAGTAACATATTGTTTTCTTTTTCAATTGCAATAACTTCACATAAGACGCTATGTTCTCCAACGAGACAAACATCTCCAATCTTCGCTTTCGGACCTTTCGCTACAAAAAACTGCTCTTGTACACTATGAACTTTGCCAAATTTCGTATAAAACGGCGTTTCAATAAACGTATTCCATTTATTATGTTCGTTCATGAGCTTATTGTTCATACGTTTTGCTCCTCAAACAACTTTTCTTCTTCCCATTTATGACGAAGTTTCGCAAATATAGGTGCAAATTTAAATTCAAAGAACTCCTTCTCTTCTTCCAAAACAAATTCGCCAAACTGTAAAGAAAAATCATACTTCCATTCTACTAATTGTAGCAACCAATACTCTTTCGTATTTTCCTTCTCTTCTTGTATACGCTCAAATGTTTCTGGATGAACCGTTATAATTAACTTTTCAAATGAAGTAGGCAAAGTTTGAACGATACCTGTTAATATTGGCAGAACGTCTAATACTCGTGAATCTACCGCTTGATTCACAATTTTTTCTGCTAATTGAAAAGATTGATTCCATAATAACTCAGTCCATTCGTATGCCGTTTCTTGTTGCTCCTTTTGAAACTGCATACGCGCTGCTTCCATCTGTCCCATTTGTTCATGAATATGCATTTGAAACTCTTCTTTAGCCTGCAACAACTGCTGATGCTCTCGTTCTAACGTTTGTTGATGCTGCCTTAGCTGATTCATTTCAATATGCAATGCATCTTGCTGCGCAAGAAGTTCTGCATGATCTACTTGTATTTCCCCTTCATTGTGAACTGGTATTGGCTTTGGAAACTGTAATTCATACGTTTCCTCAGAAAAAGAAACAGAATTCTTCGGAATTCTGTTTTTAAATAAGGACATCATCTTCACCTCTTTGAATGATAACTCTTCCTTCTTTCTCTAGCTTTTTCACTGTACCTGTAATCGTTTGCTGCGCTTTTTCAGCTTCCGTCATCTTAAGCGGTCCTAAGCCATCTAACTCTTCTAAAATCATCTCTTTACGGTTTGAAGACATACATGTAAATAATTTCTCTTTAATTTCTTCTTTTGCAATTTTAATTGCTTTCGCAATAACACCGTTGTCTGTAATTTCCTCTAATACACGGCGAAGTGCAAGATCTTCAAGACCAAGTAAGTCTTCAAAGACAAACATATTTTCTTTAATTTTCTCAGATAACTCATAATCAACTTCATCGAGCTTTTGAAAGACTGTTTTTTCAACGCCTCGTGAAACATTATTTAAAATGTTCACAATCGTTTTCAAGCCATCTGTTTTATTAATAGCACTAAATGCCATATTATTTAATTTTGCTTTTAATAACTCACCAATTTGATTAATTAATTCACTATCTACTTGCTCTAGCTTCGCAATGCCCATTACCGTTTCTACACGCTTATGATCTGGTAATCTCTCAATTAATTGAGATGCTAATTGAGGCTTAATATAAGAAGCAATAATTGCTATCGTTTGTGGCGATTCATCATTAAGCACTGTAAGAAGTGGCTCTAAATCTGTTAGTGAATTTAAGAATTCAAACGGATTATCTTTATTGTACCAAAGGTCTTCTAATAATTTTTCCAAATCGTCTTCTGGCATATTTCTAAATATACGACGAATGTATTCTTTATCTGGGGTCACTAAATTCAATTCTTTTACATTTAGTTCATACAGAAACTCCCCTAGTACATTTTCTAACGTTTCTGCTTTATATACACGAAACTTCGCAATTTCACGAAGTAACACTTCTTTTTCCTCAGCCGTCATATATTCAATGACTTTTGCTGCCACCTCTTCGTCTAATGTACGAATGAGGATGGCAGCTTTTTCTTTGGAGGAGATTTCATCTAACATTGTTTTTCCTCCCTTACTATCCGTTTAGCCATTTTTTAATAACTTTTGCAGTACCTTCTACATGCTCTCTCGTAGCTTCCTGCACTTGGTCATCTAATGTAGGTTCTGTCGGTTCTACTGGTTCTTTTCTTGGCTCTGGTACTATTTTCTCTTCAGGAATTTCCATAATGCTTTCACTACTAGCAGCAACTTCCTCTTCTGCTAAGTATTCATCATATTCCTCTTCTTCTTTCTTTTTCTTACGTCTTGCTAAGAAGAACCATAATAATAGGCCACCAAGCGCTAACAATCCACCTGTAATTCCACCGAATAACCACCAATTAATACCACTTTCTTCTGGTTCTTTCTCTTTCTCTACTTTCGGCTGATCAAACTGAACAGTTACAACGTTAACTTGACCATTTATAAAGTTTCCGTTCGGATCAGCTTGAAGTCCAGCTGCTGTACCTATTGCTTCTTTAAACGTCGTCATATCAATTCTTCGTTTTACTAACGTATCATTATCTACCCATACAACAACATTTGTTTTCGTTAATTCTGGATGTTTCTTAATCGTTTCAACTGTTTTATCTATTTCATAATTTTCAACTTTGTTACCATTTTTATTATCGTAGACGATTTTACCATTTTGATTATTGTTCGTACCGTAGTTTGGCACTTCACCATTCGCTGTAATACCAGCACTTGGCTTCGTATCCGCCCCTTCTTGCGCAGTAGAGCTTTCCTCTTGCTCTTGTTTACTGCGAAGTACACCTTTATCCCCATATTTTTCTGACTGACGTGTAACTTCATCATAATTTACAGAGACTTTCGTATTCACTTTATATTCATTTGGCTTAAACATCGTCATTAACGTCGCATCAATACCTTGCTTTAATTTGCCTTCAATTTGTTGTTGCATCTCAACTTCTTTTTCATAAGAAGAGGAACTAGTAGATTGCGCTGCATCTGCTCCTTTTGAGATAACACCTTTTTTACTATCAATAACACTTACTTCTTCTGCTTTCACACCTGGAACGGCTGCACTAATCATTTGCTGTATACCCGCAACTTGATCAGCTGTTAATAGTTGTCCACGTTTCACACCAATAGTAATTGCTGCTGTTCCCTTTGCCTTTTCTTCATCGAAAATGGTTTCTTTTTCAGGTAATGTAATTTGAACATTTGCCGTTTCAATTGCCGCAAAGTTTCGTACAATATCTTGCTCCAATTGCTTTTTCGTACCGACAATCTGCTTCATTTTCTTATCTTGCTCACTTGAACCGAGCGAGCTTTCTAATAAAATTTCCTCACCGCTTTTTGAATTAAACGGTAAGCCCATTCCATTCATTTCTTTTCGAACCCATGGAGCATCGTTCTTTTGCACTCGAATCGAACCATCGGCTGCTAATTGGTAATCAACACCTAGCTTCGATAATTCTGCTGTAATCTCTTGCTTATCTGTATCGTTTAAATTTTGATATACAACAACATATTTATCTGGCAAGGTGAAGTATAAAAGTGCTCCTGTTACAATCGCTAAGAGCGCAGCACCAATTACTAACTTATGCCACGTTTTCAACGATTGGAAAACATTTTTTATCTTTTCCATTTAAACACACCCGTCCATTTTCCTAAATTTGCATATTAATTAGTGACTTATAATTCTCAATAAGATTATCTCGTACAAGAGCAGCCGTTTTCATTTGTGATTCAGCTTTCTTCTGCTGAATTAAAACATCATGCGTTTCTCCTACCCCTTTCGTCAGTAAATCATATACTGCTGTTTGTGCATTTTTTTGCGTTTGATCCATATCTTCCAATAAATCAATAAATTTTTTGCCTTCAACTACAGATGTTTGTGAAGTTTTCGGTGCACCAATTGGCTGAATCGCTCCAAATGGCTGGGCATTTAACATTGGTTGGATTTTCATATTTCCCCTCTTCCCTCTTATCCTCGGCCGATTTCTAAATCTTTATCGAGCATTTTTTTGTTCGCATTTAATACACTTGTATTTGCTTCATACATTTTTTGAGCAACCATTACATTCGTCATCTCAGCTGTCACATCAATGTTCGGATAACGTACATAGCCTTCTTCATTTGCATGTGGATGTGTTGGATCATATACTAGATTTTCATTTCGATCTGTTTCAATACTTTTTATTTTCACTCCGTTAGCAGGAGCTCCCTGTAGCATATTTGCAAAATTATTATTTGATTCTAGCACCACACTTCGGCGGTGATACGGCTCTGCGTCTGGCGCTCCCGTCGTATTCGTATTTACGATATTGTTAGAAGTAACTTCCATCCATTTTCTCGCTGTAGTTAGCGCTGAGCCACTTGCATTAATTGCTTGGAACATCGTTGTCTCCCCTTCTACTCTTAACGTCCACGTGCTGCTTGGTTAATTGCGTATTGCGTATTAATCGCGTTAATTGAGATACCATATAATTGGTTTGTTTTCATTAAATCTAGCATTTCTGTCGTTACATCCACACTATTTCCATCTTTATTCGTTTGCATTGATTTCGTTTGAATCTTTGCATATGTATTTTTCGTATTCGCTGTCGGCAAGTGCATTTCATTCGTTTGATATAAGTCTGAATTACTCTTTAAATCCGCAGCATTTTTTTTGAATAGTGGATTATTCATATTCATTTGTTCAGCAAATGTTACATCTTGTGCTTTAAACCCCGGTGTATTCGCATTTGCAATATTACTAGAAACAGTATTTCGCTTCGTTACTAAATAATTCATATAATGACTAACATCACTAACTAAGTCCGGCATATTCCACACCCTTCTTTACTCCATCAAGCTCGCTTATGGCATGATCATCCACTGATGGAAGTTTCACTTTATTATTCATTTCCTTATATGTATTTATTAAAATATTACCTCTTATGTACCCTTTCATATTTTATTCCATTTTCCCATTGTTGTCTTTAGAAAAAATACAAAAATATATAAAAGAATAAAAAAAACTGTATTCACTTAGTAATCTATATAACATTTCAATATAAGAACAATAAAAAAAGTTCATTTTTTTATTTTTTATATTATTTCTGTTTTTTCATTACAGTCATAAAGTGAAACCTCAATGAGCGGAACGCCTTTATTTAAACAACGGAATGGATCCCCCTTGTAATAAAGAGAACCCGTTTCCATACTTTACAATTAATATTTACCGTAAAACGAATTAGCTTTCATTCGTCCACCATTTGTCATAATCATTTCTTCCAAGATTTTTTGCTTATCTCGAATATGTTGAGCTGCCTTTATTATTAATGGACTCACTTCCGCTGCAACATCTGCTCTCGTCTTTTCATCCAAGGTCATCATCCAGCGATTTAACATAGCACTTTTCTCAGCAAATTCTTCATCTGACACTTGCAATTCACCGATTTCATTAAAGCAGCCGACAAACGCTCGATAAATATCATTGTTCATTTTCAAGTGCTCCACGGTAACCGTCTATTAAATCTTGTAACACTTGTACAATCGCATCAATGTCTTTTGCTTCACGCGTTACTTTCATCGTCTGAATTTGAATACTAATCCAATCATATAAACCGAATAGACTATCATACAAATATTTAGTAATCTCAGGATTTAATTGAAGCTTTAACTCTTCAAAAATACGTTCTAATTTTTCAAGAAGTGCATCTCCTTCTTGTAGTTTAAAAGTATTTAAAAGCTCTTCTAAATTACGAAACTCAACGATACATCTTTCATAAATAAAAATTGTATTTTTAATTGGATTACTCGTCATAATATCATTTTGCATATAGCGTTGCCATGCTTGCATACGATCACGTCCTTAACTTTCATTAATCATCACTTTTTTGCTTTGTCATTGCTTTAATTGTTTTTAGTTGCTGATCTAACATCGATAACTGTTGTTCTAACTTTGAATATTTATCAATAATGGTCTCTTGTTTTTGTTTATTCAGCTTATCTATTGCATCAATTTTTTTATCTAGCTCTTTTATTTGCCCCTCTATACTTTTTGACCTCTGCCCTATTACACCTTCATCTCCTAAAATACCATCTAGTTTTTTTTCTATCTCATGCCCTAGTCCATTAAAGCCAAAGAAGAACTGTTTTGCAGTTTCTGGATTCTCCTTAAAAGCCTTACTTAGCTTTTCTTCATCGAGAACCATTTTTCCAGTCTTATCGACTTCAATTCCAAATGAAAACATAAATTTATCATCTTGTTTGTGTCTAAATACATTAGCCATAATATTACTAATAGAAAATGCAATATTATTACCTTGCATAGCTCCATTTTCGCCGGCAAATAAATCGAGCGTTGAAACAGCCTTATTATATTGATCTCTCATTTTTTTTATCATATTGATTGATTCTTTAATGTTTGAATCTTCAATCGTAACCTTAATTGGTTCAGTCGTTTCCTTTTCCAAATCAATAGTTAATCCTGGAATTGTATCAATTTTATTAGAGGGACTGCTATCAGTCATACCATTAATTGTAAATTCGGCATTTCGAGGCGCTGTTACTTGTTTGGCAATTACATTTTTTCCATCTATCATTTCCGAAGTTACCAATCCAATGTCTTTTAATATTCCACCTTCACCATCAACTAATTTAATTTCTCCATTTTTCCCAGCAGTAGTTGATGTGAAAAACAACTGTCCACCTAATGAATATACAGACACTCCATAATTTCCATTATTCATTTTATTAACAAAATCCTTATATGTCATCTCTTTAGTAAGCTTAACTTCTTTATCGTTAATACGAAATGTAGCATCTTTTCCAATTTCCGAATCCAAGTCGATTATATTTTTAGGATTTTCAGAATCAGATTTATCTATGAGTGTAGTTGTAATCTGATGTCTTTCCGCTACTTTTTTAACATTAATCGTATACGTTCCTGCAATTGCGGAAGCATCAGCTTGAACATTAATAAATCCCTCTTTAGACACCCCTGCTTTCTTCTCATTCCCTTTAAACGCATACATATCCTTGAATACTTGCATAAAACTACCGAATTCTTTTTTCATACTCGCATATACATTTCGTTCCGTAGCTAAGGTTTGTTTTTGATTATTGTAAGGCGTTTTTTTCATTTCTAAAGCCTGCAATTCTAAATTTACTAGATTAGAGGTATCAATAATATTGTTACCAAGATTCCATATTTGCTGTCTTCCACCTAAATTTGATACTGAAGTCCCCAAGTTTTTCACTCCTTTTCTACATATAATCTAAAATACTTGTCTTACTCATTGTACTAACCGCTTTTAATGTTGCCTCATACGTCGCATTTATATAAGCTAAATCTGAAATTGCTACCGCTAAATCTACATCTTCTATCTCTTTTCTATTTTCTTGAAGAGCTAGATTTTGTTCACTTAATATCGTCTTAAATGTGTCCACTGTATTTAATATTGAACCTACTTCAGTCGTACGATTCAATATATTATCTAAACTTTTTTTATTTTCTCCCATTACAGATTCCAGTGCATCTTGGTCTCCTTTTTGCATAGCATCTCTTATTTTTGTTAACGTTTTAATTACGGGTTCCAATAAATCTTTTCCAGTACGAAACATTTTGAGTTCATATCCATCATTTAATTTCCAGGTAACGTCATTTTCCCCACCTTGATATGTACCTTCTTCTGCAAATGGTGGTTTTGAAGCACTATCTCCACCAAAAATATATCGCCCTTGTTCTTGTTTATTCGCTAAATACACCACTTGTTTTAAAAGCTGATCAATTTCTACAGCGCTTGCTTTTAATTCATTAGGACTATTCGTCCCGTTTACCGCTTGCAAAGTTAATTGATCTACTCTCGTTAAAGATTTCACAATACCTTGTAATGTATTTTCCATTTGACTTAACACATTTCTAGAATCCGCTATATCCTTTTGCATTTGTTCAATATTTGCTAAAGAATGCTGAATCGCAAATGATTTGCTTGCCGCAAGTGGATCTTCACTCATAAGAAGGTTTTTCTTCCCAGAAGTTACTTGATTTCGGTGGTATTGCTGTTGCACATTCAAATCCATCATCTGATTCTTTGCCCAGTTTGCATTTTGAAATGTAGATACTCTCATCCCTATCTTCTCCTTTATCTATATTTGACTGGGCTAGAGAAGCAACTGCAACTATGTACTGTTAGTTTCTTCCCTAGCCTTCAACCATTTCATATCTCTGATCTAACACGGATTGGCCCACTAAAAGGCTCTATCCGCTTCCACACTATACCGGATCCTCTCTCTACACATAAAAAAGGGGCTTCGTTTCTATTTGACACGGCTGTTCTCTAACCTAACTTATCCCACAACTACTTCATATCTCTGGTCTCATATCGCTCGGTCCACTAAAAGGCTCTGTCCGCTTCCACACTATGCTAGACCCTCTCTTCCAGCATAAAAAAAGCTTTTTCTTTTTTATTACGTTTTATCTAATAATCGAAAACAAACTATCAAACACTTCATTCATCGTCGTAATAGCTTTAGAGTTTGCGACAAAATATTTCTGGAAGGCCATTAAATTAACCATTTCCTCTTCCATATTGACGCCTTCTATACTCATCTTTTCTTGCTGAATACCTTCTAATAAGTCTTTATGAATATTTTGATAAGCATTCACTGCACTTTTATCAGAAGCTACACCAACGATGAATTGGTCTAACGCTTGTTTATAAGAAAGACCTTCTTTATAATCTCCATCTGTAATTCCAGCCAGTTTATTTGCTGTTTCAGCAGAAATTTTCATTTTTGAAACATCTTTTGCGAATTCAGGATTTAACTGAATATCTTTCGCCTGATCTCCAACGAAGAAATCTTTTCCCATCACTGTATTCACTTGATTTTTCACAGAACTCATTAAGTCTTCAATATTTTTCTTATAACTAGCAATCTTCCCTTTCGTATCTATTGCTGATTGAATGGCTCCACCTGTTAAAGGAATATCCGATCCATAAATCGCAACAGTCATCGGTTCGTTCCCCTTATTTAATTGAAGTGGATATGTGTCTTGTCCATTTACTGTTAAAACACCATTAATTCTAATACTCTAGATATTAGGATTCATAGATTCATAAGACACTTCTATATTGGCATATTTAGACATCTCTGTAATAATGCGATCACGTTCATCTAATAGTTGATTAGGTACTTGTGTTCCTGCCTGTCCAATTTTTTTATTCGCTTCTGCTAAACTAGCACCAAGACGATTAAATTCATTGACATGCGCTTCAATATCTTCTTTCGTCTGTACTTCCGCTGTATCTAGGTTTTTCGCAAGACGATTTATTTGACTTGTGAACTTTCCAGTTTCAGCAACTAATGTATCGTAGTAGTTTGATTGTTCTGGATTTTTCGCAACTTCACGAAAAGCATTAAAAAAACCCTCCATTAAACTAGATAATGAATTCTTTCCTGTAGTTCCTACCATAGACTCTACTCGTGATAAAGTAGAATTCATATATGCGTAGTAAGAGAACTGTGACAACTGATCATTAAATTGCTTCGTTTTCACTTCATCAGTAATTCGGTCAACACCTAATGTTTGTACACCCGAACCAATTCTCTGTCCTGGCGTATGACCGTTACTTGCTCCTACAGAACCTAAATTCACGGCTTGACGCACATAGCCAGGTGTATGAATATTAGATAAATTTTGTTTCGTCGTTTGTAATCCCATTTGGGCCGCTAGCATACCAGATAGCGGTGTATTATAATCGGATAACCTCATAATGCTTCACTTCTCCTTTACAATAGTTCATTCATAAAGATTTGCGAATTATTGTTTTTCTCCAAATTGTATTCAGAAACGGAATCCACAATACTCTCTGTAGTTTTTAATAGCACGTTTAAGTAATATTGATTTTTCAAAAGAATCATTTTTACATTTCCTTCTAATTCATTTAAACTTTTTTGTAATTCTTCCATTTTTTCAATTTCTTCCGGTGAAAAATACGAAAATAGCGAACGCATACGCAATTGTTCGACTTTCTTTTCTTCACAAAACTGAACAACCATCTCCTCAAAAGAGCGAGATAATCCTTTTACACCTTCTATGTACTGCAATTGTTCCACTTGCAGCTTTTGAACTGCATTTACATTTTTATGTTTTAAATTCTCATATATTTGTTCTCCAAGCGTTTGAATATTTTCATATGCTTTTTGAATGATAACAAGCTTTTCATATAATTGTATGTACATATAGCTTCCTTCCCTTTTACAAGACTAAATTTACAATTAAACCATGAATTTCTCCAATTTGATTTAACATTTCTAAATGCCCTGTTTTCGTATTAATTAAATTCATAACATCTTCCATTTCATTTAATCCCACTTCAGCTTGTTTTACAATTGTCATTTTCTGCGAATATCCATAACGTGGATGACGAGACATAACATCTTTATATTGCAGTAAGTTATCAACGTAAAAATTCAAAAATGATTTCACAGTATTTTTGTATTCCATAACATTATCGAGCGTTAACTCTAATTCAATTTTCTCTTTAATTTCCCCAATATTATCAACTAGCGCTTCCATTTGTTCTAACAATTTATCTTTTTTCGGATCTGCATGCAAATTATCCGAAAATGCAAGTCCTGTCCTGACATTTGCTTCTTTCGGCATTTGAGTAGCAGGCGGTATATGCGATAAAATTGGATTATGCGAGATAGAACGTAGCATATATATCACCTATTTATTTTTTTATTTCTTTCAAAACTTAATCGTAAAATCCAGTTATTTATAATTATACTCTGAACACTCATATTTTGCAGTTATTTTTTATAGAAGATATGTTACAATTTAGCATGAGGTGGCACGAATCTATGAATATTTTTCTTTGTGGTTCAAATCAATTAACAGCATTAGATCAAGAAGAAATAAAAAAAATTTTAATTGACTATGCTCACAAACATAAAATTTGCATATTATGTTATAAGTCTATTGAAAATGAAGTTCTTCGTTTTTTCATTGAAAATGAAAGACTCGCTCAAAATTTATGCTTTTATACGCTACAACCGTTACATGTATTAACAGACGAATTTCAAGAAGTCGTTGATTATTTAAAAAAACACGGAGCTGAATATATTGCTTTTGATCATCCTTCCGACTCCATTTATCGATCAGATTATATGTTTTTTGTAAAACAAATTGTCGAAGATACTGATTTAGTTCTCTGTTTTTATAATAGGGATAAACATACGTCTGTCATTCCTGTTGACATTGCAAAAGAAGCAGGAATTGACGCCGTTATTTATGATTTACCTGGCTTACATGAAAAGCAGATGAAAAAAAGCTTTGAACAAAAAATTCGTATGATGTAAAGGGGGAGGCACAATATCGTTATTGTGCCTATTGTAAATATGAAAACTGAACAAGATTATAATCATTTTATTACGAGTTTTAAACAGCTTTTTAATATGGATATCGCTTCCTATAAGCAAGATAGAATGCATAGAAGAATCGATGCGTTCATTTCAAGAAAAGGTTTTGACAATTATACAAGCTTTTTAAACAATTTACGCACTGATCAAACATTATTTTTAAGTTTTATTGACTACATTACGATTAACGTTTCAGAGTTTTTCAGAAATAAAGAACGCTGGCAAACATTAGAGACAAAAGCTCTACCAAAGCTACTTGAACAAAATAACGGTAAATTAAAAATTTGGAGTGCTGCTTGCGCTGCCGGTGAAGAACCATATACACTTTCTTTAATATTATCGAAGCATCTAGCTCCGTTTCGTTATGACATTCAAGCAACGGATCTTGATTTTCATGTTTTAGAAACTGCGAAACGTGGTCAATATACGGAACGCTCTTTGAAAGAATTACCTAATGATTTAAAACAACGTCATTTCACAAAAGAAGATGATACATATATATTGCATCAAAATATTAAACAGCAAGTTGCATTCAAACAACACGATTTATTAATGCAGACATTTGATACGAACTACGATTTAATCATTTGTCGAAATGTAATGATTTACTTTACAGAAGAAGCAAGAATAAAGCTCTATGAAAAGTTTAGTCGTTCTTTACGAAAAGGTGGCGTACTATTCGTTGGTAGCACAGAACAAATTTTAACACCCGAACGCTACAACCTTCAGCGTTTTGATACATTCTTCTACGAAAAAATATAAAAAAAGGTCGTCATAATTGAAATGACGACCTTTTTTTATTATATAATACGAATCAATATGATACCTATAACCCATATAAAGAGAAATAGAGCGGTAACAGACCATTTGTGCTCTTGAATCGTATGTTTCAACGCATGCGATAATTGCGTCATATTCATTTCTGCAAGTGCTTTCCACACACTTGCATCACGTTCTTTAGAAATACGATCCGTACCGCTAATTAAAATTGTTTCGTTAGACAATTTTGTCATGTAAGCTGTAATAACTGTTATCATTAAGTTCGTATTTCCTTCTGATGGATCTTGTTCCACTCTAGAAATGAGCGCACTTACATCAAGTAACGGAATATGTACTTTTCTTCCAAACGCAAGCTGCACTTCAGCGAAATCATACGTTCCATCTAATAACGGAACTCCCTTTATATGCGCTTGTTTAATAAGCCCCTGCAAACTTCTAACAATTTGTTCATATATTTTGTCCGATTGCTTTCCTTCTTCAGACAACATATGTAGCTTTGAAAACAACTGCAACACGGTATCCATTTCCTTAGAAAGCATTTCTTTTACAATCTTTCCATCACCTAAACTCGCAAGTAGAATCCCTATTTCATTATTTTTCGAAATGATTTGGGACTGCCCCGTAAACACAAGGTTACTCCGTTTTCGTTCTTTCTGAATTTCATGTTCTGAAATAGCAGCAGGCTGTTTTAATGGGTGTAGCGTCTTATTTTCAATTGTAGTACGTTTAATTTCCATTTAAGCGCCTCCACTACTATCAAATTATTAGCCCCACTCTTTATTACTCTTTAAAACTAAAAACAGTACAAATAATCCTGACATAATAGCAAACACATTAGAGGCTTGTACTCCCTGTTCACTTTCTTCTTCTTTTTTCTCTTGCTGTTCTTCTATTTTTTCTTTCTTTTTAGAAACGACTTGATCGTCATTTTTACCTTTTTTCTCTTTATGAGCCTTCACATTATTTACTTCCCTATTGTCTGCCCCTGGCTCTTTTATAACGTAATTGCTTTCCTCTTTCTCTTTCAACGGCTCTTTTATAAAATAGTTTACTTTCTCTTCTTGTTTTGGGATTTGAACAACTGGAAGCTTTTCTTCCGGAAGCGGAGTCGCTATTTTCGAATCTTCCTGCTTCTCAGCTTCTTTCTTATCTTCTAGTTTATTTTGATTCTCATGTTCTTCTATCTTTTCATTATCTTCCACTTTTTGTTCGATAATAGAAATGATATATTCACTCTCTGTCACAAGTTTGTTACCTGCCACATCTGTTACTTCCACAATAAGTTGGTGCGGGCCAATAGGCAGCGCTTCTGTTATTTCAATTATTTTCTGCCAATCCATGTCGTGTTTATTATAGTCTAATAAAAAAGTAATATCGTTACCTTCTTCTTTTCCCTTTAATATAACTCGCACTTCTTTAACAGCAGATTCTATATCTACCGTCTTTACTCGTATATGAACGGATTCTCCCTTTTTCCGTTCAATGAAGTTCTCTTTCGCATCATCAATAGTAACCTTCTCAAACTTCGGCAATTCTTTATCTATAGTCGGTGTTTCGTTATTTATTCGAATGAGCGGTACATTTAATTCATTCTCTATTACTTCTTCCTTCGCATCTTCTTTATAACTTTCAACGAGCTGAAGGTTCCAATCACCTTGCAAATCATATATTCCGACTTTGTAATTGGCGATCCATCGTTTCATTCCTTCTTCATACTCGAAAGATATTACTCTTTCCTGCCTGTACTGCACACCATTTTTTTGTAATTGCAGTATACCTTTTACACTTTGAATATTTTTTTCATTTGGCGCTACAGCAATTCGCAATTCTTCGCCAACTTTTAATTCCTGCTTATTAACTGTAATAATTCCTCGGTCTGTTTCTATCTTTCTTTCTTCTCGTTGTTCTTTCTCTTTCTCTTTCTCT
>NZ_NADT01000029.1:439-735 GCF_003264205.1 Bacillus sp. SRB_8 | reverse complement strand
CAACGATTGTTACAACATTTGGTGATACCTATGATTCGTTTTTAAAAGAGCCTTTTGTTATCTTTTTATCCGAACAAAGTGCTAAAAATGATTATACAGCTAACAATGAAAACCGTGCTTACAAAGCTCCTACTTTTAACAAAGGAGAATTTGGTATTAGTGCGTTTGATTATTATAAAAACCAAAACTTTTCTAAGAGAATTAAACTTTTCTATAAAGATGGGAAAGTTGAATATAAAACGATAAAACATGGTCAACAACTTCTGATTAAGCAAGCTGGTATCATAGTGGACTTA
>NZ_NADT01000029.1:0-215 GCF_003264205.1 Bacillus sp. SRB_8 | reverse complement strand
GTTACACAGCATAAAAATGAAGAATATTCTTCTATTTCTGTGAAAATTAGAAACAAGGATAACGTCTTGCGGACATGGGAGGATAGTACGAATATTTCTGCTTCATCTAATTGGATCCCAGAAGATAGGAGCATATTTACAATTATTCCAATTGAAAAAGGATCTAACAAGGTGTACATAGAAGCAAATGCAACCTATCTTACATCAGCAAATGA
>NZ_NADT01000028.1:0-388 GCF_003264205.1 Bacillus sp. SRB_8 | reverse complement strand
GCTGGTATCATAGTGGACTTACATCCTGATGCCTCAGACTTATATGAACATGATATGTATTATATTACACAAAAACAATTAGATGGAGGAAATACTGGTATTGCGCTGACGAATTGGCAAACATATTACTTAAAAAGTGACAATAGTGGTCAAATGAATGGTCCTTTGGCTCTAAAATATATTAAACAGGAATTTCCAAATATAAAACCAGGTAATGCTTCTTTTGACCTAATGAAACTTTTTCATGCACTACCGGAAGAGAAACGAAAACTGGCAACGATAACTTCAAATCCAGTAAAGCAATCTGGAATTTTTAGTTATACCTCTGATGAGCTTGCTGAGATAAAGAGATATAAGCTCGGCGTTGTTACACAGCATAAAAATGAAG
>NZ_NADT01000234.1:0-293 GCF_003264205.1 Bacillus sp. SRB_8 | reverse complement strand
ACCCCCTGTGTTCCGAGCACATGCAGGCCGGCAAGACGGCGCATGGTTGGGACTACATCTACGAGCCGGATGCGCAAAGCGTCATTGACGAGCTGCTGGTCCGCTACGTCGAGTCGCTGATCTACCAGGCCGTTGCGGAAAACATGGCGTCCGAGCAGTCGGCGCGCATGGTGGCCATGAAGGCTGCGACCGACAACGCCGGCAGCGTCATTGGCGAGTTGAAGCTGATCTACAACAAGACGCGCCAGGCAGCGATCACGAAAGAACTTTCGGAAATCGTCTCGGGCGCCGCT
>NZ_NADT01000027.1:0-15700 GCF_003264205.1 Bacillus sp. SRB_8 | reverse complement strand
TTCTAACCGCAAGGACTGTGGAGATAGCCTAATAAATTAGAGTTCGATAGAACTCTTTACTTAGGAATCCCCCTCTTCTAAACGAAGTGAAAGTGGGGGTAGTTCAATACTAAGAATGAGTGAAAAAAGCAGTACAGATATAGTAGTAAAATGGGAGTTTTTAGGGGCGTTAAAAATTATGAAGGTAGGAGAAAATAGAGAGGATTTAAAAGGGGCAGTGTTTGAGGTTGTAAGTGAAAATGGGGATTTTAGACAAGAAATCACTACAACTGAGAATGGGAGTGCTACATTAAATAAACTTCCTACTGGTACGTATATTGTAAAAGAAATTCAGGCTCCAGAGGGTTATGTACTTGATCCTACAATAAAAAAAATGGAAGTAAAAACTGGCGTGATAGCAGAAATAGAAATAAAGAATCAAAAAATAACAAGTGGCCTGGAAATTAAAAAAGTGGATGCTACATATGAAAGTGCTAAACAATCTTATGATATACAAAGTAAAGAGCACACAATGGAAAATGATCTTGCAAGTAAGGAAAAGCATCGCCTGCCATCAACAGGAACGAAGTTTCCAACTGTCCCGTTTGTAGGACTAGGACTTGTTATTTTAGGAATCTATATATTAAAAATAGGAAAAAATCATAGTTAAAAACTATAAACAATAAGGATTTTGTTACCAATGCTTAAAGTTAAATATGCTAAGAAATGTTTTGTGAAAAATGTAGATTATAACAATCCCTATAAATGAAAACGCTTGCAATGGATGTAATTATGAAAAAACTATATGATATACCTAAACATTTTTTGGCATATAAGAAATAGTCCCCATTCTTCTCTATTTGCCTATTCTTACACTTATCATAATTTATTATGATATAGATATTGTTTTAAAGTGTTTTGCACAAAATGAACAATTGAGACTTTTAGAAACAAACACCTCTATGACCTTACTCATTTCTTAATTCACATAATTTTCAAATATTAAAACTCCACATGTTAATATTTGTTATATAATAAAATCAAGCCATATGTAAGATGGTTTCCCCGTTACGAGTAATGAGATAGTTTGATTCACCTTTTATACATTATCTGAAAAAGAGCTTGTAGTGATTCCTACAAGTTCTTTTTGTTGCTCTTACAAATACGAAAATATCCTTTTTAGCAACCAGTCATTTTCCGTTGTGAATTTTATCCCTCCTAATAAAAATCATAATATCTTTTTAAAGAAAGTTTAGATTTAAACCCCATATAGTGATCCCTATGAATACATAAAAATTCTCTTCCTTTTTTATGTATTCATTAGCTGTTTAGTATATCGAAAAATGATGTAGAATTTACCTATTATATTATAAAAGTATTAAGCATGATTTTAAGATGAAATATTGCATATTAAAATGTATTGATATTAGTTAATACACTTAATATAATGAGAGTATAAGATTCACTACATCATAATATTAAAAAGGAGGAAATGATTATGGAAATCGCAATGGCAGTTTTAAAATTCATAGGTGGAGCAATTCCATTGGTTCAAGAACTTTTAAAAGCATTTATGTAAGTTTATTACTCCGCAATTATTTATAGGAATTATCAGATAAAAGATCTGTATATCAAAGATAAATTGATGTACAAATCATTTGTCTGAAAAAACTTTAAACAAGAAATAGAATCCCAGAAATCATAAGGGATTCTATTTCTGTGTGTGTAATTATGGCTGTACCCCATGCCCATCAACCTAACAGAACAGATTGCCCCCAAAACGATAAAAATAAACTTCGTTTCTATAAAAAACACAGAATTTTCGTTAAAGGGGAACTTCAAAATGTTAACTTGATGGGTTGAACCCCTTATTCCCCCTTATCGAGGGGGGATTAGTGTTCAATTATATATATTAATTATGAACAAAATTCACCTATTAGCACTTAAAATATAGGTGGATTATTGCTTAGAAATAAATTTGTAATTGCTGGTGATTTTTATCTCGTTTACTGTAAAAATCACTATAGAAAGAGAGAAAAGGGTTGTAATGGTAATAAAAATAGAAGAGATATACCAAGAGATATTGGACGGTAAAAGGAACAGATTTCCCAAAGGTACATGGAGTGATGATCAAGATAATAATCTAGCAAAACGTGTAATCAAGTATCTTATAGAAAAAGTTTTAAAGTGGGATAAAGAAACAATTCTTAAGAGTTGGAAATCCCAATTAATTATTAAATATAAATTAGGTGGTTTACTTAGCGTTAAATATCATGATAGCCCATATGTAATGATAAATGATGTTTATCCGAATTGTTTTAAAGAATGGGAATTTCAAATGACACCTAGGAACTATTGGACAAAGGAAAAGGCATTGAAAGCGTTAAAATGGACGATAGAAAAAAAAGAAAGGTTAACAGATAATAAACTATTGGAGGTTTATAACGTTCGGTGGTTATCTAATCATAATTTGAGTTCGCCTTGCCAAATTTTTTGGAGAGGTAGTCCTTACATAATGATAAATGAATTATATCCAGACCATTTTAAGGAATGGGAGTTTAAAAAAACTCCTAGTCGTTTATGGACAAGAAAAAAAGCGTTGGAAGCATTAAAATGGACGATAGAGGAAAGAAAACAAATGAATAATGAGGAGATAAGAAAAAAAATTAGTGTAATTTGGTTTTCAGAAATAGGCTTAAGGACCCCATTGGAGAGATATTGGAATGATAGTCCATTTAGTATGATAAATGAGTTATATCCTGGATGTTTTAAAGAGTGGGAATTCCAGAAAACACCTAAAAACTACTGGACAAAGAAAAAGGCACTGGGCGCATTAAAATGGACGATAGAGGAAAAAGAAAAGTTAACTAATGAAGAACTTATAAAGGTCTATAGTAGAAGATGGATGATTAATCAAAGGTTAATAACTCCATTAGAGAGATTTTGGAAAAATAGTCCATATGCCATGCTACACGAGTTGTATCCAGGGAAATTTAAAGAATGGGAATTAAATAGAGCCCCTCGTGGATTTTGGACAAAGGAGAAAGCATTGGAAGCATTGAAATGGACGATAGAGGAAAAAGAAAAATTAACTAATGAAGAACTAACAAGGGTATATAGTAGAAGGTGGATAATTAATCAAGGGTTAAGAACCCCATTAGATAGATTTTGGAATAGGAACCCACATACTATGTTAAGTGAACTATATCCTAATTAATTTATAAAAAATATGAAAGTTTAACATAAATGAAACTAAATCTTTCTTTTACGGGCTCTGTTGCAAAGTTTTTATATAAACAAAAAAATCCTACTTTAGTAGGTAGAGTTTATGCAACTTTGAATAGTTTCTTTAATTCATTGTACGTCGAAAAAACGAAGTTTGGTTGTTGCAAACTTCGTTTTTGTTTATATAGGGCATGAATAGTTTTGATGCTTTTCAAGGTACGTGAAGCATGGCGAAGACTTTGAAATCCTGCGGATTTGGAAAAACGTCGCTTGATATGTCTATGATCCTGTTCGATGAGATTATTCAAATGCTTGATTGTGCAATGAATGGTATGCTTATAAAAGTCTTACTCTCCCAATTTATTGAACGCGCAAAGTAACGCGGGAGTCTTGTCTGTTGTGAGAACCATTGCTTCTCCTAATGTTTTTACTAGTCTTTTCATAAAGGCATAAGCCGCTTGATGATCTCGTTTTTTGCGAAGCTGAATATCCAATGTGTGTCCATCTTTATCAATTGCTCGATAGAGATAACGCCATTCGCCTTTCACTTTGATATAGGTTTCATCCAGGTGCCAAGACAGCTGCACAGATTTGTTTTTCTTTTTCCAAATCTGATAAATGAGATTTCCATGTTTATGAACCCATCGCATGATGGTAGTGGGATGGACCGATTTATCACGTTCTTTCAAAATTTCAGATACATCTCGATAACTTAAAGAAAAACGATAGTAGTAGCCGACGGCTACCAAAATAACATCTTGTTTGAACTGTTTTCCTTTAAAATATCCCTTTTATCATTCTCCTCATTCTGTTTTGCAAAAGTTTAGCTTACTTTTAAAAACTTTGCAACAGAATCGAAGGGACAAAAAGGGTAGAAAAGACATGGATTTGCAAGGGAGCGTCTGCAAAAGTTTATAAATAATAACATATATATATGCCTATAGTAGTTACGAAAAGGTAACAAAAATGCTATTTTCAAAAAAATGCTTGATATATATTTTGAGTTTTTGTTATTATAAACTTATTTATTCTATATTTTTGCAAATGTACTAGAGGGAGTGCCATCATGTATGGTATGGTTGAAATCGCAAAGGAGAACAATATAAGTCTCTATCATTCTCTTCGGTTTCTGATTGAAACGTTCCCATTACTAAGACAAAAGAAAAATCTATGTTGGGTTTTCTTTTGTCTTAGTAGTGGGAGGAGCCCTAGTGTTATGTTATAACACTGAAATATGTAGGAGAAACTATAGATTTTGGTTGATTATATGGAATGAAAAATTAAATCGTTATTCTTGGGATTCAGACTACCATTATTCACACTACTATTCACACTATTATTCACACTATTATTCACATTAAAAGAGGTATAAGGAGGAAGGTATATCTATTAAGATGGAGAGATATACCAAGTTAGAAATGAACATTAAATTTAATAAAAAAGTAGTAGCATTCACGGCAGGATTAACGGTATTATCTTCACCATTGGTATCGTTTGCAGAGGAACAACAATCAGTAAACAATAAGCAACCTACAAGCGTCCAGGAACAAAGTAAAACAGACCAACTTCAAACATCAGATGAACAGGCTCTAAAAAGTATTGAAGCTAGTTTTGAAGAGGTAGACGGACGTGGTGGAGGTACTGTCGATAATAAGAAAGCAGACAGTCTTCAACGTTCAGAAGGTATTCATGAAGAAACAGGTACATTAACTGTTCCTAACAATTCAAACAGAACAAAACGTAGTCTGTCTTCCGCATCACCTAGCATCTCTAGTACAATAAACGGTGTTCCATTCACTGAATGGATTGTTCCAGCAGGTAACGATAATATTCGTCCTCAAAACTACATGAGTCCAAAGTACATTACAATTCATGAGACTGATAATACAAGTGTAGGAGCAGGTGCTAGGAACCACGCTCAATACCTATATAACCAAGCAGTAGGGAACACAGACCGAGCTGCATCATGGCACTTTACAGTGGACGATAAAGAGATTTATCAACACTTACCATTAAACGAAAACGGGTGGCACGCAGGAGACGGTAATGGCCCGGGTAATAGAGAGTCTATTGCAATTGAAATCGCGGTTAACAGCGATGGTAACTACAGTAAAGCAGTAGATAACGCTAAGAAACTTGTAGCTTATTTAATGAAAGAAACTGGTGTACCGTTAAATAACATCGTAAAACATCAAAGGTGGAGTGGTAAAAATTGTCCTGCTAACATGATTAATAATGGACAATGGGATGCATTCGTAAATGGTGCTGGAGGGTATTATAATAATCTTTATCAACCAAAAGACGACATTACTGGAGGTTGGTATGAGCCGGCTATTCGAGAGCTAAATAGAAGGGGTATTATGGCAGGGGAAGGAAACGGTGTTTTCGCACCTAATAGAGCGGTAACAAGAGCCGAATTTGCTCAATTAATCTCTAAATCTCTAAACTTGCCCGCTGGAGATATTTCATTTAAAGACCTAAACGATGCAAACTCAACTTTACGAGATGGTATTAAACGCACTGCAAGTGCAGGTATCATTGCAGGTAGAGGTGACGGTTATTTTGACCCAAACACACCTATTACAAGAGAAGAATCAGCAATTATTGTAAACAAGGCTTTACAGTATAAAGGTCTATGGGGGCCAGTTGCAAACTTACCATTCTCAGACAAAGACCAAATTATCTATAAGGAAGACGTACAAAGATTGTATGGACTAGGTATTGTAAAAGGTAAGGGTGACAATCAATATGACCCTAAAGGAACAACAACTCGTGGTGAAACAGCATCATTCATTCTAAACATGCTTCAAGTAATTGAAACTGGTAGTGTTCAAAATACAATTGGAACAGCTCAAATAAATGGTATTGGGGTAAATGTTCGGAGTGGAGCAGGTACAAACTACTCTATTGTTAGAAAGGCAAGTAAAGGTGAAAAAGTTACAGTATATGAAGAAAAGAATGGTTGGCTAAGAATTGAAACGAATCAGTGGGTTTATAATGACCCTAGTTATATCAACTATAACAAACGATAAAAACTAAATAGTGAAAGGAACAAGTCATATTTGGATATATAACTTGTTCTCAGGCTGTGAAGAAGACTTTCTCCACAGCCTGTTTTTGTGTCTGCTCCCTCTTTACCTGCCAATGCTGATAAATTAATTTTTTTGAAATTGTCACTTTCCTGTAACATAAGTGATTTATTTTATAATAAGAAACTGACATGGAAAGAGGGAGAAGTTATGAAAAAAATCATACCGATAGTCGCATTAATAGGCATGATGAGCTTAGGGATACAAGAAATGAATGTGAAAGCTGAGACATACAAAAGTGCAGGTTCCAAAATGGATTTTTGGAATTCTAAAAGAACAGGTACTAATTTTATGAATAGCACTTCATTACCTGAGAACTACAAAAGTGCAAAGGAAGCTCATATTGAATATGTTCGTTTAGCACCTGATAAATGGGCAAAAGATAAGGATTTCTTATTTGAAGACAAACCAGATACATCAGGAAAAGATTTTCTTATCGGTAATGCAGATAATTATCAAAGATTGGTGGAAGAGGATGTAGCAGAATTGAAAGCAGATTTAGATGCTGCACAATCACAAGGAATTAAAGTTGTACTTACAATGCTTTCATTACCTGGTGATCGTTGGCGTCAATTTAACAATAATCAGAATGATGATAGAATTTGGGAAGAAGAGAAATATCAAGAACAAGCAAGCCAATTTTGGAAGGACCTTGCGTTTGAATTGAAAGATCATCCAGCTGTGGTTGGTTACAACATTATCAATGAACCACATCCAGAAACATCTAAGAAAAATAGATATAATGATTTTTGGACGGAAGATTATGAGAAATGGTATTCAAAAGTGAAGGGAACCCCAGCTGATTTAAATGAATTTTATCAAAAAGTTGTTACTTCAATTCGTGAAGTAGATAAAGAAACACCTATTATTTTAGATTCAGGTCTATATGCCACACCTTGGGCTTTTAAATATCTTAAACCAGTTAAAGATAATAAGACATTGTATGCATTTCATATGTATGAGCCATATCAATTAACAAGTCAACGTGAAAATCAAAATAAAGAGTATCAATATCCTGGAATTGTAAAAGTAGGAGATTTAGAAACACCTATGATGTGGGATAAAGATGGATTAAATACATTCTTACAGCCTGTTCAAAATTGGTCTCAGGAAAATCATGTACCATCTAATCGAATCATTGCTGAGGAATTTGGAATTAATCGTACCGTTCCTGGAGCACCTCAATACATGCAAGACTTAATTTCTATATTCAATCAGAAAGGATGGCATAAATCATTCTATGCATTCCGTGAAGATACTTGGACAGGAATGAATTATGAATTAGGAACAGAAAAAATAAAATGGGATGAAGAGGGGCAACCAAAGCGTCAAGATAATCCACTTTGGGATGTAATAAAAAATGATTTGCAAATCGATGCAGGAGTAAATAGAACTACATTTAAGGATGTCCCACAAGAACACTGGGCATTTCATGCAATTCATGATTTAGCGAATAAAGGAATTATTGCAGGTTATGGAAATGGGATATTTGGTATGTGTGATAATGTAACACGTGAACAAGTAGCTGCATTAATTTACCGTACTTTGTATATAGAAAAACAAGATAAATATGAAAATCCATACAGAGATATCGATGGAAATTCAACAATGTTTCCTGAGGAAATATTAGCTTTAACTAAGCTAGGAATTTTCCAAGGAGATGATCAAGGAAACTTTAGACCGAAAGCTACATTAACACGTGCAGAAATGGCACAAGTTATTAAGAAAGCGTTTAGATTAGATGTAAAGGCGCCACATAATTTCAACGATGTTCCAGCAAATTCATGGGCAAAAGATGCGATTAGTGCCGTGCAATCGAACCATATTGCAGTAGGAGTTGGAGAAGGGAAATTTGCTCCGGATATGAACGTAACACGTGAACAGTATGCACAGTTTTTATATAATGCAATTTCAAATGCGCAATCCCATCAATAAAAAGAAAATGAAGTTGAGTGGTTTATTATATCATCATTATAAGGGCGTATTACTGCTCGTAAAAATTTAATTGGTAATACCCCATATCAACTTAAAAACTTTATAACGCCCCCTAAACAAAAATTTTGTGTTTTTATAGCACCGAAGTTCATTTTTATCGTTTTGGGGGCAATTTGTTCTGCTAGGTTGATAGGCATGTGACGTTACCTTTTTATAAGCTTAATTTTTTAGAAAATGATACGAGGTAAATATGATGAAAAATAAAAAAAGAACAGCTACAGTTGCATTAACAACAGGATTAGCTTTAACAGCTGTAATACCATATGGAGTAGGTCATGCAGAGGAAACAGATCAATTACAAGTTCAAATTCAGGAGGATTCGTTCCGTACAGGTGAACTTACACAACCATCACAAAAGGCACCAGAGAATGTAGTAAAAGATGCCCTTAAGGAAAAGACAGAGCAAGCTTTGTCTCCAAAACAAGTGAATGGAGAAATGGGAGTAGATTATAAGGTTCTTCAAAAACGCGGTTCGTATGATGGGACTACACTTGTGCGTATGCAACAAACATATGAAGGAAAAGAAGTATATGGGTATCAATTGACTGCACACGTAGATAAAAAGGGTGTTATTAAAAGTGTTTCAGGGGATAGTGCGCAAAATTTAAAACAAGAAGATTTAAAGAAGCCTATTAATCTATCACAAGAAAAAGCGAAACAATATATTTTTACGAAGTACGGGAATGATATCAAGTTTATTTCTGAGCCAGAAGTAAAGGAAGTTATTTTTGTTGATGAAAATAATGGACAAGCCAGTAATGCATACCAGGTTACATTTGCTGCAGTAACACCAAAATATGTATCTGGAACTTATTTAGTGAATGCTCATAATGGTGAAATGTTAAAAAATATGGTACAAGATTCAGATTTAAAAGCAAGTGAGAAGCTTGTTGATGCCTTAGAGGAAAGTAGAAAAAGCAATCTTGCATCATTAACTGGAACAGGAAACGATGCTTTCGGTATATCTCGTACATTTGGTATTTCTAAACAAAGTAATGGTGAATATGCACTTGCTGATTATTCAAGGGGGCAAGGAATTGAAACATATGATGTGAATTACAGAGATATTACTAAAGAGGAAAGCTATTATCCTGGCACACTAGCAACTAGCACTTCAACAACATTTAATGATCCAAAAGCGGTAAGTGCCCATTACTTAGCGACGAAAGTATTTGATTTTTATAAAGATAAATACAAGCGTAATAGTTTTGATAATAAGGGACAAAAAGTAGTTTCAGTTGTACACGCTTGGGATTCTGAGGATACGAACGATCCGAAAAATTGGAAAAATGCATTAAGTGCTAATATTAATAATAGTAGTATGCTCGTATATGGAGATCCTATGGTGAAGGCATTTGACGTAGCGGGACATGAATTTACACATGCGGTTACATCTAGCGAATCCAATCTTGAATATTCCGGAGAATCTGGTGCGATTAACGAGGCGTTATCGGATATTATGGGGACGGCTATTGAGAAATATATAAACAATGGGAATTTTAACTGGACAATAGGAGAACAAACTGGATTAGTTTTACGTGATATGAAAAATCCATCTTCAATCAATTATTCAAATGGAGTACCATATCCAGATGATTATAGTAAATATACTAATTTAAATGGAGAGGATGATGGAGGCGTTCATTTCAACTCAAGTATTATTAATAAAGTTGCATATTTAATTGCAAAAGGTGGCACTCATAACGGTGTAACTGTAAAAGGTATTGGCGAGGATAAAATGTTTGATATTTTTTATTATGCAAACACTGATGAACTAAACATGACTTCTGATTTCTTTGAATTGAGATCAGCATGCCTTCGAGTTGCAACAAATAAATATGGCGCGAACTCGGCTGAAGCTCAAGCAGTCCAAGAAGCTTTTGATGCAGCAAAAATTAAGGTAACAGTGGAAGAAAAAGAAAAAGCTGTGGAAAAACAAGCGCCGGAGTTAACTGTACCGTTTACAACTACACTACATGTAGGTGATACGTTCGACCCGATGAGAGGCGTAAAAGCTGTTGATAAAGAAGATGGTGATTTAACAAATAGAGTAAAACATAAAGGCGATGTAGATACTTCTAAACCAGGTAACTACATTGTGGAGTACTCGGTTGTCGATTCCCAAGGGGTTAATGCAACGGCTACACAGACTGTAATTGTAGAGGAAAATGGAGAAACTCCAGATATGGAACCTAAATTAACAGTGCCTGTTGGAGCAACAATGAATGTAGGAGATTCATTCGACCCAATGGCAGGAGTATCAGCTACTGATAAAGAAGACGGCGACCTTACTTCTAAAGTAACAGTTGATGGTAAAGTAGATACATCTAAAGCCGGTACTTATGTATTAACTTACACAATTACAGACTCTAAAGGTCATGAAGTAACTGCGAAACAAACAGTAACGGTTAGAGCTAGAGAAGAAGTTAAAGATGAAAAAACAGTACTAAAAGTACCTGCTGAAACTACAATTACTGAGGGTAATCAATTCGATCCAATGGCAGGAGTATCAGCTACTGATAAAGAAGGCGGTGACCTTACTTCTAAAGTAACGCATGAAGGAACTGTTGATATATCTAAAGCCGGTACTTATGAAGTAATATATAGTGTCAAAGATTTCGCAGGCAATGAGGTAACTACAATACAAAAAGTGGTTGTGAAAGATAAGGACAATGGTAACGGTTCTGATAACGGAAATAATGGCTCAGACAACAATAACGGTAATAACCCTGATAAAGGCAGTACTGGTACTAACAACAGCAATGCCTCTGATACTGGTAACAGTAAAATCTCAAACAATAGTACTTCTGATAAAAAAGAAGATACATATAAAGAGCTTCCAAAAACGGGTGCAAGTACAAATAACAGTGCAGCAATGGGTTTATTGATGGTTCTTGCGGGTATGGCTCTTTCTTTTGGTCGTAAATTTAGAAAGGTATTAAAATAATAGTAACTTATTGCATTAAAAAGCACCTTCAAATATGGAAGGTGCTTTTTATCAACTTTTATAAACTGTACTTCATGATTCTAGGATGTATTTAAGAAGTTGAATAAGAGTTTTCTTTTTCAAGAGTAGATATAGGAAGATTAATATTAACTGTTGTTCCTTTACCTACTTCACTTTCAATAAATATCTTTCCTTGGTGCTTTTCAATAATTTTATAACAGATCATTAGTCCTAAACCGATACCATTTTCTTATAATACTATAAAATGGTTCTCCTAGATAAGGTAAACGTTCTTTTTCAATTCCACACCCGTCATCGATAAATCGAATGTTTATCAGGTTTTTATCAGGTACATATTCGATTTGAATTAAGATTTCCCCTCCCATTGGAGTTGCTTCAATTGCATTTTTTAAGATATTTATAAAAGCTTGCTTTAATTGATTACATTCACAAAGTATGAATGAAGTATCAGATGTAAACTCAGTTTTAATTTGTATGCAATTCATTATCGCTTGAGGTTCAAGTAACATTACAATTTGCTTCATTAATACATTCAGGTCATTAGTTTTAATTTCTAATGCCTCAGGTTTTGCTAATGTCATAAATTCATTAGTAATACTATCTATGGTTCCGGTGCAAAAACTTCAAGGTAATTACAAGTAATCTCTAAAACTTGGACATACTGATACTATTACTCTAAAAAGGTGTGTAATCGGTATGGAAAAGAAAAATTGGTTCAAATGGAAGCACTATCAGCCTGATATTATCTTATTAACGGTAAAATGGTACCTACGGTACAACCTAAGTTTTCGTGATTTGGTGGAAATGATGGAGGAACGGGGTTTATCCATTTCTCATACAACGATTATGCGTTGGGTTCATCAGTATGGTCCTGAATTGGACAAACGGATCCGACGTTACCTCAAACAAATAAATGACTCTTGGAGAGTCGATGAAACATATATCAAAGTAAAAGGTCGTCCTCGTATGAAATTCGATAGTATGGAAGAAGAATTGGAATACTACAAGGCGCAAGTGGCTTACTTAAAAAAGCAGTATCCAAATCTATAGGAGGTGTTCTTGCTCAAATGGCTAAGTACGAGATTATTGAAGAACTACGTTTTCGGTACAGAGTAACCTGGCTTGTCGTCATTGCGCAGTTAAATCGCTCTAGCTACTTATAAGTGGCGTTCAACATGTAGTCAAAGGCAATTACGCCTTTCAAAGGATAATACATTGCATGAACAGATTCAAGCAATTGAAACATACATCTATCATTATAACTACAAACGATTCCAAAAACGACTCAATCATCGAGCTCCGATCGAATATCGAATTTCGATGGCTGCATAGTCTTTTTTACAGTTGTCTACTTGACGGGGATAAGTCCAACCAGTCTATCCAAAATCAAAAAGAATTCATCCATCAATTGTTTGGACTTGCAACATAAGATACGATTCCGTTAGGAATATATATGCTTTATTCTCTTTTGTTTTATTTTTGCACCAGAACCTTTCATTTCAACAAAGGTGTAAACAGGTAGTAATGCTGATAGTAAGTTTCTGGATCGTGATGTTGTTAATTTTTGGTGAAAGCTTGTTACAATAAAATAGAATTATATTGGATACAAAAGATAATGAAAAGGGGGGAAAGCTAAATGAAATCAACAGGAATGACTCGAAAAGTAGATGGATTAGGGCTTGTAGTTATCCCAAAAGAATTGAGGGATACTTTTGGTATCAAAGAACAATCACCATTAGAGATCTTTATAGAGGGAGAAAAAATTGTTTTACAGAAGTATCAAGCTGGTGGGGCTTGTGTGGTAACAGGTGAGATTTCAGAACGTAATATGTCATTAGCAAATGGAAAGATTACGGTAAGCCCACAAGGTGCGGAGTACCTGGTTAAACAGTTGCAACAATACCAAGTTAAATAGGGAAATTCAAGGCTCCGCTATACAGGAAGCTTTTTTATCACTAATATATTAATTTCACGTACCGTCTTAATTATTATATTAAACAACACGAACCAATAGTCTACATTTATATATTGTTTCTCTCTTGGGATGCTATATCCATTACAAATGGATCGAGTTTGATATAATAGAAGGAAAAGAACAAATGGAACAGATGCGAAAATCTCTGGAAAACATAGAGAAACAAAGCCTAACTAAAAAAAGTGAAACCTCTTCGACTATTTCTAAAGGAAATCGCGATTGGAAATATCCCTCTAAAATGAAATGAAATTGTTATCTGTTAAAATATAAATTAAGTATTAAAGCAACTATCTGGAATCTAATTGTAATTCAGCTTTGTCGTTTGTCAGTGTATTAGCAGAATTACAATTTCCAGAGTAGATAGCTCTTGCTTCATCACACGAATCAGATTTTTCACATCCTATAAGCATTCCTAATGTTATAAACGATAATAAAATCTTTTTCATTATAATACACGCTCCATACTATTTAGAATGTTATGATGTTCTTAGACTAAGTGAAATTCAATACATATATTCCCATGACAAAAAACATATGTATTGAATTAAAGAAACTGAGGAAGGTCAGTTTTTGACCAATTTATATAATAGACTTCATCATACATGCCCGTCGACTTAAGAAGTGGGTTGTTCCCCAAACCGAAAAAAATGAGTTGAATTCTCATAAATAACTGTAAAATAATAAAATTTTCGTTTAGGGGCTACTTTAAAATCTTAAGTTGATGGGCATGCGGCGGCACCCCTATGTATAAAAAACTTTGCACCAGAACCCATAGATAAGTCAATGAGAACATACCAATTTTTTTACTTAGAAAAAGATAGACATTAACAAAAGTGTATACTGTCTACTAATTTATATGGTGCTACTTTGTTTTCTATTAACATTATCTAATCTGAATTTACTTCATTTAAAGATAGTTACCATTAGTCCTATTGTCGGCTATACACAAAAAGCGTATCTATGCAGATGCATTTTTTGTGTTATTATTCTTTTGTAAATTGAAATAAACTAATTGAACCTAATAACATGAATAGATTTAGAAGCATTTAATAAAGTTATTAAAATTGTTAAACAGTCAAAGTATTATCTTTAGTCTTATAGTCAGGTGCTTTTGGTGTTGGCTCATATAAAGCGTTTAATAAGTGATTATATTCACTTCGTGTAATTTCTTTATTATACAATTGAATTAATAAATCTTTATGTTTTTTTGAAAAAGCCATTTTGTTAAAAAACTTAGGATACATATAATTATTCTCTCCACTTCATGTCGGTTCTAAAATTTCATGTTGCTTTCATTTAATTCTTATAAAAATTACATTATCGTGACTTTATAACATCACTCCCTTTTCAAAAATATTCATCAGATATCAACATTAGGGTTCTGTTGTAAAGTTTTCTAAAGTAAGCTAAACTCTGTAAAAAACAAACAAGGAGCTTAATAAATGGGATATTTTAAAGGAAAACAGTTCGAGAAAGATATTATCTTGGTAGCCGCTGGCCACTATTTTCGTTTTTCTTTAAGCTATCGCGATGTGTCTGAAATTCTCAAAGAACGTGGTATTTCTATTCATCCAACAACTATCATGCGCTGGGTTCATGAATATCGAAATCTTATCTATCAAATTTGGAAGAAGAAAAACAAAAACACATTGTTATCTTGGCGTTTGGATGAAACCTATATCAAAATTAAAGGAAAGTGGTGTTATTTATATCGAGCAATTGATAAAGAGGGATAAACACTTGATATTCAACTTCGTCAAAAACGAGACAAACCAGCAGCATATGCTTTTATGAAAAGACTAGCTCGAACTTTTGGTGAACCAACGGTTCTGACGACATATCTCCTTCTTTAGCTTCCGCATAAGGAGATATGTCTTTACAAAAATACCTTTCTCGTACAATAAAGTACCTCAATAATATCATCAAGCAAGATCATCGACATGTGAAACGTCGAATTTCCCGTTCCTTAGGCTTTCAAAGTCTTCGCCATGCCTCACGTACTATTAAAGGTATAGAAACTGTCTATGCCATATACAAACAAAAGCGAAGTCTTCAACCAAACTTCGTTTTTTCGACGTATAACGCATTACATGAATTATTAATAGTTTCATAAAACTGGTCCGCAATATTCCCCATCTCTTTATGTCTTCGGAAACTTTGCAACAGAACCAAGAAAAGGAATGTAGTAAATAATCGTATACAAGTACTCTCTTACGATAGATATGTGAGGTGCATGAAAATACAAAAAGGGAAAAGAATGATAAACATTCTTTTCCCTTTTCCATTATAGCAATAAAACCAGTTTATGTAATATGCAATATTGCATATTACAATGTATTGATAAAAATGTAAGCGCTTACTATAATGAAAGCATAAAGAGAAATCACATCTTAGCAACAACAAAAGAGGAGGAAATAATATGACAATCGCAATGACAATTTTAAAATTTATAGGTGGAGTGCTTCCATT